>JBIKSA010000001.1:0-172513 GCA_044348875.1 Erythrobacter sp. | reverse complement strand
TGCGGCGCCCCCAAAGCCGCTGTTCAGTCGGCCGACCGAAGGCCGGCCATGTTCTCAATTTTATTCAAGAACCATTTCTAAAAAGGCTGGAAAATCCGGTACTTCAGCCGTCTGGCGCACCATACAGAACGAAGATGAGAACTGGGTTATTGCCATCTGCCCGTTGATTTAATGATAAAAACCGGGAGCAAGGGGGGCATCGCGCCTAGGGACGCAATCGCAGTCGCCCAGTTTCAGCAAGCTGATCGATCGCGCACTGCTGTGTCACCATCGCGCCCCAATCTTGGTCCTCAGGGTCGACCTGCTGATCGCCAAAAAGCGGACGAAGTTTCCAACTTCGCTACATGACTGAGACTGGGACTTTTCTACCGTTCCATACTGGCAGCTCCAACGACAGCCCTCGTCCAGAGCCGACATGGACGTTTGCCTCAGTGACATTACAGAGCGACAAAAGCTGGGCCGGATTGTTGAAGGAAAATTTCTTGGATCACGGCGATTTTCTGCACTTTGGCTTTGTCTCTTTGGGCAAGACTTCGAGCCGGTATGTCAGAGGAGGCGGAGGCGTCTTGCAGTGAGTATACTCCGGCTTGGCGCCATCTAGCTGAAGTGCGTCAGCGACGTGGCGGGCTGAGCGTCACGCAGGCGCCTTGAGATCGTTGACCGATCGCCCTGCCGTTTCTGGAAGCGCAAACCATATCCACGCGGCAAGCAAGAAGCTGACCGAGGCCAGCGCCATCACCGGCCCAAGCCCCACGGCCTCGGCCAGTGGGGCGGTGATCAGCGGCGCGGTCATGCTGATGACGCGGCCCCAGTTGTAGATCGAGGCTGCGGTCGATCTCAAGTGCGGCGGGTAAAGCTCAGACAGCCATGGCCCCCAGATCGCCGATGCGCTGAGCATAACGCCATAGGCAAAGCCGAGCGTTTCCAGCAGACCAAGCGGCAGCGGGACGAACAGATAGACTGGGATGATGGCCGCCGCGACGACAAACCCCGCCGCGCCGCTGCGCCGCCCGAGCCGATCGCTGATCCAGCCCCAGATAAGGCCACCCAGCGCCGCGCCGACAAACTGCCAGCCCAGCACATCGCCGATCACCGTGTCGGGAATGCCGCGCTCGGTCCTGAGGTAGGTGCTCGCCCAGCCGGTAAAGGCCTGGTAGGCGAAGAAATTAAGGCCCGACATGGTCGCCAGGAGCATTGTCTGCCGGGCGACGCCGGGGCGGAACAGCTCGGCTATGGGCAGCTTGGAGGCAGCGTTCGTGGTCCCACCCACCGGCCCGCCGAAAGGCACCAGCTTACGGTCGTCAGGTACCACCAGAAAGGCAAACAGCGCCAGCGCCACCGGCACTGCGCCGGCCCATAGCAGCACCTTCCAGTCGGCTCCGGCACGAAAGGCAGCTGCCGATAGGAACCCCAGTGCCGACACAGCCACGTTATATGTGCCGAGCACAAAGCCGGCGATCAGCCCGCGCTTGCTGGCGGGAAACAGCCCCGAATAGATCCCCACAGCAATCGGGTACATCGCGCCCATGAAGAAGCCCATCAGGACACGCTGCCCTACCAGCGTGGCGAAATCGGCCACGACCAGCCCCGACAACAGCATGGACCCATAGCCTACCATCGCGATCACCAGCGCGTTGCGCCGCCCGATCACGTCAGCAACCTGCCCCATGACCACCGCGCCCATGATCGCTCCGATCGCTTGCATCGTGTAGAGAGACCCGGACTGAGTGAGGGTGAGGCCAAGGTCATCCTTGATAAAGGGCCGCAAGATATCGACTGTGTTCCACGACCATGCGTAGAAGAAGTAACCGATCAGCAGGAAAACCAGCGCGGCGATCCGGCGCGTTTGGCTGATGTCTTCGGCGCGTTGCATAAATGATCCCCCGATTTGCCAGTCGGTCTCAGGTCGTAAAGCCGGCCGTGCGAGCGAGGCTGGCTACCCCTTCGCGCAGGAAGCCATGATCCGATCCCAGCAGGAAAAGGCTTGCGCCATGCGCCTGCCAATGCGGCACATCGGCAGGCCGCGGCGTGAACATCCCGCAGGCCCGGTCTGCAGCGCGGCATGCGGCCAGAATGCGCTCCACCGCTGCGATAACCTTGGGATCGTCAGGCGAGCTGCAGCCCAGCGCGATGGTGAGGTCGATCCGCCCGATGAACAGCGCATCGATGCCGGGTACGGCGGCAATGGCGTCTATTTCGTCCAGCGCTTCAAGGTCTTCGATCTGCGCGATCATGACGCTGGTCGCTGCACTGGCGGCGAGATGATCGGGGATGGCACGCGTGCCGTATCCCGCCGCACGGCTCGATCCGGCATAGCCGCGCCGGGCGAGGCCGTCGCCAGGGCCGTAATGGACGCTGGCTGCCACCGCCTCGGCCTCTGCGGCGGAGCGCACGTGTGGAACCAGTACGCCGTCCGCGCCGCAATCGAGCGCGTTGAGGATTTCATGCGCCGCTGACGAGGCGGGGCGCACCAGCACCTGCATTCCTCCGGCGCGCGCGGCCATGATGCCAGCGTCGAGATCGCGGCGGTCAAACGGTGCATGTTCGGCATCGAGGCACAGGCAATCAAGCCCGGTCCCCGCAAGCACTTCGACCACGTGGGGGTGGGGGGTCTTGACGAAGGTGCCGAGCAAGGGCGCGCCGCTGGCCAGGCGGGTCTTGAAGTCGCTCACGCCGCCACACCGCGCCACAGGCGTTCGCTGGCCAGCGCCGCGCCCTCGGCCAGAGTCTTGAGCTTGGCCCAGACGATGCTGGGATCGACCACGCCGAAGCCCGCGAAGGTCGAAAAGCCGCAGTCGGTGCCCGCGATCACCCGCTCGCGCCCGATAATGCCAGCATAGCGCTCGATCCGTTCAGCCACGACGCGCGGGTGTTCGATAAAGTTCGTGGTACTGTCGATCACGCCGGGGATAAGGATTTTGTCCTCGGGGATTATCGCGGCCATTTCAGCGAAATAGGTCCAGTCGGCCTGATGGCGCGGGTTGCTGGTTTCGAACAGTAGACCGGCAGGTTTGGCGGCCATCAATGTCGGCAGGATCACGCCCATCTCGACATCGCAGCAGTGCGGGCCTTCGTAATTGCCCCAGCACACATGCATGCGCACGCGGTCTGCCGGGACATTGCGAAGTGCGTGGTTCAATGCTTCGACATGGCCGCCGATCAGGCGCAGATAATCCGCGTCGCTGCGGTCCTTGTACATCATGTGGCGGCCTAGGCCGAGGTCGGGGCTGTCGAGTTGCAATAACAAGCCGGACGCGACGATTGCCTCATATTCAGGCCGCATCGCTTCAGCGAGGGCTTCGAGATAGGCATCCTGCGAGGGGTAGTGCTCGTTCGGCTGGAACAGCGCGATCACCCCGGGCGAGGCGCTGTTCATAAAGCCGCCCACGGGTTGGTGGCGCGCCATTGCCGCCTCCATATGGGCGAGATCGGCCTCCAGGGGTTCCATAGACTTCACTTCGATGGGACCTACGCATTTGGGGCGGCGATAGGTCGGCGTCCCGCCGCCTTTGGCCTGCCGTTCGAGGAAGCTAGGGAACATCTCGAGGTCCGCAGGCGGCGTGCGCGGGCTGTCGCCATCAAAGCCAGTGATGCGATCCTTGATATAGGTCGCATAGCTGATCTTCGACATTTCTCCGTCCGAGACGAGATCGATGCCCGCCTCCACCTGGAGCCGCACCACCTCTTCGACTGCCGCGCCGATCACTGCATCGAACTGGGCCTGAACGATGGCCTCGCCGCGCTCCTGCGCAAAGACGAGATCGGTGACGTCCGCGGATCGCGGCAAGGAGCCGACGTGCGTGGTCAGGATGCGGTCGGACATGGTGATTTACGTTCCTCTCTTTGGTCTGCGCCCAGCACGGCAAGCCACGCGGCAAGTTTTTCGGCGAGGGCCAATGGCGCTTCGAGCGGGACCATGTGGCCAGCCGGTTCTATGAAAAGCTGGGAGTGCGCCAGCAGGCCATGCCAGCGGCGGTGCCATTCGGGCGGGCACAGCGCATCTTCGCTGCCGCCCATCAGAAGCACCGGACAGGTAATGCCCGCAAGGGCGCTGACCCGATCATTCCGCAGGCGCAGCGCTTCGCTCTGGCGGATGAAAACGTCCGGGCCGAGCGCCATCCCCATATCACGCAGCAACGCGAGCAGTTGGGTGTTCCCGCGGTTGGCGGCGGCGAGGTAATTGGGCTTCAGTTCCTGGGTGAGCACCCGTTCAAGCCCGCCACTGCGGGCTTTGGCCTGTTGCACCGGGCGATGCGCTGCGCGTTCGGGCAGGTCGGCGGTGGCGTTATAACCGATCAGGCCCAGCGCCGCGATCCGTTGGGGCGCCTGCACCGCCATCTCGATGGCGATGATCGCCCCCATCGAAAAGCCGATGGTGATAAGCGGCCCCTCGGTGGCAGCCAGCGCGCGCGCTGCCATCGCGGCGATGCTATCGTCCTGATAGGTGTCGGCATCGATCGGAGCACGCCCCGTCGCCGCCTCCAGCGCTTGCCTGATTGCGCCGCCCGCCTCATCCCACAGCCGGCCATCGCACATATTGCCCGCGATCAGCAGCGGAAGGGCTGCGGCGTTCATCCCATCCGCGCCGAACGGCCGAGCAGGAACTCGCCGCCGAACAACCTCTGTTCGGGGATCATGCCGGGTTGTTCGATCCGCTCGATCAGCATATCGACCGCCGCCTGTGCCATGCGGCGCACCGGCTGACGCACGGTGGTGAGCTGATATCCGCCCCAGGTCGCCGGGCCGACGCCGTCAAAGCCGACGATCGAAAGTTGTTCGGGCACACAAAGGTCATAGGCCCCGCGCGCGCAATCGATCGCGCCCAGCGCCATCGCGTCATTGGTCGCGATCACCGCGTCGAGCTTGCCGCCCGCCGCCTCCATAAGCGCGTGCAACCCTGCCTCGCCCGAGCGGTAATCGAACCCGCCGCGATAGACGAACGGCTCGATCCCCGCCGCCGCCAGGTTCCGCCTCGCGGAATCGAGGCGTTCTTCGCCGACATAGCTGTCTTCCGGCCCGGCGATGATCCCGAACCGCTGGTGGCCGGCGGCAAGCAAGCCCTTGATCAGCTCGCGGGTGCCCGCCGCGCTGTCGCAGGCGACGCTCGCAGCAGGCTCCGCATCGCCGACGCGATTGTAGAGGATGATGGGAATCCCGCGGTCGTTGAACTGGCGGATCTGGTCGTCCTTCAGCCGCGCGGCGATGATCGCGCCGTCGACACGGTAGGGCCAGATCAGGCCGAGCATCTCGTCGATTTCGCTTTCCGACGCGAGGCTGAACAATAGCACCCGGTGCCCAGCTTCGGACAGGCGCTGGGTCAGCTCGGCCAACACTTCGGGATAGTAGAGGTTGGTGAGGTTCGAGATAACCACCGCGACCAGATTTGTGCGCCGGGTGATAAGGCCGCGCGCAAATGCATTGGGCTGGTAGCCTAGCTGCTTCGCGGCCCGCATGATCTTCTCACGCGTCTTGGGCGCGATCGAGGCACCCTTGCGGAACGCGCGGCTGACCGCCGATTGCGACACCCCGGCCAGCTCGGCCACGTCATACGAGGTTGCGCCCGAGCCGCCCGGCATCGGCTCAGACAGCTTCTTCTTTGGCATAGCGTCTCACCCGGATGTCGGCCTGCTCCTTGTGCCCAGCAAAGCCCTCGATGGCACACAGGCGCGAACAATATTCCCCCACCATCGCGCTCGCCGCGTCGGTCAGCACCCGCTGATAGGTACACGTCTTGATGAACTTGCCAACCCACAGCCCCCCGGTGAAGCGGGCATTACCTCTCGTGGGCAGGGTGTGGTTGGTGCCAATCACCTTGTCGCCGTAAGAGACATTGGTGCGCTCGCCGAGGAACAGCGCACCGTAATTGGTCATATGTTCGAGGAAGTAATCGGGATCGCAGGTCATCACCTGCACGTGTTCGGACGCGATCTGGTCTGCGATTTCGACCATTTCCTCGTAACTGTCAGCCACGATCACCTGACCATAATCGGCCCAGGCCTTCGCAGCAATCGGCGCAGTGGGGAGGATGGTGAGCTGCCGCTCGATTTCAACCATGGTTTCTCGCGCGAGCTTTTCCGAATTGGTGAGCAGCACGGCCGGAGAATTGGGCCCGTGTTCCGCTTGGCCCAGCAAGTCGGCTGCACACAGTTCGCCGTCAACCGTCTCGTCAGCGATCACCAGCGTCTCGGTCGGGCCGGCGAGTAGATCGATCCCGATCTTGCCGAACAGCTGGCGCTTGGCCTCGGCGACATAGGCGTTGCCGGGGCCGACGATCATGTCGACGGCTGCGATCGTCTCGGTGCCGAGCGCCATTGCGGCAACCGCCTGCACCCCGCCGACGCAATAGATTTCGTCTGCGCCCGCCATATGCATCGCGACGACAATCGCAGGATTTGGCTTACCCTGGTAGGGCGGAGCGACCGAGACGATGCGCTTCACGCCTGCGACCTTGGCGGTGACGACGCTCATATGGGCCGATGCGACCAGCGGGTACTTACCACCAGGGACGTAGCAGCCGACCGAATTGACCGGAATATTGCGATGGCCGAGCACCACGCCCGGGAGCGTCTCAACCTCTACGTCCTTGAGCGCATCGCGCTGGATCTGAGCGAAATTGCGCACCTGCGCCTGCGCGAAGCGGATGTCCTCAATGGTCTGGGGTGCTAGCTCGGCATAGGCGGCGTCGATATCGGCCTGCGAGAGGCGGAATTCGGCCGGGTTCCAGCCATCGAACTTGGCCGACCAGTCGCGCATTGCATCGTCGCCGCGCGCCTTGATGTCGGCGATGATCGTCTCGACGACGCTGCGGACCTGCGCGTCGGCTTCGGCGGCGGCATCTTCGGTAATGCCGGTCTTGAGGTAGCGTGCCACGTCGAATCTCTCCCGCAGGCGAGCGGCGCACAGAGCGGCTCGCGAATGGGTCGATCCTATGCATATGTGACTTCGGATGCAATACGAGTCGTGCGCTGCCTCTCTGCAATTTTTGCCAGAAAGGCTCAGATCGCATGGCATTTCTGCAACAATCGGCAATTGATGTACGTCAACTTACCCAGTGGAGTACGATTCAAGTTGCATTCGAAGTCAAAAATGGCATTTCTGTCATCTGCCAACGCAATCTGAGGGGAAATCACATGGCCGGTCACATCAAATCCGCTTTCGCCGTCGGCGTCAGCATCATTGCGATGGGGGTTGCGCTGCCGGCTCATGCGCAAGGCAGCGCGCCGGACGCTGGCGATGCGGCCGACAAGGGTGGCATCAACGAAATCATCGTCACCTCGCAGCGTCGCGAGGAAAACCTGCAGGACGTGCCAATCTCGGTCTCGGCCTTCAGTGCGGAACAAATCCTTGCCCGCGGGACATTCGATATCGGTCGGCTTGAGGGGTTTGTGCCAGGCTTCACCTTCGGCCGTTCGGGCTCGGATGCCCGCCCGGCGATCCGCGGGGTGCGCACCGAGAATGTCGGCGTCAATGGCGACACCACGATCGGCTTTTTCGTCGATGGCATCTACCAGTCGCGCGCCAGCCAGGCGACCACCGGCTTTGTCGATATCGAACGGGTCGAGGTTCAGCGCGGGCCCCAGGGCACGCTCTATGGCCGCAACACCTTCGGCGGCAATATCGAGATCCGCTCCGCGCGCCCCAAGCTTGGCGATCTGCTCGCCGGGGCCGACATTCATGTTGGCGAGTTCGGGCGGTTCCGTACCGATGCCTTCGTGAACGTGCCGCTGGGCGATACGCTGGCGGTGCGCGTTGCCGGGTCGTACGAAACCTCCGACGGCTGGGTCGAGAACGTCAACCCGCTCGGCAACAATCTGTTCGACGACAATAGCCGCTACCTTCGCGCCGGGATCCAGTGGGAGCCGAATGACGCCTTCTCGGCCTACCTCAAGTTCGACTATTCGACCCGCAAGGGTGCAGGCGGTTCAGCCTTCGGGTACAAGATAATCGGCTCCAATTTCGACGTCGGTTCGCGCCAACAGCTCTACAACGCGACTCCTGTGACCACGCTCAACACCCGTCCCGGCAACCGTGACGGGGTCAATGATGCGCTGCCGGGCGGCACGGCGACCAGTGATTTGGGGACTTCGATCGTCGCACCGGGCGATGGCTACACCATCGACACCGATCAGCCGACCATCCTCGATCTCGAAAACATCGCCTTCACTGCCGATCTTGCCTATGACTTTGGCGGGGTGAAGCTGCGCTCGATCACCGGTTACACTGATTTCGGCGCGCTGCGTACCTCGGACTCGGATTTCTCCGGCAACCAGATTGCGGTCGATTTCCAGGATACGCGGGCAGAAACCTTCAGCCAGGAAATCCAGCTGCTGTCCAGCGACGCCACCAGCCGCCTCGACTGGGTGGTGGGGGCCTATTACTTCAAGGACGACCTGACCGGCATCTTCATCAACCAGCAGCTGCCGCGGATCATCCGTAACGTCACTCCCAACCTCAACCTCGCCCAGAACGGCGGGGGCTTCTATGACCAGCAGCGCGCCTCTACCGAAAGCATCGCCTTCTACGGTCAGGCGAGCTACGAAGTTGCTGATAATCTGCGCCTGACCGCCGGGCTGCGCTGGACCGAAGACACCAAGGACTTCGCCTTCGCCAATGCGAACGCCGTGCTGCCCACAGCCGGCACGCCGCCAGTGCCGCAGGGTACGGCGATCACGCTGGCGACCGGACCCATCCCCGACAGTGCTTTCGGGGTGCAGGGCGCGGCCACCAATTGCTCCTTCACCACCTTCCCGCCGCCGCGTCCGGGCTTCCAGTGTCTTGCCGCCAACACCACAGTGCTGACCGGCGCGACCTACGACACCGCCAAGTTCCGCAAGGCGACCTGGCGGCTCGCGGTCGATTATGATCTGACCCCGGACAACCTGCTCTATGCCAGCGTCTCGACGGGCTTCCGTTCGGGCGGGTTCAATTCGGGGCAAGGGCCTGCGGCCCTGCAGCCAACCTTCGATCCCGAAGAGGTGACGGCCTATGAAATCGGGTCGAAGAACCGCTTCCTCGACAACACCCTTCAGCTGAACCTAGCAGCATTCTACAACCGATTCAGCGGCTTGCAGGAACAGCGGCAGGTGCCGCAGGGTGCAACCACGCTTTCGATCATCGAAAACAGCGCCCGCGCCCGGGCCTATGGGGCCGAGGCCGAGCTGCTCTGGCGTCCAGCGCCGGGCCTCGAGATCGGGACGAACGTGGCCTATCTCAATGCCCGTTATTCCGAATATGACCAAGTGCCCGCGCCCTTCGGCACCAGCATTCTCGTTAATGACCCGGCGCAGCTGACGCCTGCGGTCGTGAACGGCGTGACCATCGCGCCTGCCGGGCAGCGCCGGGTGTTCGCGCCGGGCTATGATTGCGCTCTGATCCCGGGCACCGGCGGCACCGGCCAGCCCGCAGCAGCCTTCGGCTGCGATATCGGCGGCAACGCGATCCCGCACTCGCCTGACTGGACCGGCGCGGTCTTTGCCGGTTACGATATCGACCTCGGCTCGCTCGGCACGCTGACGCCGTTTGCGATCATGACCTTCTCGTCGAGCTTCTTCGGCCAGCCTTTCAATTCGTTGCTGGAGCGGCAGGAATCCTTCCAGAAGGTCGACCTGCGCCTGACCTGGGCCTACAACGAGAACGTTTCGGTGCAGGCCTTCGTCAACAACGTTACGGACGAACAGACGATCACCCGCTTCGTGTGGGGCGGCGGCGCGGCGCTTCAGGCAAGTTATGCCCCGCCGCGCCAGTGGGGCGCGATCCTGAGCCTACGGTTCTGATCAAGAGCCCGCTTTTCAGGGTCGCAAGAAGGGGCGGGGTCATTCCCGCCCTTTTTTGTGTCCGCTGACAATCAGGCGTGCGTGCTGCCGGAAATCTGGCGCAGCACGGCGATATCGTCCCAGATGGTGACCTCCTCGCGCACGCGGCCGCCGATCACCCGGAAATGGCTGACCGCCATGATCAGCAGGGGCGCGCCCGTTGGAGCGCCATACCGCCCCTTGCCCTCGTGCCAGCCGGCCAGCGACCAGCGAACCGCCACATCGCGGGCTTCGCCCAGATAGGGCACCTCGGCAATGTGTTCGATCTTGAGTCGCGCGCGCGCACCGAAGGCGGCGCGAATGGGGCTGCGCCATTCGGCGAGTTGGTCGGGGCCGTAAAGAAAGCGCCCGCCCGGAACCCAGGCGGCCAGCCGGAAGTCAGATAGTACCCGAGCCCGATCGTCATCGCTGTCTTGCCAAGTGGCCCGCAGCAGATCGACTACAACCTGGGCCGCTTCTGTCTGCGGCGCGGCATCGGGCGCAGCGAGCGCTTCGGCATGATAAGGTGCCAGCACTGCGACCAACGGGCGCCCCCGCGCCGCATCCGCTGCTGCCTGCCGCCCGGCAACCGCCTGCGGATCAAATCCGAGCTGCTCCACCAGCGCCAGATTGTCGCGCACCAGCCATTCCTCGACCACGCGGTTATCGCGGCAAAGACAGTCGGCAATCGTGCGCACCAGCACCCGCTTGCCCGTGGCAGGGCCAAAGTCGCTATCCCCCAGATTGCTCATCTTCGAGGTGATGAGGTGCGATGACAGGAAGCTGCCGTCCTGCTCATCCGACCAGATCACATTGTCGCCGTCCAGCCGCCGATCGGGAAAGGCGGCGAGCGTCGCCCAGGTGTTGTCCACCACGGTCTGCGCGCCGGTGATCGGCCCGGCCAGCGTGTGGATCGCGCAGTCTTCCGAATACCACTTGAGGCACAGGTCAACCTCGCGGTCGTGCCAGATGCGCTCGGTGATGCGAATGATGTAGTGCGGGAAATCGACGAATTCGGGGTCGAAACCGGGCATCGCCATGCGCCGTTTGGGGCCGGGAGCCATCATCTCGGTTATGTCGGTGGTGGCAACGCGCATCACGGGCGGCGGCATGGCAATTCCTCAGTTATTGTGCTGTCCACCCGCCATCGATGACGAGGCTATGGCCCGTGATCATCGCCGCTGCGGGCGAGGCGAGATAGATGACGGCGGCAGCGACATGTTCCGGCGTAGCGAGTGCGCCCAGCGGGATCATTCGATCAACGAAGGCGGCAAAGGCAGGATCGGCGAACATCCCATCGGTCAAGGGGGTCCTGACAAAGGTCGGTGCGATGCAGTTGACCCGGATCCCGGCCGGCGCGAGTTCGACCGCCATCGCCTTGGACAGCCCCTCCAGCGCATGCTTGGTCATGCAGTAGACCGTCCGGTTCGGCGATCCGACATGACCCATCTGGCTGGTCATGTGAATGATGCTCGCCCCGCGCTCCATCCGCCGCGCTGCCGCCCGCGTGATGCGAAAGACAGAGCGGACGTTAAGGCCGAGCATCAGGTCGAGCGCCGCGTCTGTCACGTCGTTAAAGGGCTGCGGACGGTTGGTGCCGGCGTTGTTGACGAGCAAATCGAACGCCGGGGCCGCGCTGATGCGGGCAAGCACCTCTTCACCGGTCACGTCATAGGGCCACGGATCAAACGCGGCGCCAAGCTCCGCGCTGAGACTGCCGAGTTCATTGGAAGCCCGCGCAATGCCGGTCACCAGCGCGCCCTCGGCAACGAGCGCCAAGCAGATCACGCGCCCGATCCCCTTGCTCGCCCCGGTTACAAGCGCGCGCTTCCCTTCGAGCACCCCGGCCATGGCTCAGACCGTTTGGGGGACGGGGAGTGCGTCGCCGCCGCGCACCTGCACCATCCGCGCCGCGGTGCTGCCGTGGTTGGCAAGCACCCGCGCTGCGCCTTGCGGCACGGTGATGGTATCGCCTGCGCTGCAAGCGGCTGGGACGCCGTCGATTGTCACGGTAACATCGCCGTCCTGCACGAACCACACATCCGGCACTGCCAGCCGGTGCGGGGCAATCGCGGCGGCAGGGTCGAGCGTAACTTCGCAAACGGTGAAGCCATGAGGCCAGTCGATCGGTGAAGCCCCGATCAGCAGGCGCTCGCCAACGCCCGGCGTGGGGGTGTGGAGCGCGGCGGGACGCGGCATATCGGCAGGAATGACGCAATGCGCCAGCCCCGCGGAATCGACCCGGGCCAAAGCGGCCACCTGCTGCGCCGTCGTTTCCGGCATGGGCCGTGCGCCCGACGGAACGGCCTCGCCCTTAGCGGTGTCGATCAGCGTGCCGTCTTCCAGCAGGACCAGCCCGTAATCGCGCGCCATATCGAACACATAAGGTGCCCACAGCACATCGCCGGCATCATCGCCGCCCAGCACCGCCCATAGGAACCCCGTATCCTCGCCGACGTTTTCGAACCCGCGGAACAGGCGGGTCGGGATCGAAATCAGATCGCCCGGCCCCATGAACACCTCGCCATCGGCGCCGTGCTCACCGGTCATGAACCGCCAACGGCCGGAATGGACATAAAACACCTCAGCCGTTCCATGGCTGTGCTGCGAATTGAGGCAGCGCGGCGGTTGTCGGGCTCCGCCGATGTTGAAGCCGTGGGGTTCCGATATGTGGACATGCTGGTTGGGATTTTCGGCCACGCCGGGGCCGATAATGGTGAAATTTTCCTTCTGATCCGATCCCGGCGAACGGGTGTCGATGAAGGCGTCCCTGCACGGCACCAGATCAGCATAGCGCACGATGCGCGCCTCGATCGAAGCGGCGACAGGCGTGGGATCGGCGCTCATGGCATGGCTCTCCGCTGCGCTCATAGGCTGGTCCGGGGGTGGCCGCGCAGATGGGCAAGCCGGGCAAAAACATCATATCCCATCTGGCGCAGCAGATCGATGATATCGAGCGGCACCCAGTTTTCGGCGATGAGGCCGTTTTCGCAGCGATAGAAGTCCATCACCCGCATGCCCACCGGCCGGCCCGTGGCAGGCACGCCGAGCCAGCCATCGCCGGTGTGCGTGGCCGTGACGCTGGGCCAGCCGCCGGTGACAACGAAATCGCCGTCACCGATCCGCCCGACATGCTGGCCGCCGCGCCGGTCAGGAAAGGCGGTCAGGAAGGGAATTTGGTGGACGGTGCGAAACCCGTCGAGCCCAAAACTGGTGCCGATCCCGGCGGGGCCATACCAGGCGAAATCGGGCGTCCAGTACGACGCAAGATCCATCGATTCCAGCGTGCGCCCGTCAAAAGTGCCAAGTGCCGCGTGCATGGCGAGCACCAGGTCGAAACTCGCGCTTCCCGCTTCAGCATCGACCGGGCTCAATGCGCGTGCATTGCCACCCGGGGCGGGCCACATCGCTTCCGCGCCAAGGCTTGGCGCCAGCGGCCAGATGCCTGCCTGCCGTATCAAATCTAGCATGTCGGGCAGCATCCAGCTTTCGGCGATGCGCCCGTTTGAGATGCGGTGGATCTCGCCAAAGCGCAGCCAAACCGGCTTGTGGTTCGCAGGGATGCCCGAAAGGTCTTGCACAAAGGTGCCGCGGTAATGCCCCATCACCGCGACCATCACGGCGTCATTGAACACGCCGGCGGCAACAATGGCGTGGGTGCGGCCGCAATGATGCAGGGCGCGCTTTATCGGGGCGAAGAAGGTTTCGACCCCTTCCTCCAGACCATCAAGCTCGTTGAAGGGGTGGGCAATGTGAAAGCGGCAGTCGGGCGCAAAGACTGCGGCAGCGGCGGCTGCCAGATCGGCAGGTTCGCATGATGCCAGCCTCGCAAGCCCGGCATCGACCATGCGCTTGGCCGCATCACAATCCCCGCCCTGAAATGCCACGAAACATTCTCCTCAACCAACCTCGATAAAGAGCCAATTTGCATTCGCAGTCAATCAAAAATCTTGGCCTTTGCGATTTTCTGATCTCCCTCGCCTACGCCAGACAAACTATGATAATCGGGCTGGAAGGCGACGGCTTGAGGCATAGGCTCGATGCGCCTATTGCCACAAAGAGGCGCGGTTTTTGAGCCCTGCCATGCATTCGCATTCAAACCTTCGGACCCGTCCATGCTCTCGATCCTCAACCTCTTCCGTATCGGCATCGGCCCGTCGAGTTCGCACACGGTCGGGCCAATGCGGATCGCCCGGCGCTTTGTCGCCAGTTTGGCCGAAGCGCGCAAGCTTGGCTACGTGCGCCGAATCGGGATCGAGCTGCAAGGCTCGCTGGCGCTGACCGGCGTGGGCCATGGTTCGGTCGATGCCTGCGTTCTGGGTCTGATGGGGTGGGAGCCGGAAGCAATCGACCCCGATGCAGTGCCTGCGTTGCTCGCATCGGCGGGTGGGGGCATCATTCGACTGATGGGTTCGCATCCCGCCGCCTTCGAACGCGCGCGCGACATAGTGCTGTCCTGTGACATCATCCCTGCACTCCACCCCAATGGAATGCGCCTCAAGGCGTTCGGACAGGGCGAGGCGCTGCTGGCGGACGAGACCTGGTATTCGACCGGCGGCGGCTTCATCGCCTCGGCCCGTCAGCTGACGGCGCCGAGCGCCGACGATCTCGTGCCGAGCCTCGTGCGCGCGCCGTATCCCTATGCATCAGGCGCTGAATTGCTTTCGCTGTGCGGCGGCCACGGTCTGGACATTGCTGCGCTGGTGCTTGCCAACGAGAGCGCATGGCGCTGCCAAAATGAGACTTTCGCCGGGATCGACCTCTTGGTGGAAGCGATGTTCACCTGCATTGAGCGAGGGCTGGCGCAGGAAGGCTGCCTTCCCGGCGGCCTCAAGGTGCGCCGCCGAGCGCCGGAATTGTGGCGCAAGCTCCTCGCCAGCCCCACCAACGAGACCGAAGTGCTGCTCGACCGGCTCAACCTCTTCGCGATGGCCGTGAACGAGGAAAACGCCGCTGGCGGCCGGGTCGTTACCGCCCCCACCAATGGAGCGGCGGGGATCATCCCAGCCGTGCTGCGGCAATATTGCCACGAGGGGCCGCAGGCGCGCGAACAGGCGCGGCGGTTCCTGCTGACGGCAGGCGGCATCGGCCTGCTTTACAAGCAGCGTGCCTCGATCTCGGGCGCCGAAATGGGCTGTCAGGGCGAGGTCGGGGTGGCCTGTTCGATGGCAGCGGCGGGCCTTGCGGCGGTGTGGGGCGGCACCCCGCAACAGGTCGCAGCAGCGGCCGAGATCGGGATGGAGCACAATCTCGGCCTGACCTGCGATCCGGTGGGTGGGCTGGTGCAGATCCCTTGCATCGAGCGCAATGCTATCGGCGCTGTTAAAGCGGTGAACGCCGCGCGGCTCGCGCTTCACAGTCACGAGATGCCGAAGGTGTCGCTCGATCAGGTGATCGAGACAATGCGCCAGACCGGGATCGACATGTCATCCAAATATAAGGAGACAAGCCTGGGCGGGCTGGCCGTGAATGTGGCAGCATGCTGAGCCGCATACCTCCTTCAGACATATCCTACTCACGCATGCTGGAAGGGCGCTGACAGATACTAAGCCGCCACCTGGTAACCATTGGTTGAGCGAGTATCCGGCGGTGACAAGGTGTGTCAACAATTGCGGCAATTGGATCAATGGGACATCAAGGGCCTCTTTTGAGTGTCGTAGCCCTGCCCTTCATGACCGGACGGGTGGTGCCTTGCCTATTGCCAGCATTGCCCCGCCCGATCGGCAGTTTCTGTCAGAACCGGACGCTTGCCATTGCGGACGCGAACCACCAGCCCTAGGTCGTGAGCGTAGCAGCATTTTCAATCTTCAGGCCCACAGACATTCTTCAGGTGACCATGGTGGTCACGGGAGAAAAATCATGCAGAAGCCTAACACCGAAACGACTGCCACCTACCCCGAACGGCTGTTGGCCTGGGTCAGCCAGCCGTGCATGCAGCGGCGCGTGCCGGACTGATCGGGGCGCGCATGCAGGCCCAAGTCGATGTGGCGCGGGTGGTGCTCAGGAACCTGCCGGCCACCGACTGACGCGAGGGCTTGCGGCTTAGCAGAGAATCAACCGCGGGGTTTCGATCAACTCGCGCAGCCTTGCCATGAACTGCGCTGCCGCCGCGCCGTCGATGGCGCGGTGGTCGAAGCTGGCGGTGGCAGCCATGATGGTTGCCAGCTGCATCTCGCCCTCGACATTCCACGGCTGCGGGATGCCGGCGGCGACTCCCAAGATGAGCGCCTGTGGCGGGTTGATGACGGGAACCATGTCATCGATGCCAAACATGCCAAGATTGGAGATGGAGGCGGTTCCGCCCTGATAGTCTTCGGGCAGCAGCCGCCCCTCGCGCGCCTTGGCCGCCAGCGCCCTAGATTCCTGCGCAATGGCCGACAGCGACAGCTCGCCGACGCCGCGGATGACTGGCGTGACCAGTCCGCCTTCGACCGCCACCGCCATGGCGATATCGGCGCGGCCGAAGCGGTGCAGAACATCGCCGCCGAACTGTACATTGACATCGGGCACGGCGGTCATCGCCAGCGCCATGACCTTCAACAGCATGTCGTTGACCGACAGACGGATGTCCCGCTCCGCCAGCGCCGCATTGAGCTCGGCCCGCAGCCGGTTGAGCGGGTCGAGGTTGCAGCGCACGGTCAGGTAGAAGTGCGGCACCGTCTGCTTTGAGCCGCTCAGGCGGCGGGCGATAGTGCGACGCATGGTCGACAGCTTGACCGTCTGTACCGGTACCCCTGGCGGCGGCGGATCATCAGGCGCAGGGCCGGACGGCACGGGCGCCGCCGGCGCCGGCACATTCGCCGGAAACACCAACAGCGAGGACAGGCCAATATCGGCCCTGGTCACGCGGCCGTGCGCGCCGCTGCCGGCGATGCCGGCAACAGAGACGCCGCGCGCCCAGGCGAGACGTCGGGCCAGCGGTGTCGCATCTTGCGTGTCGTTGGCAAAAGCCAAGGCCGGCACCGGCGACGCCGGCGCGACCACCGGAGCAGTCGGCGGCGCTGGCAGCACCACCGTCGCATCAGGAGCGGGTGGTGCAGGCGCGGCGTCCTTCGTTCCCGCCGGTGCCAGCGTCGCGATCACCGTGCCGACCAGTACGTCCTCGCTGCCTTCGGGCACCAAGATCGCGGCAATCACGCCGGCCTCGGCCGCTGCATACTCGCTCGTTGCCTTGTCGGTCTCGATCTCGGCGATAATGTCGCCGGGGCGGACACTGTCGCCAGCCTTGACCAGCCAGCGTGACAGAGTGCCGGTTTCCATTGTCGGCGACACCGCCGGCATGGTCAATTCGATGGCCATATCAGTCCTCCAGGAACAGCTCGGCCGCGGCCTCGATAATCGCATCGGCGTCGAGCCGATAGGTGCGGTAGAGGTCGGGCAAATCGCCGGTCTGGCCGAAACGGTCGACGCCGAGCGGGCTGACGCGCATGCCCTTCACCCCGCCCAGCCACGACAGCGCCCCGGGTGAGCCATCGACGACGGTGATCAGTCCGGCTCCCGGCGCCAGCGGTGCTAGCAGATGTTCGACGTGGCTCGGCGCGATGCTCTTGTCGGTCCAACGCGCGGCCCGGCGGGCCGACCAGCCGCGGTGCAGCAGATCCGGCGAGGTGACATTAAGCAGTCCCAATGTCGGAATATCCTCCCGCAGTGCCCCCCAGGCGGCCAGCGCCTCGGGTGCGATGGCTCCGGTGAAGGCGATGGCCGCTTCTGCACTCGCCGCCGGCCGGCGCAGCCAATAGCCACCCTGAAGTGCATCGGCTTCCCAATCGTCGCTGCCCCGACTGACCTGGGCAATCGACCGCGTGCTCAGCCGCAGATAGACCGAGCTGCCCTCGGGCTTCTGCATGTGGTCAAAGGCGTGCCGCATTAGCAGCGCCACCTCGTCGGCAAACGCCGGTTCGAAATAATCGAGGTTGGGCTGCCCCATGCCGATGAGCGGCGTGTTGATCGACTGGTGTGCCCCGCCTTCTGCCCCCAGCGTAAGCCCCGACGGCGTGCCAACCAGGAGGAAGCGCGCGTCCTGGTAACAGGCATAGTTAAGCGCATCCAAGCCGCGTGCGATAAACGGATCATAGACGGTGCCGACTGGCAACAGCCGCGTGCCGAACTGCGGCGCCGCCAGCCCGAACGCCGCAAGCACCAAGAAGAAATTGTTCTCGGCAATGCCGAGTTCGATGTGCTGGCCCGCCGTGCTGCCTGACCATTTCTGCGCCGAAGGGATCTTAGCAGCATGGAAGACATCGAGCAGTTCGCCGCGCCGGAACAGCCCGCGTCGGTTGACGAAGCCGCCGAGGTTAGTCGTTTGCGTCACATCGGGCGCGGTGGTGACGATGCGGTCGCCCAGCGGATTGCCGGCCACGGCCAAGTCCATCAAAATCCGCCCGAACGCCGCTTGCGTCGATTGCTCCTCCCCGCTGGGCACCGGCAGTCGCGCCGGCACCGGCACTGGTGCTGCGTCATACTCGCCTGGCCGCGCCGCAAAGGCGCTGCGCTCCACAAACGCCTTCAGCTCGGCGGCAGCATTATCGCCAAGTCCGCCATAAGGCTCCCACTCCGCCCCCTCGGCGATGCCCAGCGCGGCACGCAGCTCAGCAATCTGGGCGGGGTTCATCATGCCCGAATGATTGTCCTTGTGCCCGGCCAGCGGCAGGCCGAAGCCCTTGATGGTATAAGCGATGAACAAAGTCGGTGTCTCATCGTCCGCCGCCGCAAACGCCTCCAGCAGCGTCTCGATGCAATGCCCCCCCAAATTGGTCATCAGAACCGCCAGCGCCGCATCGTCATAGCCCTCGAGCAGCGCCGCCACTCCTGGCCGGGCGCCGATATCGGCCATAAGCCGCGCCCGCCATGCAGCACCGCCTTGATAGGTCAGCATGGCGTAATCGGCGTTGGGGCAATTCTCGATCCACTCTTCAAGGCTCTTGCCGCCGGGCAGCTTGAACGCCGCCTGCTGCCGCTTGCCGAACTTCAGGGTCAGCACCCGCCAGCCGCAGGTTTCGAAAATGTCGTCAAAGCGCCGGAACATGCGGTCGGCGGTCGTGCTGTCGAGCGACTGGCGGTTGTAATCGACGATCCACCAGCAGTTGCGGATATCGTGCTTGTATGCTTCGATCAGGCACTCATAGATATTGCCCTCATCCAGTTCGGCATCGCCCATCAGCGCGATCATCCGCCCGGCCTCGGCCGAGGCGAGATGGCCGTGCGCGATAAGAAAGTCCTGCAACAGGCTGGCAAAGGCGGTGATGGCAACGCCCAGCCCCACCGAGCCGGTGGAGAAATCGACCGGGATCAAATCCTTGGTGCGGGACGGATAGCTCTGCATGCCGCCCAAACCGCGAAAGCGCTGCAATTGATCGAGGCTCTGGTTGCCGAGTAGATAGTGGATGGCATGGAGCAACGGCCCGGCATGCGGCTTGACCGCCACCTTGTCCTGGCGCCGCAGCGCGCTGAAATACAGCGCCGAAATGATGGTCGACATCGAGGCGCAACTCGCTTGGTGGCCGCCGACCTTCATGCCGTCGCGTTTGGTGCGCAAATGGTTGGCGTTGTGCACCGTCCACGACGACAGCCAGCGCAGCCGGGTATCGAGTGTTTCAAGCGCGTGGATGTCGCTCTGGAGCGTCTCGAGCGTCGCAGTCGTCATGGGCGGCCCTTCAGGATCGGTATAAACTTGGTATAGCGCAACGAAGGCGGCGAGTCCTTGCTAACATTATCGGATGGTCTTAGAAGATTGGCAGATTCTACGGCTTTTGAGAAAATTTGAGACAGATCATGCCACAGCCTGCCCTTACCGAGATCGATCTCAAGATTCTCGAACGCCTACAGAGCGACGGCCGCATGACTAACCAGCAGCTGTCCGAGGAGGTCGGGCTGTCGCCCAGTCCTTGTCTGCGACGGGTCCGGCAGCTCGAGAAAAGCGGGGTCATATCTGGCTATGTTGCTTTGGTCCGACCCGACGCCGTTGGGTTGGGCGTCACAGCCTTTGTCCGCATCCGGCTTGACCAGCAGGACGACAATCATCTGACACTCTTCGAAGCGGCCATCTCCGGGTTTCCCGAAGTTATGGAATGCTATCTGATGACGGGTGAGGCTGATTATCAGTTGCGGGTGCTCGTCGGGTCACTTGGAGAGTTCGAGGACTTTTTACGCTACAAGTTGACCCGCATCATGGGCGTTTCGCAGCTGACGACCAGCTTTGCTTTGCGGCCAGTCGTCTATCGAACCGCGATTGACCTGACCCCTTGATTTAACAAAGTTAAAATTAGACCGTTTTGGTAAATGCACTGCTAACCAACCTCGCCGCCATGCGGCTATAGCTGTAATCTTTTGTCAACACGGCCTAGCTACAGCCTTTTGGCGCCTTTCTGCCCGACAGCAGTCGGAAGTTTTTGGGACATTTCTGCCGTTCCTAATCGACGTTTTGAATTACTGGGTTTGACAAAACCGGTCAGTCAGCTTCGGCCCGGGCTCTGCCAAAAGTCGACAGTCCGCAAACGACCCCATTGCGGTGTGATTGCTGACCACAAGGATTCACATGGCGGAATGTGTCCGCCGCGCTAATAAGTCTCCATGGCCGACCCCGATTTCGCCTTTGATCGCGAAGCCCTGAGCTGGGCGCTTGAACTCATGGGCGTGCAAAGCGAGGGCGGTGAAGGCGCACCTTCCTTGCCTGCCGAAATGCCGGAGTTGGGGCTTGGCGGGCGCGCCACGTTAGATTTTCTCGCGCCCGCTGTTCTCGGTAAAGCCAGCGCGCTGGGCGATGCGACTGCATTTGCCCATATGGATCCGCCCACACCGTGGATCACCTGGGCGACAACCTTATGGAACGCATCGGTCAACCAGAACCTGCTTCATCCGGCAACCGCCCCGGCGGCGCGTGAGATCGAACACAGGGTCATCGATTGGCTCTCGCCATTCTTCGGGATGGATGGCGGGCACATGGTGCCCGGTTCGACGATCGCCAATCTCACCGCGTTGTGGGCGGCGAGGGAATGTGCGGGGGTCAGAGAGGTGGTCTATGGGGAGTCCGCCCACTTGTCCGTGGTCAAGGCGGCCCACATTCTCGGCCTCGCCGCGCGTCCCCTCCCCTGCGGGCCAACAGGAGCGCTGGTGCCGGAGGCGGTGCCTGAGGACCTGCGGCACACGGCTCTGGTGCTGACCGCAGGCACGACCAGCACGGGGGCGGTCGATGATCTGTCGCTTTGCGGACGAGCCGCTTGGACCCATGTCGATGCGGCATGGGCTGGGCCCTTGCGACTGAGCCAAGCGCACGCGCAGGTGCTCTCCGGCATCGAAGGGGCGGATTCGGTAGCGGTGTCGGCGCACAAATGGCTGTTTCAGCCCAAGGAGTCCGCCTTCGTGCTCTTTCGCAATGCAGCCAGAGCGCATGACGCGATTTCCTTCGGCGGCGCGTATCTTGCCGCGCCAAATGTCGGGGTTCTGGGCTCCCACGGCGCGACCGCCGTTCCGCTGCTTGCCACCCTGCTCGCGTGGGGACGGCAGGGGACGGCCACCCGTATCGACGCGCTGATGGCGGCGGCGAGCGAGCTTGCATCCCTTATATTGTCCCACGACCAGCTCGAACTTCTGGCTATGCCGCAGACCGGAGTGGTTGTCTGGCGGCCGAAGAGAACGGGCCTCACCGAGCCACTGTTTACGGCAATGCCGCCGGGATCATGTTCAGTCACCAACCTGGGCGGCGAACGCTGGCTGCGCAATGTCGCGTCTAACCCGAACTTCGAGTTGGACGCCTTCGCCACCGCCATGAAAGTGGCGCTGCGTGGCTTGGGCATCCCATAAGCAGCCATTCGCAAAACCACCCAGTTGCGGTCATAGACGCTGCCGATGCTTGACTCCGAAATCGGAAAGGCAGCTATTGGCGGAAGCCGACGCTCAATCGGGCGATCACGAACGACCGAGGCTGGGTCGTTCGCAGGCAGTCTAGGTTTCGCAACTCCGTCGCAAATTCCTGCACGCCACAGTCCGACGAGCTGGTGCCGTAGCGCCGGGCAAACTGCGGGTAATCGGTGTGGCCATTTAAGCAACCGCCAACGGAAACCAACTGCGGGCTATGCCATCGTCAGCCATGCGCGCCGCGCTCAATCGACACCAGCCAGGCGGTTTCAGGATATAGTAGCGGCAGGCTGATGCCCGCCAGACGCAGCGCGCGGCCTGACAGGACAACGCCTTCTGCATAAGTATGGGCCTGCGACAGCTGCGCCTTGGCCTTTTCGCAATATGGCGGCAGCAGCGCGACCCGGTAACGCGCGTCATCGTCCAGTCCGGCAAAGCGGATGTGGGGCACATCATAAGTGGCGGCCTGGCGCGTCTGGGCGATCAGCGCGATCCCCCGGCCTTCGTGCATCGCCATCAGCGCATGGACACCCGCATCGGCAGGCGCGAGCCGCCACAGGCGCCCGGCATGCAGTACATCGCGCCACTGCTTGTAGAGCGCGATGTGCGCGGCGAGGCATTGGCGGTCCTCGGTCGACATCGCGCCCGGGTCCGCCTCCACCCCCATATGGCCGAACATCGCGACCTTGGCGCGAAAATCCATCGCCACCTGCCGGCCGGTGATCGGGTTGGGGCTGGGCCCGACATGGCTGCCCGCGACGCGCATCGGCAGGAAATCGAACCAGCCGGCTTTGATCTGGAGCCGTTCGATGGGATCGTTGTTGTCGCTGGCCCAGAAGCGGCTGCACCGCTCGAGAATTTCCAGATCGACCCGTCCGCCTCCGCTCGCACAGGTCTCGATCTCGACCTGCGGATGCGCGGCGCGCAGCCGGTCGAGCAGCGCATAGAGCGCGATCACCTGCGCATGGCCCTGGCCCGCAAGCGGGAATAGATCGCGATTGTGGTCCCATTTGAGATAGGCGATGTCATGATCGGCCAGCAGCCGGTCGAGACTATCAAATAGATGTTCGGACACTTCGGGTCGGGTCAGGTCGAGCACGAGCTGGTTGCGCTGGGTCAGCCGTGGGTGATCAGGCAGATGCAAGCACCAGTCGGAATGTGCGCGGTGCAATGCGCTGTCGGGGCTGACCATCTCGGGCTCGACCCACAGGCCAAAGTCCATGCAAGACCCGCGGACATGATCGATCAGCGGATCAAGGCCATCGGGAAAGATCCCAGGATCGGCGACCCAGTCTCCCAAGCTGGTGGTGTCGTCGCGGCGGCCGGCAAACCAGCCATCGTCGAGCACGAACCGCTCGACTCCCAAAGCCGCCGCCCGGTCCGCAAGCGCGCAGAGCATTTCGAGGCTCTGGTCGAAGGCGAGCGCTTCCCAGCTGTTCAGATGGACCTTGCGCGGGGTTGTTGCCGCCGTGTCCGGCACCACCGCGCCCAGCACATGCGCGTGAAAGGCATGGCGCAGCCTGGCGATGCCCCGCGCGCTAACCGCAACCAGCGCGCGCGGGGCGCAGAACGTGGCGCCAGGCGCCAACATGATTTCACCCGGTTCGAGCCGCGCCGCCATGGTCAGCGTGGTATCGCCATCGGCATTGCGCTCAACGGACAGCACATGATCGCCGCTCCAAGCGAGGTGCGCGGCCAGCGCGTCGCCGTGCAATTCGCCTGCATCGTCGCCTTCGATCCGCACCCAGTTGCCGCCGCCAAAGCCGGGCCGCCCGCCATAGGACGCGCTGGTGATCGCCCCCTGGTGCAGGGCCAAACGCTGCTGCTGCATCTCGGCGGACCAACGGCCTGCATAGCGCACCATATGGCTAGCCCAGCTGGGCAGCGGCAGCGTCAGCGATGCCAGGCTGATCAGCCCCAGCGGATGAGTGCCTTCGTTGCGCAGCTGCGTGCCGAACTCGACCAGCCCGCCGTGAACGATCGCAAGCTCGATCTGGACGCACAGGCCCAGGGCGTCATCGCGGTGCTCAAGGCACAGCCCGGCGTCGCGCTGCGTGATCGCGACCAGCGGCATCCGCGGCGTCAGCGGGCGCCCGTGCTGCTGGACGACGATGGACGGCGCGCAAAGATGTCCGTCGCCCGCAAACGGCAGCAGCGAACGCGGCGCGGGGCGGTCTGGCTGCGAGGCATGCCGCCCACGCCGCAGTACATCGCACAGGCTCGCAAGATCCTCGGCCATCGGCAGGCTCGGCCCGAAATAGACCGGTTCCGCAGCACCGGCGCGCAGATCAAACACTAAGGAAACATCATCGCCATCAAGGCGCGCAAACTGGGGAAGGCTGGACATGACGGGAGGTTGTCCTTAATGGAATAATAGTCAATAGTCGAGCAAGGCCTTGCTTGATCTAAACCTGTCAGACCGGCATGAACAAGAAAAGGGTGGGAGAGGGCTGTTGCCGGATTTCATGGTGCAGGGAAGCCAGGTGGCGGTGTTCGTTGCGATCACCGCGCTGATAGGGCTGGCGACGTGGTGGAAGGTCCGCAGCATTGGCGGCTCGCACGACGGATCGGGCAAAGAGGTTTTCCTCGCCGGCGGCGGTCTCACCTGGCTGTACGTGGCAGGCTCGATCACGCTCACCAACCTGTCGACCGAACAGCTCGTGGGGATGAACGGCAACCAGATGCTGCTGCTCGCCTGGTGGGAGATTTCGGGCTTTGTCGGGCTGATGATCCTCGCGTTCATCTTCGTGCCGATCTACTATCGGCAGGGGTGCACCACCGTGACCGAGCTGCTGGAGCGCCGCTATGAGGGCGGCAGCATCCGCACCGTGATCTCGGCGATCTTCCTGCTCGGCAACATTCTGATCTACCTTCCCGCAGCGCTCTATTCGGGCAGCCTTTTCCTCAAATCCATGTTCGGTGTGGACTGGCCGCTGCTGTGGTTCGCAGCGCCGATGGCCATCATCGCGGCAATCTACACCATTACCGGGGGTCTCAAGGCCGTGGCGGTGATGGACACCTTTTCCGGCATCGGCGTGCTCGCCGTCGCGATGCTGGTGGTCATCCTAGCCTTGAACGCGGTCGATTTCGATCTGGTCAGCGGGGTACCGCCGGAGCGGATATCGATGGTTGGCGATACGGACTCGCCCATTCCGTTCCACACCCTGTTCACCGGGATGCTGTTCATCCAGATCTTCTACTGGTCGACCAACCAGAACATCACGCAGAAGGCGATGACCGCGCCTACCATCCGCGAAGCGCAAAAGGGCGTGATGGCCGCAGCAGTGGTGCGGATCCTGATCATTCCGGTGATCGTGGTCGTGCCTGGCGTGGTGGGATACAAGCTGTTCGGGCCGATGGGCGATGCAAGCTATGGCCGGGTGGTGGCGCATGTGCTGCCTCCCTGGATGTCGGGCGCGTTCGCCGCGCTGATGGCCGCAGCGGTGATCGCGCACACCAGCGCGATCCTCAACAGCTCGGTCGCGCTTTATGCCATCGACTTCCACGACAAGTTCATCCGGTCGGTCAAGAGCCACTGGAAGCTGGCCGCCTGGACCTCAGCGGTCCTGACCGTTACCTCGATCCTGCTGGTCCCTGCGTTCGAAAACGCCAAGAGCATCATCAACCTATTGCAGGAACTCAACGGTCTGTCGTCGATGCCGGTGCTGTCCGCGTTCATCGCCGGGCTGCTGTTCGCCAATGTCGATGCGCGCGCGGCGATCATCGGGCTGGTGTTCGGGGTTGTAAGCTACGCGCTGCACACCTTCGTGCTGTACAAGCCCGACATGCTCTATCCTGGCGAGACCTTCTACCAGCATATAGGCTGGGGCGGACTGCATTATATCGACGTGATGCTGATCGTGCTGGTGGCGTCGGTCATCGTTGCGCTGACATCAAACCGCGTGATTTTCGGCAATGTCGCCCGTTATGTCGGGCCGGGAGCAAGACGCCATGGGTGATGCTGCAGCCCTGCACCGCCGGTTCAATCCGCTGAACGGCCAATGGGTGCTGGTCTCGCCGCACCGCACCCAGCGCCCGTGGCAGGGCCAGATCGAGGCGCCCGACATTGTGGCGCTGCCAGCGCATGATCCGGCCTGCTTTCTCTGCCCGGGCAACACCCGCGCCAATGGAGAACCCAATCCCGATTACTCCGGACCCTGGGTGTTCGAGAATGATTTCGCCGCGTTGATGCCCGCCGCCGAGGCCTTGGCCGCTGCAAATCGCGACCCGGACGCGTTGCTGGTGGCCGAGCCGGTCTCGGGAGAGTGCCGCGTGATGTGCTTCTCCCCCAACCACGCGCTGACGCTGCCCGAGCTGCCCGCTGCGGAACTGCGCGCGGTGATCGATACCTGGGCGGATCAATCCGCCGAGCTGGGGCAGCGTTATGCCTGGGTCCAGATCTTCGAGAACAAGGGCGCGGCCATGGGCTGCTCCAACCCGCACCCGCACGGACAGATCTGGGCGAGCGCGCATCTCCCCGATGAACCGGCGACCGAGGATGCGCGCCAGCGGGCCTATTTCGAGAGGACCGGGCGGACGCTGCTCGGCGATATCGCCGCGCGTGAGGCCGGCGACCGGCGCGTGGTGGTCGAAAACGCGCGCTGGATGGCGATCGTACCGTTCTGGGCGGTCTGGCCGTTCGAAACGCTGGTGCTGCCGCGCTTTGCCGTCCAGCGGATCGAGCAGCTCGATCCATCCGACCGCGACAGCCTGGGCGCGCTGCTCAGCGAACTGACCGCGCGCTACGACAACATGTTCGGCTGCTCGTTCCCCTATTCGATGGGCTGGCACGGCGCGCCCTATGGCGCGGGCGATCAGGCGCACTGGCAGCTGCACGCGCATTTCTATCCGCCGCTGCTGCGGTCTGCCAGCGTTCGCAAATTCATGGTCGGCTATGAAATGCTCTCCGAGGCGCAGCGGGATCTGACCGCCGAACAGGCTGCCGAACGGCTGCGCGCCGTCAGCCCGGTCCATTACCGCAAGGCGACCCCGGCATGAGCGACACATTCCCGCTCGTCGAACGCACGATCGCCGCGTTTCGCCGCGCCTATGGCCATGATCCCGCGATCCTCGCTTTCGCCCCCGGCCGGGTCAATCTGATCGGCGATCATACCGATTACAACGACGGCTTTGCCCTGCCTTGCGCGCTGCAGTTCGGCACCGTGGTTGCCGCAAGCCCGCTGGAGGAGCCGCGCATTATCGCGCGAGCCGCAGACCTGGACATGGCGGAAGATGACGTCCGTATCGATGCGCCGATCAAAACTGCGGCCCAGGGCGAGTGGCGAAATCACGTCCGCGGCATTGCTGCCGGATTGCCTGCATTCGGCCTGCCCGTGCGCGGGGCAAAGCTCGCCTTTTCGGGCGATGTGCCGCAGGGCAACGGCCTGTCCTCGTCCGCCTCGCTGGGGGTTGCGTTGGGCCTTGCGCTGACGGCTGTGGCGGGTGCGCAAGCGCCCGACAAGCACGTGCTAGCGCGGGTCGCGCAATGGTCCGAGCATCATTATGTCGGCTGCGCTTGCGGCCTGCTCGACCAGATGGCGTCGGCCTTTGGCGAGCAGGACAGCGCGCTTCTGCTCGACTGCCGCAGCCTGAGCGCAAAGCCGGTTGCCTTTGCCGCCGATGCCGTAATCGTCATCGTTCCTTCGGGCGTGGCGCGCGGGCTTGTCGACAGCGCCTATAACGAGCGCCGCGCCCAGTGCCGGCAGGCGGCGGAGTGTTTTGGCGTCGGGTCATTGCGCGACCTGGACCTGGCGATGCTCGAGGCAGGCGAGGCCGGCTGCGATGCCACCGTTTTCCGCCGCGCGCGGCATGTCGTCACCGAAAATGCGCGCACGCGGAGCGCTGCCGAGGCGATGGCGCGCGGCGATCTGGCGGAGCTTGGGCAAGCGATGCGCGCATCGCATGCATCGTTGCGGGACGATTTCGAGGTCAGCGTGCCGGCGGTGGATGCGCTGGTCGACAGCCTGAATGCTGCGATCGGCGAGGACGGCGGCGCCAGAATGACCGGTGGCGGCTTTGGCGGCTGTGTCGTGGCGGTGGTCGCCGCAGACCGGTTGCCCGCTGTTGATCGCGCACTGGCGGATCATTGGCTGGGTACAGGCCGGCCTGCCCAAGCCCATTTCCTGGGCATTCCTTCGGCCGGAGCCTGCCTGCTCCAAGGCTAACACCCGGCAGCAGCCGTGGCACCGGCCTTCCCATATGGTCCTTGCAATTCAGATGCGCACTCGCGTCACCGCCGCACCGTCTGCTGATCTTCCACACCAGCCGAGTCGCGTTGTCGAATCGTTGAAGCAGCTTCCATACCTACCCCAGAAATCGGCAAAAAGCAGGCAGAGATTGGGTGTCCAACGAGTGGTGGGAGACGGCACCCACCGATGCCATCGCCAAATATGAGGCTGCCATCCTGGATCATCCCGAGCATGGCCCGCTAGCCCGCGAAGCCTGGCTTGCGCCGGACTTTCGGCTGGCCATGCTCGATGATTGCGCTCCCGGAACGCTCGGCCACACCTATCGCGCCCGGCACGAAGCGCTGGAGCTCAACGGCAAGATCGATCGTTTGCCCCCAGCAATTGCCTACAAGGTGGTGCGAGGCTTTCAGACGCACGATCTGCACCAGGTCTTGATCGGCTATTCGGCGGCCCCGTTTGGAGAGTTGGCGCTGCAGGCATTTCAGTTGGCGCAGATGGACTTTTCCTATGCCGCAATGTGGATTGCCGTGGTCTCTGGACAAATGGCGCTGGTCGATCCGCTGCTGATCCAGCCGGCGATGGATGCCATTTCCGACGGTTGGTCGCGGGGGCGTCGCGCCCGAAGCCTGCAGTTCGTGGCTTTCGAAAAGCGCCTGCACGAACCTCTCGATCGGCCGCGCAGGGAATATGGTCTTGATGAGAGCCCGATTGCCGTCGTCAACCCTGCACCGGAGCGGACACCGGATCTGCTCGCCGCCGCAGTTTGAGCATATTACCGCAGCGGCGGTGCTCGTCGGATCGGCTGAAGGTAGGCCATATGCTCGCGTTTCAACTCATTCAGCGTGCCCAGGATCATGGTGACGGTCAGGTCCTCCAGCACCTCCCTGCTCAGCCGTCGCTGAAGCAAATACGCGCCGCAGCTGCCGGCAGACCAAAGCTGATATCCGTCGCAGCCTTCGCGATGCCCTGAGGAAGCCCGTAATGCTCAGCAACGATTTCAGCGAGATAGCCCACAGCGCTGTCGCGGCCGAACTCGGTGGGGTCATGGATTGCGGATACCGATGGCTACGCCTGAAGCCGTTTAATCAGCATGCCACGCTCGTCGATGTATTTCAGATAGACATGGGTCACCGCGCGCACCAGCCCTTCCATCGTTTCAGCCCGGTCCGCCGCTTCGGCTTGGAGGCGCCGCAGCCTGCGCCATTCGCGCTGCAGCAATTGCCGCAAAAGGTCTGTCATCCCGGGGAAATAGGCATAGACCAGCGACTTGCTGACCACGGCTTCGCGCCCGATTCGGTCCATCGACAGCGCCGACACGCCTTCGCGCGCGATGATGTCGGCGGCACGGTCCAGGATCAGCGACTGCCGCTCCTGCGGCGCCAGTCGGACAGGTTTGCGCGATGCTGCTTTGGATTTCAGACCCCGATCAGCCTTGTGCCGCCTTTTTGATGTGGCATGAGCGCCAATTGAACATATCGTCTATTCGTAATTGCCCCCTGACCCCAAATAGAGCAACCGCGCGCCATGATCTCTGATAGCCCATCCTCGAAGCCGCAGCTGATGCAGCTTGGCGTCTGCTATTATCCCGAGCACTGGCCCGAATCGCAATGGGCTAACGATGCCCAGCGGATGCGCGAGATCGGGCTGACCCGGGTTCGCATCGGCGAGTTTGCCTGGAGCCGGATCGAGCCCGAGCCGGGCCAGTTCGATTGGGCATGGCTCGACCGTGCAATTGAAACGCTGCACGCTGCGGGGCTTGGCGTCATCTTGGGAACGCCGACCGCGACACCTCCCAAATGGCTGGTCGATTCCATGCCCGACATGATCGCGATCGACCGCGATGGTCGTCCGCGGCGCTTCGGGTCGCGGCGCCATTACTGCTTCAGCCACATCGGATATCGAAAGCAGGCCGCGCGCATCACTCGCGTTCTGGCCGAACGCTATGGCCACCATCCGGCGGTCGTCGCGTGGCAGACCGACAATGAATATGGCTGCCATGACACGGTGCAGAGCTTTTCACCCGCTGCCTTGGCCGCCTTCCGTGTCTGGCTGGCCAAACATTATTGCGATGTCGCAGCGCTCAACCAGGCCTGGGGCAATGTGTTCTGGAGCCAGGAATATCGCAGCTTCGACGAGGTCGACCTGCCCAATCTGACCGTCACCGAAGCGAACCCGGCGCATTGGCTCGCCTTTCGCCGCTTCGCCTCGGACGAGGTTGTCCGCTTCAACCAGAACCAGGTCGACATCCTTCGCGCATTGTCCCCCGGGCGCGACATCACCCACAATTTCATGGGGTTCTTTACCGAGTTCGATCATCACGATGTGGCACGCTCGCTCGATGCCGTGGGCTGGGACAGCTATCCGCTGGGCTTTCTCGAAAGCTTCCGGTTCAGCGAGGACGACAAGCTGCGTTATGCGCGGCAGGGCCATCCCGATATCGCCGCCTTCCATCACGATCTGTACCGGGGGTGCACGCGCGATGGCCGCTGGTGGGTGCTGGAGCAGCAGCCCGGACCGGTCAACTGGGCGCGGCACAACCCGGCGCCGCTGCATGGCATGGTGCGGCTGTGGACGCTCGAGGCGCTGGCCCATGGTGCCGAACTGGTAAGCTATTTCCGCTGGCGCCAGGCACCCTTTGCCCAGGAGCAGCTACACGCTGGTCTTTTGCGCCCTGACGATGCGCCCGCGCCTGCTTATGCCGAGGCCGCCCAGGCCGCGCGCGACATCGCAGCGATCGGCCCGATGTCCGCTGCCGCCAAGAGCGTGGCGCTAGTCTTCTCCTATGGTTCGGATTGGATGACCACGATCCAGCCGCAGGGTGCAGGGCTGTCGGCATTATGGGCAGCGTTCGATGCCTATTGCGCGCTGCGGCAGCTGGGTCTGAATGTCGATATCCTCCCGCCCGATGCGCCGCTCGTAGGCTATGCGATGTGCGTGGTGCCCTGCCTGCCGGTGGTGCCCGACGAACTTTTGGCGAACCTCGACGCCTTTGAAGGCCCTGTCGTGATCGGCCCGCGATCGGGCAGCCGCACGGCCGACTTTGCAATACCCGATGGCCTGCCGCCGGGGCCGATCTTCCCGGCCAAAGTTGTGCGGGTGGAAAGCCTGAGGCCGGGGTTGGTGCATCCGGGCCAGGGCTGGGCAGTGCGCCGCTGGATCGAGCAGCTGGAAACCGATGCGGCAGCAGAGCTCGTAGCCGATGACGGAACCGTCGCCTGCTGGCGATCGGGCAACCGGCGCTATCTTGCCGCCTGGCCTGAGCAGGATGTGCTTGCGGTGGTGTTGCAGACGGCCGCGAGAGAGGCGGACATCAAGACTGTTAACCTGCCCGATGGACTGCGCGTCCGCCGCACAGCGAACCACGTCTTCGCTTTCAACTATTCGACCGAGATGGTTGCCATCCCCGATGATATCGGCGGCCAGCCCGTGCTGGGCCAGCGGGAACTCACGGCCGCTGGCGTGGCAGTGCTGGAGCTCTGAGCCACGATGGCCATCACCCTACAAGCATTTGGCTGGCGCGCAGTGATCCTTCCATCGCTTGGCGGGGCGATGGCATCGCTGCACTTTGAAGGCGAGCCGGTGCTCCGAAGCGCGGGGCCCGATGTCGGCGACATTCTGGATTGCGCGAGCTTCCCGCTGGTGCCCTTTGCCAACCGGATCGGCCATGGCCTGCTTCGCATCGGAGAGCGGACGGTTCAGCTTGCATGCGATCACGGGGCATTGCCGCATGCGCACCACGGGCATGGCTGGCGCAGCGACTGGCGGGTCGACGATGTCAGCGATCGGCATTTGACCCTGTCTTACGAGCATCCAGGCCACGACGCGCTAGGCGATCGCGGCTGGCCCTGGTCCTATCGCGCAGAACAGCGCTTCGTCATCCATCCCGGTGGCATCCACATCGATATGGCCATCGTCAACCGCGACCCGAATTCGGCGATGCCCTGTGGCACGGGTATCCACCCCTATTTTGTCCGTCGTCGCGCAAGTGCAATCACCCTCCGCGCGACAGGGATGTGGGTAAATCACCCGGACGGCCTCGCCAAAGCGCTCGAGCCGACGGATCTGTTCAAAGGCGATCAGCCGGTGCCGGTCGATGCTCTTGAAGGGCTCGACAATTTCTTCCCCTGTACCGATCCGGCAACCATCTGGGGCGGGGATCATCCCCTTGTCTTGCACGGCGGCGCGATGGCGGGTGTGCATATCTATGTCCCCGCCGGGGAGGATTATTTTTGTGTCGAACCGGTCAGTCATCCGCCTGATGCCTTTGGTCGCGGAGAATGTACAGCGGCAGATATCGCTGCGCCTGGTGCGACGTATCATCGACGATGGGATATTAGCTTAGCCGCCGGTCTGCGTGAGCTGGACAAGATATGGGACGCGCAGAAATAGCGTAGAATCTGGCTACTGCAGTGATCGCAGTCTGACAGATTATAGCGAACCGCAAATGGCTAAAACTAGGTCGCATCGCTAACCATCCGCTTCGTGGAAGCCATTCGGCGGGTTTTGTCAGGAGCAGACGCACATAGTGGGGTGTCGCGAATGACCGGCTTTGGTCGCCTGCTGCCGGAAGCTCTTGGGACAAAACGGCCATTCCCCAAGATGTGTCAAATGTCTGGTTTTGATTGAAGCCGACAATCTTCGTTCGTCCGACCGGCCTATCGAAACGCGAGAGAATGGGCCGAGGGTTGGGCCGCCGGTATTTCGTTCCGCGCTGCGCGAGGTGGGCTCGTTTGGCTTGGCAATGCCGGTATGGTCGAGCCGAGCATCAACGGCTGATCAGAAAACGTTGTGCAGTCCTCGCGGGCCACTTGCGGCGGGCCATGTGGCGCGCTCAGTCAGTAGGGGAAGGGAGTTGGGCATAGTGACGAATAATGCCGCAAAACCCCATATTGGCGTGGCAAATCCGCGTTTATGAACTCGTATTTGGGTTTATATTGACGTTTAGTCCATTAAGTGTCATTCCCCTTCCCATAACGAGGGGAGAATACCAATGAAAAAGCTGTTCCCGGCCATCTCGGCCCTGCCGCTTGCTGCGCTGTGCAGCCAGCCCGTCTTCGCTCAGGAGGCTGGCGAGGCCGCCGAGCAAAGCGAAAACGTCATCATCGTGACCGCGCAGCTGCGCGAGGAAAACGTGCAGGAGGTGCCGATTGCCATCACCGCCCTGACCGGCGAGAATATCCGCGCTGCCCGCATCGAGGACGCGCTGGACCTGCAGTTCAATGCACCTAACGTGATCCTTTCCGCCAACCGCAACCTGACTATCCGCGGGGTCGGGTCGCAGTCCTTCGGTGGTTCCAACGACACCAACATCGGCGTCCTTATCAACGGCGTGTTCCTGCAGCAGGGCAGCACCTTCGGCGAATTCTTCGACCTCGAACGGGTTGAAGTGCTGCGCGGTCCGCAAGGCACCCTGTTCGGGCGTAACACTACCGGCGGCCTGATCAATTTCGTCACCCACAAGCCCACCGATGAGTTCGAAGGCTACGTGAGCTCTCAGGTCGAGAACTTTGACGGGCGTCGCATCGAAGGTGCGGTGAACGTGCCGATTACCGAGGGCTTCGGCTTGCGGTTTGCCGGGCACTATCTCAACCGTGACGGCTATACGCGCAACCTCGAGGATGGCTCGCGCATCGACGGCCGTGACCAGTTCACGCTGCGCGGCAGCGCACGGCTTGACACCGGTTCCGGCACGACGGTCGACTTCGTGGTCACGTACTTCGAAGAAGACAGCAACCGCGCCAACGCGGTGAAGACGCTATGCACACCCGATCCGACTTTGGGCTGCTCGCCTGACTCGGTCACCAATGACTTCCCCGCCGTCAATTTCCCGATCGATCGCTTCCTGATCCCCGGGGTTGTGCGTGCCGATACATTCAGCGCCAATCCGGCCGATTTGCGTGAAGTACGGATCGACGTTCTGCCTGAACAGAGAGCCAAGGACCTGCTCGCCACCTTCGAGATCAATCAGGACATCGGTGACTGGCTGCGCCTGACTTCGGTCACCGGCTTCAGGGACGGCAGCAATGATTCCGTCCGTGACTTCGATCAGGGCACGCGGCCCAATGCTTTCAACCCCACCGCGATTTCGCCCGCAAATGGCGCGGGCAATGGTGTCCTGACCTACCTGCTTGGTCCGGGTCAGGTGATTTCGTCGCCCGATTGGCGTTCAGCTCAGTATGGTTCGGGAGAGCGCGATCAGGTCAGCCAGGAACTGCGCCTTGCATCGGACTTGTCGGGGCCGTTCAACTTCCTGCTGGGCGGATATTACCTGAAGGCCAACAGCGCAGGCGATGTGATCACCTATATGCCCGCCAACCGGACCGCCGGCTTTGTCGCGGCTGGGGTAACCACCGATGCGAGCGTTACCTCGCACGCGGTGTTCGGTGAGGTCTACATTGATATCACGCCTGAACTGAGCGTGCTGGGCGGCATCCGCTACACCAAGGACGACAAATCCATCCGCACCGCCAGCGGCACCTTCGCTCTGGGCCCGTTCTTCGAAGGCGAGGCTTCATTCGATGCCTGGACCGGACGCGGCAGCGTGACCTGGCAGCCGACGCCGGACAACAATCTCTATCTGACGTTCTCGCGCGGGTTCAAATCGGGCGGTTTCAATCCGGGCAATGTCGGCACGCCAACCTTCGATTCCGAATTCATCAACTCGTGGGAACTCGGTTCGAAGAACACGCTGCTTGATTCCAAGCTGACCCTCAACGGGGCTCTGTTCCAATACGATTACAGCAATCTGATCGTCGGCAACATCGTTGGTACCCTTGCCACGAACGTCAACATTCCCGAAACCCGCGTGCGAGGCTTCGAGCTCGAGACGGTCTTCACGCCGCTTGAAGGGCTGCGACTTGAAGGGGCGCTGGGCCTGCTCAAGACCGATATCCGCAGCGATTTCCGGTCATCCGATCCGTCGCGCGGGGGGGCGTTCTTCCAGATCCAAGGCAACGAATTGCCCAACGCGCCGAGCCGCACGCTCAAGCTGGCGGCGGAATACAACATTCCGGTTGCGGGAAGCTGGTCGCTCAAACCGCGTGTCGATTACTACTCGCAAACCGGATTCTGGGCGCGGGAATTCAATGTTGCGGCAGACCGTGTGGGTAGCTGGGAACAGCTCGACCTTCAGATGCAGGTTGCCCATGACGAGCGCGATCTGGCGCTGATCTTCTACGTGAAGAACGTCCAGAACAACGACGACATTACGTTCCTCGAAGTGAACTCCAACCTCGTCGGCAGCTTCCGCAGCGCCTTCCTGCTCGATCCTCGCGTGTATGGCGTCAACGTGCGGGTGGGCTTCTGATGGGCACAGCCACCAGCAGCACAGCCGCCGCCATGCCGCAGCTGTTCGATCTGACCGGACATGTCGCACTGGTCACCGGGGGTAACGGGGGCCTCGGCATCGGGATGGCGCGAGGGCTGGCGAGCGCCGGGGCCAGTGTCGCGATCTGGGGGCGCAATGCCGAGCGCAACCGGGAGGCGAGCGAGGTGCTCAAGGCCAGCGGGGCCGACGTGGCAGACTTCGCCTGCGACGTTACCGACCCGGAACAAGTCTCAGCGGCGATGGAATTGACGATCGCTCGCTTTGGCCGGCTTGACAGCTGTTTTGCCAATGCCGGCGGCTCGGGCGTGCGAAAACCTTTCACCCAACTCTCTCCCGGGGACTGGCAAAGCACGCTCGATCTCAACGTCAACAGCGTGGTCTACACCTTCCAGGCCGCGACACGACATTTCATTGCGCAGGGGAGCGGCGGAAGTCTTGTCGTCACCTCGTCCGTCGCGGCGCTTCTGGGCGTGCCGGGTGGCGGCTATTCCGCCACGAAGGCTGCCGTCTCGGGTCTTGTGCGCTCGCTTGCGGTGGAGCTGGCACCTGCCGGTATCCGCGCCAATGCGATCCTGCCGGGGTTCGTCGCAACCGAAATGAGCCTCAACACACCCAAGGCGTTCCAGGATGCGTGCTTGCGGCGCACCCCCTCGGGCAAGCTGGGCACGGTCGACGACATGGCCGGGGCTGCGGTGTTTCTGGCTGGCCCGGCGAGCCGCTATGTCACTGGTCACTCGCTGGTGATCGATGGGGGACAGTCGATCTTCCCGATGTAAGGCGCGCGGCCAGCTAACCCGCTGGCCGACCGTCCCACAGCGGTTTGCGGCGCGCGGCAAAATCTGTCTTGAGCGACGTCACCGATCCCAAAATCATGGAGACGGTGATGTCCTCAAGCTGCTGCCGGTCCATGCCGGTGCGCAGCAGATAGGCTCCGGCCGAAGCCGGGAGGCCGAAGCTGATGTCGGTCGCCGCCCGTGCAACGTCGGGTGGCAGGTCGAAATGGCGTTCAATGATCGCGGCGAGAAATTCGACTGCTGTATCGCGGCCATATTCGGTCGGATCATGCAGATCGCTGATCGATGGCTCCTGCTGGAGCCGCTCGATAATCAGCCCGCGCTCCTCGATATAGGTAAGGTAGACGTGGGTGGTTGCCCGCACCATCCCTTCGAAGGTTCCGGCTTTGTTGACCGCCTCGCTCTGAAGCCGCCGCAGCCGCTTCAGTTCACGTTCGAGCAGTTCGCTCAGCAACACCTGGAGGTTGGGGAAGTAGTTGTAGACCAGCGATTTGCTCACCCCCGCCGCGCGCCCGATGGCCTCCATCGACAGCTCGGCGATCCCCTCGCGCGCGATCATGTCGGCTGCGTGATCAAGGATCAGCGAACGCCGCTCCTCCGGAGCGAGCCGAGTCCTGCGCTTGGTGGCGACAACAGTCATGGGGCAAGCCTAGCAGACTTGCCGCACCAATCCAGATGGCAACTTACTGCGGGGCCCGGTCCTTGAGCCATAGCATGTCGTCAATCGATCGTGCCGCACCGGCGCCGATGTTCTGCTGGAATGCTATGAGATTGCCTTCAGGGTCGCGGGCATAGCGCACCCGCCACCCGCCCAGCTCGAACGTTTTGCCGGCAAAGCGCACGCCCGCGCGTTCCAGCCGGGTAAGAGTAGCGGCCAGATTGTCGGTCTCGAAGACGATGGCATTGTATCCGATCGCGTCGATCATTTGCGCAGCTGTGCCCTTGGGCGTGCGCGGTTCGATGTAGTGCCAGAACTCCAGCTCGAAATTGCCAACGTCGAACCAGCTTGCAGCGGCGACAATGCCGTCGATATCGGCAATCTCGTCGAAGGTCTGGCGCCGGGTCGGCGGCAGTTCACGGCGCGGGCCGTGGCCGAGGACCTTGGAGTAGAACGCAACCATCTGCTCCTTGTCGCCGGTGACATTGCCGATATGCGTTGCCCATGCAGGAAAGCGCATCCGCTTGGTGCCAAGCTCGCCATGCGCGGCGATGACCACGGGCGTTAGCTGCTCCATCTCGATCATGATGCCGTCAGGATCGAAGCCATACGCATAGGTCACCCCGTATCCGCCCAGGTCGACAGGTCCATCACCGCGCGACAGCATGGCGAGACCATTGGCCTTGAACACGTCGTATTTCGGCGCAATCGAGGGCGACTGGAAGCAGATATGGGTGTAGCCTGGGCCGATCACCGGGCGGCGCGCGGGCGCGGCCTTTGAGCCGGGATCGACATCGATCAGCTGCAGGAAGACGGTCGGCGTGCGCACCAACGCGATCTCGATCTTGCCCTTGCGTCTGGCGAGCACTTCGGATGGAAATGCGGCAGCATCGACCGTCCGCCGCTCGACAAGCTCGTAAGGCACAGACCGGCTGTAGAAGGCGAGCGTGTCGTCAATGTCGCTGACGGTGATGCCGATGTGGTGGACGCCCTTGATCGGCCCTGCAACCACCGCGGCAGGTGCGGCTGCCGCAGCACCCGGCTCAGTCATGCCGGTGGTCGTTGCGCAGCTTGCCAGCAATATGCAAGCGAGTGCGGTAAAGGCAGGTCGTATCATCGGTCGGCTCCCTTGAGGCGATAGACCAGCAGCACATTGCCCGCGATCTCGCCGAACTTGTCGTATCCCGAATTCACGATCACCATGTCCCCCGCCACCACCGGGCCTTGGCCGTCGATCGTGCCACCCTTGGCCTCAACCACGTTGACGGTCGCAAAGGCGCGGTTGGTGTCTGTCTTCCAGAGCACTGCGCCATCCTTGGCGGCGTAGGCGACCAACCGCCCGTCATGCCCTCCGCCGAACACCACCCCGGGGACCAACGTAACAGGAGCGGACAGCGCGGTGATGCAAGCGAAGGAGAATTCCGGGCAGCGCAGTTTCTCGATCCGCGACCACAGCGGGCGGCCCGTTGCGACGTCGAACGCATGGATCCCGGGGCGCGGGTCGCCCTTGGCGAAACGGCTGCCGGGCGTGTCGGCGATAGGCACGAACAGCGTTGTGCCATCGCTTGCCATGCCCCAGTGGATGCCGCCGTTGAACCCGCCACGCCCTACCCGCTGGCGCCACAGCACGCTTCCCCGGTCTGGATCGATTGCGAAGATCTCGCCGGATTTCTGTCCGGCGAGCAGGATGTCGCGAGCGCCGGCCTTTACCAGCATCGGGGGCGCTCCGAAATCGAAGTCTGGCCCATCCTCGGCAGGGCAATTTGCGCTTTGCCCTGTGCCGCAAGCCGCGTTCCACGCATCCCCCGCGGTGGCCTGCATCACCCATTTGCGGCGACCCGTGGCAAGCTCGATCGCGATGATCGCATCGCTTTGGCCATTGGCGGGGGAGGAGTAGTTTTCGCCCGTGCCGACATACAACAACCCGCGCGCCGGGTCGACTGTGGGGGTGCCCCAAACCGGCGCGCCGCTCGGCGCCGTCTCGCCGCCCCTGTGCTTGACGGGCTTGTCGACCGAATACCAGCGCCACACCCGGCGGCCATCCGACGCATCAAGTGCCGTCACACCGCCGCGGAACGTGCAGCACTCGTAATCCTCATTGAAGGCGCTGAGAACTTCGGTCGAGGACATCGGCACGAATAACCGACCGCCATGCAGTGCGAGGCTGCCCGTGATCGTGCCGTCAGGATGGTCGCGCACCGTTGTGGTCCAGCGCAGTTTGCCGGTTTCGGCATCGACCGCATAAACACGAGCGTCGAAGTCCCCGAAAAACAGCGTCGGGCCAGCGGCGGCATCGATGTCGAGGACGGGCGCATTGCGCACTTCGGCCTTGGCATCGAACGTCCACCAGATGCATCCCGTCATCCGGTCAAGCGCATAGACGCGGCCCGATTGGCTGCCGGTGAACACCGCTTGCTGGGTTACCGCTGGTTGCGAGCGGGCGCGCTGCGCTTCGGGAAAGCCGAAGGCCCAGGCAAGCTCCAGTCGTCCGACATTGGCGGGCGTGATTGCGGTCTGGCGCTGATAGCGCGCGTTGGAAAGGCCGTTGCCCCAGCGGTTCCAGAGCGGCGCGCCAGACACCGCGAGGCGACCTTCGCAGCGTTTTCCCGCCACTACCTGCGGCGGGGCATCAGTCCCGAGATGGTCTGCGAGGATCGCGATTTCATAGGGATTGAGTGCAGAGCCCTGCGCCTTCATCACCCCGGTCGTGAGAGCCTGTTTAATATAGGCCGCACTGCGTTTTTCGATGGCTGCACGGACAGGGGCGCCGCCCGTGGCATTGTCATGACAACTGCTGCAATGGGTGAGATAAAGGCTTTCGCCAAGCTCGGCCTGCCCGCTGAGTGAGGATGCGGCATCGGGCTTGGTTTCGCTTTCGGACGGCGCGCAGCCGGCGATCAGGAGACTTGCAGCCAAAGCCCCTGCAAACCTTAGTGACATTGACCTCTCCCTCTGTTATTGACGAATATTGCAATAAAAAGGGGGTGTCAATGCGGATCATTGGGCTGGCGCGGCACTTGATTGCTGCCTTGGTCGCCGGACTGTCAGCAGTGGCGGCTGCCACAGATCCCGCAGTCATTCATGCCAACCGCGTCGGCAGCCGCCCCTATACCGAAGGTTTCATCGGCAAGGGCGATGACCGCATTCACTATGTCTCCACGGGTGAGGGGCCGACCGTGATCCTCGTCCACGGCTTTCCCAGCTTCTGGTATGCATGGTTTGACCAGATGGAGGCCTTCGGCGCTTGCCGGAGAATGATCGCAATTGATGCGCCAGGGGCAGGCTTTTCGGGACGTCCTGCGCGCGATGCTGATTACCGGGTGGCAGGCCTCGCGCGGCAGCTTGACCGCACAATTGCGGCGCTGGCACCGGGTGAGAAAGTCACGCTGGTGGGACATGACTGGGGCGGTGCGCTTGCATGGTCCTATGCGCAGTGGAAACCGCGGCGGCTGGAACGGCTCGCCGTGTTCAGCGCCCCGCCTTATGATCTGTTTCTCGACATGCTGGCCGACGATCCAGCGCAGCGGGCAGCCTCGGCTTACGTGCCACGCCTCCAGGCACTCAACCGTGAGAGCATCGAGAGGCTGAACGTGCCGTCCACCCTGTTCGAAACCGCATATGGCCGCGCAATTTCGGAAGGCGTATTGACCGCCGAGGAAGGCGAGTTGTTCCGCGGCGCGCTGTCCGACCCGGCAGCGATCGACGCCGGCATCGCGTGGTACCGCGCCAATATCCCGCCCTTTGATAAGATGACCCGCGGCAGTGGCTGGCCAAGGCGCTCTGGCCCGATCACCATGCCGGTGCTGTTGATCGAGGGTAGTGAGGACAAGACTTTCGCTCCTACCCTCGCCAAGCGGGCCCGCGCCAAGGCAGAAAACCTCACCACAGCAATGCTCCCGGGCGTGGGCCACTGGACTCCTTTCGAGGACCCGCCGGCTGCCAACGCCCTGCTCGGCGCGTTCCTTGGCTTTCCGGATGGGCGCTGTCCGAGGGGCTAGTCCATGAAGGGCGATAGATCCACAGCCATAGTGTGAACTCCTTCGGACGGGGAATCCGGCCAAGACACGCGGAATCGAGAATCGAATTGGCACAGCCAGCCTCAACCGCCTCTAAAATTGTTGCACAAAAAATGTCACCGCGAAGGCTGGCCATTGGCCTAGAAGATCAAAAAAGAAGTAATTAAAACAGCAAATCTAACTCTAATCCCATCAAGATATCTTGCCTCTTTAGATGCCGGCCTTCCCGGACAGGTTCTTCACTTGCGCAACAAAATTGGGGCGACTATGCTCTGGCGAGCAAAGTATCGGGCAGGGCGCTGAAGCCCGCTTGTGCGGTAGTGATGGATGGTGCTGATGGATGGAGTTTCCTGGATTGCAGGCGAATGGCAGGCGTCCCAAGCCTCGAAGGTTGCTGCGAGCACCAACCCGGCGACCGGTGAAATTGTTGGGTTGTTCGAAGATATCGATGAAGCTGCAGTTCGCACCGCAATTTCTGCGGCCGCTGAGGCCTTCTATTGCAGCAATTGGTGTTTGTCTCCTCGGCTCCGTGCTTCCGTTCTATTGCAATTTGCTGACCGGCTTAGCGCCGAAAAGGAGCGTATTGCTGCTTTACTGACTGCCGAGCACGGCAAACCGATCGCGCAGGCTCTCGTGGAGATTGAGCTTAGCGTTTCGGAGCTTCGCTATTATGCTGGTTTGGCGCGTAACATCTTTGGACGGGTCATCGAATTGGAGGCTGACCTCTATTCGATGATCAGCAAAGAGCCGGCCGGAGTGGCTGCGATCATCGTGCCTTGGAATGCCCCTGTCATCCTGCTGGTTCGTTCGCTCGCGCCGGCGCTTGCAGCCGGCTGCACCTGTGTAGTTAAGGCTGCGCCCCAAACGGCTTTGACCAGCGCTGCTGTATTGCGGCTGCTGTCGGAGATTACCGATCTACCGGCAGGTGTGGTTAACTCCTTCAGCGAGACCGGCCACGCAGGGGCAAAATTGCTGGTCGAAGCGGCAGAGGTTCGAGTGATCAGCTACACAGGTAGTACCCAAGTCGGCAAGCAGATTGCCGTCGCGGCGACCTCAACCATGAAGCGCGTGAATCTCGAATTAGGGGGCAGCGCGCCGGTTATTCTGCTTGATGATGCCGACCTTGGGAGCGCGGTCCCCCAGATCGTGCGAGCAGCTATTTTCATGTCCGGCCAGCAATGTGTCGCGGCCAGTCGCCTGCTGGTTTCCAGTAAGCTGCTTCAAGAGGCAATGTCGCTGTTTGCCAGAGCACTCATGGGAGTCGTCGTTGGGCCGGGGTCCGAGCCCGCTACACAGATGGGTCCTATGATCGATCTTGACGCTCGAGACCGCATCTTGCGCATGCTCGATGCGGTCAGCGCGCCTGACGAGATCGTGGTGCGCGGCGCAGTCTTGGGCGGCGGTCAGGATGTCGGCGCATATGTAACACCCAGCCTGGTGCATGTGCGGGATCCGCAATCCCCGCTCATTACGGACGAGATTTTCGGTCCGATCCTGACGGTGCAGTCATTCGATACGGACGCCGAGGCCCTTGAGCGCGCTAACGCCAGCCGCTTCGGTCTTGCCGCGAGTGTCTGGAGCGCTGATCTCGCTCGCGCCCAGAGAGTGGCGCGGCGGATTGAAGCTGGGACAGTCTGGATCAACATGCACGGCGCCTTGCACCCTGAAGTTGAAACGGGTGGATACAAGGAAAGCGGTGTGGGCAGACTCCACGGTGTCGATGCGATGAACGAGTTCCTGCAATCCAAGCATACTGCCTGGACCACGAAGCAAGGGGCGTGACAGTGGGCCGGTCGATCGAGGCTGCCATCCAGAGGCAGGTCGGCAAGCCTTTGTCGATCGAGCCCGCGAAACTCGATGCGCCGCAGCCGAACGAGGCAGTTGTCCGGATCGAGGCTTGCGGCATCTGTCATATGGACATCGATGGTTCATCGCTCTGCGCTTTGCCGGCCGTGTTCGGCCATGAAGGTGTCGGCATCGTCGAGGAGGTTGGTTCAGAGGCAAGGGTAAAGGTCGGTGACCGCGTGCTTCTGGGTTACGGATCTTGTGGCACTTGCCCTTCGTGCCAGGAGGCACATCCCTTCCATTGCGATCAGAGCTGGGATGTGACCTTTGGGGGCAGGCGGTTGGACGGCAGTGCCACGATCTGGGACAAATCAGATGCGCCGCTGCATGCGGCATTCTTCCAGCAATCGTCCTTTGCGACTCATGCCATTGTTCAGGACCATTGCCTTGTGCCTTTGCCGCAGGATGTGCCCGCTGAAGTAGGGGCCAGCATTACCTGTGGAGTAATGACTGGCACGGGGGCGATCATCAATGTGCTGGACGTCAGGCCAGGTGAGACGGTGCTGATCGTCGGTGCCGGCGCGGTTGGCTTGGGCGCCGTTATGGCAGCGCGCCGCGCTGGTGCCGGCGCAATTATGGTAGCTGACGTTCGCGACAGTCGCCTGGAAATGGCACGAGAGCTTGGTGCGACCGATGTCTTCAACCCGCGGTCGGGCGCGATGGATGAATGGGTGTTGGCCCAGACCGGTCGCGGTGTGGGCAAGCTATTGGAAACTTCAGGGAATGCCGCCGCTTTTGAAAGCGCAATCGCCAGCCTGCGCACCGGGGGTCACATGGCCTACGCCATTTTGCCTAGCCCAATGGATGAATACACGTTGAAGCCGATGCCGCTGTTCGAGAAGGCAGCAAGGTTTGAGGCACTGTCCTTCGGCAACTCGGTTCCGCACGATCTGTACCCCAAAATGCTCGAATGGTGGCTGGCTGGCGAGTTTCCCGTGGACCGACTTATCGCCGCGTTCCCGTTCGCCGATATCAATCGGGCAATGGAGTGCACACGCAACGGCGACGTCATCAAGGCGGTTCTGATTATGGAGAGCGCTGATGGGGCGTAAGTTCCATCGGTCGAGCCTGCTCGGCAAGGTCACGCTTGGAGGCATGAGCCTACTGGCCCTGCTTGGCAGCCAAGCTGGAGCACGCACCGACGTAACTCCACCGCAAAGACCCAACATCCTGATTATCGTTGCAGACGATTTGGGATACTCCGATATCGGGTCGTTCGGATCGGAGATCCGGACCCCGAACCTTGATCGCCTAGCGCGATCCGGTGTGCGGCTAACCAACTTTCACACATATGCAGCTTGCTCCCCCACGCGCGCGGCGTTGTTGACTGGCGCGTCACCGCACAACGCCGGTTTTGGCACGATGGCAGGGGATTGGACTCCTCAGACTGAGGGCAAGCGCGGTTACGAGGCGGTCCTCACTCATCGCGTAGCTACTATTGCCGAGATACTGGGCCGTGCCGGTTATCGAACCATGCTCTCGGGCAAATGGGATATGGGCGGCGCGCGCGATCCGGCCTACCGACCGGCTGCCCGAGGCTTTCAGCAGCATTTTGCCTTGATCCAGGGCGCTGGAGCACATTTCGACAACAAGGGCGTCTTTCCCGACATTCCGACCGTCAACTATGTCGAGAACGGGAAGGACACCCTGCCACCGCCCGACTTTTACAGTTCTAGAACATTTGCCGACAAGCTAATCGGCTATCTCGGCCAAGGAGACCGGAGTAAGCCCTTCTTCGCGATGTTGAATTTTACGGCGCCGCACTGGCCCTTGCAGGCACCCGACGACGACATAGCCCGTCAGCGCGGTCGATACGCAAAGGGATATGATGCGATCCACGCGGCGCGCCTTTCCCGGCAGCGCCAACTGGGCCTGATCGGAAGATCGCAAATCGCAGCGCCATTCGACCCCGACTGGCCATCCTGGCAACAATTGTCACCAGAACTGCGGCAGCTCGAAGAGCGCAGGATGGAAATTTATGCCGCGATGGTCATTAATCTTGACCGGCAAGTAGGCAGGGTGATCGCTGCCCTTAGAGCCGAAGGACAGCTCGACAACACAATCATTCTTTTCATGTCTGACAACGGTGCGGATGGCGGCAACCCGCTCGATTTCGGCGGAGCTGACTGGTATCGCTGGTCTGCGCAAGAGCGTGACTTGCGGTTCGACCAGATGGGCGGACGCGACTCCTATGTCTGGTATGGTCCGCAATGGGCCCATGTTAGCAACACGCCTTTCCGCTTGGGTAAGGGCTTTGCCACTGAAGGCGGTACACGCGTGCCATTTATCGCTGCTGGTCCAGGCATCAAGCATCGCAATAGGCTCAATGGCGCATTCACTCAGGTACTCGATATCGTGCCGACCGTGCTTGACTATGCTGGCGTGCCGATTCCGAATGGCGAGTTCGAAGGACGTCGGATCGAGCGTCTCGAGGGAAGCAGTCTCAAACCCCTCCTAGCCAATCCGTCCTTGCCTGCACTGCACCCTGCTGACGCATTCTTCGGCTGGGAGCTGTGGGCGCGTCGGGCTGGGCGCCAGGGGGATTGGAAGATCGTCTGGCAGAATCCGCCGTGGGGACCAAAGGAGCGCTGGGCGCTCTACAATGTTGCCAAGGATCCGGCGGAACAACACGACCTCTCCGAGAGCCGACCTGACGTGGCCCGGGCCCTGATTGCCCGCTGGGATGAATGGGCGCTGCAACAAGGCGTTGTCCCGATCTCTTACTTCCCTTCGGACTGGAGCAACGTTCGCACCCATTTCGACTGGCGACCGGCCGGAGACATCCAGAAGGCCCAGCAAGAGATCAACCGCAGATAACAAGTACCGACATTCCCGGCGGTGGAGACAAGAAATGACGACAAGACGGAAGATACTGATCGCGGGAGGCGGGATCGGCGGACTAACCGCCGCTGGGTTGCTGCTGCAATCCGGTCATGAGGTAGAGGTCTTCGAACAGGCCCCCGAACTTGGTGAGGTTGGTGCAGGCATCCAGGTTAGCGCCAATGCGACCCGAGTGTTGCGGCACCTTGGTATCTTGGAGGCCTTGGAGTCGATTTCCATTCGGCCGCTCAGAACCGAATTCAGGCTCCACGACACCGCCGAGGTCGTCAGCGAGATACCACTCGGTGACAACCATGAGGACCGGTTCGGGGCACCCTATTTGCATGTTTATCGCCCCGATATACTTCGTGTTCTTGAAGAGCGGGTTCGCGCGCTTTCGCCTTCGGCGATCCACCTCGACAAGGCGCTAGAGCGCTATGAAGAAGACGATCAGGGGGTCACTCTCTACTTTGCCGATGGCACCACGGCGCGCGGCGACGTGCTGGTCGGCGCCGACGGGATTAAGTCCGCTGTACGCGCTCAAATGCACGGCATGGAACCGGCCAACTATACTGGCAATGTTGCCTGGCGGGTCATGGTTCCGGCGGAAAATCTGCCACCCAACCTCCAGCCTCCGATCTTCGTCAACTGGATGGGGCCGGACAAGCACATGGTCGTCTACTGGGTAAACGCTGGGAAGCTTCTTAACTTCGTTGGCTGCGTCGAAAAGCCCGAGTGGACCCAGGAAGGGTGGGCTATCAAGGCACCTTGGGAAGACCTGAAGGCGGATTTTGCCGGCTTCCATCCCGATGTGCAGACCATGATCGATGCCGCGGATCGCGATAAGTGCTTCTGCTGGGCGCTCAATAACCGGCCACGCCTTAGCTTCTGGAGCACGGCTCGGGTAACCTTGCTTGGGGACAGCGCGCACCCGACCCTACCGTACATGGCCCAGGGATCTGTCATGGCAATAGAAGACGGAGCCGTGCTGATGCGGGCTTTCGATCAGTTCGGTGACCTGGCGATCGCGCTAAAGGCATACGAGCAGGCTCGCATCGACCGTACAGCGCGGATCGTTGACGAAAGCACCGAGCACGCCCGGTTGTTCCACTTCCACACCCACGAAGAATTCCGTGAGGCCTTCGCACGCAAGGACCCCAGTAAGGACCGCGCGCTGTGGCTCTACAACTATGATCCGCTCTCCACGCCGCTGACCGCCGAACCGGCATAACCTGTTGGCCTGATGCACCGCCCGCGCTCGAGGGCTAACAATTCACGAGGCAATGATGACAGATTACACTTTCCCGCCGCAGCCGCACAGCTCCGTTCCCGTTGCCGGATCGGCGCAGGAGTTTCCGGTTCGCCGTATCTTCTGCGTAGGTCGCAACTATGCCGAACATGCACGCGAGATGGGTTTCGACCCAGACCGCGAACCGCCCTTCTTCTTCACCAAGCCAGCCGATGCGATCGTTCATGACGGTGCGACCATTCCATATCCGCCGCTTACCGAGAACTTCCATTACGAAGCTGAGCTGGTCGTCGCGATCGGGAAGGCAGGGCGGAACCTTTCTGTCGAAGAAAGCCCATCCTACATCTGGGGCTACGCCGTGGGTAATGATCTCACACGGCGCGATCTGCAGATTCAGGCGCGCGAAAAGGGCCGCCCCTGGGATTGGGGCAAGGCATTCGACCAGTCGGCTGTGATCGGCCCCATCCACCCGGTTGCCCGAGTGGGGCACCCCGCGAAGGGATCGATCCGCCTTTCCGTCAATGATTCCGTGAAGCAGGACGCCGATCTGGCTGAATTGATTTGGTCCGTTCCCGAGATCGTTTCGATCCTGTCGCACTCGGTGACCATCAAGCCGGGCGACCTGATCATGACCGGCACACCGGCGGGGGTCGGCCCACTTGTCCCGGGCGACGCCTGCGTCGTTTCGATCGAGGGGCTCGGCGACCTGATCACCAAGATCGGCCCGCGCGAATGACGCTGCGCCTGCACAACTTCTTCAGGTCATCCACGTCGACCCGGTTGCGTGCAGCACTCAATCTCAAGGGTCTGGATTACGATTATGTGGCCTATGCGCTTCGCAAAGGCGAGAACCGGACGGCGGCCTTTCTCGCGATGAACCCGGCGGGGCTGGTTCCCGCGCTTGAACTCGACGACGGGACGGTGCTGACGCAGTCGCTCGCGATCATCGAATGGCTTGACGAGACAAACCCGAACCCGCCTTTGTTGCCGGCAGATGCGGCCGGTCGGGCACGGGTGCGATCTTTGGCCTACATGATTGCGTGTGAGATCCACCCGCTCAACAACCTGCGTGTCCTTAACCGACTGAGCTCCCAGTGCGGAGCAGGGGAAGATGCGGTCGCAGAATGGTTTGCCCATTGGGTGACCTTAACTTTCGACGCTATTGAAGCCACGCTTGCCGGCAGCCCACAGACCGGCCGCTTCTGCCACGGCGATGCGCCTTCGCTCGCAGACATTTGCCTCTACGCCCAGGTCTGGAACAACCGGCGATTCTCGATCCCGATCGAGAACTGGCCGACTATCGCGAAGATCTTCGGTGAGTTGGACAGCATCGCAGCATTCCGCGACGCGGCGCCGCCCAACCAGCCAGATGCCGAATAACCCGTTCAAAGGAGACACAAAATGAGCGAAGCGATCGAACACACCTCGGCCGCCCATGCGATGCAACCGGATGATACGCCCGAACTGCGCGAGCTCTACCGTGGTTTTGCGGACCAAAGTCTGCTGCCCCTGTGGACCCAGTTGGGCGATCTGATGCCGGTCCATCCCAAGTCAAAGGCGGTGCCGCATGTCTGGAAGTGGGCGAAGCTGCTACCGCTCGCAGTTCGCTCTGGGGATCTGGTGCCTGTCGGCCGTGGTGGTGAACGGCGCGCGATCGGGCTCGGTAATCCCGGTCTTGCGCCGCATGCATATATCAGCCCGACGCTATGGGCCGCGATCCAGTATCTTGGCCCACGCGAAGTGGCACCAGAGCATCGTCACAGCCAGAACGCCTTCCGGTTTGTGGTTGAGGGCGAAGGTGTGTGGACGGTGGTCAACGGAGATCCGGTCAGAATGAGCCGCGGCGATCTCTTGCTGACGCCCGGCGGAAATTTTCATGGTCACCAGAATGTCACCGATCAGCCGATGGCTTGGATCGACGGCCTCGACATTCCCTTCAGCCAGCAGATGGATGTCGGCTTCTTCGAATTCGGTTCCGACCAGCTCACGTGCCTCGAAACGCCGGAGTATAGCCGCGGCGAGCGGCTATGGTGTCATCCCGGTCTGCGCCCGCTGGCCGGGCTGAATGACACCGTCAGTTCGCCCATCGGAGCCTATCGGTGGATGTATACCGACGCCGCGCTCAACCAGCAGCTTTCCCTCGAGTCAGAAGGCTATCCGGCTACACTTGCCCCCGGTCATGCGGCCATCCGCTATGTGAATCCCACGACGGGCGGGGATGTCATGCCCACAATCCGCCTGGAGTTCCATCGTCTGCGCGCCGGCACCGAGACCGCTACGCGGCGGGATGTCGGTTCGACCGTGTTCCAGGTCTTCGAAGGTAGCGGAGCAGTCGTCATGAATGGCGAAGCCCATGCGCTCGAGAAGGGAGATTTGTTCGTCATCCCGTCCTGGATCCCCTGGTCACTGCAGGCAGAGACACAGTTCGACCTGTTCCGCTTCTCCGATGCTCCGATCATGGAGAAGCTGAACTTCATGCGAACTCAGATAGACGGGGCGTAACCGGCTCCTGAATGACCGGAGCCAGACCTGTTCCAGCCTGGCTTCGGCAATCCTGATCACAGCGAACAAGGCGCTGGGCTACTTCCCGCCTGCCACCGTCGCCCGATGAAATCCTCCATACAGCGTCCAGCTGGTAATCTGGTCGGGATTGGAAAACCTATAGCGCGCGATGCGGCTGCCGGGATTGTCCGTACTGTACTGATCGATGAAAGCGTCGCCATATGTTTCATCGACAAATCTCTTGGAGAGATCAAACTCGTTGAAGTCGCTGACGGTTGGATCGCGCGGGCTGCAATTCGCCCGGATCAGCAACACATTTCCCGTCCTGGGCAATGTTTCAGCTTCACCCATGGCCCAGTTGTAGCAGGATTCCTTTGTCCCTTCGACTTCCGAGGTCCAGACTTCTTCAAAGGTCATTGCTTTCTCGTCGATCCGAATGCGGGCGGCGCGACTGAAATTCAGGTGCTGGGGAACCGGTTCCTTCCCCGTGAAGGGAAAGGCCTGGAACATCCCATTGTCGTAATAGGTCATCAGCCCTGGACCATCGACATGGGGGTGATGCGGGCTGAACGGGTAACGTACGAACTGCCCTTTCGGCTTCAGGACCTTTGCCGCAAGAACCCCAATCCAACCAGTCGGATCGCCGTAGATCCACTTTACCTCGCCGGTCTGTCGGCTGATGCCGATGATGGCGTCCATCTGCTTCAGCGATACAATGATGGTCCCGTTCTTCTCGTCATAGGACACGCCATTGCCATGGGTCCAATCGAGGTGGCCCGGAAAGCCCCGTGTCATCCAGTAAGGCTGGAAGAGATGAAAGTGGACCCGCATGGGGTCAAGGTGGTCGAAACTGTCCCACTTCCACAGAATCTTGCCGCTGGCGCCATACTCGATGATCGCGTCACCCATGACCATCTGCGACTTGCGCGGCGCATTTGGGTCGGTGACGCTGGTATAGTAGTTGTCGATCCGCCGGGCATTTGCGGACATTGCGATGAAGGTTCCTCGCTTTGTCAGGTACGGCTCGTGGTGAATGGTCTGGATTCCGTCGATCGGGATCGCGCCACTAGTAGGGTCACGGTCCGGACTCAGCCCTGCGACGTATTCTTTTTCAACGTTGCCAAGGACATCGATGATCCGGGTTCGCTGATCGGCGAGAGTCATCAGTATTCGGCCATCTGGCATCGACTGAACGCCGGCGATGCGCTGCGACGACCGATAATACCACACGACTTCGCCGTCCTCATTCAAGGCAATGATCAGCCCGAACTTACGCTGGAAGTCGCGCTGACTTGCCGTCATCAGCGAGCCGCGCTCAAGAAAGTTGCGACGTACCGAAACGAAGGTAATGCCCGGTTCGATCCGCGCGCGTTCCAGCTCGACAGTATCGATTTTTGGCCAACCCAAGCCAACTTCAGGAACCGCAGGCGCTCGAAAGACCAGCCTGTTCGGCAAGGTCATCAATGCACCTCCAGAGCTGCGCAATGAAATCGAAAAGGTCAGTATTGATGCGGACCGAAACCCTACAATCGGCAATCTTACTGAGCCGTCCGAAGCAACCGGAGCTGAGACCTGCCAGATCCTGTCCGGCCGACCAACAAGGCTCTCCTGAATTGAAACGTCCACCGCCGTAGCGTGGCTGACTTGCATGGTCAGGATCGCCGCCATGGGAACGGCGGGATTCGGATTTTGCCTCACCGCCGGCTCGACGAGAACAAGAGGGCCGTGCGGAGCTTCCAGCCTCGGCGGGGCTGGTTTTTCTGCACCGATAGCCGCCTCTGACTGTGTTATGCCGAGGCAAGCGAAGGTGCCGATAGCCAGAGCAGCACTGCGGTAGAATCCGCCCACTAGCATGATCGCTCACACCCTCGCTTGTGGTCGAACGGCAAAAACGTTCAGCCTGCTTCGACCACGCAAATGGCTTCACCAACCTGTGCCTCTTCACCCTCCGGGACGAGAATTTCGAGCAGAGTGCCGCTACCGGTGGCGTCTACGACCTGGGTGACCTTGTCGGTCTCGACTTCGTAGAGAGCGTCGCCTTCTACGAAGCTCTCTCCGACACCCTTGTGCCACTTTACGATCGTAGCCTCTTCCATATTCATTCCGAAGCGCGGCATCTTTAGCTTGATTTTCAACTCAACGAACCCCTCTGATTCGACAAAGCAAGTACGTGAAGATCTGACGAGTTCCTGTTTTTCAGAACCAAATCAGAATGCTAACGCAAAGCGAACACCATATGCAGCGGGCTCATTTATGATGCACTGGTTTGTGAAGACGCCAGGCTGGATGGTCTGACAAAATCGTTCATCGAATATGTTACGACCAAAGAGAGCAAGCTCAAATTCCCTTTCAGGGCCGAAAAGATATCGAGCTCTCACATCAACCGTAAAACGGCTTGGAAGAAATTCGTCAGGTGTGTTGTGGAAACCAGCAAATTGTTCGCTTGTGTACCTAAAGTTCGAGAGGAAGCTAAGTTCATTTCGGCCTAGTTCGAACGATTTTTGCAAAAGGCCTGTTAGAGTAACGCTTGGTGTATGTGGCGTGCGATTTCCGGAGAAATCGGGCCCGCCCTTTTCTTCTAACAAGATGAATTCATCATATTGAGAGTCAAGAAAAGTCGCGCCGAGTTGTGCAAGCCAACCTCCACGCGGCGCAAATGTTGTTTCGATTTCGATACCGCTGATCGTCGCTTTACCAGCGTTCAGGAGAGCTGCCGCCCCATCCGAGAATGTGAATACCTGCTGATCTCTGTATTTGCTAACAAATCCAGCGACATTGATCTGAAGCTGTCGATCAAAAAGTTCAATCTTTCCGCCAGCCTCATAAGAAGTAATTTTCTCAGGGTTCACCCCCGCCTGGAGATTGATGACTGGCTGAGCCACTAGTAAGTTGTAAGCTGGGATAAGGTTGAATGTCCCGCCCTTAAATCCTTCGGTGACGCTTGTATAAAAGAGCAAATTTTCATTCGGGGCGTAGTTCAGACCGATTTTGCCGCCCCAGTTTTTCCAGGTTTCTCCGAAGCTCACCAAACCAGAATTTTGGGTAGGATTTGATAGTTGCATGACGTCACTACGCCCAAGGTGCGTACCATTGGATGGAGCGAAGTTGGTCCATGAACCTGCACCCCCTCCGGTTCGGCGGAACGATTGGGCGTCGCCACCCTTTGATTCATCAGAATAGCGGAGCCCACCCGCAAGGCTCAGTTGGTCTGTCAGTTTGACGTCAAACTGCCCATACACTGATGTGATATTCGTCTCCTGATCAAAGGTCAGGGAGTTTAGTCCAATCGGAGGAGCGCCCGCGCCGGCGGTTAAAATGCTTCTCGCTACGACACCGTTGTTGGTTTCGCGAAGGAGGAACAAGCCGCCCACGAAGTTCACGGGCTGATCTGACCCATTGGTCGCAACCCGAAATTCTTGAGACTTTTGGTTGCTGTCGACATCGTTATGAACTTCAACGCGGCCGATCGGGCCAGAATCAACGTCCTCCTGCCGCGAAACCGTGTGGTCAATCACCGCACTAATGGACGAAAGGGTGACCGGGCCTACATCAAACGAAAGATTGAGTAAGTGGCTGAAAACGTCAGAGTTGATATAGCTTGGAAAATTTGAATAGCTTTCGTTGAAGTTCCCAGGGGAGACAAAGCCATACGGGTCTGCGCAGTTGTTTCCAGGCTGGAAGCTAGGGTCAAGGCAAGCCTGAGCGCCTGCGCCTGGCTGAAGGTTCCCAATGGGGAGATAGCGAGGCTGCTCGCCGTTATCTTGGCCATACAACATCGTGTACCTTGCCACGAAGTTGGAAGATGGTTCGAATGCAATTGAGCCGCGTATGGTGTAGCGATCCCTGTCGCCGTCAGTGCCGCCAAGCGCAACATTTTGCTGAATGCCGTCCCTCTTTTGGTACTGACCTGCTAGCCGGACGGCAAACATGTCGCCCAAGGGGGCGCCAACAGCTGCCTGGGCTTCTATTGAATTGAACCGCCCAAATTGAACAAAGGCTTGTGTGTTGGCTTCTTCAGCCACGTTAGCCTGACGGGTAGTGACATTCAGGGCCCCGCCTGTCGTGCTGCGACCGTAAAGGGTAACCTGCGGACCGCGTAGAACTTCAATGCGCTCAAGGTCGAACAAGGCGAACGTGTTCAGATTAGGGGAGTTGAGTGCCACTTCGTCTACGACGACAGCGACTGAGCCCACTTGGTTGAATGTGAAGTTTTGATCCTGGATGCCTCGAATGCCGATACTCGCTCCGATGCCGCCTGCTGGCTGGTAATTCAAACTTGGAGTGAATGTAGCCAGCTCTTCCGAATTGGTAATGCCGAGCCGGTTAATGGTCTCGGCCGTAAACGCCGTGATCGCGACAGGGACGTCTTGTAGATTTTCCGACCGCTTTTGCGCGGTCACAACAATTTCTTCGATACCGCCGCCCGGTTCGTTGTTCGCGGAAGGATCTTCCTGCGCGCGCACGGGCGCTGAGATCGCAATAAGCGAAACTGCGGCGAACAAAGAGCGACTTACAACACCGGACATCGAAAACTCCCCCTTTAATTCCCTCACTTGATGCCAAGAAGCTAACGCACACACCAAAACTGTGCAACAAAAAAGAGGGCCAAGGCAGTCTTTGGCCGGGCCAGGCTAGGCCAATGCACGCACCCTTCCTATAAGTAGGCTTAAAAACAAAGATTTGTGGATGTTATTCAGGAGGGCGGACGCGCCAACTCCTGGCCGCCGGCTCGACGCCAACCCCTTATGTTCAACAAAAAGATGAGGACGCCCTTGGGTTCACTGAAAATCGTCGAACGATGCTCTATCAGGATGATGCCAGCCGGCCCCCTGCTGGGATGAGAATCAATAACAGGGCGAGCTGGAGGGCGGCAATCGCAAACCAGTAAATCCCATCGAATCCATTGGATCCGAGAATGTACGCGCCCACGACTGGACCAACCGCGAGGCCGAGCGTTTGAAGGGCAACAGCAAAAGTTACGATTCGACCCGTGCTGTCTAGGCTTGCCATCGTTGCCAGTAGATACGGGTGGGATTTATTGAACCCAAAATTGTATGCACAGACAGCAATGGTGTAGCTGACCATTGTCACTGTTCCAAACAAGAAGAAAAGAAGCGGCGCGACACCTGCTGAAATGGCAAGCGTGAGCATGATTTTTCTTCCAAAGCGGGCACCGACGATCGAGGGAATCAAGGCGCCGAGAATTCCTGCGAACTGCGCTATCGTGAGGCCGAGTGCCGCCTGGCTTTCTGAGAGGCCTCCGGAGATGGCAATGCGGAAGAGGTAGGCCCAAACTACCCCTTGGGCTAGAAAGTAGGCGAACATCGCCCCGAGCGCTGGAACGGTGGGCCCAACTAGGAGCGGGGCTTTAGCGTTGCGATCCGCTTGCGCTGCTCCGTCCGAAGGCGGCAGCCACCCGACCATTGCAAAGCCGAGGGCTGCGAAGGATGCGAAAAACAGGAGCAACCCTTGCATTCCGGCATATTCATAGAGATTTGGCATAAATCCGAGTACAATGGCGCCGTAAACTCCAGAAAATGCTACGAGAATGCCGAAGTTCCGGTCCGGCCTGTCAGTCAGGCCGACGGCCGCGAAACCAATCGACACAATCCCGCCGCAACCAAGCCCGGCAACAAACCGCATGAAGCCAAATGGGATGACAGCACTGGTAAGCATTGAGCCAAGATGGCCAGCCACTGTCAGGGCAATGCACATTGCCAGCATTCTTCGCCAATTGACCCGCCCTGTCAGGAAGATGAGTGCAATCGTCATCGCGGCAAAGCCCGCCATTTCGATCGAAGCGATTAGCCCAGCTTGCCACTCCGAGAACTTCATATGCTCTACTAGACCCTGAACGAACCCGGGCTGGACGATGAAAACTTCACCCCCCATTACGCCCATAAAGATGCCCGCAGTCACGGCTCGGGGAGAAGATGGATTGTACGCGCTTTGTCGATCCATAATCCGCTCACTCCCCTTTGTTGCGGCCTTTACCACCTAGCTCGAGTGGCTAAGCGCGCCACAATGATCGGTCAAGGACGTGATCCGCCTTTTTGTAGAACAAAAATTGGCAATGGAATGAAGGGCTCTTCACCCATCCAGTTTCGGTCCTCTTTATTATCAAAGGAAACACAGCGAATTTGGTGAAAGAGTCTACGCCTCAGTCGGTTGACGCTGCAATCTTAATGGTCCACAAAAATGCCATTCGCTTCGGAGTTGCAAGCATGTCTGCCGAAACCAAAGTTCGACCATACCTCGCAAAAACTCGTCCCATGCTGATCGGAGGGCAGTGGGTCGATGGCAGTGGAGGTGTTCAGGAACTGATTGATCCGGCCACCGAACAGGTCATCGGCTCGGCTTGCCTGGCAGCGCAGGCCGATGTTGACCTTGCCGTCGCCGCGGCCAGGAATGCTTTCGAAGCCCCAAGCTGGCGCCGAATGCCGCCCGCTGATCGCGCAAGGCGGCTCTGGAGGCTCGCTGAGCTGGTGGAGGAGAATGCTGGTGAATTGGCATATCTCGATACCTTGAACGAAGGCATGCCGCTTACTCTTGCTCAGTTCCTATGCGGCTCCGGTCCGGCGGAAGCGCTACGCTATTATGCGGGCTGGTGTACCAAGATTGAGGGGACAACGGCGACGATCTCGATGCCGGATACGAGGCCGCCAGCGGCCTTCGGGCCGCCGCACCACGCGTATACTTTGCGCGAGCCGCTCGGGGTGGTCGGTGCCATCTCTCCATGGAACGTCCCGACGTTGATGGCGCTGGCAAAAATCGGCCCTGCGCTCGCGGCCGGCAACACTGTCGTGCTCAAGCCCTCAGAACTCACGCCATTATCCGCTCTTCGCCTAGGCGAGTTAGTGGCAGAGGCCGATTTCCCGGGCGGGGTTGTAAACATTGTGCCCGGGATGGGGGCAATTGCCGGGGCCCATTTGGCCGCCCACAGCGATGTCGACATGATCTCCTTTACGGGATCGACCGCGACCGGAAAGGAGGTCGCGCGGCTGTCGCTTGGCAATCTCAAGCGGGTCGGACTTGAGCTCGGCGGAAAATCGCCGGTCCTCGTCTTCGATGATGCCGATCTCGAGTCCGCCATACCAGCGTTGGCCGAAGCGGTGTTCATGAATTCGGGGCAGATCTGCTTTGCCGGGACGCGGATCTATGCCCAGCGTGGGGTCTTTGATGCCGTGGTTGAGGGCGTTGCACGGATTGCCGCAGCGATGAAGCTTGGCCACGGGCTGAATCAGGAAGCAGAACTGGGGCCGCTTGTTTCGGAGCGACAGCTCGGCGGCGTATTGCGGTACATCGAGGCTGCGCGCGCGGGCGGTGATCGGATTGTCACGGGCGGCAAGCGCCCGGCTCGCGAAGGCTTCTTTATCGAGCCTACGGTGATTGTTCCCAGGTCTGCCAACTCTCCCGTCATCCGTGATGAGCTATTCGGGCCGGTCTTGTGCATTATGCCATTCGATACGCTCGAAGAAGCAGTCGCTCTTGCCAACGACACGCCTTACGGGCTGGCCTCAGGCGTATTCACCTCCAGCTTGTCAACCGCGCATCGTGCGGCAGCAGAAATCCGGGCGGGCTCGGTTTGGATAAATTGCTACGCCATGCTTGACGAGGCGATGCCAACTGGCGGTTACCGACAATCCGGATGGGGACGGGAAGCCGGCCGGCAGGGCATAGAGGAGCTGACCCAGACCAAGAGTGTAGTTGCCAGGCTCTGATCATGTTGACCCTTCTTTCAGATGGCTTAGAGCTTTTGGGCAATGATCAGAGCCGGGGGACGACCGTTTTGCCAACCGCCAAGCTGCGCACATACCAGACTATCCGAAAGGCGATCCTTAACGGGACTTTCCCGCCCGGCTCCCACCTGCGCGAAGAGGAGCTCAGCGTACTTTGCAATACCAGCCGTACGCCGGTACGCCAGGCCATTCGCCGATTGGCTGATGAGGGCCTTGTCACTATCGCTGCCAACAAGCGCAGCTATGTTTCCGATGTCGATGAAACTCATGCTGAGGAGATTTTCGATTTCCTAGCTTTTCTCGAGAGCTACCTGGCCGGCCTTGCCGCAACGCGTATAACGCCTGAAAAACTCGCTGAACTGCAGTCAGTCCTTGATCTACAGAAGCAGCTCATCTCCGCTCACCCAGAGGATGACCAGCGGTTCCTCGAACTCAATATCCAGTTTCACCGATTGATTCACCAGGCTGGCGGGAGTCCAATCCTGCTCGAAATTGCCTCGCGGGTGGAGAACTTTACCCAGAGCCTCTACCTCAAGCATGGCAAGGCTACCGAAAATGCCGGATCGGTTGAACAGCACGAGCAGCTGTTCGACGCGCTGGCCAGCGGCGACAAGGCCCGCAGTGAGTTGCTTATGCGCCTGCATGTCGAATCCGTACGCAAGGAGTGTCGTGAAATCTGGCTCGATCTGAACGGCAGCGAGGAGTGATTGTGCAACAAGTCAGGTGGAGAGATTTCTGAATATCGCCTGCAACTTCCTAAATTTCGCGATCACCCAAGGCCTGGTCGGGAAAAAATGTTGCACAAATTATGATTCCCGGTCACTGTGCTTGTAACAGTGGCAAAGCTCCGGGAATGACGATGAAACAGCCAGAAACCCGCAACCTTGCGCCGGGGCCCGAGCGCCTTTTGGCCATGCTTGAACGCATGCTGCTTATTCGTCGAACTGAAGAACAATTGGGCGCCGACTCCCGCTCTGGCGACCTGCCGGGCAATGTGCACTTGTGCGCCGGTCAAGAAGCCATTGCCGTGGCGGTTTGCGATCATCTTTCAGATAGCGACTATGTCGGCAGCACCCATCGTGGTCACGGCCACTTTCTTGCCAAAGGTGGTTCGGCGCGCTCCTTAGTCGCCGAAGTCCATGCGAAATCGACCGGGGCTTGCGGCGGGTTGGGCGGCTCGATGCACGTCACCGACCTGTCAAAGGGCATGATTGGCGCCAACGGCATTGTCGGCGGCGGGATCGGTCTAGCGGCGGGGGCAGCCCTGTCGGCCCAGGTCGCTGGCCAGGGGCAGCTCGCTGTCGCTTTCTTTGGTGATGGCGCCTCCAGCCAAGGGATCCTTCCAGAGGTCTTCAACATTGCGGCATTGTGGAAGCTCCCTCTGATCTTGGTTTGCGAGTACAATGGCTATTCGGAGTTCTCCGCTTCCAGCACTGTGAATGCCGGCGAAATAGCCGATAGGGCGAAAGCTTTCGGAATCCCGGCCGAGGTTGTCGATGGCAATGACGTGGAAGCGGTCTGGGCCAGCGCTGCCATTGCGGTTGAGCGCGCGCGAAAAGGCGAAGGTCCTAGTTTCATTGAGGCCAAGACCTATCGGTTGCGGGGTCACCTAGAGGCTGAGAGCGGCTTTCTTCAGGCGCCCTATCGCAGCGAAGAGGAAATAGCCGAGTGGCGCACCCGGGATCCGATCCCGCGGCTGGCTAGTCGACTTGCCGAAATGTCGATGTTGTCGAGCGCGGACCTTGATGCGCTCGAGGCCAAGGTTGCTGCAGATGTGAAAGATGCGCTCCAGTTCGCCAATGATAGCGCGCCACCCGAAATGGAACGCGTTCTTTCATCCGTGTTCGTTGACCAGCGTCCGTGAGGAATCCATGGCAAAGATGAGACTGACCCAAGCCATAAACGCGGCCTACTTCGAGGAAATGGAGCGGAATGAGCGGATCGTTCTGTTCGGCGAAGATGTTGAAGTCAGCATGTTCGGAGACACGCGCGGTCTGCATGCCAGGTTTGGCAGCAAGCGCGTGCGCAACACGCCAATATCGGAATCCGCGATGACCGGCATGGCTGTCGGCGCAGCAATGGCGGGTACCCCCGCGATCTGCCACCTTATGTTCTCAAATTTCGCGTTGACCGGGTTTGACGGAATTGCAAACCAAGCTGCAAAGTTGCGCTTGATGACCGGCGGGCAGGCTCGCCTGCCGGTGACTTTTGTGGCCGCCATCGGTGCGGGTACGTCCACCGGTGCGCAGCATTCCGACACCCCCTATCCAATGTTCATGAACCTTGGCGGGATCAATATCGCCGTGCCTGCCACCCCGGCCGACGCCAAGGGCTTGATGAAATCGGCCCTACGTGGTTTCAACCCGACGATCTTTCTTCTGCCTCGCGTACGCGGGGCAACCTCCGGCGAAGTATCGGACGATCCAGACTTCCTGGTTCCTTACGGCAAGGCGTCGGTCATGCAGGAGGGCGCGGATGTGACCATTGTGGCGATCGGATCTTGCGTCAACCATGCCATCAGGGCTGCAAAGGCACTCGCCGAAGAAGGCGTATCGGTCGAGCTGATCGACCCCCGCACCCTTGTGCCACTTGATACAGACACGATTGTCACTTCCGTGAGGAAGACAGGGCGACTGGTAGTAGTCGATGAAGCGCGCGACCGCTGTAGCGCCGCCAGTCATATTGCCGCAGTGGTTGGTGACGAGGCATTCTCGTCCTTGAAAGCGCCGATCAAGCGGGTGACCTCGCCCAACATCCCGATGCCCTACGCGCCTGCGCTTGAGCGCGCACTATTGCCTGATCCGGAAAAGATCGTGGCTGCCGCCAGCCTGGTCATGGCTGGCTGACGCACATGGGTATCGAGCCCCTTCATGTCGGCTTCACCGTTGCCAACGTGCGGGCGCTCGCGGCGTTCATGCGTGATTGCCTTGGTTTTGAAGTCACTGAACCGCGGCGCCCGCCTGCGGCCTCGATCGAAGAGGTGACTGGCGTGATCGGAGCGGACGTGGAGCTGGTCTATGTGTCCGCGCCGGGGCTGACGATGGAGTTACTCCAGTATTCGTCTCCTCAGTCCGGAACCCTGATGGCCGGGAGACCGTGCGATGTCGGAGCAACTCATCTGGCGTTAAGGGTTCCTAACGTGGCTGACCTCGTCCGAAGTGCAGTGGCTTACGGTTTTGAGCCGGCAGCGCCAAACTTGCCCGTCATTACGGCTGGCCCGAACTTGGGGATGCGCGCGACCTACATCCGGGATAGGACCGGCTTTACAATAGAGCTTATGGGAGCGTGAAGGCGCGCTGGAGGTGGCGTGTCACTGAAAGAGTGAGCGCAAGTTCTTCGGAGCCTCGGCTAGGGCAGATTTTATTGTTGCACATTATTCTCGAGGCGAGCGCTCAGCCCCGATCTCTGGCGGGAATGAAATTACTGCGCGGCTGGCCAAATAATTGCACTTCCAACCCGACTTAGGCTTTCACGGGCTCGGATCGGAGTTCTTTCAGCCGGAAGGCTTGCCTTGACCCCAATTATTGTTCTACACTTTGTGGAATTTGAACGATCAACGTAGGGTCCGGATGATGCCAAACACAATAGTCTTCAATGTAGCTGATAAAGGCGGTCCGGGGCCAGAAACGGCACACCTGATCGAGCGGGCATCCCATGTGATGTCGAGCCGACAAAGCAACGTGCGTGCGCTTGCTGAGCCTTCGATTTTTGTTGAGTCGGGCGTGGGGCAACGGGTTTGGGACGTCGATGGTAAGGAGTGGCTCGATTTTGCCATCGCCATGGGGCCGGGGATATGGGGGCATGGATGCCGCGAGTACCTCGACGCGATCCATGCCCAGCTGGACCAACTACTGTACGTCCAATCTGGTGCTTGTCAGAGTCGACTTGAGGTCGAACTGGCCGAGAAAATCGTACAGCACGTCCCCAGTGCAGAGCATGTCCGTTTTCATTTGTCGGGATCGGAGGCTGTGCAGATGACCCTGCGCCTTGCGCGGGCATTTACCGGAAAATCCAAGTTCGTCCGCTTTGGTGGCCACTACCACGGTTGGCTGGACAATGTGATTGGCGGTGTCGTCAATCCAGCTGCAAATGACCTGCCGCACGCGGCGATCAGCGACAACGATCCATTCTACACCGAAGGCAGAGCCGAGCATGCGCTCGAGGAATCCTTCCTTATTCCCTGGAACGACATCGGCGCCCTCAAGACATTGCTCGCAAACCATGCTGACAAGATCGCAGTGCTAATCATGGAGGTGTTCAACAGTAATGGCGGCGGAGCTTCACCGCAGCCTGGATACCTTGAGGCAGTCCAGCAGCTTTGCCGGCAATATGGCGTTCTGCTGTGCTTCGACGAAATCATCACCGGCTTTCGAACGGCAATCGGTGGCGCGCAATCGATCGTCGGAATAACGCCGGACCTGACGATCTTCGGCAAGGCGATTGCAGGCGGCATGCCGCTGGCCGCAATTGCCGGGCGCAAGGATGTATTCGACCTGTTCAGGCAGAACAAGGTCATAGGCGCCGGCACCTTCAACGCCTTCCCGGTCTCCATGGCCGCTGGTCTTGCAACTATCCGGATGCTGGAGAACGGCGGGATGGAACTCTATGCGCGCCGCAATGGCCTGCAGGCCAAGCTGGAAGCCGGCCTGCGGAAAGCCGCTCAGGAGACCGGCCATGATCTGGTTACGATGGGCTTGCCCGGGAACTTCTGCACCCATTTCACTGCCAGAGAGCCGATGTGGACCAGCGCGGAAATCGGCGCGAACGCTGATGCCGGTAAAGCCGCGCGCTTCCGCCAAGCCTTGCGGCAAGAAGGCATCATCCAGGGGCTTGGTAGCCGCTGGTTTGTGTCGTTCGCATTGACTGACGAAGACGTTGAAGCGACTGTGGGCGCGGCCGCGCGCGCGATGAAAAGGATCTAGAACTGCTTCAGCGCCATGATTTGAAGATCCTCGTTGCCGCACTCTGGGCGGACATGGCGGCTGCGCAAACAGTTTTTATCCAGCCAGCCTATGTTGATGCCTTGGCGCGGCACGGCGGATTGGGCGCCGAGCAGGCCGGTTATGTCCTCTCATGGGAAATGACCGCATTTGCAGCTACGACGATTGCAATGGCTTTTCTGGCGCAGCGACTGCCTTGGACGAGGACCATCTGGCTTGCGTTGCTAGTCATTGCGCTTGGCAATGTCTTGAGCATTTTCGTCGCCGGCTCACACATACTGCTCGCGGTTCGATTATTGGTAGGCGCAGCTTCTGGTCTAATCGTGCCCCTAGCCTTCGCCATCGTAGGCCGCCTCGATAATCCGGAACGGGCCTTCGGACTGATGATCGGCGGACTTCTGATCTATGCCGGGATATTCCTTGGCATGATGCCGTGGCTGACCTCCGCGGCCGGCGTCGCTGGCTTGATGGGGGGCATGCTGTTCACCTGTTGCCTGGCAATGCTAAGCATGCATTGGCTTCCGGCGGAACGGGCCACAGACCCTGCTACTGCACAACGAACGTTCACCTGGCCGGTCGCAGGGCACAGGATGGCGTTAGTCGGAATGCTAGTTTTCTTCACGCAAATAACATCGTTCTGGTCGTTTGCATCGGTGATAGCGCAGGCCGCTAAGGTAAGCGACGGAGCGGTTGCGTTGGCTTTGGCCGTATCGCAATTTGCAGGAATCGCCGGCACTGTCTTGCCTGCGGCCATGGGTGAACGCCTGCCCCTGCTGCGAGCACTTGGGCTCGCCATCCTGGCATGCACAGCAGCCGCTGCAATCCTGCTGGCGCGAACCGACGCCACTACCTTTATGGTTGCCGTGCTCCTCTTCCACTTTGGCTGGAATCTAGGGCATTCTTATCTCCTCGCCTTGTTTGCCAGACTGGACCACACCTCCAGCCTGATCGTCATGGCAACGGCGATGCAAAAGGCCGGCATTGCCGCCGGACCGGCCATTGCAGCTGGCATCTATGGCGCCAAGGGAAGCGGCGGAGTACTAATTGCCTCGCTTGCCCTCGGTCTTTGCGCGATGGCTGCCCTCACGCCTGCTGCAAAGGCACGTGAGACTGCAAAACTTTAGGTGTACCAACATTTGCGTCAGCTGGTTCAATGCGACCTCAAAGATCGCTTTTGGGTATCGTAGTCCTGCCCTTCATGAACGGACAGAGGGCGCCTTAGCGTACTGCAAGCATCGGCCTGCTCGATCGGCAGTTTCTGTCAGAACCGGACGTTTGCGGTGCCGGCCGCGAACGACCGTCGTTGGGTCGAAAGCTGCCGATGCCAATTACCGGATGGGAGGGCTGTTTTCCGCCTCGAGGCGCCCCAACCATGCCGTTCAGGAACCGGCGCAATTGCCGCCTTGTTGCGAATAGAGGATCGAGGATGCACGTTTGGACGCCTGCCAATTAAGTTTGGGTGGAAGGTGACCAGAAAAAGTGAAGGTTGCGCCCCTGAAGTGAACAGCGCGGTGGCTATGGTGCTCGCGTGCCTACGCAAGATTACACCTCTATCCTCGGTTCCTCCCCAAAAGGAACCGAGCGCTTATCCGAGGCGCCTTCCTCACCCGTCGGCGGCCTGCCCTCATGGGTTTACGACGCAGCCCACGGACGGGACGCGAAATCGCCTGCTTCATGCGGCCCTCGTTCGAGCCTTCTGACACTCAAAGAAGTTGCTGATCGGCTCGCGTTATCGACGCGAACTGTGCGGCGCTTAGTTGCACACGGAGATCTTGAAGCGGTCTGGCTTGGCCGAAGCGTGCGGATTGCTCCCTCTTCGCTCGAGAGGATCGAGGTGGGCGACGACGCCGTAAAGCTGATCGGCAACAAGCAGGTCTTGGCTGCAGCGGTTACCAGCCAAAACACAGCGCCTGCACATGTTCGCGGTTTTGTTCGCAAATGGCGCACCCGACAGGATTCGAACCTGTGACCTCTGCCTTCGGAGGGCAGCGCTCTATCCAGCTGAGCTACGGGTGCTTGGCGGCGTGCGTTGTTGTTGCGCGCGGCGCGCCGCTTAGCAAGAGGCGGGGCGCAGCGCCAGCCAATTGTTCCGTCGCATCGCTGATCGGCCATGACGCGCTTAACCAATCGGCAAGGACGCGGACCTAGGGATGGGGTCATGGCCACTCTTCCGCCCGAAACGATTCTCTCGCCCGCCGCGACCGAGCTGGGGCAAAGGGCCGCGCCCGAGGCGCTGGCCGAGGCGATGGTCATGCTCCACGGGCAAGCTGCTGCTTTGGCGTTGCTCGCGCGGCTGGCGCCCGAACCGGTGGAGATCGGGGGCGAGCTTGGCGCCGTCATCGCCCGGGCACAGCCCTGGCAGCGGACGCTGGTGGCGCAGACCGTGGCAGATTGCGCGGCAATGCTCGACAGCGGGCTTACGGCGCTTGGCACGCTTACCCGCCGTGGTCAGGATACTGCGGCGCCAGCGCTCGTGCTGTGGCGTGAATTCCACGCGGCGCGCGCGGCGATGATCGCCGTGCTGGAAGCGGCCGACCCGGCCTGACGCCTGGCAACGCGGCCTTGACTGCGTTCCTCTTTCGTTCCAACGCTGATCTGTGCTCGGCGCTCTTTCCCCCCTTTCCGATTCGAACCTTCGCCCGGTGCTCGGCGCGGGCGACGTCGCGCGTGGGATCGGGCGGTTGTTCGCGCGCAACGACATATGGTGCCTTGCTGAAGTGCCGCTGAAAAATGGCCGCCGCGCCGATCTGATGGGCATTGATGCCAAGGGGTTGGTGGTGATTGTCGAGATCAAGGTCGCCCGCGCCGATTTGCTCGGCGACGCCAAGTGGCCAGATTACCTTGATTATTGTGATCGCTTCTACTGGGGCCTGTCCCCGGCGCTTGACCGTGCTCCGCTGGAGAACGAGGCTTTTCGACCTGCGACCTGCGGAGTGATTGTGGCGGACAGCTATGATGCTGAGATCCTGCGCCCTGCCGCGTTGGAGCCGCTGGCGGCGGCGCGGCGCAAGACGCAGGTGGAACATCTGGCGCGGATCGCGATGCGGCGACATATGGCGATGATCGATCCGCTGTGCACGGCGCTCGGCGCGCTGGGATAACCACGCCGACTTTGCCCTGTCGCAGGTTGGCGATTTGCGGCATAGCCGGGTTGCGATGCTTCCCGCCGATACCCCTGTCCCGCTGGCGCTGCTAATCGTCAGCCTTGCCGTGACGGTGATTGTTGCGCTGCGTTATGTGCTGACCAGCGGCCTGTTTGCGCTCGCCACGGCGAAAATGCGGCCCGGGCTATATGACGGCAAAGGCGCGCAGATCGCCCGCGAAGTGCGCTGGTCGCTGCTGTCTGCGGCGATTTATGGCGCGCCAGCCGGGATCGTGCTGTGGGGCTGGAGGCAACACGGCTGGACCCAGCTCATCGCCGACTGGAGCGCGCTGCCGCTGTGGTACCATCCGCTGTCGGTGCTAATTTACCTGTTCGTGCAGGACACCTGTTTTTACTGGAGCCATCGCTGGATGCACCGACCCAAGTGGTTCCGGATTGCCCATGCCGTACACCACGACAGCCGCCCGCCGACGGCGTGGACAGCGATGAGCTTTCACCCGATCGAGGCTGTGACGGGGGCCATCGTGGTGCCGCTGCTGGTGTTTCTGGTGCCGATCCATATCGCCATGCTGGGCGCAGTGCTGACCATCGCGACTGTGATGGGCGTGACCAATCACATGGGGTGGGAAATGTTTCCGCGCTGGATCGTTCATTCTTCGTTGGGCAACTGGCTTATAACAGCCAGCCATCACGAACGTCATCACGAGGAATACCGATGCAATTACGGGCTTTATTTCCGTGTGTGGGACAGGCTGTGCGGCACGGACAAGGGGCTGTCGCGCAGGATCGTCGCCGAGGCTGGGCATGGGCAAAAGGTAGCTTCGTCTTGAAACATGCTGCTTTGGCGCTGGCGGGACTTTCTGCCACGCTGGCCGCCGCGCCTGCCGAGGCGGGTGAGATTGTGATTACGGTCACCGACGTGCGCTCTGCCAAGGGCGTTGTGCGTGCCTGCATGACCACCCGCGAAGATATCTTCCCCAAATGCATCAAGGACCCTGCTGCGCACCGCACCGTCGTTTCGGCCAATGGCAAGGTCGAGATCCGCTTTACCGGCGTGAAGCCCGGCAAATACGCCATTGCGCTGCTGCATGACGAAAATGACAACGGCAAAGCCGACCGCGCGATGGGGATGATGCCCAAGGAAGGCTACGGCTTTTCGCGGGATGCGCCGGTTAAGATGGGCCCGCCAAAGTTTCGCGATGCCGCGTTCACGCTGGGCGAAGGCACCAGCCGTACGACAATCAAGATGCGGTATTTTTTGTAGCGGTTACTGGTCGGTGGCGCAGAGCACCCGCCCCGCCTCCGTATGGGGATGCGGAGCGGAGGGGTCTGCAATCCAAACCAAGAACCCGTTTAACGTGATCTTTACCACGCCCCGCCAGAACGAGCCCACACAGGTTCACCAAGGGGCGGATTACAGCCATGGACACTCTGCGCGGCACCTTTGATCCCGATGCGACGACGGATCGGGGCTGGGACGCATCCGAGGACGAAAGTGCCGAGCCGGCTCGCACCGGCGACCTTCCTCCGCATGCCATCGGCCAGGACGAACGCCGGATGCAGGTGCGCGCCTATAATCACTGGGCGAGCCTGCTGGGCGAACGCATGTTCCCCAACATCGAAGACCTCGAACCCGCCAACCTCCCCGATTTCGGCCCGCATTCGGTGCTGCTCGATTTTTCCTACGGTATCGACAATCCGGCAGTGCGTTTCCTGGGCGAAAAGCTCGCCCATGAATGCAGCGGCCAAGGCGGCATCACCCGGCTTTCGGATGTTCCGCCGCGCTCCTTGCTGAGCCGGATCACCGATCATTACATGCAGATTCTCGCCAATCAGGCTCCCATCGGGTTTGAGGCGGAGTTCGTAAATCATGCTGGCGTCGCGATTCTGTATCGCGGCATCCTGCTGCCCTTCTCCAGCGATGACGAGACGATCGACTTCATTTACGGCGTTATCAACTGGAAGGAGATGGCCGACCAGTTGACCGCTGATGAGCTGCTGCTGGAAATTGATGAGGCGCTTGAACTCGGCAGCGATTTCGAAGTTGCGCAGGAAACCGCGCTGCGCCCCGCCGATCCGGTTACCGATTGGGCGGATTCTCCCGCTCATGAAGAAGGCCATGAGGAAGGCTGCGATGTGCTGCCTGACTTCGCCGATTCCCACGAAGAAGAATTTGCTGCGCTTCCCCCGCTTGACGGTACCGTCGACGACACGCCCGGCGCTGACGCTGAGCTCCCGGATTTCCGTCAATATGCCCTCGACGTCGATGACGAGGAGTATGACGAGGGCGAAGCCGAGGGCGAAAACCCCGGTTACAGTTTCGCCTCGCTCGCCGACTATATCGAAGCGCCGACCAAGAAGGCGATCGACCTGTCGGGGTTGGAACCCGCGCAGCCGGCCGATGATGCCGATGAGCCCGAATACGGCTTCGCACCTGAGCTGGTCGTTGATCGGGATCCGGTGCAGGTGCTCGAAGCGCATGACAATGCCGGTCTGTACGATTGTCTCGCCGCCGCCCGCGAGTTGGCGCGTGCCGCCGACAACACCGAAGATCGCAGCCGCAGCGCCCTCTATGCCGCTGTCAGCCGTGCCTATGACTTCTCTCTCGCCGCGCTGGAAGCGCCCGAGGACTATGCCGAACTGATCGCCGAAAGCGGCCTGACGGTGCAGGAACGGGCGCCAATGACGCCTGTGGTCAAGCTGGTGTTCGGGCATGATTACGACAAGACGCGCCTGACCGAATATGCCGCCGTACTGACCCACGCTCACCGCCAGAAGCTGTCGCGCGGAGCTCTTGCGGGCTTTCTTGCCGAAGTTGACGGCGGGGTGAAAGCGGTGGTCAAGGCCGAACGCCGCCTGCGCCGCGAGGGTCAGGGTAAGCCGGTCGAAGATGCCGGAGCCGTGCGCGAGGCACTGGCGCAGGCGCTGCGCGCGCTGGATGCGATCGCGCTGGAACATCTGGATGGGGCGGGGCCGGAATTCGCGCTGGTGCTGATCCGCCGCGACGAGATCGGTTGCGCGGAAATCCTCGCAGAACTGCCCGAAGACGTTGCCCAGATCGAACGCGCGGCCAAGAAGCTGGCAAGTTAAGCCGCCCGCGCTTCACTTGGCGTTCAGCCGCGTTGGCGGTAGAGTGACCGCGATGCGCGGACGCCCCCATCCCATTGCAATTGCGCTTGCCCTTCTGGCGAGCCTGATCGCTGCGGTCCATCCGGCTGCGGCGCAATCGATCCTGCGCGATGCCGAGACAGAGCAATTGCTGCTGGACATGTCCGCTCCTCTGATCGAGGCGAGCGAGCTTGAGCCCGGCAATGTCGAACTGGTGTTGATCAATGACGGATCGATCAACGCTTTCGTGGCGGGCGGGCAGGCGATCTATGTCCATAGCGGCCTCATCAGCGCCGCCGAAACTGCCAACGAGGTGCAGGGCGTGCTCGCGCACGAATTGGGCCACATTACCGCAGGTCACGTGGTGCGCTTCAATGAGCGCACAAAGGCCGCCAACGGCATTTCTATCCTGTCGCTGCTACTTGGCGTCGGGGCGGCGCTGGCCGGGGCCGGGGATGCGGCGATGGGCGTGATCGCAGCGGGTCAGCAGGCGGCGATGGGCAGTTTTCTGTCTTTCAACCGCGATCAGGAAGCGTCAACCGATCTTGCCGGCGCACGCTATCTGTCCGGCGCCGGGATCACCGGCAAGGGCATGATCAAGTTCTTCGAACGCCTGCGCAGCAATGAAATCCGCGCTGGTTACAGCCAGACTGACGAAGCCGGTTACGCCCGCACGCACCCGCTGACCGGCGACCGGATCCAGACCCTGCGCCTGCTGCTTGAAGAAGATAGGGCGTGGAACGCCCCGCCCGATCCGGATCTGCAGGAACGCTTCGTGCGCGCCAAGGCCAAGCTGTTCGGTTATCTGGCGGAACCGCGCCGCACCTTCGCCTTGTTCCCGCCTAGTGATACCAGCGTCCCCGCCCGCTATGCCCGCGCCTATGCCTATCACAAGGAAGCGCGCGTCGACATGGCGCTGGCCGAAACCGATGCTTTGCTCGCGGCGGAGCCTGATAATCCGTACTTCCTCGAACTGAAGGGGCAGGTGCTGCTCGAATCGGGGCGGCCCGCCGATGCGCTGGTGCCGCTGCGCCGCGCGACCGAGTTGAGCCGCGCGCACCCGTTGATCGCCGGACTGCTCGGCCATGCGCTGATCGCGACGGAAGACCGCGCCAATTATGCAGAGGCCGAACAGGTGCTGCGCGCTTCGGTGCAGCGCGATCGGTACAACCCGTTTGCATGGTATCAGCTTGGCGTGGTGTACGAAGCGCGCGGCGATGTCCCGCGCGCGCGTCTGGCCAGCGCGGAACAGCAGGTGATGAACCGGCTCTATCCGCAGGCGCTCGCCAATGCGCAGGCGGCCGAGGCGAGCCTGCCTTATGGCTCGTCAGACTGGATCCGCGCACAGGATGTCGCGCTTGAAGCGCGCGCCGAACTGGAACGGGTGCGCAACCGGCGCTAAGGCTGGCGCTTCGCTCGCAATTACGGAAATCCGATGTCCTCCGATTCTGCCCCTTCGGCCCTGCGCCACACTCTGCTGACCGCGCTGTTGGCGCTGGTGTTCGGCTTTCTTGGCGCTGCGACATGGTCGTATTCGGGTCTTGCCGATAACCGCACCCGCAGCTTCCTGCTCGATAACCCCGACCTGCTGCCTCAGATGGCGCAGGCTTACGAGGAGCAGGAAGCGGGCAAGCGGCTGGCGCAGATGGGCGGTGCGGTGTTCGACCCCTTCCCCGGCGTCGTGCTCGGCAATCCGAACGGGAAGCGGGTGCTGGTCGAATTCACCGATTATAACTGCCCCTATTGCGAAGCCAGCCTCAAGGACGTGAAACGGCTGGTAGCCGAAGATCCGGATCTGAAAGTCGTGATCCGCGAATGGCCGATCTTCGAAGGCAGCGACGTTGCATCGCGCATGGCGCTGGCGGCGGGTCTTCAGGGAAAATATTCCGCCTTCCACGAAGCGATGTTTGCCACCGGCGATGCCAGCGCGGCGGCCAAGGCAGCCGGGCTCGACATGGCGCGGGCCGAACGCGATGCTGCGTCAGAAGCCGTCTCGACCGAGATCGCGCGCAATCTGGATCATGCCCGCGCGCTCGGCTTCACGGGCACTCCGGCGTGGATCGCGGGACAGAAACCCTTCGGCGGGGCGGTCGGTTACGAAAAGCTGAAGGCCGCGCTGGCCGGTTCCGACCGGACGGGGTGATGCGCGTCGCCAAGCTGGCAGCGACGCTGGCCGCCGCGCTGATTGCTGCACCGCTTGTGGCCCAGCCGCAACCCGTGCCGCGCATCGATTATGCCGCCGAACGCGCGGCGATTGCCCGATATCAGGACGCGGATCAGCGCCTTCAGGATGTGGGCTGGCAACTTGCCGCAGGCAATGCCCCCTTCTGCCCGCGGGTGGTGCCGTCGATCGGGCTGCAATTGCAGGATATGGCCAGTTACGGCGCCCCCGCCATCGCGCGGGAGGCGCTGGCATTGAAGCGTGATTTCGCCGTCGAAACGGCGGCGCGCGGATCGCCCGCTGCGCTGTCCGGCGCCTTCACCCGCAACCGCGAGATCGGGAGCCTTGAACGGTTCGATCCCAATGCATGGCCCGCAGGCGCTGCGATGGACTGGCAGCGGCTGCTGCGCGCGCATGATCATGTCGAGGCGATGCTGACCGAACATGGCGGCATCGCGATCACCTTTGCCGATGGCGAGGTGGTGCAGATCACGCCCGTGGAGGTATGCGCCACCCGCTTCGAACTGATGGGCGAAGGCAAGAAAGCGGTCGCCGATGGTTCGCGGGTGGTGATCGGGATCGGCTTCCCCGCCTTCTCCTATGACGAGCCGGTCTTTGCCGGCCTTGTCGCGCATGAGCTGGCGCATAATGTGCTGGGCCATGATGCGTGGCTGGACCGCAACGGGCGCAGCCGCAAGCATGTCCGCCTGACCGAGCGGGAGGCTGACCGTCTGATCCCGTGGCTGCTCGCCAATGCAGGGTATGATCCGCAGGCCGGTGTGGCCTTCATGACCCAGTGGGGATCGCGCCACGATGCCGGGCTGCGGGTGCGGCGCGGCCATGAAGGCTGGGACGAACGGGCCAAGGCGATCGCCGCTGAAGTTCCGGCCATCACGGCCTTGTTGGCGCAGGCGGCGCGTGCCGACTGGGGGCGGCATTTCCGGCGCGAGATTGATCCGGCAGCGGGCTTGCTTCGCACCCCAAAACGGTGAAGGTTGCGCCGAGGCGTGTTGCGGCAGCGGCACGCGACGCGATTTGCGGTGCGGTTTGCGATGAAATGAGCTAGACCCGTTCGACTATGGCAGTGCTCCAGATCCAGGCGGCGCCGTTCTTCGCCAGCAAGAACCGGGCGTTCTGGAACCTCCAGTTGGCGGGCTGGGGCGCGGCATTTTTGTTGCGCGCAGTGTCCGCTTTGGCGAACGAGCAGCCGTTCGATCTGCTGGCGCTGATCCTTGTCACGACCATTACCGGCTTTTCGATCAGTCTGATCCTGTCCGTGATTTACCGGCAGTTGATCCATCAGCAGCCCCTGGTGACGTGGGGGCTGACCGCGGTCGTGCTGATGGTCGCGGTGCTGCTGCACGCCTCGATCGATGCTTGGGTGCAGGGGATCTATTACGCCGCTAGCCGCGAAACGAACTTTGCCCAGCGCCTTATCGGCCTGCTGTACCTGCCGCTGACTTTGCTCGGCGGGTGGAGCGCGCTGTATTACGCCATCAACTTCTTCCTCACGGTCGAACAACAGGCCGACCGGCTGGAACGGTTGGAAGCGCAGGCCACCGCCGCCCAGCTGGCGATGCTGCGGTATCAGCTGAACCCGCACTTTCTGTTCAACACGTTGAATTCGATCAGCACGTTGGTGCTGCTGAAGCAGACCGAGCCTGCCAATGCGATGCTCACCCGCCTGTCAGGCTTCCTGCGCCACACCCTGATTGCCGAGCCGGGCAGTCAGGTCACGTTGGCCCAGGAGATCGAGACGCTGCAACTTTATCTCGATATCGAACGGATGCGGTTCGAAGAGCGCCTGCGCACCCAGTTCGAGATCGAGGATACCGCGCTTGCCGCGCAGCTTCCGGCGATGCTGCTGCAACCCTTGGTCGAAAATGCCATCAAGTATGCTGTCAGCACGCAGGAGGAAGGCGCGCAAATCTCGCTCACCGCGCGCGTGATCGGGGATCGGCTGCGGCTGACGGTCGAAGATACCGGACCGGGGATCGATGACAGTCCGCGGTTTACGGGCACCGAACCTGCACCGGGACGTCCGGTGTCGACCGGCGTCGGCCTTGCCAATATCCGCAATCGCTTGTCGCAGGCCTATGGAGACACACACCTCTTTGAAACCCGTTCGGAAGCTGGGGGCGGCTTCACCGTGCTGATCGAAATTCCCTTCACTCGTGCCGCAAGAGCCGAGGACGTGGCAGCACCCGCTGCGGCAGTCGGGACTGCCCCGAGTGGCGGGGGCGACAATATCATCCCCCTCAACCCCCCTCAACGAACCATCGGAACCACCGCATGACCATCAGAACCATTCTCGTCGATGACGAAAAACTCGCCATTCAGGGCCTTCAGCTGCGGCTTCAGCCGTTCGAGGATGTCGAGATCATCGACACGTGCGCCAATGGCCGCGAAGCGATCCGCAAGATCAAGACCGAGAAGCCCGATCTCGTCTTCCTCGACATCCAGATGCCCGGCTTTGACGGCTTTTCCGTGGTCAAAGGCGTGATGGACATCGAACCCCCGCTGTTCGTGTTCGTCACCGCCTATGAAGAACACGCGATCCGCGCTTTCGAAGCCAATGCCGTCAATTACCTGATGAAGCCGGTGGACGAACAGAAGCTGGCCGACACCATCGAGCGCGTGCGCCAGCGCCTTGCCGAAAAGAAATCGGCCGAGGACGCCGGGAACCTGCTCGACGTGCTCGCCGAAGTCGCGCCGGAACGGGCAGCCGATTTCGTCGAAACCGCTGCGCCGGCCACCGAAAGCGCCGACCGCTTCGAAAAGCTCATCAACATCAAGGATCGCGGCCAGATCTTCCGCGTCGAAGTCGACACGATCGAGCATATCGAGGCTGCGGGCGATTACATGATCATCTCCACCGGCGACAATTCGCTGGTGCTGCGTGAAACGATGAAGGATCTGGAACGCCGCCTGGACCCGCGCAAGTTCCAGCGGGTGCACCGCTCAACCATCGTCAACCTCGATCTGGTCCGCCAGGTGAAACCCCACACCAACGGCGAATGCTTCCTGGTGCTGGAAAGCGGTGCCGAGGTGAAGGTGTCGCGGTCATATCGCGATGTGGTTGCGCGCTTCGTGCATTGATGTGTTTTTGATGGCGGGGGCGCTTCCGCGCCCCCGTCCTCGCTAGACGCGAAGCATAGCTGCGCCCGCTGCGGGCGGGCGGTCGCCCTTGCGGAGCCTACGGCTCCGTTTATGGTGCTCAGCCATGACCCAATTCACTCTCCCCGGCTTCGACCTCGCCAAATTCCTCCGCACCACGCTGGCGGAGGACTTGGGCGAAGGCCTGCCCGGCGGCGGGCGGGATGTGACCAGCGAGAGCGTGATTCCCAAGGACGCCCGCTTCACCGGCGTGATGGACAGCCGCGATGCGATCGTCGTCGCAGGCCTGCCGCTGGCTGAAGCCTTCTTCCGCCACCTTGATCCCGATTGCACCATCGAACCCCTCGTCCATGATGGCGACAAGGTGCCAGCTGGCACCGATCTGATGCGGATCGAGGGCCGCGCCCGTGCGCTGCTGACGGCCGAGCGTAGCGCGCTCAACATCGTCCAGCATCTGTCCGGCATCGCCACCATGACGCAGGCCTATGTCACCGCGATGCGCGGCCCCGGAGGCAACCCGGCCTGCACGCTGCTGGATACCCGCAAGACCATTCCGGGCCTGCGCTTCCTCGAAAAATACGCCACCCGCCAAGGCGGCGCGCAGAACCACCGGATGGGGCTGTGGGATGCGGCGATGATCAAGGACAACCATGTCGCGGTCGCCGGAAGCGTCGGCGAGGCGGTGCGGCGCGCGCGCGATGCGGGGGTGGCGCAGATCATCTGCGAAGTGGACAGCCTCGACCAGATCGAAGCCGCGCTGGAAGCGGGCGCGCACCACCTGCTGCTCGACAACATGGACCCTGCCACTTTGCGCGCCGCTGTGGAGCAAGTGGCCGGCCGCGTGCCGACCGAAGCGAGCGGCGGGGTCAACCTCGACACCATCGCGGCCAAGGCGGCCAGCGGGGTGGACTACATTTCGGTCGGCAGGCTGACGCAGAGCGCGCCTGCGGCGGACATCGGACTGGATTTCAAGCCGGTATGATACCGCTTTCGCGGCCCCGTCCGGCGAGCATCACCACCTTCGCTATCGCGTTTCTCGTCGCTGCCGTGCTGTCCTGCATCGACGGGCTGGTGGGAATCCCCGTCCGGCTCCAGTCGCAGAACGCCTTTCCCTGGCTGTCGCGCGATGTGTTGATCGTCTGGCACAGCGCATGGCTCTCGATTGCGCTGATCCCGGTCACGATGGTGTGGCTGTCCGCCGCCCGCTTCGCGCGCTGGATGGTGAGCATCATGGCACTCGCCAAGTTGCCGGGCCTGCTGATGGCGTTGCCGCTGCTGCCGCTGCTTATCAGGATGCAGCCGCTGTGGCTGGCTTCATTGCTGTTTGGCCTGTTTGCCGCCGCTCTGCTGTTCACGCCCGCCAGCAACCGCTGGTTTGCGCTGAAGGGGGAGGCCGATCCTGCGGTGTTCGAATAGCCTACCCGCCGCGCTGATCGCCGCTTTGGCGCTAGCAATGCCCGCTGCCGCAAACGCGCAGGCCTATCAATGCCGCGCGCCGCAGGTGGCCAGTGTGCCGAAGGTCACGCCCGATGGCCCACGGCGAGATATGCCGGTCACCGGCTATACGCTTGCGCTCAGCTGGTCGCCGGAGTTCTGCAAGCCGCGCCGTCAGGACCGCAGCCATGCCTTCCAGTGCGATGGCCGCAGCGGCAGCTTCGGCCTCGTCGTCCACGGCTTGTGGCCCGAAAGCAAACAAAGCTGGCCGCAGTGGTGCGAAGCGAGGAATGCGCTCACCCCCGCCGATATTCGCGGGGCGATGTGCCTGATGCCGTCCGAACGGCTGGTGGCGCGGCAATGGGCCAAGCACGGCAGCTGCATGGTCAAGCGCCCGGCCAATTACCTCAAGGTGATCCGTATCTTGCGCAGCGGCCTGCGCCTGCCCGATTATGACCGCATCAGCCGCGAGGACGGGCTGACCGCAGGCCGCATCCGCTCGGCGCTTGCCGATGCGAACCCCGGCTGGCGCGAGGAAGCGATTGGGGTGAAGCTGAACGAACGGGGCTGGCTGGAGGAAATCCGCCTTTGCTACTCCAGACGGTTCCGACCGGCACGCTGCACCCCATCACGCTGGGGCGCGAAAGATGCCGCGCCCGCGAAAATTTGGCGCGGTTTGTAAAAAAGGCCAAACGGCGGCTTTCAGGAGATCGTCGCAACCTTGCGAATGGCCGGAGTTGGGTGGATTTGAGAAGGTCTGCTCCTGTTGTCGCGTGGGGGTCCTGCTGCGGCGCAATTAGATCAAAAAGCGAACAAACTGCTCTTATTCCGCCACTATTGGTGATGCGGTAAGCCTTCGCTCGAATCGGAGCGAGCGACCCTATGGCAAAACGAAAGACCGCACTGGAGCACCTGAACAACGGGCGCGAACCGCACATTGTCCATATGATTCCACCCGGTGCACCCGGCTATCGTGAGGCCGATGGCGGGGCGATGGTTGTCTCCTCCCCAGCGGAAGTGAACGCCATTGTGCGCACACTGAGGTCAGGCGAGGTCGTCACGCTCGATGATCTTCGCGCCGCAATCGCCCGCCGCCATGAGGTTGCGGTGGCCTGTCCCGTTTCGACCGCCATCTTCCTGAATATGTGCGCACGCGCAGCCGAGGAGCAGCGCGCGATTGGTTTACCTGAAGATGACCTTACCCCTTGGTGGCGCGTGCTGAAGAAAGGCGGCTTTCTCAATCCCAAATACCCCGGTGGCACCGAGGCGCAGCAGGCGCTGCTGGAAGCCGAGGGCGTGCGCGTTTCGCCGCTGCGTAAGAAGCCTGCCGTGTTTGACTATGCCGAGCGGAAGCCGACGGATCCGCTGGAGAAGCGCACATGATCCGAAAGGCCTCGCTGGCGCTTGTCGCACTTGCAGTGCTTGCCCTCGGCGCACTTTACGCCTGGGGTCTTTCAATCCCCGCAACCACCAGAACCGCGCGTGAGGTGCAATTCGCAGCATCGCCCGAGCAGGTCCACGGTCGTATCAGCGACGTTCGCGGTCAAAAGGCGTGGCGTAGCGATATCAGCAAGGTTGAGGTCAGCGGCGATGGCAAGCAATGGACCGAATTCCCCGACGACGGAAGCACGCTTGCCTTTCGTTTGATCGAGAACCGTCCCGCAAGCACCTTCGTCATCGCCTACAAGTCGTCGCTTGGTTTCGAGGGACTTTGGCGTGCCGGGCTTGAACCCGATGGCAACGGCACACGCGGCGTGTTTGCCGAAGAGGTCACGATCCCAAATCCTTTCCTTCGGGCAATCGGTCGTATGACCAGCCCACCGGCCCAGCATCTTGACCTTTACCTACAGGATCTCCGGCGCGTAACTGAACCCCAATGATGAAGCGCGGCCGATCGCGGCAGGAACGGGGTCGAAACCCGAATGGCAGCTTCGTGCCATAAACCCGCAAAACCTGCCGTTTAACGCCGATCCCTGAAGAACCCTCTGAGTAACTCCGCGGCTTCCTGCTCACCGATGCCCGAATAGACTTCGGGGCGGTGCAGGCATTGGGGCTGGTCGAACACCCGTGCGCCATGTTCGACCGCGCCGCCCTTCGGGTCGCTGGCGGCGTAATACAGCCGGGCGATGCGGGCGTGCGCAATCGCCCCGGCGCACATGGCGCAAGGTTCAAGCGTGACCCACAGTTCGCAGCCGGTCAGCCGTTCATCGCCCAGCACCTTTGCCGCGCGGCGAATCGCGAGGATTTCCGCGTGAGCGGTGGGATCATGGTCGGTGCGCGGAGAGTTATGCGCCTCGGCGATCACGACGCCGTCTTTGACGATGACAGCGCCAATTGGCACTTCACCAGCGGCGGCGGCCTGTCCGGCGGCAGCGAGCGCGCGGGGCATGAAGCTGCGGAAGCCCGCATCGTTCATCCCCCGCACCCCAGCGCAAGATTATTCGTTGCCGGTGACGGGCTCTCCTTCGGCATCACCTGGCATTTTGACGTCAACATCGGGAACCTCGACCGTCGTCTTCTTGGTGCCAATATCGACATCGGCGGTCTCGACATCGAATTCGGGCACTTGTCCGCCCGTCACTTTGACTTCGGGCAGTTCGGCTTCCTTGGTCTGGTCGACATCGCACGCGGCAAGGCCAATTGCCAAGGGGGCAAGGAGGCTGGTGATGATGATTCGTTTCATTCTGTGTTCTCCTGCAGGCCTGACAACGCGGGCAGCACCCCTGTCAGGTCTGCGGTTGACTGCACGACCATCGACCTTCCCGGGCCACAACATGGATTAGGCTTGGACGGCGACGGCAATGGAGGCTACGCCGCACGGGCACCAAGGGGGGCAGCCGACGCGCAACTTGCTTGACGATTCGGACCTGCCCCGTTATGCGCGCCGCTTTCCTTGGCCGAGCCCGAGCTCAGCCCGATTTTTACGAGAAGAGACACACCATGTCGCGCATCTGCGAACTGACCGGCAAGGGCCGCATGACTGGCCACAATGTCAGCCACGCCAACAACAAGACCAAGCGCGTGTTCCTGCCCAACCTGCAGAACGTGACGCTGATGAGCGAAAAGCTGGAGCGCAGCTTCAAGTTCCGCGTTTCGACCCACGGGCTTCGCTCGGTTGAACATAATGGCGGGCTGGATAACTGGCTGCTCAAGACCAACGACGAAAAGCTCTCGGCCAGCGCGCTGAAGGTGAAGCGTGAACTGGTGAAGGCGCAAGCCGCCGCCTGATTTGTCGCCGCCCTTCGGGGTCTGAAGCGATACGATGAAGCGTCCGGGATTCCGGGCGCTTTTTCGTTATGGGATGGCGGCTCCGTCCCAATCGAATCGCACCAGAATGTTGCGCTGGAAGATCGAGAAATTGTCGTCGGCAATCAGCCACACTGCGCCGCGGGTCGGATCGGTGGCAGAGGCAAGGTAGGCGATGCCTTCGAAATTGTCCGCGAAGACCCCGGCGGTGAGCCGCTGGATGACCCTTGCCCGCCACGGCTTGCCCGGGCGAATCGTGTCCGGATCTGCGATCGCAATGGCTGTGTCGAACCGTGCCGGGATGGCATATTCGACCCGCCGCAACAGGATCAGCACCCGCCCGTCAGGCAGTTGCGCGGTATCGACCGGATCGTAATTTGCCGGGCTGACGAACCGGAACCGCTGCGCCGCGCCGGCTGTGGCCGGATCGCGCGGGAACAAAAGCGCTTCGTGGGCGGTGCTGCTGGTACTATCGGTGCCTTCAGCGATCATCAAAATGCGCCCGTCATCAAGCCGGGTCATCGCTTCTGCCCCGCTATTATGGCGCCATTCGGCCATTTCAGGCGGTGCGCGCAGGCGGCGGCTGCCATCGGCGGTGAACCGCATGACGAGATTGTCAGCCTCGAATGCGGCCCAAAGGGTACCGGTCTGCGGATCGCGAGCGAGGGATTCGAGATCGACGATCTCATCGCCGCCGGGCTTGCTTTCACCAACGAACCGGAAATTTCCGGGAGCGGCGCGCGGGACATCGCGCGACAGGTCGATATCGAGCAGGAAGCCGCGATCGGTTCCGGCAATCAGCGTGGCGCCGTCACCTGCGACCAACGCGGAAAAGCCGCCGAACCAGCGATGCGCCGAAGCCATCTCCCACGCGCCGGTGAGCGCAAGTTCGCCCTCCACGCCTTTGCGTGGGGCAAGCGGTGTGAAGGTGACCACCGCCACATCGCTGCGCCGCCCAGCCGGGCCGTTCACGAAAAAGCCGGGGGCAAGGCCGATCACCACCAGCGCCAGCAGCACAAGGCGAATCGGCGCCTTGCGGAGGCGACCTGTCATTACGAATGCGCCCGTCAGGCGAGGCCGAGCAGGCGGCGCGTGGCGATCTCGCATGAGGCATAGGCCTCCTGCCGCTCGGCGCTCCAGTAGCGCAGCTCGGGCAGGGCAATCGCTTCGCCGGTCACCACGCAGAGCACGTGGCTGCCCGGGCGCAGCACGCGAAAGCTGGAGGGGCCATAATAAAGCTTTGCGACCTTGTCGGAAGGAGTCATCAACATGGCACCCCCGATAGCACCGAGCGGTTAACCGAACAAATCATCTTGGGCCGTTGGTAATGCGGATGGCGCCCGCTTGCGCGGGGCCAGTGGCGGGACGGGTGTCGGCGCTGCGCCCGCAGGAACGGCATCCAGCGTCCCGTCGCGCCATTGCAGCGTCAGCAGCGCCTCGGCTGCGGCATCGGCGCGGGTGGTCAGCGCGCGGCCGTGCGCACCGCGGATGATGGCATAGCCGCGCTCCAGCGGCTTTTCCGGGTGGAGCTGGCTCATCACCCGGGTCAGGGCGGCAAGGCGGTCATGGCCGGTGCGCAGCGGCCGCTCGATCAGCGCAGGGGAAAGCCGGGCGCGGTCCAGCCGCCGCTGCGCCTCTGCGGCGGAACGGGACAGAAGGCTGGGCGAAAGGCGGGACGCGACCCCCGTCAGCCGTTCACGCCCCTTGGCCGAACGGTCGCCGAGCGCGCGCCGCAGCCGCTCCGCCAGATCGTCAAGCCGCTGCGCCTGCGGCTGGAGCAGGTGTTCGGGCCGCGGCATCATCCGCGCACGGGCCGCCAGCCGTTCGCGCCCCAGTTCGACCGGACGGTACACCGCGCGGCGCTGGCGGGCGGCGAAATCCGCGAGGGTCAGCGCAAGGTCGGCGCGCACCGGCACGGCCATTTCGGCCGCAGCGGTGGGCGTGGGCGCGCGGCGGTCAGCGGCGAAATCGGCCAGCGTGGTGTCGGTTTCATGGCCGACGGCGCTGATCACCGGGATTGAGCATTCGGCGATGGCGCGCACCACCGCTTCTTCATTGAAGCTCCACAGGTCTTCAATCGACCCGCCCCCGCGCGCCACGATCACCACATCGGGGCGCGGGACGGGGCCGCCCGGAGCAAGCGCCGAGAACCCGCGCACCGCCGCCGCGACCTGTTCTGCCGCACCGTTCCCCTGCACCAGCACCGGCCAAACGAGCACGTGCGAAGGAAAGCGATCCGCCAACCGGTGCAGGATATCGCGGATCACAGCGCCGGTGGGCGATGTCACCACGCCGATCACCTGCGGGAGATAGGGCAGGCGGCGCTTTCGCTCCGTCGCAAACAACCCCTCTGCCGCCAGCCGGGCGCGGGTCTTTTCCAGCAGCGCCAGCAGCGCGCCTTCGCCCGCCAGTTCCAGCGAATCGATCACCACCTGATATTTCGACCGGCCTGGGAAGGTCGTCAGTTTGCCGGTAGCGATTACCTCCAGCCCGTCCTCGGCGCGGAAGTTCATGCGCGCGGCATTGCCCTTCCACATCACGCCGTCGATCACCGCCCCTTCGTCCTTCAGCGCGCAATAGAAGTGCCCCGAAGCCGCCCGCTTCACCCCCGACAACTCCCCGCGCAGCCGCACAAAGCCGAAGCGATCTTCCACCGTGCGCTTCAGCAGCGCGGAAATCTCGCTGATGGACAGCGGCGGCGCATTGTCGCCTTGCGCCACCCGCGCTACGAGCCCGGCATCGTCATCATTGTTCGGCGGAGGTGCCATGAATATCCTGCTTCTGGGTTCGGGAGGCCGCGAACATGCGCTGGCATGGAAGCTGGCGCAATCCCCCGCCTGCGACGCGCTTTATGCTGCCCCCGGAAATCCCGGCATTGCCGAAGAAGCCGAGATCGTCCCGCTGGAGGCGACCGACCACGCGGCGGTGATCGCGTTCTGCGCCGACAGAGACATCGGCCTTGTGGTGATCGGGCCGGAAGCGCCGTTGGTGGATGGTCTTTCCGATAGCCTGCGCGCAGCCGGCGTGCCGGTGTTCGGCCCATCGCAGGCAGCGGCGCAGTTGGAAGGGTCGAAGGGCTTTACCAAGGATCTGTGCGCCCGCGCCGGCATCCCCACCGCAGGATATGTCCGCACCGCCAGCCTTGCCGATGCCCGCGCCGCGCTGGCCCGCTTTCAGCCGCCGTACGTGCTGAAGGCCGATGGTCTGGCGGCGGGCAAGGGCGTGGTGATTGCCGAAACGCTGGCCGATGCCGAAGCCGCGCTTGCCGATATGTTCGGCGGGGCGTTCGGCGGTGCAGGCGCGCAGGTGGTGATCGAAGAGTTCATGGAGGGTGAGGAGGCAAGCTTCTTTGCCCTCACCGATGGCACGGCCATTGTTCCCTTCGGTTCGGCGCAGGATCACAAGCGTGTGGGCGATGGGGACACCGGCCCGAACACGGGCGGGATGGGCGCCTACTCCCCCGCCCCGGTGCTGACAGCGGAATTGCAGGCCCGCGTGATGGCCGAGATCATCGAACCCACGGTGCAGACCATGCGCGAAGATGGGAACCCTTATTCCGGGGTGCTGTTTGCTGGCCTGATGCTGACAGCGCAGGGGCCCAAGCTGATCGAATACAACGCGCGCTTTGGCGATCCCGAATGCCAGGTGTTGATGATGCGGCTGGACAGCGATCTGGCCGCGATCATGCTCGCCTGCGCACGCGGCGCCTTGGCTGGGACCGAAGTGGTGTTGCGCGATCAGACTGCGCTGACCGTGGTCATGGCGGCCAAGGGGTACCCCGGCACGCCGGAAAAGGGCGGCGCGATTGCCCTGAATGATGCGGAAGGCCGCAAAGACGGGACCGCAGCCAAGGTGTTCCACGCCGGAACCGCGCTAGAAAATGGCGCGCTGGTGGCGAATGGCGGGCGGGTGCTGAATGTCACCGCTACGGGGGCAAGTGTGACGAAAGCGCAGGCCCGCGCCTATGCGGCAGTCGATGAGATCAGCTTCCCGAGCGGGTTTTGCCGCCGCGACATTGGCCACAATGAAATAGCGCGTGAGGTTGCGCGCGAACGCGCGCCGCAAAATTGATCCCGATCAAGGACACGGGCCGTGCGCAAGAGTATAAGGCGGCCATGACCCACAAACCGATCCGCGCTTTCGCCCTTTTCGCCGTTCCGCTGCTGACGCTCGCCGCCTGTCAGACCCCCGGCACCGACAACCCGCCGCCGATGGTGGGCAAGGCGACCTCGCCATCGCCCGACACCCGCGCGCCTGCTTTCGTCGAGGCGGCCTGCGGGGGGTGTCATGCGGTCGAACCGCCGTTCCTTTCGCCTAACCCCGCATCGCCCAGCTTTGCGGCGATTGCCAACCGGCGCGGCCTGTCCGAAGCGTCGCTCGCCGATTGGCTGGCCGAGGCGCATAATTACCCGGAGGACATGGACTTCACCCTCACCCGCCCGCAGATCAATCAGATCGCGCGATACATGGTGACGCTGCGCGACGCGGGCTACGTCCCGGACGAGTGACTTTCCTACAGGCGGCGCGGCCGGATAATCCGGGCGCCGTTCTTTGCCATTGTCAGCCCAGCCAAAGAGCCAGACGCGCCTGTTCGTGCGCGCGCTGGCCACCTTGTGTTCGTCTCACGCGTTAATCTGCTGTAACCAACTATATTCAAAGGATAAATCAGCGAATAACGAAGTTTACACGGTGTAACCTTTGTAAACTTCGCCTGCGCTTACAATTTCTCCGCTATCAGCGCCTGCATATCCGCTTCCGGGCGGGGGCCGTAGTGCGAGATCACTTCTGACGCACAGATCGCGCCGCGTTGCAGGCAGCGGGTCAGCGGTTCGTCCTTGGCGTAGCCGGACAGGAAGCCGGCCGCGAACTGGTCGCCCGCGCCGGTGGTGTCGATCACCTTGCTGACCGGCACGGCGGCGACTTCGGCACGTTCCCCATGCGCAATGGCGACCGCGCCTTTTTCGCTGCGGGTCGCGACCAGCACCGGCACCTTGTCCGCTACCGCGGCGAGACCCGCTTCGAAATCATCTTCGCCGGTGAGGGTGGCGAGTTCGGTTTCGTTGACGAAGAGGATGTCGATCACGCCGTCTTCGATCATTGCCCGGAAATCGTCGCCATGACGGTCGATCACGAAGCTTTCAGACGCGGTGAAGGCGATCTTCCGGCCGGCATTGCGGGCGACTTCGATGGCGCGGCGCATGGCGCGGCGGGGCTCTTCCGGGTCCCACAGGTAGCCTTCGAGATAGAGGATTCCGGCCGATGCGATCAGGTCTTCGTCCAGCGCCGCAGCGGGCAGGAACTGGCCTGCGCCAAGGAAGGTGTTCATCGTCCGCTCCCCATCCGGGGTGACGAAGATCAGCACGCGGCCTGTAGCCGGTTCGCCTTCCCGCGCCGGAGTTTCGAAATCAATGCCGGTGGCGCGCATATCATGGCGGAACACCTTGCCAAGCTGGTCGTCGGCAACCTGCCCGATGAAGGCGCATTGCAGGCCAAGCGTGGCGAGTCCGGCCAGGGTGTTGGCCGCCGATCCGCCGGAAATTTCGCGCGCCGGCGGCATGGCTTCGTAAAGCGCATCAGCGCGCGCTTCGTCGATCAGGGTCATGCCGCCGCGATTGAGCTGAAGCTCCTCGATCAGCTCCTCCTCGCAGGAAGCAATCACATCGACCACGGCATTGCCGATGGCGATCACGTCATAACGGGGCGGGGTGTTCTGGGGCACAGGCGGGTTCCTCGGGTGGTGATTGCCAGCGCGCCTAGCCGCCTTCGCCGTCCGCGCCAAGCCATCTGTGTGCACCGCAGCATCGCCGCGTTGACTTCGGCTCGCTTGCCCCGCATCGAGATTGCCATGTCCGCCGTGGTCGCCGCCATTGTAAAAGCGTGTCGCCAATTGGGCGACCGCGCTGTGGCGAAGGTCTTGGTTAAGAGTATCGCGATCACGCTCCTGCTGTTCTGCGGGCTGGGCGTGGGCCTCTACCTTGCGCTGGCCGAGGCCGCGCAGCGGGCCGGCCTGTCCGAAGGGTGGGCCGGCGTGCTGACCGTGTTGCTGGTGCCGGTGGCGCTGTGGCTATTGTTCCGGTTGGTTGCCATCGCCGTGCTGCAATTCTTCGCCGATGACGTGGTCGCTGCGGTGGAGGTACGCCACTATCCCGCCCTGGCGGCGCAGGCGCAGACGCTGCCGTTCCGGCGCGATCTTGCCAATTCCGTGAAGGGGCTCGGGCGGTCGGCTGGCTACACGCTGCTGGCGCTGCCGCTGGCGGGATTACTGGCCTTCACCGCCATCGGCCCGGCGGTGGTGCTGCTCGCCGTCAACGCGGTGCTGCTGGGTAGGGAGTTGACCGACATGGCATGGCTTCGCCATTGCTGCGGCGATGAGGCGGGCTGCCCGGTTCCGCGGGGCGAGCGGGTGCTGCTTGGCGCAGCGATTGCGGGGCTGATGCTCGTGCCCTTGGTCAATTTTGTTGCGCCTGTAATCGGGGCGGCGGCCGGGGCGCATCTCGTCCTGCGGCGCTTGTCCGCGCAGGCATGATCGGCCGGATTGCCCTTTGCGCAGCGATTGCTGCACTGCTGGCAGGCTGCGCAGGCGGGAGCCGCCCTGCCGCCCCGCGCCCTGCAATCGCAACTGTCAAGGCGCGCAGCAGCATCGTGGTGGTGCCGCAGGTGATGGCGGGGCAAGGTCTGGGCGGCGTGATCGGCTCACCCGGCGGGGCGCTCACCAGCCGGTTTGGCACGCCGCGCATCGATCTCGTCGAAGGCGATGCCCGCAAGCTGCAATTCGCCGGATCGGCCTGCGTGCTCGACATCTACCTCTACCCGGCCGCTGCTGCTGCCGCTGCTGAACCTACCGCGACCCATATCGAAGCGAGGCTGCGGCAAGGCGGCGCTCCGGCAGATCCGAGCGCCTGCATCCGCGAGATCGAGGGGCGGTAACCCGGTCTTAAGGCTGACCGTGTCATCGCTCTTCGGGAAACCACAGGGAAGTGACCGGCATGACCACGCAATTCATCGACATCGCCCAGCGGGCGGCGGCGGATGGACAGATCACTGCAGACGAACTGCTGGCCTTGCGCCGCGAAGGCTGGGGCGACGGGATCATCTCCCGCGCCGAGGCCGAGGCGCTGTTCGCAGTCAATAATGCGCTGACGGAGCGTAGCGCGGCATGGTGCGATTTCTTTGTCGAGGCGATTGGCGAATTCGTCCTCAACGGCACCCCGCCGCGCCTGCAGTGTAACTTGGAGGAAGCCGAGTGGCTGATCGGCCAAATCGACCATGACGGCGTCGTTGAAAGCCTGGTCGAGCTCGAAACGATGGTGCGCATCCTCGAACGCGCGGAAAACACCCCCGACCTGCTCAAGAATTACGTGCTGGCCGTGGTCGAGCGCGAAGTGCTGACCGGCATCGGCCCGACCCGCTGCGGCGGCGCATTGGCGGCGACCCACATCAGCGCCGCCGAATGCCGCATCATCCGCCGCGTGATCTTTGCCAGCGGCGGCCACGGCCCGGCAGCGGTGACCCGCTTCGATGCCGAAATGCTGTTCCGGTTGAAGGACGAAACCCTCGCTGATGAAAATGCGGCTGAGTGGGACAATTTGTTCATCGACGGCGTGGCGAATTTCCTTAAGGGCTTCGTCCTCCCCAACGCTCAGCTCAGCCATGACCGCAAGCGCGAGCTTGAGGCGTTCATCGCATCTGAGAATCGGCCCAGTATCGGCCGCTTCATGGGCCGCGTCGTGCGCGAAGCCCCGAATGTGGCGAACCATTTGGGCAAAGTGTTCGGCAAGAAGCGCGATACTGGTCCGAATTACGAAACCATTGCGGCCGAAGGCGAGAAGGTCACAGACTTTGAAAACGAGTGGCTGAAAAAGATGATCGACGCCGATGGCGAGGCCGACGAGCTTGAAAGCCTGTTGGTCGCACGGCTCGCATACGAAGACTGAGCGAGCGCGGCTCGCTCACACCATGAAGCTCTCGCCGCAGCCGCAGGCGCCCTTGGCGTTGGGGTTCTCGAACACGAAACCTGCGGTGAAATCGTCCTCGCGCCAGTCCATCACAGAGCCGATCAGATAGAGCACGCTCGCCCCGTCGATGTAAAATACGCCGCCGGGGGTGACGATCTTTTCGTCGAACTTGGCTTCGGTGGTGACGTAATCGACCGAATAGGCGAGGCCCGAACAGCCCCGGCGCGGCGTGGACAGCTTGACGCCGATGGCGTCCGTTGGTGCCTTGCTCATCAGGTCGGCGATGCGCGCTTCGGCAGATGGCGTTAGGATCACGGCAGCTTTGGGAGCGGGCCGCGCGCTTGTGGTGGTATCGGTCATGTCAGCCTCTTCTGCCAGAACAGCGCGTGCCCGGTTGCGGGATCGAGTTGGTAATCGCCATAGCCAAGCGCAGTATAGAGCCGCTTGGCCGGATTGCCGCTCAGCACTTCCAATGTGACCTTGCAGGCCCCGCGCTTCAAGCCCTCGGCCTCGATCGCGGTCATCAGGGCGCGGCCGATACCCTTGTTGCGGTGGCCGGCCAGCACAGCAAGATCGTGAATGTTGACGAGCGGCGCAGCGGCGAAAGTCGAATAACCCACGAAGCAGTTCGCAAGGCCAACGGCGGTGGCGTCCAGCCGCGCCAGCAGCGAGAAGGCGTGAGGGTTCGCCGCCAAATCGCCCACCAACCGCGCTTTGACGTCATCGGTGAGCGGCGTGCCCCCGCCCATCGGATCGCGCGCATAGGCATCCAGCAGCGCGACCAGATCTGCCGCATCGCGCGGACTGCGGTAGTCCGCCAGTTCAATCGTCAAGCCGGACGCGAGGGTCACAGCATCCCCAGTTCAAGCCGCGCATCATCGCTCATCTTGTGCGGGCCCCATGGCGGATCCCAGATGAGGTTTACCTCGGCGTCGCGGATTCCCGGCACGCTGGCAACGCGCAGCTCCACCTCGCCCGGCATCGATTCTGCAACCGGACAATGCGGGGTGGTGAGCGTCATGGTGACGGTGGCGTCGCGGTTGTCATCCACCTCAACCCCGTAGATCAGGCCGAGATCGTAGATGTTTACCGGGATTTCCGGATCGAAGATTTCCCGCAGCGCCGCGATCACGTCGGCCTGCAAATCGCTGCCTTCGCCGCCTACCGCCTCACCGGTCTTGGCGGCGAGGAAGCCATCGAGATAGTCGCGGTTGCGCGGTGCTTCGGGCACGGTGTCGTGATCGACCGCGTCCTCCACCCGCGCACGCGGCGGCTTGTTGGCGGTGAGGTCGGAAGGTTCGGTTGAGCTGTCCATCGCTCTCATCCTTTTCCAAAAATACGGCGGGTGCGGGCGATCCCAGCAAGAAGCGCATCAACATCGGCCTCTGACGAATAAAGCCCGAAGCTGGCGCGCGCGGTGGCGGGAACACCCAGGTAATCCATCAGCGGCTGGGCACAGTGATGTCCGGCGCGGATCGCGACACTGGCCTCGTCAAGAATGGTGCCGAGGTCGTGCGGGTGAATATCGTCGATGGCAAAGCTGACGATCCCGGCACTGTCTGCAGGCCCAAAAAGCGTCACATCATTCATCGCCCCAAGTTCACGGCGCAGGCGGGCAACAAGCGCTTGTTCGTGCGCGTGGATGCGATCCGGGCCGATGGCGGTGACGTAATCGGCGGCGGCGGCAAAGGCGACCGCTTCGGTGATGGCGGGCGTCCCGGCCTCGAACCGCTGCGGACCGGAAGCATAGGTGCTTTGCGCGAAGGTCACGCGGTCGATCATTGCCCCGCCACCCTGATATGGCGGCATTGCGGCGAGGAGTTCCTTGCGCGCCCACAAGGCCCCGATCCCGGTCGGACCGTAAAGCTTGTGCGCGGAAAAGACGTAGAAATCGCAGTCCAGTGCGCCGACATCGACGCCCATATGCGGCGCGCTCTGGCATCCATCCAGCAGCAGCTTCGCGCCGACCTTGTGCGCCAGCGCGGCGGCGCGCGGGGCATCCAGCAAAGCACCGGTAACGTTGGAGACGTGGCCCAGCGCAACCAGCTTGTGCGCGTCTGTCAGCATCGCTTCGGCCGCATCCAGATCGATCTGGTGGTCCGGCGTCAGCGGGCAGACGTCAATCACCGCACCGACCTCTTCAGCGATCATTTGCCAGGGGACGATGTTCGAATGATGCTCGGCCTGCGACAACAGGATGCGGTCACCCGCCTTCAAGTTCGTCCGGCCCCACGTCTGGGCGACGAGGTTGATCGCCTCGGTCGCGCCCCGGGTGAAGACCAGCTCATCCTCATGCCCGCCGATAAAGTGCGCGACCGTGCGCCGCGCCGCTTCGTAAGCGAGAGTCATTTCGGCCGAGCGGGAATAGACCCCGCGGTGGACGGTGGCGTAATTCTCGCCCAGTGCACGGGCCATCGCGTCGATCACCGCGCGTGGTTTCTGCGCGGTCGCGGCGGTATCAAGATAGTGCCAAGGCTTGCCGTCAGGCGTGACCATGCCGGGGAAGTCGGCGCGCAGATCGCGTTCGATGGTGGCGAGCGCGTTCACAGCTTGGCCCCCTCCAGCGCTGCGAGTGCGGCAGCGAGCAGCGTTTCGCGTTCGCCCTCGTCCTCCAGCGCCACGAAGGCATCGCCGATGAAGGCCTGCACCAGCAGCCGCTGCGCCGTCGCCGGATCAAGCCCGCGCGCCATCATGTAGAACCGCGCGGCTTCATCGAGCGCGCCGACGGTGGCGCCGTGGGCGCATTTGACGTCGTCGGCGAAGATTTCGAGCTGCGGGACGGCATTGGCGCTCGCCCCGGCCTCCAGCAGCAGGCCCTTGAAGTCCTGCGCCGCATCGGTCTTTTGTGCGTGGCGCGCGACCTTGATCTCACCGAGAAAATTGCCGGTGCCAGTGTTCCAGTGAACCGCGCGGATGGTCTGGTTGCTGGTGGCCTCAGGCTCGGCATGAATGACCTGCGTCACGAACTCGCGGGTTGCCATGCCGCCGCCGATGGTGACACCGCCGAATTCGAAATGCGCCCCCTTGGCGAGCCGGACTTCCAGTTCCACGCGGGTGTAATCGCCGCCGCGGTTGGTGACAAAGAACGCGGCCCGCGCGCCTTCGCCCAGCGTTACGCGCAGACGGTGCACCTCGGGTGTATCGCTGCCAGCGGTCATGCAACGCGTGACGCTTGTCCCAGCGGGCACATCGATTGTCTGCCAATGGTCAATCCCATCGGCGCCAAGCCGCGCCAGCGCGTCCACATCAGCATAACGCCAGGCCTCGTCATGGCGGGTGGGAAGCGTCGCGAGTGTCACGCCATCACCGCGTCATAGCCCTCGGCCTCAAGTCGCAGCGCCAGTTCCGGCCCGCCGGTCTCGACGATGCGGCCACCGGCGAGGATGCTGACCTTGTCGGGTGCGACCACGTCCAGCAGGCGCTGGTAATGGGTTATAAGCAGCACGGCTTTGTCAGGTGCGCGCATGATTGCGTTGATGCCTGCGCCGACGATCCGCAGCGCATCAATGTCGAGGCCCGAGTCCGTCTCGTCCAGCACGGCAAACGCCGGGTCGAGAATGCCCATCTGCACCATCTCGGCGCGCTTCTTTTCGCCGCCCGAGAAGCCGACATTGACCTGCCGCTTGAGCATTTCCATGTCCATCTTCAGCAGTCCGGCCTTCTCCTTGGCGAGCTTCAGGAACTCGCCGCCGCTCAAAGGTTCCTCCCCGCGCGCCTTGCGCTGCGCGTTGAGCGCCTCGCGCAGGAACTGGACGTTGGAAACCCCGGGAATTTCGACCGGATACTGGAAGCCGAGGAACAGCCCAGCCGCCGCGCGTTCGTGCGGGTCCAGAGCCAGCAAATCCTGCCCGCGGAAAGTCACGCTGCCTTCGGTCACTTCGTAACCCGGCTTTCCGCCCAGCACGTTCGACAGCGTCGATTTGCCCGCGCCGTTCGGCCCCATGATTGCATGGATTTCGCCCGCAGGGACGGAGAGCGTCAGTCCCTTGAGGATCGGCTTGTCGGCGACGGTGGCGTGGAGGTTGGTGATTTCGAGCATTACTGGCTGTCCTTGTCCTGCGCAGCGGCCGCAGCGGCGCTCTCATCGGTGCGGGCCTTGATCACGCTTGCATCGCGCAGTTCGATCACCAGGCGCTTGGGTCTGTTTGCTTCGTAAGCATCGGTCGCCGCAGCGGCTCCGGCCATGCGCGAGGTGAATTGCCGATCGAGATCCCGACCGCGCGCGACGTGGATATTGCCGATATTCTCGAACAGCTGGCCCACCTGCTTGGGGCTCAGCGTGGTCTTGGCTCCGGCGAGCACTTCATTGGACTGCGCGATGGCCTCGGCGCGCGCCGAGGCGCAGCGGGTCAAGTCGGCGGTGTGCTGGGCTTCGAGATCGGCCTTGCCCGCAATCAGCCGATTAGTGACGGCAAGGCATCGGCGGTAATCGGCCACATGCGGCTGGATCAGGCTCGGATATTCGACTGTCCAAGTTTCCGGATTGTCGTTCTTGATAGCTATGGCGGTTTCGCCGGTGGCCTGCAGCGCGAGCAGGGGGGCGAGGAGGGTGCTTGCAATCACGGTTTGCGGCTCCGGGGCTTGTCGTTGCGGTCGTTGCGATCATCGCCGCGCGGTTTGGGGCGGTCGTAGCTTTGGTTCGGGTTGGCCGCCTTGTGCGCACGGGCGGCGGCTTTGCGTTCAGCAAGCCGTTCGCGCATCACCACCGTAAGGCGCTGGAGCACGGCGTCGATGTCGCTGAGGATGTCATTCGCCGCGATCCGCATCACCTTGATGCCGACGCTTTCGAGGCTCTTGTCGCGCCGTTTGACGAGGGTATCGTTCTGCCCCTCCTCGTCAATCGCCAGCGCAAGGCCCAAGTTGTGGCAGTTGAAATCGACAATCGCCGAGCCGACCACGGCGAACCGCTTGAAGGTGTAGCGGCCCAGATCAGCCTTGCTGAACTTCTCGGCCAGCGCCTTATGCGCCTCGGACGAATGCCGCCGCAATTCGCGCGCGTGTTCGTGGAGGGCATCGAGGCGCGAATCCGAAATTTCCCAACCGCGGCCCTTCTTCTTGAGCGCGGGAGCCTCGGTGGTGGCGACCTCGGGGTTGAGGGCGAGGGTTTTGCGGGTGGTCATCCGACCGATCCTTCCAGCGAAATCGCCAGCAGCTTCTGCGCTTCCACGGCAAACTCCATCGGCAGCTCTTTCAGCACGTCCTTGGCAAAGCCGTTGACGATCAGGGCTACGGCTTCCTCTTCGCCCAGCCCGCGCTGCATCGCGTAGAACAGCTGTTCGTCGCTGATCTTGGAGGTGGTCGCCTCGTGCTCGATCTGCGCGCTGGGGTTCTTGACCTCGATGTAGGGTACGGTGTGCGCGCCGCATTGATCGCCCAAGAGCAGGCTGTCGCATTGGGTGAAGTTGCGCACGCCGCTCGCGGTCGGGCCGACGCGGACCAAGCCGCGATAGGTGTTGTTCGACTTGCCCGCCGAAATGCCCTTGGAGATGATCGTCGAGCGGCTGTTCTTGCCGTTGTGGATCATCTTGGTGCCGGTGTCGGCCTGCTGGAAATTGTTGGTGACCGCGACCGAGTAGAACTCGCCCACGCTATCCTCGCCGTTTAGGACGCAGGAAGGATACTTCCACGTCACCGCTGAGCCGGTTTCGACCTGTGTCCACGAAACCTTCGAACGGTCCCCCTGACACAAAGCGCGCTTGGTGACGAAGTTGTAGATGCCGCCCTTGCCCTCGGCATTGCCGGGATACCAGTTCTGTACGGTCGAATACTTGATCTCGGCATCGTCCATCGCGACCAGTTCCACCACCGCGGCGTGGAGCTGGTTTTCATCGCGCATCGGGGCGGTGCAGCCTTCGAGGTAGCTGACGTAGCTGCCCTTTTCGGCGATGATCAGCGTGCGTTCGAACTGCCCGGTGTTTTCGGCATTGATGCGGAAATAGGTCGAAAGCTCCATCGGGCAGCGCACGCCTTCGGGAATGTAGACGAAGGTGCCATCGGAAAAGACCGCGCAGTTCAATGCCGCGAAGTAATTGTCGCGCACCGGCACGACCTTGCCGAGCCACTTCTTCACGAGGTCGGGATATTCGCGGATCGCCTCGGAGATCGAGAGGAAGATCACGCCTGCGCGCAGCAATTCGGCGCGGAAGCTGGTGGCCACTGATACGGAATCGAACACCGCATCGACCGCGACCTTCTTTGCGCCCTTTACCCCTGCGAGCACTTCCTGCTCGCCCAAGGGAATGCCCAGCTTGTCGTAGATGCGCTTGATCTCGGGATCGAGTTCATCGAGCGAATCCAGCTCGATCTTCTTCTTGGGCGCGGCGTAGTAATAGGCGTCCTGATAGTCGATCTTGGGATAGCCGACCTTGGCCCAGTCGGGTTCTTCCATGGTTTGCCACAGGCGGAAGGCCTTCAGCCGCCAGTCGAGCATCCATTCGGGCTCGTTCTTCTTGGCGCTGATGAACCGAACCGTGTCTTCGGTGAGGCCCTTTTCGGCGAATTCGGTTTCGATGTCGGATGACCAGCCATGCTCGTAATCGGCGACCTTGGCCGCGGCTTCGCGGGCTTCGATATCGGTTTCGGGCTTGTCCTGAAGGTCAATACGGTCGGTCATGCCAGATGGTCCTCGACGAGTGGGGTCGGCGCTGCGACAGGTCCGCGCAGCTGGGCAAGGGTGATGCCCGCCAGCGCGCCGCGCAGGGCGTTGTTGATGATCGGCCAGTGCGGCTTCATGTTGCAGCCGGTTTCGAAATCGCAGGGGGTGTGATCGACACAGGCGGCGAGCGCAATACGCCCTTCGATCGCCTCGACGATGTCTGCGACTGTGATCGCCGCTGCCGGTCGGCCCAGCTGCAAACCGCCATGCGCGCCCCGAACGGATCGGAGCAAGCCCGCGCCCGTCAGCTTCGACACCAATTTCTGCACCGTCGGCACCGGCAGACCGGTTTCCGCAGCCAATTCAGCCGCGCTGACCCGGCCATCGCCACAATGCGTGGCGGCCTGGCACATCGTAATGACGGCATAATCAGCAAGGTTGGACAGGCGCATTTGCGAGCGGTTCTCAATTCAGACGGAATCAGTCCGAATTCCAATTAGGAGCAGATTGCTCGCATTACAACCGCCAATTCGCACTGGGTGTTGGGTTATTGGGCAGCCTTCCTCAGGGGGCTGCTGCGTTCCGGCTGTGGCCGTCCCACACATGCATCGCTGTCAGGCTCGACACAGGCTCTGCGCTGGCATAGGCGGCGGGCATGCTGTTCCGACTAATCAGGCCCGCGCTGTTCGCCCTCGATTCCGAAACCGGACACCGCATGGCGATCCGCGGATTGGCCGCGCTGCCTGTCCGCGCGCCGGCGAGTGCCGGGCCACTGGCGGTGGATGTGGCGGGGCTTGCCTTTCCCAACCCGGTCGGCGTGGCCGCTGGGTTCGACAAGGACGCCGAGGTGCCGGACGCGCTGCTCGGCCTTGGTTTTGGCTTTACCGAAGTCGGCTCGATCACGCCGCTGCCGCAAGCGGGCAACCCCAAACCTCGCCTGTTCCGGCTGGTCGAAGATGGCGCGGTCATCAACCGGATGGGGTTCAACAATGGCGGGGCCGAGGCGGCTTTGGCGCGCTTGCGGGGCCGTGCCGGGCGGGCGGGCATTGTGGGCGTGAACATCGGAGCGAACAAGGATTCGGCGGATCGCATCGCCGATTACGCAATCATGGCGCGGGCGATGGCCCCTTTTTCCAGCTACCTGTGCGTCAATGTATCCAGCCCTAATACCCCCGGCCTGCGCGCGCTGCAGGATGAAGGCGCGCTTACCGCGCTGATCGAGGCGGTGATCGCTGCCCGCAACGAAGCCATGCTTGCCGCGCCGCCGCCGGTGTTCCTCAAGGTCGCCCCTGATCTTGAACCTGCCGATATTGATGCCATCGCCCGCATCGCGATCGACAAGCAGCTGGGGGCGTTGGTGGTGTCCAACACGACGATTTCGCGGCCCGCGCTGCGCTCGCACCACGCGGGCGAGACCGGGGGGCTTTCGGGTGCACCGCTGCGCAGCCTTGCCACCCAGCGTCTGCGCGATTTCCGCAAGGCAACCGGCGGCGCGGTCCCGCTGGTCGGCGTTGGCGGCATCGCCACGGCAGAACACGCGTGGGAACGCATCCGCGCGGGCGCGTCGCTGGTGCAGCTTTATTCGGCGATGGTGTATGAAGGTCCGGGCCTTGGCGCGCAGATCGTGCGCGGGCTGGAGACGTTGATGCGCCGCGATGGCTTTGCCAGCATTGCCGAAGCGGTGGGAAGCGAATAGCACAGGCGCCATGCGCTTTTTCTTCGCCCTCACCGCCCCGCTGGCCTTTGTCCTTTCGGGCTGCGCGACCAACCAGATCACCCCGTCTGTCGCTGCCACTCCGGTGGCTGCCGGCGCAGTCAGCAGCGCCGATCCGCGGGCCACGGCAGCGGGTGAGGCGGTTCTGGCGCAAGGGGGATCAGCGGTCGACGCGGCGATTGCGGTCATGCTCGCCCTCACGGTGGTCGAACCGCAAAGCTCCGGCATCGGCGGCGGCGGCTTCATGGTGCGCGCTGACGGCCAGTCACAAACGCTGGTCACCTATGACGGGCGCGAGGTCGCGCCTGCCGCGGCAACGCCAAACCGGTTCCTTGATGAAGTCGGCAAGGTGCTGGGCCGCGACACGCGCGTGTTTTCGGGCCTGAGCGTCGGGGTGCCCGGCAACATCGCGCTCGCCGCCAAAGCCCACGCCGCGCATGGCACGCTGCCTTGGGCCAAGCTGTTCGAACCTGCCATCGCGCTGGCTGATGGCGGCTTCGTGATGAACCCGCGGCTGCACGGATCACTTTCCGGAAACACGGGCCGCGCGGACAAGTCCGCTGCGGCCAAAGCCGTGTTCTTCGGCGCGGATGGTGAGCCGCTGCCGGTCGGCGCGACCGTGAAGGTGCCGATGCTGGCCGAGACGTTCCGCGCCCTCGCATTGCAGGGGCCAGCGGCGATGTATGGCAGCAAAGCCGCCACGGATCTCGCTGCCTATGTCGCGGGCGAAACCCCGCAGGATGGGCGCATGACCGCCGCCGATATCGCTGGCTACACCGCGAAGGAGCGCGCGCCGGTGTGCACCCGTTACCGCGTTTACCGGATCTGCGGCATGGGGCCGCCGTCGTCGGGCGGGATCGCGGTCGCTCAGATGCTTGGCCAGCTTGAACGGTTCGATCTGGCGGCCATGGGCCCGGACAGCCCGCAGTTCTGGCACGTTTTCATCGAAAGCCAGCGCCTCGCCTATGCCGACCGTGAATTATACGCAGGCGATGCCGATTTCGTCGAAGTGCCGGTCGCCGGGCTGGTTGATCCGGTTTACGTTGCTACCCGATCGGCGCTTATTTCGCCCGATAGCGCGCTGGCCAAGCCCGAGGCTGGCATCCCTCCCGGCGCGCCGCTTGCCCGGGGTGACGGGCCGGAAGAGCCGGAAAACGGCACGACCCATTTCGCGGTCGTCGATGCTGGCGGCAATGCAGTCAGCTACACCTCGACCATCGAAGGGGCGTTCGGATCGGGTCTGCACTGGGACGGATTTTACCTCAACAACGAACTCACCGACTTTACCTTGACGCCCGAAGCCGACGGCAAGCCGGTCGCCAACCGGGTCGAGGGGGGCAAGCGCCCGCGTTCGTCGATGGCGCCGACCATCGTGTTCGATGCCGATGGCAAGCCGCTGCTGGTGATCGGCGCGGCAGGTGGCCCGACCATCCCGGTGACGGTCGCACGCGCGATCATCGGCGTGCTTGATTTCAAGCTTGGGGCGCAGCAGGCGCTCGCACTGCCCTTCGCCATGTCGTTCGGCGATACCCTGCTGATTGAAGAAGGCAGCGCGCTTGCCCCGATGAAGGACGCGCTGACTGCGCTCGGCCACACGTCCATCCGGATCGCAGCTGCGCCGATCAAGGCCAATGCGCTGGGACGTCGGGCCGACGGCACGTGGGAGATGGCGACCGAGCCGCGCAACGCAGGACTGGTCACGCCCTGATTCGCGCCCGAGCGCATCCGGCTGGGCACTGCGGGCCTCCGGGTGCTTGCCGCTACGGATTTGACCTTCTAATCTGCATCGCCTCACGCGGGTCGCACCTGAACCTGCGAATGACAAAACTCGAAGGGATTAGGAGCCTTTGCCAGTGCATTCCCCTATCTTGCCACATGCCGCACGTGCCGTCGTAAATCCGGCGGACGATCAGGTGTTGCAGGACATTGACGGCGCGCAGAACCTTGTCGCGCTGTTCCTGAAGCGCGCAGATGAAAAAGGCGATGCGCCGTTCCTCGGTCACAAGACTGGTGGGCAGTGGGTGACGCAAAGTTGGCGTTCCGCGGCAGAGCATGTCTGCCTGCTGGCAGAAGCCCTGCGCCGTATGGGGCTGGAGGATGGTGACCGGGTCGCGCTCATTGCGGAAAACCGGCCCGAATGGTGCATCGCGGACCTCGCCATCATGGCCGCGGGCTGCATCACCGTGCCTACCTACACCACCAACACCGGCCGCGATCACGCGCACATCCTCGACAATTCGGGCGCGCGCGCGGTCTTCGTCTCGACCGAAAAGCTGCTGGCGCCCGTGGTCGGCGCAATCGGGCAGACCGGACTGGTCGAGCATCTGATCGGCATGGAAAACCTGAAGCGTCAGCAATCGGGCAGCTTTGAATATCACGATTGGGCTGCGCTGGTTACCGGTGATGCAGCCGCAGCGCGTGCGGCGGTGGATGACCGTATTTCGCGGATCGAGCGGTCCGATACGGCCTGCCTCATCTACACCAGCGGCACCGGCGGCGCCCCGCGCGGGGTGATGCAGCACCACGGCATGATCCTTTGCAACGCAGCGGGGGCAGCCGAGGTGTTGATCAACGATTTCGGTCTGGACAACGAACGCTTCCTGTCATTTCTGCCCCTGAGTCACGCTTACGAACACACCGGCGGGCAATATCTGCCGATCGGTGTGGGTGCGGAAATCTTCTATTCCGAAGGGCTGGAAAAGCTCGCCTCCAATATCGAGGAAACCCGGCCATCCTTCATGGTTGTGGTGCCGCGCCTGTTCGAAGTGCTGCGCACCCGGATCATGAAGCAGATCGAAAAGCAGGGCAAAGTCGCGAACGTCATGATGGACGCCGCGCTCAAGATCGCGGGCAATAGCAAGGACGGCAAAACGCGGCTGCGTGACAAGCCGATGGACTTCCTGGTCGAAAAGACGCTGCGCCCCAAGATCCGCGCCAAGTTCGGCGGGCGGATCAAGGCGATGGTGTCAGGCGGGGCGCCGCTCAACCCGGAAGTCGGCAACTTTTTCGAAGCGATGGGGCTGACCATGCTGCAAGGTTACGGGCAGACTGAGGCCGGGCCGGTGATCAGCTGCAATCGCCCCAAGGCGGGCCTCAAGATGGATACGGTCGGCCCGGCGCTGCGCGGGGTCGAGGTGAAAATTGCCGATGACGGCGAAATCCTCGTCCGGGGCGAACTGGTGATGCACGGCTACTGGCGCAATGATGCGGAAACGGCCCGCACCCTTAAAGACGGTTGGCTGCACACCGGCGATATTGGCCACATCGATTCCAAGGGCCGGATCAAGATCACCGACCGCAAGAAGGATATGATCGTCAACGACAAGGGCGACAATATCGCCCCCCAGAAGGTTGAGGGGATGCTGACGCTGCAGCCCGAAATCGCCCAGGCGATGGTGACCGGGGACAAGCGGCCTTACGTGGTGGGCCTGATCGTTCCCGATGCCGAATGGGCGCTGGAATGGGCGCGGGCCAATGACGAAAAGTTCGACCTGAATGCCTTGCAGGAACTGCCCGCCTTCCGAAACGCGGTACGCGCTGCGGTTGATCGGACCAACGCCGACCTGTCCGTGATCGAGAAGGTCCGCCAGTTCGCCTTCGCGGACGAAGCGTTCAGCATCGAGAACGAAGAAATGACGCCAAGCATGAAGATCCGCCGGCACAAGATCCGCGAGCGGTATCAGGAGCGGGTCGACGGGCTATATCGGGGGTAGGGCAAGGAAGCGGGTAGGTTAAGCGGCCCGGTCATTCTCAGAACGGCGGGTTTCGGGAATGGCGGTTATGACCATAGCTGGGTGAGCGCAAAAGCTGCCGTCTTGCGAGCAGGCTCTCCCATCTCAATACATATGCTGCCCGCCGTTGATGCTCATGGTCGAGCCGGTCATGAACCCGCCGTTTTCCGAGGTCAGATAAGCCACCCCGCGGGCGATTTCCTCGGCCATGCCGAGCCTGCCGACCGGAATTTTGGCGACGATCTTTTCAAGCACCGGCGCAGGCACGGCGGCGACCATGTCGGTGTCGATATAGCCCGGTGCGATCGCGTTCACCGTTACCCCGAACTTCGCACCTTCCTGTGCCAAGGCTTTGGTAAATCCGTGAATTCCGCTTTTGGCGGCAGCATAGTTGACCTGGCCGTATTGCCCAGCCTGACCGTTGATCGAGCCGATGTTGACGATCCGGCCCCAGCCCCTTTCGCGCATTCCGGGGAAGGTCGCCTTGGCCATGTTGAAGCACCCGCCGAGGTTGATGCGCATGACATCGTTCCAGTCCTCGAAACTCATCTTGTGCAAGGTGCCGTCGCGGGTGATCCCGGCGTTGTTGACCACGATGTCGACCGGGCCGTAATCGGTTTCGACCTGAGCCACGCCAGCAAGGGTCGCTTCGTGGTCGCCCACGTCCCACCTGTAGGCCGGGATGCCCGTTGCCGCCGTGAAGGCGCGGGCCTTTTCCTCATTCCCGGCGTAATTGGCGATGACGGTGTGGCCCTGCCGCTGCAACCGCTTGCAGATAGCCTCGCCGATCCCGCGCGTTCCTCCGGTGACGATGGCTACCCGGCCCATGATATCTCTCCCATTTTTAAAATTTTTGTGTCGGGAGATTAGCCGTGACGTAAGGGAAGGGGAAGCGACGAATAGCTATGCCGCGGCAGCGCAGCAGGAGGCCGCGTTCTGGCAGGAGCTGGCGGGGGTCAACGCCGCACTAAAGGGGGTCAAAGCCGGTCTGAAGCGGCTCTAGCACGGGGCAAGAACGCCCCTGGAATCGATTTATTTCAGGTATAGAGACGCTTTTTCAAAGCCTTACGCCAGATCAGAACTTGATCTGCGTGCCCACATAAACCGCCTGGCTATCCTTGACCGAATTGGTCAGCGGATCGAGCCGCTCACGCTCCTGGGAATAGCGGACGCCCGCCATCACGTTAAGGTTCTGCGAAAGCTGGAAGCTGCCGCCGACACCGACCGTCTGTTGCGCGATCGAATCGAGTGTATTGGGCGAACGGCCTGCAATCTGGCGATCTTCCAGTTCGATCCGGGGTTGCAGGCGGCTGGGCTTGTCATCGGTGTGCGGCGTCGAAGGCTTGAACTGCGCCAGATCCGGCACGTTAAGCTTGCGCACGCTGGCCGAAACGTCTGCCGTCCGGGCAAATCTTTGATAACCGCGCGCCGCGCCAAGCTCGAACTTGCTGGTGTCCAGCCCGGCAAAGCCAAGACCGCGGCCCGGCGCCGCGTCCAGCGCCTTGCGCACCGAAATCGCGCGTGCGGCGTTTTCATCGACCCGCACAGCCACCGTCACCGTGCGCTGGCCCGAAACGGGCTGCGCGCTGGCAGGCGTGAATTTGATGCCGCGTTCACGCGCCTTGTTGGCGAAACGTGCCGCAAGTTCGGGATCGACCGAAGCGGGGGTGAAGGTGCGAAAGCCCAGTTTCTGGAGCGAAGCCCCGGCATGCGACGGAACGAAATCGCCTGCCAATGCCATGCCCGCAGTCGGCACGGCCAGCGTCAGCGCAGCACACAGCGCAACCAGCGGCAGCGAATGCTGTGCCTTTGCCTTGCTGCCTGCCTTGCGCGCCATTGGTTCTGTCGACTCCATGAATTCTTGTAATCGGTATATCCGCATGACCATGTGCCACATTAACGGCACCTGAGTCGCGCGGTTTTCCTTCTCCAGTGATAGGCGCGCCGGAAATTCACGCAATGGCCTTGCGCGGCAAGGACCGTTTCCCTGGCAACCTGTGGCAGCAGGCACACATAAAATCTGCGAGTTACGTGAAATTCAGGCTTCGTAAAGCCTGCAGGCGCTCTGGCGTGGGTTTGTGATCGGGCCGCCCGCACGGATCGTGCTTGCCGCAGGGGGGCATGGGGCTATAGAGCGAGCGCAAGACAGACGATGAGGATGATCCGGCAGTGACACGCGCCAATTCCGCCACTCTCCAGAAGACCGCCGGCCGCCCCGCGCTTGGCCGCACGGTCGGATTTGCGCTGCTCGGTGCATCGCTGGTCGCGCTGACCGCCTGCGGCGGCGGCGATCGTCCGCGCACCGAATTGTCGGCAGCGCAGCTCAACACCATCGGCGTCAACGCCTACCTGTGGCGCGCATCGCTGGACACGGTGGCGTTTGCACCGCTGCTTCAGGCGGACAGTGCGGGCGGCGTGATCGTGACCGACTGGTACACCAACCCCGCCAACCCGGGGGAGCGGGTGAAGCTGACCGTCACGATTCTCGATCAGGATCTGCGCGCCGATGCCCTGCGCGTTGCGGCAAGCCGTCAGGTCAATGAAAGCGGCAACTGGGTCGAAGCGCCGGTGCAGGCAGCCACGGTACAGAAGCTGGAGGACATCATCCTCACCAAGGCCCGCGACCTGCGCCGCCAGGCGCTCGCTTCGTAACCAACGCTTCAAACTGCCAGCATTCGGATAGGCCTTCATGACCGACCATTCCAATGAACCGTCCGTCGGTGACGGACGGGGGCGTTTCGATCCGTCCATTGCCGACGGCCGCTGGCAAAGCGCGTGGGAAGAAGCGGGAACGTTCACCGCCGACTCCGACAGCCCCAAGCCGAAAAGCTACATCCTCGAGATGTTCCCCTATCCTTCGGGGCGCATCCACATGGGCCACGTGCGCAACTACACGATGGGCGACGTGCTGGCGCGCTATCAAAAGATGCGCGGGTTTGAAGTGCTGCACCCGATGGGCTGGGACGCCTTCGGGATGCCGGCCGAAAACGCCGCGATGGAAAAGGGCGTGCACCCCGGCGGCTGGACGCGGGCGAACATCGCTCAGATGAAAGCGCAATTGCAGCGCATCGGCTTCGCGCTCGACTGGACGCGCGAATTCGCCACCTGCGATCCCGAATATTACGGCCACGAACAGGCGCTGTTTGCCGACCTGTATGAGGCGGGGCTGGTTTACCGCAAGGAATCGACCGTCAATTGGGACCCGGTCGACATGACGGTGCTCGCCAACGAACAGGTGATCGACGGCAAGGGCTGGCGCAGCGGCGCGGAGGTCGAGAAGCGCAAGCTGAACCAGTGGTTCCTGAAGATCACCGACTTTGCGGATGATCTGCTGGAAGGTCTGGGCAAGCTGGAAGACTGGCCCGAAAAGGTTCGTCTGATGCAGGAGAACTGGATCGGGAAGTCGCAGGGGTTGGAGTTTAGCTTCGATCTTTCCGACGGCGGCAAGCTGGCGGTCTATTCAACCCGCCCCGACACGATCTTCGGAGCGAGCTTCTGCGCGATTGCAGCTGATCACCCGATTGCCCAAGGGCTGGCGGGCGATCCGGCGGTCGCCGCGTTTATCGACCAGTGCAAGAAGGGCGCGACTACCGCCGCCGCGCTCGAAACGTCGGAAAAGCTGGGGTATCGCACACCTGTCACCGCGAAGCATCCGTTCACGGGCGCGGAACTGCCGGTCTTCATCGCCAACTTCGTGCTGATGGAATATGGCACCGGCGCGGTGATGGGCGTGCCGGGGCATGACCAGCGCGACTTCGAATTCGCTACCAAATACGAACTGCCGATCCTGCGCGTGGTCGCGACCGATCCGGCCCGCGCCGACGAGCCTTTCAAGGGCGAGGCCGAAGCGGGCGACGGGGTTATCGTCAACTCCGACTTCCTCCATGGCATGACGGTCGAGGACGCCAAGCAGGCGGTCATCACCCGCGCCGAGGCTGGCGGCTGGGGCGAGGGGCGCACCGTATGGCGGCTGCGCGACTGGGGCGTTTCCCGGCAACGCTATTGGGGCACGCCGATCCCCTTCATTCATTGCGACACCTGCGGCGTGGTGCCGGTGCCCAAGAACCAGCTTCCGGTCACGCTGCCGGAAGATGTCAGCTTCGACATTCCCGGCAACCCGCTCGAACGCCACCCGACATGGAAGCACGTCGATTGCCCCACGTGCGGCGCAGCGGCGCGGCGCGAGACGGACACGCTCGATACCTTCGTCGACAGCTCGTGGTATTTCCTGCGCTTCGCCAGCCAGCCTGCCGACCGTCCGTTTGACCCCGAAGAGGTCGCCAAGTGGATGCCGGTGCAACACTATATCGGCGGCATCGAGCACGCGATTCTGCACCTGCTCTACGCCCGGTTCTGGACGCGGGCGCTGGCGCATATCGGCAAGATCACCGTGCAAGAGCCGTTTGCCGCGCTGTTCACGCAGGGCATGGTGACGCACGAGACGTATAGCCGCATTGATGCCGCGCGCGGCGTGCCGATGTTCTTCGCCCCGGAGGAAGTCGACCGCACCTCCGATGGCGCGACCCTGCTGGCCGATGGCGCGCCCATCGACGTCGGCCGCGTCATCAAGATGTCGAAGTCGAAGAAGAACGTCGTGGACCCCGATGCGATCATTGCCCGCCACGGCGCGGATGCGGTGCGCTGGTTCATGCTCTCCGATTCGCCGCCGGAACGCGACTTGCCGTGGTCCGACGCGGGGATCGAGGGCTGCGCACGCTTCGTCCAGCGGCTGTGGCGGCTGTTCGCCGCCTACGACGCGGGCGCGACCGGCGAGGACAAGAGCCTCGAGCGCAAGACCCACCAGACCATTGCCGCGGTCGCCAGCGACATCGAGGCATTGGGCTTCAACAAGGCCGTGGCGCGCATCTACGAACTGACCGGCGCGACCGAAAAAGCCCCGCCCTCCGCCAGTCGCTCCGCCGCGATCCGCGCGCTGGTGCATCTGGCCGCGCCCATGATGCCGCACTTGGCCGAAGAAGCGTGGAGCAGTATGGGCGAAGGCCTGATCGCCGACGCGCCTTGGCCGGACGTCGACCCTGCGCTGCTGGTCGATGACGAGGTGACCATTGCCATCCAGCACATGGGCAAGCTGCGCGACACCGTGACCGCGCCCAAGGGGGCGTCGAAGGACGCGCTGGAGGCGCTGGCGCTTGCTTCGGCCAATCTGCAACGTTCGGTCGATGGCGCCGCGATCCGCAAGGTTATTGTCGTGCCCGACCGATTGGTGAATATCGTCACCTGATGCGTTTCGCTTTTGCCCTGCTGGCCTTGATGGCCCTTTCCGCCTGCGGTCTTTCGCCGATGTATGCGGGAGGGCCGGGCGCTGCGACAGCGAGTGGGGTGGCTGGGGTTCATGTTCCGGCAATCCAGGGGCAGGGCGGCTGGCTGGTCAAGAACGCGCTAGACGCGCGGTTGGGCTTGGGCAGGAACGGGGCGGGGGAAGCGGCCCCGCAATACCGGCTCGATGTGAGGCTGGATGATTCGCTCGAAGCGTTGGGCGTGCTCAATGACGACACGATCAGCCGCGAGCGCCGCATTCTGCGCGCGCGTTACCAGCTGGTCGATCTGGCCACTGGATCGGTGCTGCTGGATGCGACCGCCGGATCGGACGCCGGGATCGACGTGGTATCCTCCGAATATGCGACCATCGCTGCGGAACAGAAGGCGCTGGAGAATCTCGCGCTGGACGTGGCAGACCGGATTACGACCCAAGTCGCGCTGACCCTGCGCAACCGCGCTGCCGCGGGCCAATGAAGGCGAAGAACAGCGACTTTGCCCGTGGCCTTCCCCCGGGCGCTCTTTCTGCGCGCATATTCTTTTTCTGCGGCCCGGATGAGGCAGGGGCCAACGCCGCTGCCAATCGCCTCGCCGCTGCGTTTCCTGACGCGGGCGAGCGGGTGGAGCTGTCCGGCGCCGACCTGCGCCGCGATCCTGCGCTGTTGGGGGATGAGGCGCGCTCGACCTCGCTGTTCGGGGACAAGCGCCACATCTGGGTGCGCGCCAGCGGGGATGACGCGCACGACGCGCTGCAATTCCTGATCGAAACGGCTGATGCCGGCGCGGGCGAAGCGGCACCCGTGATCGTCGTTGCCACGTCCGCTACCGATAAATCGCGTACTGCAAAACTGCTGGAAAAACGCGGCGATGCGCTGGTCGCGATGTTCCACCCCCCCGATTTGTCGGCGGTAGCGAGCGCGGTGCGCGGCATGGCCGACGCGGCAGGGCTGCGGCTGGGCGGCGATCTGGCCGAACGCATTGCGCGGGGCGCCGGGCTGGACGTGCGGCTTGCCCAGTCGGAAATCGACAAGCTGGCGCTGTATTGCGACGCCGATCCCCAAGCCCCGCGCCCGGCCACACCCGAAGATCATGCCGCGATCGGCGCGGCCACCGAAGAGGACGGCTTTGCCCCGCTGGTCAACGCCGTGCTTGGCGGGGAGCTGGGGCGGATCGGGGGCGAAATCCGGCGCATGCGCGAGTTGGGATTGAACCCTGTCGGTGTGGCGCTGGCGCTGGAGCGGCGCGCGGCGCAATTGGCGCAGATCGCCGCTTATCTCGGCCCGCGCGGCCAGTTTGAAAATATCGACAAGGGCGCAGAAATGCGGCTCGGCATCTTCTTCAAGGATAAGCGCGATATCAGCAACCAGTTCAAACGCTGGACCATGCCCGCCACGCGGCGCGGCACCGAGACCCGGCTGGATCGGCTGATCCCGCGGCTTATCGCGCTGCACCGCACCTTGCTGGCCAACAGTCAAGCCGCAGAGCTGTTGCTGGCGCAGGAACTGACTGAAATCGCACGATTTGCCGCACGGCCCAATAAAAATTAAGGCTTCGCACTTCACGCTCGACAGTGCCGTTTTTTGTGCTGTATCCGCCACTACGTAAAAATACCAGGTATCGCACCTTGGGGACGTAGTTTTCCATGAATCACGTAACGCCGAGCCTTCTGGATTCGGTCCACCATCAGTCTGTGGAAAGCAAAATCGTCCCTTCGCTGGAACGGCGGCGGCTGCGTGCCTATGCGATGCTGATGGTGGCCGACGGGCTGCTTCTAATGTTCAGCTTCGCCTTTGCGGCGCTGCTGTGGGACGGGTTTTGGGCGCATTCGAGAGCAATGCTGGCGGCGCAGGTCATGCTGCCGGTCTATTTTACTATAGCTTTGTATAATCGCACCTACGGCGTCGATTCGCTCGACGATTGGCTGTTTGCGACCCGCAAGATGCTGACCGCGCTGGTTCTGGCGGCGGGATTGATCAATTTCATCGGCTTCTACACCAAGTCGAACGGGGATTTTTCACGCGCGGCGGTGACGATCGGTCTGGTGTTGACCGCCGTGCTGATGGTGGTGCTGCGCCGCATGGTGCCGTTTATCATCAAGGCCAGCTGGGGCGGCCGTACCCGCAACCGCCTGATCATCGACGATGGGGGTGTAACCTTTCCGTTCGAAGAAGCTGACCGGATCGCGGCGGCGAATTACAATCTCGATCCGGGAAGCCACGATCCCTTCATGCTCGACCGGCTGGGCAAGCTGCTGCGCAATCAGGATCAGGTGGTGATAACTTGCCCGCAGGAGCGGCGTGAAAATTGGGCCTTCTTGCTGAAATCAGCAGGAGTTTACGGCGAAATCGTCAGCGAGCCGGCGCATAATCTGGGCGCGGTGGGCGTGCACCGTTACGACGATCTGGATCGCACCACGCTGGTCGTATCGACAGGACCGCTGGGCCTGCGCGCCCGAATTTTGAAACGGGTGTTCGATCTAACGATTGCCGGCACGGCGCTGCTGGTGCTGGCACCGCTGCTGATCGTGGTGGCGCTGCTGATCAAGCGCGAGGATGGCGGGCCAGTCTTGTTTGTCCAGCGGCGTCTGGGGCGCGGCAACCAATTCTTCGGAATGTACAAGTTCCGGTCGATGCGGGCGGAAAAGCTCGACCAGGAAGGCAACCGTTCGACGGGGCGCGAGGACGATCGAATCACCCGCATCGGCGCCTTCATCCGCCGCACCAGCATCGATGAATTGCCGCAGATCCTCAACGTGCTGAAAGGCAATATGTCGATCGTCGGGCCGCGTCCGCACGCGCTGGGTTCCATGGCCAATGACAAGTATTTCTGGGATATCGACCGCAAGTACTGGCAGCGTCATTGCCTAAAGCCCGGACTGACCGGGCTTGCGCAGGTGCGCGGCCATCGGGGCGCGACCGAGCAAGAGAAGGATCTGACCGACCGCTTGCAGTCCGATCTCGAATACATCTCGGGCTGGTCGCTGCCGCGCGACATCGACATCGTGCTGCGCACCGTGCGGGTGCTGACACACGAAAACGCGTATTAGTTTTTCTGCGGCACGTTGAAAGTGCCGGTAACGCGGCCGTTGCCCGACGGTGCCCCGGGGACTGCGCTGGTGCCCGATGCGGTGCCGTCCACGGTGGAAAGCCCGCTGACCAAATCGATCACCAGCCGCCCGCCGTTTAGCGTATCGGTGCCGCGGCGCAGGTGCACATTACCTGCCATGGTGATGATCCTGCGGTTGAAATCGTAAATGGCATTGTCGCCGCTGGCCCGTTCATTGCCGCGGTTGATGACCACCCCACCGGTGGCTGTGATGCGCTGGATTTCGAGCTGTCCTGCATCGGTGAAATCGATCAGCAGGCGGTTGGATTGCAGGGTCAACCCGGCCTGAGTGACGGTCACGCCGCCGCTCAGCACCACGCGGTTGGCGCGGTCATCCAGCACGCCGTTGCCAGCATCATAGGTGACCGGCGCACGCGAATCGTGGGCGGCGATCCCTTGCGCGGCAAGGTTCATGCCCCCGACCAGCGCAGCTGTAAGTGCAAAGCCGCCGATCCCCCAGACAAGGGCAAGACGGGCAAGCGGCCGGCGCGTGGAGAGAGAAAGCTGGTGCATCATGGTTTCCTCAGCCGGCCCGGTATCATCGTCAGGCGGACATTGCCATCAAGCGCGATGGTACGCGCGGCCAGATCGGCTTTGAGCGTATCGGCAGAAAATGTGCCAGCTGGAACCTCCCCCGCTACGCCTGCGCTGCCTTGCATGGTGCGGGATTTGAGATCGACCGAAACCCCGCGGGCGGTCATCGCATAGCCATCGGACGCGGACAGGCGCACCGTGCCGTCCACCGTCACCGTTTCGGCATCAATATCATAGGTGCCGCCATCGGCGCTGAGACGGGCGGGGCCATCTGCCATCAGCAATTGCGCGACCAGATCGCGCATCCGCACCAGCCCTTCGACACTTGACCGTTGCACCGCCTCACCCGCCAGCAACGAAAACGGGCGGCCCTGATTGTCGCGCCCGCGATACATGGCATTGTCCACGCTTAGGCGCTCATCGATCAGCGCGACCTTGTTGCGATCGAGCAGGAAGCTGACTTCGCCGCGCGGCGACAGGGGCGTTATGACCATCAGCGCCGCGATCACCCCCACGCCCATAGGCAGCGCCCGGGCCAGAAAGCGCACCAGCCGGTCATGCGATCCGCCCGGCGCAGCAAAATGCTGGCGGCGGCTGCGCAATAGCCGTGCTTGGGTGGTTTCGATGCTTTGTTCGGGGGCCATATCGGGGGTGTGCCGCTTGCAACCTTACATGTGGCTGAAGATGTCGTTTTCGGCCCAGCCGGCGATGTCGAGCAGCGCGCGCGTGGGGAGAAAATCGAAACACGCCTGCGCAATCGCCATGCGCCCCTCACGCTCCAGCCGCACGGTCAGTTCGTCCCGCAGGCGGTGGAGGTAGCGCACGTCACTGGCGGCATAGTCGCGCTGGGCATCGGACAGCACCGGCCCGCCCCAGTCCGACGATTGCTGCTGCTTCGAAATGCTTTCGCCCAGCAGTTCTTCGACGAGGTTCTTCAAACCGTGGCGATCAGTGTAGGTGCGCACCAGCTTGCTCGCGATCTTGGTGCAGAACACCGGCCCGGCCATCACGCCGAGGTAATGGTGCACCGCCGCCAGATCGAAACGGCCGAAGTGGTAGATTTTCTGCCGCGAAGGATCACCCAGCACCGCCTTCAGGTTCGGCGCGTCATAGCTGCTGCCCGGCCCGAAACGCACGAGATGTTCATCGCCGCTGCCGTCCGAAAGCTGCACAACGCACAGCCGGTCACGGGGGGTGATGAGGCCCATGGTTTCGGTATCGACAGCAATTGCGCTGTTGCCGGTCAATACGCCGGCGGGAAGGTCTTCTTCGTGGAAATGGACTGCCATGAGGCTCGCCCTACGCGCATTGGGGAAAGAGGGGAAGGGGCCAGTGGCGTGGGAGCCGACAGGGCGTGTAGGCTGCGCGCACGATGGCACACGAGACGATCCCCGAAAGCTGGCGCGCGGCGCTCGATCCCGTTCTGGCGGCGGCCGAGACCCGCAAGTTGGGTGGGTGGCTGACGGCAGAGGAGGCGGCGGGCAAGGTGGTCTATCCGCCGCGCGGGACACGGCTGGCGGCGTTGGCGCTGACCCCGCTCGATGCGGTGCGCTGCGTGATCCTGGGGCAGGACCCCTATCACGGGCCAGGGCAGGCGCATGGCCTTGCCTTTTCGGTGCAGGCGGGGGTGAAGCCGCCGCCTTCGCTGGTTAACATTTACAAGGAGCTGGAGGCCGATCTCGGCCTGCCGCGCGCGGTCACTGGCGATCTGTCGCCGTGGGCACGGCAGGGCGCGCTGCTGCTCAACAACACGCTGACGGTTGAGGCGGGGCAGGCAGGCAGCCATGCCGGGCGCGGATGGGACGCGGTGACGGATGCTGCCGTCGCGGCAGTCGCCGCGCGGGCCGAGCCGACCGTGTTCATCCTGTGGGGCAGTCATGCGCGCAAGAAGGCGAGCCGCGTGCCCGCCCTCGCCCGCGCGCTCGGGGGTTCGGGGCACCATCTGGTGCTGACATCGGCGCATCCCAGCCCGCTGTCCGCGCATAACGGCTTCTTCGGTTCGCGGCCGTTCAGCCAGACCAATGCGTTTCTGGAAGAACACGGGCGCGGCTCGATTGATTGGAGGATTTGATGGACGATGTGATCCTGCTGGATGTGGCCGACGGTGTCGCCACGGTGACTCTCAACCGCATGGCTGCGATGAATGCGCTGAACCGTGCGCTGCGGGCGCGGCTGGCCGAGGTGATGCGCGCCGTCGATGCGGATGATAACGTGCGCGTTGTGATCCTGACCGGCGCGGGTGAGAGGGCCTTTACAGCGGGCCTCGATCTGAAGGAACTCGGCAGCGAGGCGGGCGCCTTGGGCAGCGCCAATGCCACCGATCCGGCGGATAATCCGGTGAAGGCGATCGAGCTGTGCCGCAAGCCCGTGATCGGTGCGATCAATGGCGTGGCGATCACCGGCGGGTTCGAAGTCGCGCTCGCCTGCGATGTGTTGATCGCCAGCACCAACGCGCGCTTTGCCGATACCCATGCGCGGGTCGGGATCGTGCCAGGGTGGGGGTTGTCGCAGAAGCTGTCGCGGATGATCGGCATCAGCCGCGCCAAGGAACTCGCCTTCACCGGCAACTTTCTGGACGCGGCGACGGCGCACGGCTGGGGGCTGGTGAACCATGTCGTGGCGCCCGAGGAGCTGCTCCCGCTCGCGCGCAAACTGGCCGGGGATATGGCGGGCATCGATCCGGCGTTTCTGGCGAATTATAAGCGCCTGATCGACGATGGCTATGCGCACAGCTTTGGCGAAGGGCTGGCGCTGGAAGCTGAGCGCAGCAGCGCCGCCAACTCTGCCGTTGCACCGGAGGAAGTCGAAGCCCGCCGCGCCGCCGTGCAGGAACGCGGACGTGGACAGGGTTAAGCCCGCCGCTTACGCCGCAATGGCGCGTTCGATCCAGTCGCGGGTGTCGGGAATGGCAGCTTCGACCTGCGGCAGATCGTTGACGCACAGGAATTTGAACTGCGGTTGGAGCGCGCGGGCCAGCAGCGCGCGGACATCCGTGAGCGGATCGTCATGCACCGCGCCCGTGCGCAGATGCAGATGATCTTTGGCGGTGTTGAGCACGGCATCACCCGCCGCAATCCACGCATGATTGTGCAGGCCTTGCGGCAGAAACTGGGAAACACAGCGGAACCGGTGGCCGATATTGGCGAGAAACGCCGGTCGGTGATCGTCATAAAGCCGCTTCATCATGGACCGGCGCAGTGGGTGAACCACGTGCGCTGCGCGGAACAGGCGCTCGGCACCGAATCCCGCCAGCGCAGCGGCGTTGATCTGTGTGAGCGGATGCAGCAGCGCCGGATCATCACGGCTGGCAGGGTCCGCCGCTATGCCGCGGTAATCGGCCCAACCGCCGCGCAGAACCGGCGCATCTCCGCAAAACAGATCGCCCGGCGACAGCGGTCCGGTCAGAAACACGTCATCGTTGAAATAGACGAACCGTTCGGCCAGCCCCGGAATACGCCACAGCAGCGTTTCGATTGCCAGCGAGTTGAACGTTGGCAGCACGTCTTCATGACCGGCGAATACCGTCAGATGGTCGACGATGGTGATCCGGTCGGTCAGGGTGCGCGGCAGGCGCGAAAGATCGGGCGTCTGCGCATCGGTGACGATCCAGATCCGCCCGATCCACGGCGCATGATTGGCGATGGAGCGCAAGCAATAGCTCAGTTCGTCATTGCAGGCCCAGCGGTGCGGGTTGGTGGCATTGGTGCCGTGCCGTGAGCCGGTCTGATACTGCTGCCGCTTGGCGTGATGCAGCGGATCGCCGCCGTCGACCCACGTGATGACCGCGTCAATTCGCGCGGTGCTGCCAATATTCTGCATGATCCCGCCCGGGCAAGAGTCTGGTCTGCCACGATAGAACAGGACAGCGGCGCGTCTGGCGCGCAGCACTGCAAAAGTCAATCTGGGTTAGGACTGAGGCGAGGCGGCGCCCCTCAGCCCTGATGCGCAGCGATCCATTCTTCCACCACCGGCGCCACCTTCGTGCGCCAGCGGCTACCGTTGAAGATGCCGTAATGGCCCGCGCCTTCGGCCATGTAATACCGCTTCTGGTCGTCCGGCAGGTTCGGCGTCAGCTTCAGCGCCGCCTTGGTCTGGCCCAGGCCGGAAATATCGTCCCGCTCACCCTCGATGGCCAGCAGCGCAGTGTCGGTGATCTGCGTGATGTCGACCAGTTCGCCCTTGTGGCGGAATTCGCCCTTGGGGATCGAATGCTTCTGGAACACCTCTTCCACCGTCTGGAGGTAGAACTCGGCCGTCATGTCACACACGCTGCGATATTCGTCGTAGAAGGTCTTGGTCGCCTGCGCGCTCGCATCGTCGCCCACGGTGAGGTGTTTGAACATCTCGTAGTGGCTCATCATGTGGCTCGACAGGTTCATCGACATGAAGGCGCTCAGCTGCATGAAGCCGGGATAAACCCGGCGGCCCGCGCCCGGATATTTCATCGGCACGGTGGCAATTACCGACTGGCGGAACCACTCAATCGGGCGCTGCATCGCCATATTGTTGACGACCGTGGGGCATTCGCGCGTGTCGATCGGCCCGCCCATCATGGTGAGGGTGGCCGGGGTCGCAGGCGATTTGTGGAGGTTCATCAGTGCGGTCGCGGCGAAGGCCGGGACGCTGGGCTGGCAGACCGCCATCATGTGGATGCGCTGCCCCGCAGCATCAGCATGAACATGTTCGGCGAATTCGATCAGGTAGTCGATATATTCGTCCAGATCGAAGCGGCCCGCATCGGCCGGCACCATCTTGGCATCAGCCCAATCGGTGATGAACACGTCAGCCGATTCCAGCATCCGCTCCACCGTGCCGCGCAGGAGCGTGGCGTAATGGCCGCTCATCGGCGCGGCGATCAGCAGGCGCGGGCGGTCTGCGGGAGTGCCGTCGACCGTGAAGTGGAGCAAATCGCCGAACGGGCGCTTCAAGGCGACGGTTTCGGTCACGGCGTGCGGTTTTCCGCCGATCTCAACCTCGGCAATGCCGAAATCGGGCTTGCCGTAATGCGCGGTGGCATGGGCGAACACATCCAGCGCATTGGCGACCATCGGCCCCATGCCCATATATCCGAACGGATTGGCAGGATTGGACAGCATCCCGGAACTGATCGAAGCCAGCGCGCTGGCGCTGTTCATCCAGCTGCGCTGAAGTTCATAAGCATGATAAAGCATCGGTTTACCTCGGGCGACGAACGGTCCGGCACCTTATCCCGCGGCACCTTGAGGTCACAGATGCGCTTTTGCAGTTCATTGTGCAACGCACAATCGCATGGGTGTCTGACCCGCCTTCGCTGCGGCGCGTTATTTTTTGCACGTGAAATTCTCTGCATCTGCGGCTAGAGCGCAGCGACCATGCATGGCGAACCCCTCACGCGCGATCAGAACGAAGCCTCGGACGAAACGCCGGAGGTGGCTGAAGCCACCGTTGCTGTGCTGCCCGAAACGGAAGATCTTGCGCCCAAATCACGCAGCCTTGCGCCCTTGCGCATGGTGTTTGGCACAGCCCGGCAATACCCGCGCGAGATTACCTTTGCGCTGATCGCGCTGTTCATCACTTCGGCAGCGACGCTGGCTATACCATGGCGTTTCAAGGTGATCGTCGATGAAGCCTTCGGCGGCGCGGCCACGACCGACGACATTGCGCAGGCCTTCCAATACCTGCTGATGATCGTCCTGATCCTCGGCATCGGCACGGCGCTGCGGTTCTATTTCGTGAGCTGGCTGGGTGAACGGGTTGTCGCCGATATCCGTCTTAAGGTGCAGACGAACTTGCTGCGCCTGTCGCCCGGTTTCTACGAGGTCAACAGCCCCAAGGAAATCTCCAGCCGGATGACAAGCGATACCGCGATCATCGAAAACGTGGTCGGAACGACCGTGTCGGTGGCGCTGCGCAATTCGCTGACCGCCATTGGTGGGATCGGGATGCTGCTGTATCTCGCGCCGTCGCTGACGCTGGGCCTGCTGATCGGCATTCCGCTGGTGATTGCCCCGATTGTCTATTTCGGGCGCAAGATCCGCGCCGTTTCGCGCACCAGTCAAGACCGGATCGCCGATGTCGGCGCCTATGTCACCGAAGTGCTTTCGGCGATGAAGATCGTGCAAAGCTTCGGGCAGGAGCGGCGCGAGGGTGAACGGTTTGCGGGCGTGGTCGAAGAAACCTTCGCCACGGCGCGGCGGCGCATCATGCTGCGCGCGGCGATGACGTCGGTGGTGATCCTGCTGGTGTTCGGCGGCGTGGTGCTGGTGATGTGGCGCGGCGCGATTGCTGTCGCCGAAGGCACGATCAGCGGCGGGACGATCACCGCTTTCGTGCTGGTTGGGGGGCTTGTCGCAGGCGCGCTGGGTTCGCTGACCGAGGTTTACGGCGATTTGCTGCGCGGCGCTGGCGCGGCGAGCCGGCTGGCTGAACTGCTCGAAACGCGGCCCGAAATCGCGGCCCCGGCGCGGCCCGAACGCCTGCCCGAACCGGCGCGCGGCAGCCTGAGCTTCCGCAATGTCACCTTCCGCTATCCGGCGCGGCCCGAAACGGCGGCGCTCCACGATTTCACGCTGGAGATCGAGCCGGGTGAAACCATCGCCATTGTCGGCCCGTCGGGGGCAGGGAAATCGACGATCTTCCAGCTGGTCGAACGCTTCTATGATCCGCAGGTCGGCACGATCCGCATTGATGGCGTGCCGCTGACCAGCGCCGATCCGGGTGAGGTGCGTTCGCGCATCGCGCTGGTGCCGCAGGACGGGGTGCTGTTCAGCGCCAATGCCCGCGACAACCTGCGTTACGGCAAGTGGGACGCGACCGACGATCAGATCTGGCAGGCGGCCCGCGCCGCCAATGCTGAAACCTTCTTGCGCGCGCTGCCGCAAGGCCTCGACACATACCTTGGCGAAGGTGGCACGCAGCTTTCGGGCGGTCAGCAACAGCGCGTCGCGATTGCCCGCGCCTTGCTGCGCAATGCGCCGATCCTGCTGCTGGATGAAGCAACCAGCGCGCTGGATGCCGAAAGCGAACAATTGGTGCAGCAGGCCTTGGAAGGGCTGATGCAGCACCGCACCACGCTTGTCATTGCCCACCGCCTTGCCACAGTGCGCGCGGCAGACCGGATCGTGGTGCTGGATCAGGGCCGGATCGTCGAACAGGGCACGCATGATGCGTTGAGCAAGGCGGGCGGGCTGTACGCGCGCCTCGCCCGGCTGCAATTCGCGGCTGACGCGGCGTAAATCCTTCAGCTAATCGACGAAGCGCCGGTCATGCCTGACAAAGCGCAACTCTTGTGTCGCCGCCGCGTTAGTGTGGTGGTTCGCATATCCATGCCACAAATTCTCAGGGACGAGACGCACATGATCCACAAGACCGCTGCCCTTCTGGGGGCAAGCCTGCTCGCACTGGCTACCCCGGCGCTGGCTGACGACAATGCCCACGCGCATGACGATGGCAACGAAACGCTGTTGCAAGGTGCCGAGGCGGCCGCGTCTGCCTTGCCGACCATGAGCTTCGGCAAGTGGGGCTTTGACCCCGCGCTGATCGCTTCTGACGTGAAGCCGGGCGATGACTTCAACGCCTATGCCAACCAGAAGTGGATCGACGCAAACCCCCTGCCGGCCGAATTCAGCCGTATCGGCGCTTTCACCCTGCTGGGCGAGAAAAGCACCGCCGACGTCAAGGCGCTGATGGACGAACTGGCGGCAAAGGACCCTGCCAGCCTGTCGGGCGATGAACGCCGCATTCTGGATGCCTATCGCAGCTACCTCGACACGGCCGCGATCGACGCGGCGGGCCTTGCGCCGGTCAAACCCTATCTCGACCGGATCGCTGGGGCAAAGACCCTTGGCGAACTCGTCCTGTTGGGGGCAGAGCCCGGTTATGCGGGTCTGATCGGCGGCGCGGTGTCGATCGATTCCAAGCAGCCTGACCGGCACATCGCCGCAATCGGGTTTGGCGGGCTGGGCCTGCCCGACCGCGATTACTATCTCGACACGACCGAAAAGGGCCAGGGGATCCAGGCCAAGTACAAGGCCTATGTCGCCTTCCTGCTGGGCGAAGCCGGTTACACCGACGCGGCGGCAATGGCCGAGAAGGTCTATGCCTTCGAAGACGCCAATGCGCGCACGGTGCAGTGGGACCGCGCGGTGCGCCGCAACCGCGACCTCACCTACAATCTGCTCACCGCCGACGAACTGTCCGCCATCGGCGGCGCCCTGCCGGTCACCGCGATGCTAGAGAAGATCGGGATTGCCAGCAGCCCCGGCTTCGTCGTGTCGCTGATGCCGCCGAGCGACGAGGAAGCCGCCGCGCTCAAACTGGACGAGGCGACCCGCGCCAAGATCGGCACGGGCCTGCCGGGCATGGTGGCGCTGATCAGCGAAACGCCAGTTGATGTGCTGAAGGCGTGGATGGTCAAGGAGTTTTTGTCGGGCAACGCCGCCGTGCTGCCCGCGCGCTTCGACGCCGCCAATTTCGAATTCTACGGCAAGACCCTGCGCGGCACCCCCGAACAGCGCCCCCGCTGGAAGCGCGCCATCGGCGAGGCGGAAGGTCTGATCGGTGAACTCGTCGGCAAGGAATATGTCGCCCGCTTCTTCCCGGCAGAAAACAAGGTGGCGATGGACGAACTGGTCGCCAATCTGCGGCTCGCGCTGGCGGAATCCATCACCGGCATCCGCTGGATGGGCGAGGAAACCAAGACGCAGGCCCGTGCCAAGCTGGCCAGCTTCGATCCCAAGATCGGCTATCGCCCCAATCTGGAAACCTATGAAGGCCTCACCATCACTTCGGGTGATGCCATCGCCAACCGCATGGCCGCCGCGCGCTGGAACCGGGCGGACAACATCGCCAAGCTGGGTGCGCCGATCGACCGCACCGAATGGGGGATGCTGCCACAGACGGTGAACGCCTATTACAACTCGGTGAAGAACGAGATCGTCTTCCCGGCGGGCATCCTGCAACAGCCGTTCTTCGCGCTGACCAATGATGTCGCGGTGAATTACGGCGCAATTGGCGGGGTGATCGGGCACGAAATCGGCCACGGTTTCGACGATCAGGGATCAAAGTCCGACGCCAGCGGCGCGCTGCGCAACTGGTGGACTGATGCCGACCGCGCGGCGTTCGACACGCTCGGCAACCGGCTGGTGGCGCAGTACAATGCCTATTGCCCGCTCGATGACGGCAAGACCTGCGTGAACGGCCGCCTGACACTGGGCGAGAATATCGGCGATGTGGGCGGCCTGTCGATGGCCTACCGCGCCTACAAGATCGCCACCAAGGGCAAGGATGTTCCCGTGATCGACGGGCTGACCGGCGACCAGCGCTTCTTCCTCGCTTGGGCGCAGGTGTGGCGTTCGACCCAGCGCGAAGAAAACTACCGCAACCGCCTGCGTACCGACAGCCACAGCCCCGAAGAGTACCGGGTCAATGGCGTCGTGCGGAACCTTGACGAATGGTACGAAGCTTTCGGCGTGAAGCCGGGCGATGCGATGTATCTGCCGCCCGAACAGCGCGTGCGCATCTGGTAAACCTTCTCAAGGCCCGCTCCCTCTCAGGAGCGGGCCTTTTGGTTTGACTTGGCCCCGCCGCTCGGCAAAGCGCTGCGCCCATGACCGATACCATCGCTGCCATCCTTCTCGGCATCCTTGAAGGGCTGACCGAGTTTCTGCCGGTGTCATCGACCGGGCACCTGATCCTCGCCACTGAACTTCTGGGCTTTGACCAGCGGGAGTGGGAGGTGTTCAACATCGCCATTCAACCCGCCGCGATCCTTGCCATCGTGGTGCTGTACTGGCGCACCTTCTGGGATGTGGCGAAGGGGTTGTTCGGGCTGGAGAAGGGCGCGCTGAACTTCGTGCGCAACCTGCTCGTTGCGTTCTTCCCGGCGGTGCTGCTGGGCCTCGCGTTCGGCGATGTGATCGAGACGATGCTGGGCAATGCCGTGCTGGTGTGCTGGTCGCTGATCATTGGCGGGGTGGCGATCCTTGCCATCGAACGCTGGGCCAATCCGCCTGCCACCGGCGATGGCGTCGGGGGCGTGCCGCTGCGCACCGCGGCGCTGATCGGTCTGGTGCAGTGCCTTGCGATGATCCCCGGCGTCAGCCGTTCGGGCGCGACGATCCTGGGCGCGATGGCGTTTGGCGTGGACCGCAAGACGGCGGCCGAATTCAGTTTCTTCCTCGCCGTGCCGACACTGAGCGGGGCGACGATCTATCAGTTGGCCAAATACGGATCGGACCTGACCAGCCGCGACATCGAGCTGATCGGGATCGGCTCTGCCGCCGGGTTTGTGGTGGCGCTGGTGGTTGTCAAACTGTTCGTCGCGGTCGTCACCAAAATCGGCTTCAGCCCGTTTGCCTGGTACCGGATCGTGGTCGGCGTAGCCGGTCTGGCGTGGCTGTCGCTGCGATAAGTCACGCTCCGCTGGAACCAGCCGCGCCCCGGCTGGTTTGAGAGTCGGGCCGATAGGTCCGGTGCCTTACGGAGAATTCGGGTAAAATGGCGTTGCTGGTGCTGATCGTGATGGGGGTAACTCTGGGCTGGCTGGCCTCGATCCTCGCACGCACCGAGGCGCCGGGCGATATCCTGCGTCAGGTGGTGCTGGGCACGATCGTATCCGTCGTCGCGGGCGAGATCGCCAATGAAGGCACGATGATCGGCAGCCTGTCGTTCATCGGCCTGGGCGTGGCACTGGCGGCAACGGGCGTGGCGCTGGTGCTGTATCATGCAGTGTTCCGGCGCAAGGCCAACGCCTAAACCGGCTGTCAGACGGGTTGGGCCCCGCTGCCGCGTCCGCCGCGCAGGTGATATTCCTGCGTTCCGCGATGCAGCACATTATCGACATCGATGACCGCCGAATTGGCATAGGTGAAGCCCGCCGGCAGGCTGCGATAGAGCCGGTCAAAATCGCGCTCCACCGTCTGGCGGTACAGATCGCCAAAGCTTTCGATCACGAAGTAGGTCGGTTGCAGATCGCTGATCACGTAATCGGTGCGCATTACGCGGTCGACGTTCATCATGATGCGGTTGGGACTGGCCGCCTCCACAGCAAAGCGCGCCTCGGCCGGGCCTGACAGGATGCCTGCACCATAGGCGCGCACGCTGCCGGCTTCCTCGATCAGGCCGAATTCGACCGTGTACCAATACAGCGCGCCCAGCGCCTTCAGCCGGTTGTAACGCATCGCCTTCCACCCAGCGCGGCCATATTCCTGCATGTAATCGGCATAGGTGGGATCGGTCAGCATCGGGACATGGCCGAACACGTCATGGAACACGTCCGGCTCTTCGATATAATCGAACGTCTCGCGCGTGCGGATGAAGTTGCCTGCCGGAAAACGCCGGTTGGCAAGGTGCCAGAAGAACACGTGATCGGGGATCAGCATCGGCACGGGCACAACGCTCCACCCTGTCAATCCGCCAAGGTCTTCGGACAGTTTCCCGAATTCGGGAATGCCGCCGCGCGACAGGTCCAGCTTGTCCAGTCCGGCCATGAACGCGCTGCACGCGCGGCCCGGAAGTAGCTCCATCTGGCGGGCGAACAGATCGTTCCACACGGCGTGATCTTCGTCCGTGTAATCGGCTTGCTGCGGTTCCAGCCAGTCTTCGCCGACGTGCGCAGGCTTGGCCAGCGGGGCGGTGAAGACATCGGCGGCCATGTCTGGCAGAGTCGCGAAATCGGTATGGGGGTCGGCAAGGGCGCGCATATCGTTGCAGATGATACTACTTTTGCGCAGCTAGGACAAACGCGGGAGTGCGAAATGGGGATGAGTCGCAAGGATTACGAAGCGGCGCTGGAACCGCTGACGCTGGAGCTGGTCAGCATGGCGCGCTGGGCGAAGGCCACGGGCGCCCGGATCGCGGTGCTGTTTGAAGGGCGAGACACCGCGGGCAAGGGCGGCGCGATCAACGCCGTGCGCGAGGCGCTGAACCCGCGCCAGTGCCGCACTGTGGCCCTGTCCAAACCAACCGAGGCGGAACAGGGACAATGGTATTTCCAGCGTTATGCCGCGCACCTCCCCACGGCGGGCGAAATCGTGCTGTTCGACCGGTCGTGGTACAACCGCGCAGGCGTGGAAAAGGTGATGGGCTATGCCTCGGACGCGCAGGTTGATGCGTTCCTGACAGCGGCGCCGGTGTTCGAGAAGCTGCTGGTGGATGATGGCATCTTGCTGATCAAATACTGGCTGGCCGCCGATCAGGCCGAACAGGAAGAACGCCTGCGCGAGCGGCTGGAGGACCCGCTCAAACGCTGGAAGCTGTCCCCCATCGATCTGGCTGCGCGCACGCGCTATGATGACTATAGTGCTGCGCGCGAAGCGATGCTGGCGGCCACGCACACCTCCCACGCGCCTTGGACGATCGTCGATTTCAACGATCAGCGGCGCGGGCGGCTGACACTGGTGCGCGATCTTTTGAGCCGGATTCCCGATACGCATGAGGAGCCGGAGGGGATCGACTTCCCCGATCTTGGGCGGGAACCTGCCAGGGAGACGTTTGGCGTGCTGAAGCCGATTGCGGATTATCCGCTGGATTAGATTGCCGCGCTGGCCTGCGTCACCTGCCGCCCGTCAGCGGCGAAGGCGGCAAGGTCATATCCGTCATCGGATTTGCGCATCACCAGATGCAGCGGCTCACCCGCGATGGCCGGGGAAAGGCCGCGGAAGCTGAAGGTGCGCAGGCGGTTCGCGCCCAGCTCGGCGGCGGCCAGTTGCAGCAGCAGGCTGGCGGTCAGCGGGCCGTGCACCACCAACCCGCGATACCGCTCGACCTGTTCAGCATAGGGCGCATCATAATGGATGCGGTGCGTGTTGAAGGTCAGCGCGCTGTATCGGAACAGCAGGCGCGGATCAGGGGTCAGGGTGCGATGCGCGTCCCAGCCTGCGGGGTCAAACTTGCCCTCGCCCAGAGGGGCCGGAGACAGCGCCACACCCCCGCTAGCCGCGTCTCGGTAGACGATAGACTGGGTTTCGACCACCGCTAGCGTGCCGTTGGCGCGTGTTTCATGTGAAACATCGACAAAGGCGAGCGGGCCGGTGGAGCCGTGTTTTTCTGTAATCGCGGCGATCCGGCTGGTGCGTTCGATCACCGCGCCGATCGCTATGGGCGCATGGAAGGCGATCTTGGAAGATGCCCACATCCGGCGCGGCATGGGGAAGGGCGGGAGGAAGCTGTCGGGGCTGTCGTCCCGCGCCGGATGCCCGTCCTCACCCAGCTTTCCGGTGGGCACTTCAGGGGTGCAGAGCGCAAAGTGGATGCCCTGGGGCATGATCGCCGGATGCGGGCGCGGCAGATCAAACGTGGCGAGCCAGCGGTCCGCCAACCCCTCGTCCAGCCGGTCCTTGGCGCGTATCTCGCGCCCGATCCACGCGTCGAAGCTCATGCCGCCCGCTCGAACACCGCGGCAATGCCCTGACCACCACCAATGCACATGGTTTCAAGGCCATAGCGCACACCGCGCCGGTGCATTTCGTGCGCCATGTCAGCCAAAATCCGTCCGCCGGTCGCACCGATCGGGTGGCCGAGGCTTATGCCCGAACCGTTGACATTGAGCATCTCGCGCCGTGAGTCGTCGTCTGACCAGCCCCAGCCTTTCAGCACGGCAAGCACCTGCGGCGCGAAGGCCTCGTTCAGTTCGACAAGGCCGATATCGTCCCATGAATAGCCGCGTCGTGCAAACAGGCGCTCCACCGCCGGCACCGGCCCGATGCCCATGCGCGAAGGATCGCAGCCCGCCGCCGCCCAGCCGCCGAACCACAGCATCGGGGTGAGGCCCAATTCCTCCAGCTTGTCTTCGGCGACCACCAGACAGGCCGCTGCCGCATCGTTCTGCTGGCTGGCATTGCCTGCCGTGACGATGGCGGCGGGGTCGCGGCGCACGTCGATTGGGGCGAGCTTGCCGAGCGTCTCCATGCTGGCGTCGGTGCGGTAGCCTTCGTCGTGGTCGAAGATCACCGGGTCGCCTTTGCGCTGCGGGATCGCGACGGGGACGAGCTGTTCGGCGAACTTGCCCTCGGCCCATGCCTGCGCTGCGTTCTGGTGGCTGCGCACCGCGAAGGCGTCCGCATTCTCGCGCGAAATGCCGTAATCCTTGGCGAGGTTTTCCGCTGTCTCGATCATCCCGGTGATCACCCCGAAACGTTCGACCGGCTGGCTCATCACACGGCCCCGGCTGAGGCGATCGTGCAGCACCATGTCGCCCATCCGCACGCCTCCGCGCGCGGCAAGGGTATAGTGCTCGACATTCGACATCGATTCCACGCCGCCCGCCACGACCACATCGGCCATGCCAGTCTCGACCATCATCGCGGCTGTCGCCACTGCCTGCACGCCCGATCCGCAGCGGCGATCCAGCTGGAAGCCGGGCACTTCGATGGGCAGCCCCGCCGCAAGCCAAGCCCAGTGCCCGATCGCGGGCGCCTCGCCATTGCCATAGCCTTGGGAGAAGACCACGTCGTCGACGCGCGACGGATCTATGCCGCTGCGCTCCATCAGCGCCTTGAGGATCACCGCGCCCAGTTGTCCGGCGTTCATGCTGGAAAGCCCGCCGAGGAACTTGCCCACGGGGGTCCGCAAGGGGGTGCAGATGGCGGCACGTCTGGTCATGTTCTGTCCTTGTCAGATAAGGCTACCGTTCCTGCGTCGATCAGCTTGCCGATCGCACCCGAGGAAAGGCCGAGTTTCTCAGCCAGCACTTCTTCGGAATGCTGGCCGAGGTAAGGCGCAGGCGCGGGATCGCCGGCTTCGTGGCCCGGCAGGTTCGCGAAGCTGCGGGTGGCGGGATAGTCGAAGCCAGAAGGATTGGCAGGCGCCGGGCCGAACAGCGGGTTGTCCGCCACCAGCACGGGATCATTGGCGGCTTCGTAGGCGGTGCGATAGCGTTCGAAGGTGCAGGCCTCCGCGGCCATGCGCGCTTCGAGCGCGGCATAATCCATGCCGTCCGCCGCGCTCTGGAACAGCGCGAACAAAGCGGCCCGGTGCTGGAAGCGCGGGGTGTCCCCGTCGGCAAAGCGCACGCCGGTCTCGGCCTCCAGCGCGGCGATGCCCTCCTGCAATCCGAACGCTTTGACCAGCCCGCCCCACTGCTTCGGCGTGAGCGCCGCGACCATGAAGCGCACGCCATCACGGCTGCGGAAATCGCGTCCGAACGCGCCCCAGATCGCATTACCGAGCCGTTCCCGGTCACCGCCGCGATACAGAACCTCGGCCATCAGCCCGGCATTGGCCATGGTGCCAATCGCCACATCGCCCAGCGGGAGGCGCACCTCGCTGCCCTCGCCCGTGCGGCCCCGGTGGTGGAGCGCAGCCATCATGGCGAAAGCGCCATAGGCTCCCGTGATGAAGTCCCACGCGGGGAGCACCTGATTGACCGGCGGCGCGGTGGCGGGGTCCCAGTCCTCAGGCCCCGTCATCAGCGGGTATCCGGCGGCGGCGTTTACCGTGAAGTCCATCGCCTGACGCCCATCGTGCCAGCCCATGACACGAAGCGAGATCATGTCTGTGCGTCTGGCCGCGAGGGCCGCATGGCTGAGGAAGCTCTGCTCTGGCAGGTTGGTGATGCACTGGCCGACCGCGCTCGCCAGCTCCACCAGCAGCTCGCGACCCTCACCCGATTGCAGATCGAGTGCGACCGACTTCTTGGCCCGGTTAAGGTTTTCCCACGACAGGGATCGTCCTTCGCGGGTGAGCATATAACGGTTGTAATCAAGCCCGCCCGCCTTGTGGTCGACACGGATCACCTCCGCCCCCATCTGCGCGCAGTAAAGCCCCGCGGTGGGTGAGGCGACGAAGCTGGAGACTTCGATGATGCTCAGGTCATTGAGGAGGTTATACATTTACGCGTTAGCCGCCCATTCGCGCAGCATGTGCTTGGCGATCTGGAGTTGCAGGATCTGGGTGGTGCCTTCGTAGATGCGGTAGATGCGCGCATCGCGGAAGAAGCGTTCGGCGTCATATTCGGCCAGATACCCCGCCCCGCCGTAAACCTGCACCACGCGGTCAACAACGCGGCCGCACATCTCCGAGGCGAAGACCTTGAAGGCCGCTGCCTTGACAAGGATGTTCTCCCCCCGGTCGGCCCGCGCGGTGACATCCTTCATCATGGCTTCCGCCGCATAGATCTCGATTTCGCTGTCAGCGAGCATTTGCTGGATCAGCTGGAAGTTGGCGATGGGTTCGCCAAACGCCTTGCGTTCATTGGCGTAACGCAGCGCCGAATCCAGCGCGCGGCGGGCATAGCCGGTTGCCGCTGCGCCGACGCTGATGCGCCCGTTGTCGAGGCTCTTCATTGCGAAGACGAAGCCCTTGCCAGTCTCGCCGCCCAGCAAGGCGTCACCCGGCACGCGCACATCGTCGAGCATGATGTCCGAGATGTGCGAGCCCGACTGGCCCATCTTCTTGTCGGGCGATCCGGTTGAAACACCGGGGCTGTTCATCGGCACCAGGAAGGCCGAGACGTGCGCGTTCTTGGGCAGGGCTTCCTTGCTGGTGCGCGCCATGATCAGCGCGACATCGGCGTGGGGGGCGTTGGTGATGTACCGCTTGGTGCCGTTCAAGATCCAGCCGTTGCCGTCGGGATCGGGTGTGGCGGTGGTCGCGAGTCCGGCAGAATCGCTGCCCGAGCCGGGTTCGGTGAGGCCGAAGCAGGCGATCCGGCCTGCCGCAATCTGCGGATACCACTCGGCCTTCTGGGCTTCTGTCGCCCCGTTCTTCAGCGCGCTCGCGAACATGCCGACATTGATCGAGAAGATCGACCGATAGGCGGGCGCGGCATAGGCCATGATGTTCACGACGCGGGCGTACTGCGTCATGTTGAGCCCCGCGCCGCCGAACTCCTCGGGCACTGAAAGGCCAAACAGCCCCATGTCCCGCATTTCAGCGAGGATATCGTCGGGCACGCGGTCTTCGGCGATCACCTGCGGTTCGGCCGGGATAAGCCGTTCCCGGACATACCGGGTCAGCTGCTCGGCGAACTGTTCGAAGGTGTCATCGTCCATGCCCGGATTGTGCGGAGCGGCGAGGGTGGCGGGGGCATTCATGTTGGCAATCGTCCTTGAACGGGAGGGCGGCTGACGCTGTTCGCGCCTATGAGGCGGCAGGCACGGCGTCGCCTGTCATTTCGGCGGGCGCAGATTCGGGTCCAGTTTCGGGTGCGGTGTCAGCTGGGGGTGCGTCGGTGGACAGCGCCTCGGGCGGAAGCTGGCGCTCGTCAAGCATCGAGGCTGCATCCTCCAGCGCCTTGGCTTCTCCCGGGCTGACCCCGCCGGGCGCGCTCGCCCCTTCGCTGCCGCATCCAGCAAGCGCAAGGGACAGGGCGGCGATCACCGGCAGGCGCATCGGCTGCGGCTTATTCGGCCGGGGCTTCAGCAGCGGCTGCCGCTTCGGCGGCGACAGTGGCCGCGGCGTCGCCCGCTGCGGTCGCGCCTGCTTGCGGGGTTTCTTCAGCCTCGGGCGCGTCGGTGGCGGTGGCAGACGGATCGGCAGCCGGCACGTCAGTCACGGGCGCAAGCGCGCTGTCGGCGGGCATTTCCACGGTGTCGGCGCTTGCTTCGGTCGAAGCGTCATTGGCGCTCCCGCAAGCGGAAAGCAGCAGGCTGGCACCGGACATGGCGGCGATAAGGGCGGTCTTTTTCACAGGTTCTCTCCTCGATTGAGTGAAAGGCCGGGCGGCAGCGCGGCGGCCCGTCATCATCTGCGACGGGTGTAGCCAAGCGCAGGCCCTGCCGCCAAGTGCCAAATGGGTACACCCCATGCAGAGCCGATAGCGGCGGCGCGCGCAAGTGATACAATGTCGCGCATGACCAATGCCTTGACCCCAACCCCCGCCCGCCTGCGCGCGATTGTCTTTGCCGCTGCCGCAGCGCTTCCTGTCGCCATCGTGAGCGCGCAGCCCGTGCCCGACGCCTTCACGGTGATCGAAACTGGTCAGCGTTACGCGACCTTGCAGGACGCGGTTGACGCTGTCGGCAATGCGCGCGCCACAATCCGCATCGCGCCCGGCACCTATCGCCAATGCGCGGTGCAGGAAGATGGCGTGATTATCTACGAAGCGGCTGAACCGGGCAGCGTCACCTTCATGGCGCGCGCCTGCGAAGGCAAGGCGGCGCTGGTGCTGCGCGGCATGGGTGCGGAGATTCGCGGGCTGACCTTTTCGAACATGAAGGTTCCCGACGGCAACGGGGCGGGCATCCGGCTGGAGAAGGGCGCGCTCAATGTCGCCTATGCGCGGTTCCAGGATAGCGAGCAGGGCATCCTCACCGCCGACGATCCGAGCGGGCGCATCTACATCACCCGCTCTACCTTTACCGGTCTTGGCACCTGCGAGAATTCCGCCGGCTGCGCGCATTCGATCTACATCGGCAATTACGGATCGCTGACCGTGCGCGAAAGCCGGTTCGAACGCGGCATGGGCGGGCATTACGTCAAGGCGCGCAGCGGGCAGGTGACCATCGAGAACAACAGCTTCGATGACGCCAACGGCAAGGCCACCAACTACATGATCGATCTGCCCGCAGGCAGCGTGGGCCGGATTGCCAACAACTGGTTCGTGCAGGGGCGCGACAAGGAGAATTACTCGGCCTTCATCGCGCTGGGGGCGGAAGACCTGCTGCATTCGTCGGATGGGCTCGAGGTGGTCAATAACGAAGGTCGCTTCGTGCCCGGCGTGCAGCGCCGCAGTGTGTTCCTGGCCGACTGGACGGCGTCACGGATCGTCATGAAGGGCAACAAGTTGGCGGCAGAGCTGAAGCAGTACGAGCAGCGTTAAAGGAGCAGATGCCCTGAGCGGTCGCGTTTGGTCGCCAGATAGCGGGCATTGTGCGGGTTTTCGGGAAGCTGGTGCGGTACGCGCTCGCTGACCGTGATGCCCGCCGCTGACAAGGCCTCAACCTTCGCCGGATTGTTGGTGAGCAGCCGGATCGTGCGCGCGCCGAGCAGTTCCAGCATCCGCGCTGCCACCGGAAAATCGCGCGCTTCGTCAGGCAGGCCGAGCCGCTGGTTCGCTTCCACTGTGTCGAAACCTTGATCCTGCAAGCGGTAGGCGCGCAGCTTGTTGATCAGCCCGATCCCGCGCCCTTCCTGCCGCATATACAGCAGCACGCCCCAGCCGCCCTGCTCGTTCGCGGCGTGCGCCATAGCGTGCAGCGCGGCGTCGAGTTGCGGGCCGCAGTCGCATTTGAGGCTACCGAGGATGTCGCCCGTCAGGCATTCCGAATGCAGCCGGACAAGCGGCTGGCGGTCGCCCGTCTGCTTGCCGATGATCAGCGCCACGTGTTCGCGCAGGTCAGCGGCAGAGCGGAAGGCGACGATCTCTGCATCCTCGCAAGCCGACACCGGCAAGCGCGCGCGCGTGACGATTCTCAGCGCTCCTGCGGCGGAATAGGCGGCGAGGTCCGACACGGCGACCGGCACCGCCTCGCCCGCGTCCATCGGATCGACCAGAAACGCCGGCAGAATCCCCGCAATCCGTGCCAGTTCCAGCGCGGCGCGAGCGGATTCCTCCCAATCCAGTGTCACCGCCTTGAACGGGCCTTTTAGGGGGTTGCCCAGATCGAGCGCCGGATCGGCAATCGGCAGGGCATCACGCATCGTGAAGTCCTCACCGCCCGCGATCAGCACCGGGGCGTGGGGGATCGCTGCCTCGCGCTGATTGGCAAGTTTGAGAGTCGCGGCCCGGGCGGCGGAGATCAGCATCCGCGGCGCGCTGGCGCCTTGGACGATGGCCGTTTCCACCGGCAGCAAGCTCGGCCCGCCCTCGAACGCCAGCGGCCAGCCGTGGCGCAGTGCGTCCACGGCTTGTGCGGCGCGGCGGGAGGGGGAAGGCGTGTTCAGAGATCGAACTCCGTGATCAGCGGGACGTGATCGGACGGCTGGGTCCAGCCGCGCGCGTCTTCCAGCACGCGATGCCCGGTCGCCTGCTTCGCCAGATCGGGCGATGCCCACATATGATCGAGCCTGCGCCCCTTGTCATTCTCCTGCCAGCCGGGATTGCGATAGCTCCACCAGCTGAAATAGCGGCCCGGATGCGGCACGTGTTCGCGCCCGATATCCACCCAGCCATGCGCGTCGCGGAATTTGCCCAACGTCTCGACCTCGACCGGCGTGTGGCTAACGACCTTGAGCAGTTGCTTGTGGCTCCACACGTCGCTTTCCAGCGGAGCGATGTTGAAATCGCCCACGATCAGCGTGGGCCGATCCAGCGTTTCGGCCCAGCGCGTCATTCGCCCCAGGAAATCGAGCTTCTGGCCGAACTTCTTGTTCACCTCGCGGTCGGGCACATCGCCGCCGGCGGGAACATAGACGTTCTCGACCAGCATATCCTTGCCCAGCACCTCCACCCCGATGTGCCGCGCTTCGCCATTGTCCTGCCAGTCGTGGCGGGCGACTTCGCGGATCGGGACGCGGCTGACCGTGGCGACGCCATGATAGCCTTTCTGCCCGCTCACCGCCTGATGGGTGTAGCCAAGGTTCGCCAGAGCCTCAGAGGGGAACAGGTGACTTTCGCACTTGATCTCCTGCAAACACAGGATGTCGGGCGCGGCTTCGGTAAGCAGCTTTTCGATGAGCCCCACGCGTAGACGCGCAGAGTTGATGTTCCAGGTGGCGACAGACAGCATGTGGGCGGACTTAGGGGGAGAAGCCCCCGCCCTCAAGTAGCGAAGCGATAGGGCGGCAAGAACGCCCTCAAGTAGCGAAGCGGTAGGACAACAAAGACTCTTTCACTTTCATGTCGCTTTGGCGCGCGATAGGGGCAGTCGATCTGTTCCGGAGACTGCCATGACCCGCGCCATCCTTGCTGCCCTGCTGCTGACCAGCGCCGCCTGCCCCGCGGTTGCCAAGGAGAAGCGCGCCGCCCCGCCGCCCGAACCGCGCGCGAAGAACGTGATCCTGTTTATCGGTGATGGCATGGGCATTTCCACCATCACCGCTGCGCGCATTTACGAAGCGCAAAAGCGCGGGGAAACGGGCGAGGAAAACAGCCTCAGCTTCGAAAAATTCCCCAATGTGGCGCTGGTCAAAACCTACAACACCAACGCGCAGGTTCCCGACAGCGCGGGAACGGCAACCGCGATGCATTCGGGCCAGAAGACTCGCATCGGTGTGCTCGGCATCGGACCGGACGCGGTAAAAGGCGTGTGCAAGGATGCGCTTGCCCACCCGCTGCCGTTGCTGGGTGAGGAAGTGAAGCAGCGCGGACTGGCGCTGGGGATCGTCACCACCACGCGGCTGACCCACGCGACGCCCGCGAGCGTCTATTCCCGTTCCGCCGATCGCGATTGGGAAAGCGACACCGGCATCCCCGCGGACCAGCAGGGACAAGGTTGCAAGGACATCGCCCTGCAACTGTCCGAAGCGCGGTTCGACGTTGCGCTGGGCGGGGGTACCGCCGTGTTTTACGGAAAGGACAAGGAGCGTGCTGGACGCCGGATCGAGCCCGGGGCCGATCTGCCTGCGCAATGGGCTGTCACCAACCGCGGCACCGTGGTGAAGACAGCCGCCGAGCTCGCCGCCGCGCCTGCAGACAATCCGGTGCTGGGCCTGTTCAATCCGGGGCACCTGACCTTCATGGCTGACCGCAAACCGGATTCAAGCGAGCCGACCCTCACCGACATGACCGCACAGGCAATCGCGCGGCTGAAGTCTGATCCGGACGGCTATTACCTGATGGTTGAAGGCGGACGAATCGATCACGCGCACCATGCCGGGCAGGCGGGTTATGCGCTGGAGGAAGCGGTCGAGTTTGCCCGCGCAGTGCAATATGCTGTCGATCACACCGACCCGGCTGAGACGCTGATCATGGTGACGGCCGATCACAGCCACGTGTTCACCATCGCGGGCTATCCGAAGCGGGGGAACGACATCCTCGGCCTGGTTGTCCCGCCCGCTGGCAGAGGCGAGGACGGCGGCGACGGCGAATCGCCCCTGATCGCCATTGACGGGAAGCCTTATACCACGCTTGGCTATGCCAACGGACCGGGCGGCATCCGCCTCGAAAAGCGCGATGCTAGCGAAGACGATCATGACGAACATGATCGCCCCACGCCGGAAACCGGCATCAAGGCGCGCCAGCAGGCTTTGGTGCCGTTGGGCAGCGAAACGCACGGCGGTGAGGATGTCGCCCTGTTCGCAACCGGCCCCGGCGCGGATCGCGCGCGCGGCGTGATCGAGCAGAACCTGATCTACAGCATCATCCGCAAGGCGCTTGGCTGGGAAAAGTAGAGGCCAAGTCGCGAAACGTCGCCGAGAGGTCGCTGCATCGGTCGCACAGCGACCGCAAGGCCTACCGGCCGCCGACCGGCACCTGAGGGCGAAACCAAAGAACCCGAACCAAAAACCCCCGACCCGGGGGCGATGGGTCGAGGGTTCCATGGAGCGTTCGTCACGCTTGTACAAAGCAGGCCCTTGGTGAAGGGTGGGCAACAGGGGGGAAACCTCCCTTCGGCCCGCCTTGTTGAGAATGATTAGCCGTTCGAGCCTTTCATTCAGATGAACGTCCGGAAATTCTTGTCGCTTTCCGGCAACCGTTGGCCGTAGCGCTGTTCACCCCGGACGACGAGCCGAACGGCGCGGGTCTTTGAATGTGAAAGTGCTTTCCGGGATGGTCACACCGTAACGCTGGTTTGACAGCTGCACGCGGGTCCGGTTGTTCTGTGCATCGAGCGCGACCCAGTGGGTCAGCTGCAAACCGCCGGGGGCCGAGGCGTTTTTCACGAAGATCAGCGTGATCATCCCGAATTCAGGCTTCTTGGGATCACGCACTTCAACGCTCAGCACGTCGCGGTTGCCGGTCTGCACCAGCTTGCCGAATCGCTTCACATCCTTTTCGGGATCGAACAGCGCGCCCAGCGGTGAATTGCCGATCGGCCAGCGTTCGACCTGATTGACCTCGTAGTCGATCATGTAGAGCGACTTGCCGTTCGAGATGACGAGGAAATCGGCGTTCTTGCCGTAATCGAAACGGATCTTCCCCGGCCGCTTCAGGGACATTACGCCGCGCAAGGTTGAACCCTGCCGGTCGGTCTGGGTGAAATCGGCCTGCATGGTGGAAATTGCGCGCAGCGCGCCGACCACGGCATCGAGATCGCTGGCAGACTGCGCCGCAGCGGGTGTGGTCAGGTTGATCGGGCTGATCGGCGCGAGGCCAAAAGCCAGCGCCCCGGCCCCAAGGCCGAGCGTCAACGCGCGAAACGGGAGGATAGGTGTTTTCATGCCGTGGCGGGTAAGGCCGCGGGCTTGAACTGTCGATGAATTATCGCACCAGCCGCAGGGCAGGTGCGACGAAGCCGATCTTACTTGATCTTGGCTTCCTTGAACTCGACATGCTTGCGCGCAACGGGATCATACTTCCGGAAGCTCATCTTCTCGGTGATGTTGCGCGGGTTCTTCTTGGTTACGTAGAAGAAGCCGGTGCCCTCGCTGGAAACGAGGCGGATCTTGACGGTGGTGGGCTTCGCCATGGCGGGTTCCTGTCAACTGGGTCGGCCCGGCGGGGTGTTTCACGCAGGGCTATAAAAGCAAATAGCGGCGCGCCCGGAAGGCCCGGCACACCGCCACATGGGCGCGCCATTCGCCGATTCACGGGCAAAAGTCAAGGCGAGGTTGGGGGCGGTCTACCAGTCGGAACTGCTGGGCTTGCCGCGATTGGCCTTTACCGTGCCGCGCACCTTTTTGACCTTCAGCCGCTCGGTCTTGCCGACGCGGTTAAGGCGCGTCTTCGCGCGGCGCTTCGGCTCGGTCTGGGCTTCTTCGAGCAACGCCGCCAACTTCGCGCGTGCGTCGGCGCGGTTAGCCTCCTGCGTGCGGTGGGCCTTGGAATTGACGATGAGATCGCCGTTCCCCGCCAGCTTTGCGCCAGCCAGTGTGCGGAGCCGCGCAAACACCGGCGGGCTGAGGCGCAGCGCGTAGATATTGACGCGCAGCTCCACCTCCGTCGCGACCTTATTGGCGTTCTGCCCGCCGGGGCCGGAACCAGCGAGAAAGCTCTCACTCGCCAGCCGGATTGCGCGGGCACTCAGCGGTTCGGGCGCGTCCTCATCATGCATCCTTCACCCCGAGCGCGAGGAAATCGAGCGGCAGCGGCGCGCGGGCCTCGATCGGCGTCTTTCCCGGACGGGTGACGGTGAGGGTTTCGGCATGAAGCATCGTGCGCTTGGCGCCCGGAGCATTGCCCGCGCCATAGACCGGATCGCCCAGCAGCGGCGCGCCAAGGCCCGCCAGCGCATGGACGCGCAGCTGATGGGTGCGGCCCGTTTCGGGGCGGAAGCGGATCAGGCTGTTCGGCCCCAGTTCATCGACCAGTTCCCAATGCGACACGGCGGCTTTGCCCTTCTTCGCGGGGATCATCCGCCAGCCCTTTTCGGCCGAGCTGATTTTGGACAGGGCAAGTTCGATCGTGCCTTCGGTGCCCGTTGGACGTCCCGCCAGGATCGCCAGATAGGTCTTGCCCACCAACCGGTCTTCAAAAGATTTGTTGAACCGCGCCAATGCCTTGGGGTTGCGCGCCAGTAGAAGGCAGCCGCTGGTATCGGTATCCAGCCGGTGCACTGCCACCGGACGGCGTTGGAACCCCATCTTCAGCCGGTCCATGTGGTCTTCAAGGCAGATGCCGCCCTTGCGCGGGCGGTCAACCGCCATGCCCGAAGGCTTGTTGATGACCAGTGCTTCGCCGTCTTCGTAGAGAATTGTGATGTCAGCCATGGGGCCCGTTACCCGTTCGCCCCCGGCTTGTCTAAGCATCTCCTGCCGACGAGGGTTTCAGACCAGCGCAGCTCGCATCAATCCGCGTAGGGCATTGCCGATCCAGAAGCCGCCACCCAGATCGTCCAGCGTCAATTCCGCCTCGCGGGCCCGGCCTTCGACCATCAGGTGTTCGCGCAGCACGCCCGGCAGCAGGCCGAGGGTCGCCGGCGGGGTCAGCAGTGCACCGTCCGGCCCATCGGCGAACACGCTGGTCCAGCTGCCTTCGGTCACGAGCCCGTCTGCCCGCACCAGCACGGCTTCATCGGCGCCGAAACTGCGGGCGGCGGCCAGAGCGTCTTCGTAAAACCCGCGATCCGATGTCTTGTGCGCCAGCCGCCAGTCCGAAGAATCGAGCGGATGTGGCAGGGCGGCCACCTTCACCGGTTCGCCCAAGGCAGGGGCCAAGGCAGGGGGAAGCGGTCCGGTTTCCAGCGCGCTCGCCCCGGATCGCGATACCAGCAGCCGGACCTTGGCGGGGGTGTCGAGTTCAAAACACAGCGCCTGAATCTGGTTCCTTAACGCGTGGCGATCGAAGGTGAAGCCGAGCGCAGTCGCGCTCGCTTTCATGCGTGCCAGATGGAGTTCCAGCAGCGCAATCCCGCTGTCTGGTTCAAACCGCATGGTTTCAATCAGGTCACAGGTCGGCGCGGTCAACCCGGGCGCGGCGCGGCGCAGGAAACCTGCCTTGACTTCGCATTCGCGCCGTTCGGACATAGGCTCGCTATCGGCCACAATCGCCGAACCGATGCCCAGCACGGCGCTACCCTGCCCGTTTTCGATGGGGGTTAGCCGTAGCGTCCGGATTGCGACGTTGAAGGCTGCGTTGCCATCAGCATCGATCCTGCCGATCGCGCCGCAATAGGGGCCACGCGCATCGCGCTCCACCTCGGTCAGCAACTCCATCGCCCGGATCTTAGGCGCGCCGGTGATCGATCCGCAGGGGAACAGCGCTCGCACCAGATCCATCGCGCCCTTGCCGGGGATGAGCCGCGCCCGCACCGTCGATACCATCTGGTGTACCGTCGGATAGCTTTCGACCGCGAAGGGCGCATCCACACGGACGCTGCCGGCCTCTGCCACGCGGGCGAGATCATTGCGCATCAGGTCGACGATCATCAGATTTTCGGCGCGGTCCTTGACCGAATTGGCAAGGTCTTGCGCCATTGCTGCGTCCGCAGTGGCTTCGGCCATGCGCGGGCGGGTGCCCTTCATCGGCTTGACCTTGGCCTCCGCCCCATTCAGCGCCACGAACAGTTCGGGCGAGAAGCTCAGCAGCCAGTGTGATCCATCAAAGATCAGCCCGCCATACCCCGCCGCCGCCGAATCGCGCAGCGCGGCATATAGCCCCGTCGGATCGCCGCGGAATGATCCGGCGAGGGGATAGGTGAGGTTCGCCTGATAGATATCGCCCGCATGGATCGCTTCGCGCAGGGCCTCGAATGCGGCGGTGTAGCCGCCCGGCGAAAGCTGTGGCTCCATCGGGCCGAGGGTGCCGGGGCCTTGCGCTCTGTCCGCTAGCCAGCCGGGCACATCGGCAGCGGCGATCCGGCGCGGCGCCTTGAACAGGCCGAGCCACACCAGCGGTCCGGCGCCGCCGCTGCGCGCTGCGGCCAGCGCCGCCAGCTTCGGCTCGAGCGCCAGGCCCGCTTCGTATGCAATATAGCCCGCCAGCGATCCGCCTGCCGCCTGCCGCGCGGCTTCGGCTGCGGCGAGGGTGCTTTCCACTTCGTGCGGACGGGCGGCGACGAACACCGCCTCGGGCGCTTCGAAGAGCAAGGCATCGGCAGGCTCGGCTCCCGGGCGAGCATCGTCGAGCAGAACAAATGGCGTGAGCGAACGCATGGGATGCAGCCATGGCCAAAAACTGTGCCGCTGTCGAGAACTTGACCGCCGCGCCAGCCCCCTGCACATGTCTGCTAAACCGTTGATACAAGGGGACGTGGCATGGCGAATACGGCGAGCGACATTTATTTGGGCCTCGGCGCACAAGGGTCGCGGCAGGTTTTGGCGCTGAGCCGTTCCAACCGCCACGGACTGATCGCGGGCGCAACCGGCACGGGCAAAACCGTGACGCTACAAGGCATCGCCGAAAGCTTTTCCGCGGCCGGCGTGCCGGTCTTTGTCGCTGACGTGAAGGGCGACCTGTCGGGTATCGCCATGGCCGGTTCGCCCACCTTCAAGCACGCCGACAAGCTGGAAAGCCGGGCCAAGGAACTCGGCATCACCGACTATACCTATGCCGATAATCCGGTGATCTTCTGGGATCTTTACGGCGAACAGGGCCACCCGATCCGCACCACGGTGTCCGAAATGGGCCCGCTGCTATTGTCCCGCCTGCTCGATCTGAACGAGACGCAGGAAGGCGTCTTGCAGATCATCTTCCGCTATGCCGACGAAAACGGTTTGCTGTTGCTCGACTTTGCCGACCTGTCGGCTCTGCTGGCCTGGGCGAACGAGAATGCTGGTGAATTATCAGGGAAATACGGCAATGTCACCAAGCCTTCGGTCGGGTCGATCCAGCGGCAATTGCTGTCATTCGAGGCGCAAGGGGCGGACCATTTCTTCGGTGAGCCGGCGCTGGAGATCGACGATTTCCTGAAGGTGGACGATCAGGGGCGCGGGTACGTCAACGTGCTCGCTGCCGACAAGCTGATGCGCAGTCCCAAGCTTTACGCAACGTTCCTGCTGTGGCTGCTGGCAGAACTGTTTGAATCGCTGCCCGAAGTGGGCGACCCCGAAAAGCCCAAGCTGGTGTTCTTCTTCGACGAGGCGCACCTCTTGTTCGACGATGCGCCCAAGGCGCTTCAGGACACCATCGAAAATGTGGTGCGGCTGATCCGGTCAAAGGGCGTGGGCGTGTTCTTTGTAACGCAGAACCCGATTGATATTCCTGAAGAAGTTGCGGGCCAGCTGGGCAACCGCGTGCAGCACGCCTTGCGCGCCTTCACCCCGCGTGATCAGCGCGCGATCAAGGCGGCGGCGGAGACGTTCCGCATCAATCCCGATCTGGATGTCGAAAGTGCAATCACCGAACTGAAGGTGGGGGAGGCGCTGGTTTCGACGCTGGATCAGGACGGCGCGCCGACCATTGTAGAGCGTACATTGATCAAGCCTCCGCGTTCACGCCTTGGCCCGGTGACGCCGAAAGAACGGGCTATCATTCAATCTATTAGCCCCCTCGACGGCAAGTACGACACCCGCGCAGATCGTGAAAGCGCTGCCGAAGTCCTCGCCGCCAAAGCCGCCGATGCTGCCGCGACTGCCGAGCAGGTCGAGGTCGAGGGCGAGGAAGCTGTCCGGGGTCAGGCGCGCAAAAGTCCGGGATTGTGGGAGAAAGCCTTCGGCGCGGGGGCGAAGGTCGCGCTGGGCGGGGCCGCCGCAGTGGCGGCTTCGAAAATCACCGGCAAGAAATCCCGCGCCAATCCGGTTGCTTCTGGCGTGACGTCAGCAGCCGGTTCGATCGCGACCGATCTGGCCGGGCCGATTGTCGGACGGTTCGTTCGCAACCTGATTGGCGGCTTGATGCGTTGACCCTGCCTTGCTGCAATGTTTCACATGAAACACTGCAGCAAACAGGGGGCTAAAGCGGGTCTGGCAGGGGGCAAGCGCGGGTCTGGCCCTTGCCTGCCGCCTGCTGACCGGCATCAATCCTTGGCTGCTTCGACCATGCAGAACACGTTCAGCTTGTTCCCGTCCGGATCGCGGAAATAGGCGGCGTAGAAGCCGTCATCACCCCTTGGTCCGGGCGCGCCTTCGTCGGTTCCGCCATTGGCTATCGCGGTGTCATAGACCGCATGAACCTGTTCGGGCGATTTCACTTCCAGCGCGACCATCACGCCGTTGCCGACCGTAGCGGGCTGGCCATCGAAAGGCACCGTCGCCGCGATCCCCGCTGCGCCGCCCCATTCACCCCAGGCGATGAAGGCTTCGGTATCCATCATCCGCCCCAGTCCGAAATGCACAGCCAGCGCGTCATAGAATGCTGCCGCGCGCGGCAGATCATTGGTGCCCAAGGTGACATAGCCGATCATCATCTTCTCCCATCCATCGCGACTCGCGAATGAGAGAACATTATAGGAACACCGGCACGCCAACAAGTCGCCTTGGGTGAATCAGAGCGGCGCCGTCTCCCGCTCCACCCACGCCAGATCATCGCCCGCCAGGCGCGGCGACAGCAGCGCGCGCACGTGGGCATGATAGCCATCGACCCACGCGATCTCCTCCGCCGTCAGCAGCGATTTTTCGATCAGCTTGCGATCCAGCGGCACGAAGGTCAGCGTTTCAAAGCCGAGATACCGGCCCTCCATGCCGTCAATCTGCCGTTCTTCGACCAGCACCAGATTTTCGATCCGGATGCCGAACGCGCCCTGCTTGTAATAGCCCGGCTCGTTGGAAAGGATCATGCCCGCAAACAGCTCCTGCCCCGTCCCGGCCTGCCCGCCGCTGGGTTTGGCAATGCGCTGCGGGCCTTCATGCACGGCAAGCGCGCTGCCCACCCCGTGACCGGTGCCGTGGGCGTAATCGACGCCCGCTTCCCAGAGGTATTGCCGCGCCAGCACATCAAGCTGCCCGCCGACCGTGCCCTGCGGAAACACCGCCCGGGCAAGCTGGATGTGCCCCTTCAAAACCCGCGTGTTCCGGTCGCGCATTTCTGCCGAGGGTTCACCCGGCCCGACCCAAACAGTGCGGGTAATATCGGTCGTGCCGCCGGGATACTGGCCGCCGGAGTCCACCAGATAGATCGAACCGGGCGGGATCGGGATATTGCTGTCCTCGTCCACCTTGTAATGCGGCAGCGCGGCGTGGCCGGCGGCGGCAGAAATCGTGTCGAAGCTCAGATCGCTGAGACCGGGATCTTCCTCACGCAAGGCTTGCAGCCGCGCGGCGGCACCAAGTTCATCGACGCCGCCCTGGGGCGCTTCGATTTCGAGCCAGCGCAGGAAGCGCGAAACCGCCGCCCCGTCCCGCGCCTGCGCATCGCGCTGGCCGGCCTGTTCGGCTGGGTTCTTGATGGCCTTGGCAAGGATCGTCGGGTCCTGGGTAAAGGCGAAGCTGGCACCCCCGGCGCGCAAGGCCTGTGCAATCCCGACCACCGCGAATTCGGGATCGAGCGCGACGCTTTGCCCCGCATATTCGCCTAAAGCGCCTTCAAACGCGGCGCGGTCGCGGATCGTAACCGCGTTGCCCAGATGGCGGGTGAGTTCCGGCGTTACTTTCTCCGGCGCGATGAACAGCTGCGCGCTGCCGTCCTTGCGCGCGATGACATAGGACAGCGCAACGGGCGTGTGCGGCACGTCGCCGCCGCGGATGTTGAGCAGCCATGCGACCGAATCCAGCGCCGGGATTACCACCGCATCATGGCCTTCCTTCGTCAGCCAATCGGCCACAGCCGCGCGCTTGTCCGCCGAGGAACGCCCGGCGATCGTTTCGTCATGCGGAATGGCGATGGCGGGCGAAGGCGCGGGCTGATCGCCCCACACGGCGTCCACCGGATTGCCCTCTGCCGGGACCATGGTGATGCCCTTGGGCGCGATGCGCGCTTCCAGCGCCTCGACCCAGGCCCAGGTGTGGAGCCAGGGATCATAGGCGATGCGCGCGCCGCTTTCGCACACTTCGGCCAGCCAGCCGCCCAGCGTATCGGCAGGCACGCTCTTGTAATCGAACAGCTTGCCGTCCACCTGTTCGCGCACCTGCACGGTGTAGCGCCCGTCCACGAAGATCGCGGCATGATCCAGCGTCACGGCGGCAAAGCCAGCCGATCCGCCAAAGCCGGTCAGCCATTTGAGCCTTTGGGCATAATCGCCGACATATTCGCTCATATGCTCATCGCTGATGGGGATGATGAGGCCGTGGACGCCGCGCCGCTTCAACTCCTCGCGCAGGGCGGCAAGACGGGCTTCATGAGTCTGCATCAGCATTTCGTCGATCCTCGGGCGCGGCGCGGGCCTTGCCGCGCCGGAATGTATGTCTAGAACCACCATCATAGGCTTTCGCCGCGCGTCTTTCCACCCGGATGCGCGCTGCCGGCCAACGACAAGGGATGACCGAAAATGCTCCGCGCGATCAGCACCTTTGCACTTGCCACTGCCTTGGCAGCCACCACCTTTGCGCCTGCTGCCGCGAACACCACCACCCGAGAGGAAAAGCTGAGCGTGACCACGTCTTCCGCCGCCACTGATATCAAGCCGCCCGTCGCAGCCAAGCGTCCGCACACCTACACCCACCACGGGATCACCATCGAAGACCCGTATGACTGGCTGTATGACAAGTCCTATCCCACGGTCGACGATGTCGATGTGCTGGATCATCTCAAAGCGGAAAACGCCTATTTCGAAGCGAAGATGGCGGGCCAGACGGCGCTGACCGAGGCGCTTTTCACCGAGATGCGCGCGCGCATCAAGGAAGACGACAGCACGGTTCCGCAGAAGGATGGCGACTACCTTTACTGGAGCGAGTTCGAGGAAGGCGCGCAGTATCGCAAGCATTACCGCAAAGCCGTTGCGGGCGGTGATGCGCAGCTGCTGATCGATGAAAACCAGCTTGCCGAAGGGCAGGAATATTTCAGCCTTGGCGCGGCGTCGATCAGCCAGAACGGGCGGTTCCTGGCCTATTCCACCGACACGTCGGGCGGTGAACGTTACACGGCGCGGATCAAGGATTTGCAGACGGGCGAATTGCTGCCCGATGTGATCGAGAACCTGCGCGGCGGTCTGACCTGGGTCGCGGGTGATACGGCGCTGGTTTACGGCCCTTCGACCGAGGAATGGCGCACGCTGGAAGCCAAGCTTCACGTCATCGGCACCCCGGTGGACAGCGATGTGACGCTGTACAAGGAAGAAGACCAGAGCTTTGGCGTCGGCACCGGATTGACGGCACAGGAAGACTGGCTGGTGATTGCCACCGGCGATAACGAGACGAGCGAAGTGCGGCTTGTCCCCGCTGCCAACCCCACCGCGACGCCAATTGTGGTGAAGCCGCGCAAGAAGGGCGTCGAGTATTCGGTCGACATCCGCGACGGCGAATTGTGGGTGCTGACCAACGACGATCACATCAACTTCCGCCTGGCCAAGGCTGACCTGAAGACGCCGGGCGACTGGCAGACCGTGATTGCCGGATCGGACGCTTTCTATCTGACCGATTTCGACCTGTTCAAAGGCTTCTTCGTCACCGAAGGGCGGCTGAACGGCCTCGACCAGATTCAATTGCGCCAGTATGCCGCGCCGGGGACAATCACGCCGATCACTTTCCCGGAACCCAGCTACACTGCCGGTCTTTCGAACAACCCCGAATATGACGTCAGCACGCTGCGCCTGTCGTATCAGAGCATGGTCACGCCCAGCACGGTCTATGACTATGACGTCAAGACCGCCGGGCTGACGACGTTGAAGACGCAGGAAATCCCCAGCGGGTATGACGCCAACCTCTACACCACCGAACGCCTGACCGTGCAGGCGCGGGACGGGACGATGGTGCCGGTCAGCGTGGTGATGCGGAAAGACCGGGCGGAGATCCTGAAGAAAGCCGGCATCAAAGGGCCGGGGCCGCTGCACCTTTATGCTTACGGCGCCTATGGCTATGCCATCCCGCCGGGCTTTTCGACTTCGCGCCTCAGCCTGGTGGATCGCGGCTTTGCCTATGCCATCGCGCATATCCGCGGCGGGGACGATCTGGGGCGCCGCTGGTATTTGCAGGGCAAGCTGTTCGAACGCACCAACACCTTCAACGATTTCGTCGACGTCGGGCGCGGGCTGATTGCCAAGGGCTACACGGCTGAAGGCAAGGTGACGGCAAGCGGCGGTTCGGCAGGCGGCGAGTTGATGGGCGCGATCGTCAATCAGGACCCGTCGCAATATGGCGCGATTGTCGCCCATGTGCCGTTTGTCGATGTGATGAACACGATGCTCAACGAAAAGCTGCCGCTGACCCCGGGCGAGTGGCAGGAATGGGGCAACCCGATTACCGACAAGGCGGCGTTCGCCTATATGCTGTCCTATTCGCCCTATGATCAGGTGGTGGCCAAGGCCTATCCGCCTATGCTGGTGACGGCGGGGCTGAACGATCCGCGCGTGACATACTGGGAACCGGCCAAGTGGGTCGCCAAGCTGCGCGAGGTAAAGACCGACGATAACCTGCTGCTGCTGAAGACCAACATGGGCGCAGGCCACGGCGGGCAGTCGGGCCGCTGGAACTCCTTGAAGGAAACGGCGGAGGAGTTCGCCTTCATCCTGTGGCAGATGGGGATGGCGCCGAAAGATTGATCAGCTCCGGGGGAGGGCTTGAAGCACCGATCCTTGCGCGGTGATTGATCGCCGTCCGGCATCGGGTCTTCCTCCTCGACTGGTCGCAGGCGGTAAGGGCGCGCGAAGGCTAAGAATATCTTCGCGCTGCTTGCCGCCGCCCAGCCGCCGGACTAACCCTTGGCCATGCCCGACCGCTTTTCCCGCACCTTCACTGCGCTGCCCGAGCACATTGATGAACTTGGCCACGTCAACAACACCGTGTGGGTGCAGTGGGTTCAGGACATGGCGACCGCCCACTGGGACGCGGTTGCGCGCCCGGAAGATCGCGCCGCGTTCTTCTGGGTCGTGGTGCGGCACGAGATCGATTATCGCGGCAATATATCCGAAGGCGAGGCTGTCACCGCGACCACCTGGATCGAAGGCGCGGCGCAGGGTGCCAAGTCGCTGCGCCGGGTGGAATTCTTAGACGCTGCCGGGAAGCGTCTGGTCAGCGCGGCGACCACTTGGGCAATGCTGGACCGCGCCACCGGACGGCTGGCGCGGGTGCGGCCGGAAGTGCTGCAGCCCTTTGCGGAAACCTAAATCGCGCCGTGCTCTCGCTCGAATGCGCGTTCGGGCGGGGCGCTGGTGAACACCGTCAGGCGTTCATACGCCATCCGGTTGCGCCCGCTGGCCTTGGCTTCGTACATCAATGCATCGGCGCGCGCGTAGAATTCGGCGAAGGCCATCTTGTGCCGGTTCGCATCGGCCAGCATCACCACGCCCATGCTTGCGGTGACCGGCAGTTCAAGCCCGGGGACTTTCTGGGCAATCCGCATCGGGATCGCCTGCCGCAGCCCCTCAGCCCGTTCAAGCGGTCGCGGGCCGCGCAGCAGCACCACGAATTCCTCCCCCCCAAGCCGCACGGCGACCGAATCGCGGTCGCCGCTGGCGCGCAGCGCGCTGGCGCAGGCCATCAGCGCGGCATCGCCGACCTGATGGCCGTGAAGATCGTTGATCGCCTTAAAGCGGTCGAGATCGACCAATGCGAATGTATCGAAACCCTGCGTCAGCAGTTCGTCAAAACGCGCCTCTATCGCGCGGCGGTTCATCAGACCGGTCAGCGAATCCCGTGTCGACAGCTGTTCCAGTATCCGCGCCTCGGTCAGGGCCGCATCGCGTTCCCGGCGTAGCGCCAGGAACCGGTCGGCAATCGCAAGGCTGATTACCACCACCTCGATCCCCACGGCCACATACAGCATCTGGTCAAGGCTGGCCGGGCCGACATGCCAGCCCAGCCCGCGCAGCAACCGTTCAACCGAAGCCATGATAATCGGCGCCCAAGCCACCGAAACGAACCGCGCCGAACGGCTGCCGCGCACCACCGCTTCGAATAACGCTGCGCTGATCACCGCGATGCACGGCAGGAAGGTGATGAAGTAGGCGACATCGTCGAAAGACTGGGTAGCATCCAGTTGCAGGGCGCACAGGCCCGGCACGGCCATCGTGAACCAGCCGGTCACCCACGTAAGGCGTCGCATGAACTTGGACTGTGCCCCGCGTTCCAGAAAGTGGATAAGAAACAGCGCCGATAGCCCCGCCCCGACCGACCATGACAGCGGCGCCAATACTGCCATCAATACCAACGGCAGCGTGACAAATGCCGATGCCAGCCCGCCTGCGGTCAGGACATAGATCATCATCGCGCTGACCATCGCGGCGTGCAGCAGGATGAACCGTTCGCGCAGCACCACAAAGAAGCTGATGTCGAACAATAGCGGCAGCACCAGCATCCCGGCGACAAAAGCCAGCAGCGTCAGATCGATCTGCGCCCACTCGGCCTTGCCCGGATCGTGGGTGATGCGCGCTTCGGTCAGGATCGGGACGGAATGGGGCGCCTCGATCCGGGCGAGCACCGTGGTGGTGTCCAGCGTGACTTCAGGCAGCGGCAGGCGGAACACCGGGCCAGCGGGGAAAGGGGTCGCATCGCCTTCGGACAGGCGGCGGGTGCGGATCGTGCCGTCGGCGTCGATGGCGTGGAATGTGATCGATTCGAACCGCGCGATGCGACTGAAGAAATGGCGCGGCAATTGTTCGCCCTGCCAGCTTTTCGCGTCGAAGCGCAGCCACACCGCTGGCACGTCCGAACGCCAATGGTTGTTGTGGCAGATCCACGGCCCGCGCTGTTGCATCGCCTGCGCGCCAGGCGCCAGGCCGGTGTCAGCGTGGCAGACCGGGGCGAAGGCGGGCACGGCTTCACTGTCTGCCACGGCCGGGCGGGCCGCTAACAACGCCAGCAGCATCGCGGCCATGCAAAGCCGGTAGAGAAAGCGCGGAACACCCATGACGGGGCGATACCATGAGCCCGGTTACGATGCTGTTAAGCGCTAACGCTGCAATTCGGATGGAAATTCAAGCATTCTCATGCGCTTGCTGGGCGGGGCAAGCGGCTGATGCGGCCCCTGAGGGCGGCAGACTTTGGCCGCCTTGTGGCTGTCATAAGCTTGTCATGAAACAGTCTTAACGGAACAGGCGCAGGGCCTTGCTCCCAAGGTCCCCTATCAGGAATGATCATGTCACATCGTATCGCAGCTTTTCTCAAGACCGGTGCCGTTCTGGCGCTGGCGGCATCGACACTCGCCGCGTGCGACGACGGGGGCTCGGGCGCGCAGTCAGTCCATGCGGTCGGCTCGTCGACGGTCTATCCCTTTGCCAAGCTGGTGGCGGAGAATTTCGCCCGGTCGAACCCGGATATGCGCTCGCCGCTGATCGAATCCACCGGCACCGGTAACGGCATCCAGCTGTTCTGTTCGGGCCTTGGCCCCAACACGCCGGACATGGTCAATGCCTCGCGCCGGATGAAGGCTTCGGAATTCGATGCCTGCGTGTCGAACAAAGTCGATGAAGTGATCGAACTGCAGGTCGGGTTGGACGGGATTGCGTTTGCTTCGGGCAAGGGCGGCATCATGCTGAACCTGTCGCCGAAAACCGTTTACGAAGCGCTGGCCGCGCAGCCTTATGGCAAGCCGCAGACTGCAAAGACATGGAAGGATGTCGATCCGGCGCTGCCTGCCGATCCGATCCTTGTTTACGGCCCGCCCAGCACGTCCGGCACGCGCGATGCGTTGAAGGAACTGGTGCTCGAAGTCGGCTGCAAAAGCGATCCGGCGATGAAGGCGCTGAAGGACAGCGACGAGGACAAGTACCGCCAGCTCTGCACCGAAATCCGCGATGACGGCGCCTATGTCGATCAGGGCGAACAGGACAACCTGATCGTCCAGAAGATCGTTGGAAACCCCCGCGCGGTCGGCATTTTCGGTTATTCCTACATGGAGGAAAACGGCGACCGGGTGCAGGGCCTGCCGATGAACTCCGTCCAGCCGACCTACGAAAACATCGCCAGCTTCGCCTATCCGGGCGCGCGGCCGCTGTATGTCTACGTCAAGAAATCGCACATGCGCGCGATCCCGGGGCTTGAGGCATTCATGCAGGAATGGGTGAAAAGCTGGGGCAAGGAAGGCCCGCTCGCCAAGGTCGGGATGGTTGCGATGCCGGCCGACGCGATGCAGGCCAACGCGGCCAAGGTGCAGGCGATGACGCTGCTGACCAAGGCGGAACTGGAAGCGAAGTAAAACGCGCCGGACAACCGGCCAGCAAAGCGCGCCCGTGCCACGGCATGGGCGCGCTTTTGCTTTGGGGCTTTAATTACAGCGGGTTGCCGTCCCGATCGCGGTAGATTTCGCGGCGGCCAACGTGGTTGGACGGGCCGACGAAGCCGTCTTCCTCCATCCGCTCGATCCACTTGGCTGCGGTGTTATAGCCCACGCCCATCTGCCGCTGAAGCCAGCTGCCGGACGCCTTCTGGTTTTCGAACACGATCTGGCAGGCCTGACGATATTTGCGTTCGTCCGGATTGTCGGAGGCGGTCATATCATCATCGAAGCCGAACCCGCCGAAGCCTTCTTCGGGTTCTTCTGTGACGGCATCGACATATGCGGGGCTGCCCTGACCGCGCCAGAAATCGGCGACCGCTTCCACTTCCTCATCCGATACGAACGGCCCGTGGACGCGCACCATCGCGCCGGTGTTGGGTTTGTAGAGCATATCGCCCTTGCCCAGCAGCTGTTCGGCGCCCTGCTCGCCAAGGATTGTGCGGCTGTCGATCCGGCTGGTCACCTTGAAGCTGATACGGGTCGGCAGGTTGGCCTTAATGACGCCGGTGATGACATCGACGCTGGGGCGCTGAGTCGCCATAATCAGGTGGATGCCCGCCGCGCGCGATTTCTGCGACAGACGCTGGATCAGGACTTCGATTTCCTTGCCGATGGTCACCATCAAGTCGGCGAGTTCGTCGACGATCAGCACGATCTGCGGCAGCGGCTCGTAATCGAGCTGTTCTTCCTCGAACAATTGCTCGCCGGTTTCGGGGTCGAAGCCGGTCTGGACGCGGCGGCCGAGCGGCTTGCCCTTGGCAATCGCGGCGCTGACTTTTTCGTTGAAAGAATGGATGTTGCGCGAGCTGATCGCGCTCATCATCCGGTAACGACGCTCCATTTCCTCGACCGCCCATTTCAGCGCGCGCACCGATTTGGCCGGCTCCGTCACCACCGGCGAAAGCAGGTGGGGGATGTCGTCATAGGTCTTCAGTTCCAGCACCTTGGGATCGATCAGGATCAGGCGCAGTTCGGTGGGCGTGAAGCGATACAGCAGCGAAAGCAGGATGACGTTCAGCCCGACCGATTTGCCCGATCCGGTTGTCCCTGCGACCAGCAAGTGCGGCATGGCAGCAAGGTCAGCGATGATTGGTTCGCCCGCGATATCTTTGCCCAGGATGATTGGCAGACTGCCCTTGGCATCGGCGAAATCGGCGCAGGCGGCCAGTTCCTTCAGCATCACCACCTGGCGGTCCTGATTGGGCAGTTCGATCCCCATCACAGTGCGGCCCGGGATCGGAGAGACGCGCGCGGAAATCGCGCTCATGTTGCGGGCGATATCTTCGGCCAGCCCGATCACGCGGCTCGCCTTGATGCCCGGCGCAGGCTCCAGTTCGTACATGGTCACCACCGGCCCTGTACGCACGGCGGTGATTTCGCCCTTTACATTAAAATCGTCGAGCACGTTTTCGAGCAGACGGGCGTTCCTCTCCAGCGCCATCTTGTCGAGCTTCGGGGCCTTGTCGACGGGCGGTTCGGCCAGCAGATCAAGGCTCGGCAAGCTGAACTGCGCAAACATATCGCGCTGCGCCGTCTTGGCGGGTTGGGCGCGTTTGGGCGGGGCGGAGGGATCGGAAATTTCGGGCGAACGGCGCGGGCGATCGTCGGCCTCGGTCTCGGCGGCAACAGCGGAGCCCTTGGCCGGGCGGCGCGGGCTGACAGACGCGGCATCATCGCCATCATCATCGCCCGCAAAGGCCAATGCTGGCATCCGGTCGCGCCAGGGCAGCGGCAGTCGGCTCATCACCCCGGCCAGTGATCCGCCGCCCAGAAAGTCGGGCAGGCTCATCAGCACGCGCCAATCAATCGCGAAGATGCGGGTCAGCAGCGCCACGCCCACGGCAAGGCTGGTCAGCGCAAGGGCGAGAATTACCCAGCCCTGCGCCGCTTCGCCAAAACGGGCGGCCACGGCCTGTATCGCGCCCGCCCCGAGCAGCCCCGAAAGCCCCCCGGCCTGAGCGGGCAGCGTGCCGCCGGGGCCAGTGAACGCGAGGCTCAACACCGTGGCCATCAACGTCATGGCGGTCAGCAGCAGCGCGGTGGGCATCCACCAGGCTGTCGTCTCGGGCGCGTCGCCATTTTCGACATCGCGCCACAGCTTGCGCGCGGACACATACAGCAAGGGCAGCAGCAGCACGCCGGGCAGGCCGAAGATCATCAGCACGCGGTCTGCCGCCCACGCCCCGCTCCGGCCCATCCAGTTGGCGACTTCGGCAGGGTCAGCCGCGGTCGAGGGGCTGGGATCGGTCTGGGTGTAGCTGGCCAGCGCCAGCGCAAGGAACACCGCCGTGCCGAAAAGCAGCCCTGCGCCCGTCATCTGCGCGATGCGGCGCAAGCTGCGGCGCAGGCCAGCGCGCCAGTCGGCATTGGTCTGGCGACCGGGTTTGACGTGTAGGGCCGCGCGGCTGGCCATTTTAGGAGTCTCCTGTGCGGAACACATCATGAATCCTCCCGCCACTCCGGTCAAGGAAAGAGCGATGGAGCGTTCCTAACTCAACCCGTCAATTGCTGCCCAGCGGGGCCAATCCAGCGCGCGCGCGCGCGCTGCTGTCATGCCGCCGAGGGCAATCACCGGCATTTCGGCCGTTTCGGCCAGCGTCCGAAACTGGCCGATGCCAAGGCTCGCGCCGCCGGGATGCGAGCGGGTGGGGAACACGGGCGAGAGAAAGACGCCGTCCACACGCGCCGCGTTCGCGAGCCCGATTTCCTGTGCATCATGCGCCGTGGCAAGGCGCAGCAGGCCGGGCCGTTTGCCCAGCTTATCCGCCGGCCCATAAATGCCGTCTGCGCACCATTCCTGTGCCAGTTCCGCGGCGCCGGACAGGATAACGAGGTGCCCGCCCGCGCGCGCTGCCATAGCAAGTGCCTCGAACCGCTGGCGGCGCGCCTGTTCATCAAGGTGATAGTGCCGGAACACCAACGCATTGCCGCGCGGCAGCGCCGCGAGCGCGCGTTCCAGCGCGGCGTCATTGCGTGCATCGCTGATCAGCCACAGGGCGGGGAGGGGATTGGCGCGCGTCACGCGCCCGCTATAGAGCGCAGGATATGGATAATACACCCGCTACCCGCCTCGCCGAAATCCGCGACACCATTGCCCGCGTCTGCAAGCCCGCGCGGCGCGCGCCTGCCGATGTCAGCCTGATCGCGGTCAGCAAGACCCATGATGCCGCCGCGATTCAGCCGCTGATCGATGCAGGACAGCGCGTATTCGGGGAAAACCGGGTGCAGGAGGCGCAAGCCAAGTGGCCCGCCTTGCGCGAAGGCCATCCCGATATCGAACTCCACCTGATCGGCCAGTTGCAATCGAACAAGGCCGAAGAAGCTGTTGCCCTGTTCGACGTGATTCACTCGCTTGACAGGCCCAGCCTGCTGACCGCGCTGGCCAGGGCGATGGACAAGGCCGGACGGCGTGTGCCGTGTTTCGTGCAGGTGAATATCGGTGACGAGCCGCAGAAGGGCGGATGCCCGATTGCCGATCTGCCCGCGTTTCTGGCCGCGGTTCGCGCCGCGAATGTGCCGCTGGCCGGACTGATGTGCATCCCGCCTGCTGATACCGAAGCCGCGCCGTTTTTCGCAATGCTGGCCAAGCTGGCCGCCGATCACGGGCTGACCGGTCTGAGCATGGGGATGAGCGGCGATTACGAAACCGCGGTGATGCTGGGTGCAACGCATGTACGCGTCGGATCCGCCCTGTTCGGGGCGCGCGGGCAACACTAATCCACCCAACGAAAAAGGGCGCCCCGTTGCCGGAGCGCCCTTTTTTGTTTTGGCTCAGTCCCTAACTCAGAACTCGAACAGCGCTTCGATGCCGACGTTGCGGCCGCGCATCAGCGGCGAGAACGTCCCGAGGCCCGGCTGCTGCTGGAACGGACGCTGCACACCGGTCGAGTTCGGGCCGCCGAACGGAACCTGCGTGTCGCCGCCCTCCTGCACCTGATCGAGCAGGTTGCGGCCGTAGAGCGACACCGACAGGCCTTCCATCGGGGTATTCCAGGTGATGTTGGCTTCAAGGTTGCTGAGATCGTTCAGCCAGCCGAAGTTGTCATCGGTATAGGCCGCACGGTCACGGTACTGATAGTTCACGCGGGTCAGGATGGAGCTGTCCCCCAGATCCCAATCGTGAATCAAGCCCAGACCCACCACGACAGGAGGAACGCGCGGCAGGCTGAGGTCCAGATCGGCATCATTGATGCGGCCATCGCCCGAAATGTCGAACAGCACGCGGTCATAGCCGGCATCGGTGATCCCGATGTTTGCGGTGAAGGCCAGCGAATCCGACACGCGCATGCGCGCTTCGGCTTCGAAGCCCTTGATCGTGGCATCGGCCGTGTTGAGGATGTTCTGCACCACGCCCGCGCCCGGATCAGCGAGGTTCACTTCGCGCTGCATGTTGCCGACCTTGGTGACATAACCAGCCACGTTCAGCGTGAAGCTGCCATCCTGGGTCTGGAATTTCCCGCCGATTTCGTAGTTGTCGACCTGCTCTTCATCAAAGCCGAGCGCGCCGGTCGCCGCGAAGGCACGGTTGAACACCGCCACGTTGGTGATGCGGAAGTTGTAGCCGCCCGAACGGAAGCCGCGGCTCCAGTGGCCATACACCTGGCTGTCAGCAAATTCATACTGCAGGCCGAGCTTGGGCGAGACGTTGCGGAACCGCACTTGATCGGCGAAGCCGTTGGTTTCGATGCCGGGCCGGTAGGGCGCGGTGCCGGTCGGGCAGGTGCCGGTCAGGAACGAACAGGGCGCGCGCGGGGTGATGAAGGTCACACCGGCGTCCTTGGTTTCCTGGTTCCAGCGGATACCGGCGATCAGCGAGAGGCTGTCGACGAATTCCCACTGGGCATTGGCAAACAGGCCGAGCACTTCGTGGTTCTGCGCGCCGCCGCCAAAGAAGCGGGGGGGCTGCAGGTTCACCGGAAGATCGCGGCGCAGGGTGCGCACTTCGGTGTAGGCCAGATCCTGTTCGAACCAGAAGCCGCCGACGGTGAGATCGAGGCTGTCGAACGACATCGCATAGCGGATTTCGTTCGAGAACTGCTCCTGCGCGGTTTCGGTGTTGGAGTGGAACAGGAAGCGCGGGGTCGCGTCGATATCGCCATTGGTGGTGGCGTCATACTTGCGCCAGCCGAACACGTTGGTGAGCGTGCCGGGGCCGACATCGATGGTCGCGTTCAGCGATCCGGTCCAGATTTCGTTGGCGTAACCGCCCGGCTCGTCGATGGAGAAATCGAACGAGTTGCGGTCAAAGAACGCGCGGTTCTGACCCGTGGGGCCATCGCCGTCGCTTTCGAAATAGTCGAGCTTGCCGAGCAGGGTCAGGCCGCCGAGACGGGCTTCCAACGCGCCGCGCAGGATCTTGGTGTCCGCCGCGCCGTGGTTCGAACCGTCGAACAGGTTGCGGAAGTAGCCTTCGTCCTTGTTGTAGTACGCGCCGACCTTGAACAGCAGCACGTCTTCGATGATCGGGCCGCTGAGGACGCCGCTCATGGTGTAGTTCGCGCCGCCCCGGCCGCCATCGACGGGTCCATCAACGGCAGCGCGGAACTTGCCGCGGAAATCTTCGGTCGGGTTGCCGGTGTTGATGACGACGGCACCGCCGGTCACGTTACGGCCGAACAGAACGCCCTGCGGGCCGCGCAGGACTTCCACGCTGTCGAGGTCGAACAAGTCGAACACGACGCCGCCGTTGATGCCGAGATACACCCCGTCAACGAACACGCCGACGGTGGGGTCGATCGACGGGATCGACGAGTTGATGCCAAGCCCGCGCACGGTGAAGTTGGCGGTGCCGCGGCTGGTGCCGACCTGGTCGAGGCTTACACTCGGCGCCTGGAACGACAGGCCCGAAATGTCCCGGATCTTGAACGCTTCCAGTGTGCCGGCGTTGAACGCGGTCACGGCCAGCGGAATGTCCTGAACGTTTTCGGCATCCTTGGTCTTGGTACCGGTGACGAGGATTTCATTGAGGCTGTCGAGCGTGCTGGTGCGTTCTTCCGCGACAGGCGCTTCAGCATCTTGTGCAAGCGCAGCGACGGGGGTGAAAGCCGCGGTGCCAGCCAGCAGCGCGATTTTGCCGAGCCGAAGGGGGCTCCGCATGGGGGATGCGGTCGTCATTTTGGTAACTCTCCCTGAGTTGGATGTGGCCGCTGTAGCAATACGTTTCGGGAATGCAACCTGTCCCGCACACGGTTCACCGCACCTTCAATCCGCAAGATATTCAGCAGTTTGAAGTCATACATTTGCCAGCTGATGCTGGCGCTGATCGCTCGCCGCTTCCAGCAGTGCCATTTCGATTTCGGCAAGCCGTTCGGGTGCCTTGATCTTGGCGGATGTCAGGTCGGTCACATAAAAGGTATCCGCCGCCGCTTCGCCATAGGCGGTGATATGCGCCGAATGGACAATCAGGTTGGCCTTATACAGCGCGTGCGCGAGCCGGTTGAGCAGCGCCGGTCGATCGCGCGCTGTCACCTCGATCACGGTGAAGTGGTTGGAGGCATCATTGTCGAACCCGACCCGCGGGGCGACGTCAAACGCCTTGGCCCGTGAATGGGCGAGCGGGCGCGCGGCGAGCTTGGGTACCAATTCGACCTTGGCCAGCAGCGCATCACGAATGCCTTTCTCGATCCGCGCCATCTGCGCTTCTTCGCGGAACGGCTGGGCGTTGTGATCCTGCACCAGAAAATTGTCGACGGCATAGCCGCTGCGCGCGGTGTGGATGCGCGCGTCGATGATGTTGGCGCCGGCAAGGTGAATGCCGCCCGCCATGCGGTAAAACAGACCGGGATGGTCGGCAGCGATGACGCTGACCCGCGTTGCGCCGCGCGTTTCATCGACTTCGCAATGGATCGAAAGCTGGTCCTTGGTCGCAACGGCGGCGTCATATTGCACCAGATTGCTGGCGATGATGTCCTCAGGCTCGGCAATCCAGTAGGCATCGCCCAGCAGCGCGCCGATGCTGTCGACCAGATGATCGGCATCCGCCAGCAGGCGCTGCACCGCGTCTTTCTTGGCTGTGACCCGCTGTTTGCGCCCATTGCCCTTGTGGCCCAGACGGAGGCGTTCCTGCGACGCGTCGTAAAGCTCGCCCAGCAACTGGCCCTTCCAGCTGTTCCACGTGCCCGGCCCCACCGCGCGGATATCGACCGCGGTGAGGATCGCAAGGTTGCGCAGACGTTCAAGGCTCTGCACTTCGCCCACGAAATCCTCGATCGTCTTGGGATCGGTGAGATCGCGTTTCTGTGCGGTGCGGCTCATGAGAAGGTGTTGCAGCACCAGCCACGCGACGAGATCGGTCTCCTTCTCGTCCAGCCCGAAGCGCGGGCATAGCTCGTGCGAAACATCCGCGCCCAGCACCGAGTGATCGCCGCCGCGCCCCTTGGCGATATCGTGCAGCAGCACAGCGACATAAAGCGCCCGGCGGGAAGCCAGCTTGGGAAATTCGCGGGTCGCCCGCGGGTGATCGGCAGCCAGCAGCCCGCGCTCGATCTGGCTCAACAGCCCGATGGCCCGGATGGTGTGTTCGTCCACCGTATAGTGGTGGTACATATCGAACTGCATCTGCGCGTTGACCCGGCCAAAATCAGGCACGAAGCGGCCAAACACGCCTGCCTCGTTCATCCAGCGCAGCACGGTTTCGGGGTCTTTGCGGCCTGAAAGCAGGTCGATGAACAACGCATTGGCCCGCTTGTCGCGGCGCAGCTTGCCATTGATCAGCTTGGCGTCCCGCCCCACCTGACGCATGGTTTCAGGGTGAATCTCCAGCCCTTCGGCCTCGGCCAGCTGGAAGACTTCGATCAGGCGCACCGGGTCTTGCCGGAACCAGTCGTCGCCCGGCGCGCGCAGCCGCCCGCCTTCGACCGAATAGCCTTTGAACATGCGAGGCCGCTGCGTCCAACCGGCAAAGAAACCGGTGCGCGGACGCTTTTTGGCCATTTCCTCATCGAGGTGCGACAGGAACACGCCGGTCAGGCTCCCCACCCGCTTCACCTGCAGGAAGTAGTATTGCATGAACCGTTCGACCGCGCTTTTGCCGGGGCGCTCGGCGAACATCATCCGTTCGGCCACCTGCCGCTGGAGATCGAAGGTCAGTCGATCCTCGGCCCGGCCGGTGATCAGGTGCATATGGCAGCGCGCCGCCAGGAGAAAGCCTTCGGCGCGGCGGAAGCTGCGATATTCCGACGCGGTCAGCAGCCCCACATCGACCAGCTGCGCGCCGCTATCGACGCGGTGGACATACTTGCCGATCCAGTACAGCGTCTGGAGGTCGCGCAGTCCGCCTTTGCCCTCCTTGATGTTGGGTTCAACGACATAGCGGCTATCGCCCATGCGCTTGTGCCGGGCATCGCGTTCAGCGAGCTTCAGGGTGAGGAACTGCCGTTCACTGCCCTTGACGACATCGCTCCAGAAGCGTGCGCGCAGCTCTTCGTAAAGCGCCTGCTCGCCCCACACCATGCGGCTTTCCAGCAGGGCGGTGCGGATGGTCAGGTCTTCCTTCGCCATGCGGATCGTGTCCGCAACGGTGCGGCTGGAATGACCGATTTTGAGGCCCAGATCCCACAGGATATAGAGCATCGTCTCGATCACCTGCTCGCACCACGGCGCGCGCTTGTTGGGAGTGATGAAGGCGACATCGACGTCAGAATGGGGCGCCATCTCGGCCCGCCCGTAACCGCCGACCGCCAGAATCGCGAGCCGTTCGGCCTGGGTGCGGTTGGCGGCGGGATACAGATGCGTGGTGACGTGATCGTGGATCACCCGCAGCAATTGATCCATCAGGAACGAGAACCCGGCCGTGACCTCGTGCCCGGCAGACGGCGTCAGTTCCAGCCTGCGGGCCAGCTCCACGCGTCCTTCGTCCAGCGCCATGCGCAGCGCCGCAACGATCCGGGGGCGGGCTTTTTCGCCCCCGGATTCGTGCAAGTCCGCGATTTCCTCGGCAAGAGCGCGCCGGTCCATGATCGCGCGCTGGCCGGGGATGCGCCTAGGGCTCACGGACCGGACTCACAGGCCGCCGCTCACGCAGCGACGGCTTGATCGAGGTAAAGCGCCTTGACGCTGCGCTTGTCGATCTTCTGCGTGCCGAGGCGTGGCAGAGCCTCCTCGACCAGCCAGATCTGGTGTTCCAGCGGCACCTTGAAGGGCGCAATCCGCGCGAGGAGGAATTCTCGCAACTGCGCCGGAGTGACCACGCCGTGGCCGTCCTTCATCCGGTACACGGCCGCGGGCACCTCGCCGAAGCGTTCATCGGGTAGACCGAACACCGAACATTCGCCCACATCGTCATGCGCGTAGATCGCATCTTCCACTTCGATGCAGGAGATATTCTCACCGCCGCGGATGATGATGTCCTTCTTGCGGTCGACGATGAACAGATAGTCGTCGGCATCAAGATAGCCCAAATCACCGGTGCGGAAATAACCGTCAGCGGTGAAGGCGGCCTTCGTCGCATCGTCGTTTTTCCAGTAGCCGCGGAAATTGGCGACTGACCGGATGCACACCTCGCCCACCTGACCCTGCGGCAGCGGGTTGCCCATATCGTCGAGGATCGCAAGATCGACCATCGGCTTTGACGGACGGCCTGTGGAACCCGGCTTGGCCAAGTAGTTCTCGTTGAAATTGCCGCAGCCCACGGCATTCGTTTCGGTAAGGCCATAGCCCAATAGCGGGAAGCCGCCGGGGAAGGCTTCCTTGATGCGGGTGACGTGCTCAACCGGACGCGGGGCGCCGCCAGCAGCGAAGCTTTTGCAGGCCGACAGGTCGTATTTTTCACGGTCCGGGTGATTGGCGATTTCGTAGCTCATCAGCGGGACGCCGACGAAGTAGCTGACCTTTTCTTCCGCCATCAGGCGAATGGCGAGGCCCGCGTCCCACTTCGGCATCAGCACCAGTTTGCGTGCGATGGCGAAGCTTTGCAGGAACAGGGGCACTTCACCGGTCACGTGAAACAGCGGCACGGCGACCAGCGCACAGGGCTGATCGGTGATGATCTCACCCTGCGATTCGATGTGCACCTTGGCCATCGCCGACTGGGCGACGTAATTCATCACGCCGTTCACGACGCCGCGATGATCCGACCATGCGCCCTTGGATTTGCCGGTCGAACCCGAAGTATAGAGGATCGTGGCAATATCGTCCGGCCCGAGGCTGCCGAGCAGCGCGATGGCTGCGGGCGTGCCCTGCGGCACCGCCCACGTGTCGGCAAGGCCTTCGGACGGGGCGTTGCCGTGGTTGAACAGCACGATCTTGGCGGGGTGGGCGTGCCCTTCAAGGCGCGCGGCGCGGCCTTCATCGGCCAGCAGCAGCTTGGCTTCGGCCAGATCAAGGCCGTAAGCCAGTTCATCGCCCGACGAGAATCCGTTCAGCAGCGTGGCGCAGCCGCCCGCCATCAGGATGCCCATATAGGCGATCATCCAGTTGGCCGAATTGCGCGCGGCCAGCCCGATACGGTCGCCCTTCTGGATGCCGTGGGTCTGCACCAAACCTTCGGCCACGCAGGTCGCAGCGGCATAGGTCTCACCAAAGGTCAGCCGCACGTCGCCATCGACGAGGAAGGGCACATCCTTGTTCTGGTTGCAGAAATGCGCGAAATAATGAGCCAGCGTCGGCGGGGCGCCGGCAAAGGCCGGCATGGTGATCCCGTCGCGGGTAAAGGGCACGGTAGCGAACGGCTGTCCGTCAGAGGTCAGTCCGGTGATGATCGCTTCAAGCGCATTGTCCAGCTGTGTGGGCATGCGGTGGTTTCCTCTCTTGTTATTGCGGCCGTCCGGCCCCGGGTTATTGCCCGCGCGCCAGATTGCCTGTCCCATTCCGTCCAGCGGTTCCCGTGCCCCTTCCCCTGCCCCGGATGCTGTGCCAGAAGCGCCAGCGCGACCGGGGCCGTTCGGGCCCGCCGATACGGCATATCATTGTCAATAAGAGGTTCGCTTCGTGCTGTCACTACTTGCCGCAAGCATCCCTGCCGATCCTGTCTACTGGACCGACCTAGGGCTGAAACCCGGGATCGAACTGGGGTTCTTCACTCTACGATATTATTCGCTGGCGTACCTGCTGGGCGTGATCTTTGCCTATTGGCACACATCAAAGATGCTGAAAGCGCCCGGTGCGCCGATGGCGCAGCGCCATGCCGACGACCTGTTTTTTTATTGCACGCTGGGCGTGATCATCGGCGGGCGGCTGGGTTATGCGCTGTTCTATACCGGCGGCGAGACCGGGATCCCCAGTGCCTTTACCGATTTCTCGGGTGACGGCTTTGTTTCGTGGAAGCTGCTGCGACTGTGGGATGGGGGCATGGCGTTCCACGGCGGCCTGGCAGGCGTGACGGCGGCGATGGCTTACGTGTCATGGCGCGACAAGTTGAACTTCATCCGTGTGGTCGATTATGTCGCGGTTGGCGTGCCGATGGGCATGCTGCTCGGGCGGCTCGCGAACTTCGTCAATGGGGAGCTGTGGGGCCGCGTCACCGATGTGCCGTGGGCGATGATCTTCCCCGCCGCCGACGATCTGCCGCGCCACCCCAGCCAGTTGTATCAGGCAGGCCTTGAAGGGCTGGCGCTGCTTGTCATCATGATGCTGCTGTTCTGGAAAACCCGCGCGCGTTATCGTCCGGGGCTGTTGGCGGGGGTGTTTACCCTTGGCATGGGGATCGCGCGCTTTGTTAACGAATTTTTCCGCCAGCCGGATCAACAACTGGCTGACTTTGCAATGCGGACCGGGTTATCGATGGGGCAATGGCTGACAATACCGCTTATCCTGACTGGATTGATTGTCGTGATTTACGCGCTGCGGACGAAGCCGCTGGCGGCGGGGACGACTGCGCCGGCCTGAAGGATGGCGCGCCCGGTGGGCCGGGCGTCTGGCGCAGCGCGCTCAGGCTGATCGATCCGCCACCGGCAGGCCAAGGTGACAACGGCGCGGCGGCGCAAGCTTCCGCGCGCGCTGCAGCCGAGGCGGCCGCTGCCGCTGCCGAACAAGCGCGGCTGGAGGCCGAAGTCCTCGCCCGTGCGAATGTCGATGTGCCGGCCACCTTGCGCCGGCTGATCCGCGAAACCGGTCCTGTCAGCCTCGCGCAGTTCATGGGCGAGAGCAACGCGCGCTATTATGCCAGCCGTGATCCCCTTGGTGAACAGGGCGATTTCATCACCGCGCCGGAAATCACGCAGGTGTTCGGCGAATTGATCGGGGTGTGGTTCGCCGATCTGTGGTCACGGATGAACCGGCGCAAGCACATCCACTACGTCGAGCTTGGGCCGGGTCGCGGCACTCTGGCCAAGGACGCCCTTGGCGCAGCGGCGCAGCACGGCATGACGCCGCAAGTCCATTTTGTCGAAACCTCTGCCACCCTGCGCGCGATGCAGCGGGAGGCTTTCCCCGATTGCATCCACCACCACGACATTTCGACCCTGCCCGACGATGCGCCGCTCCTGATCGTAGGCAACGAGTTCTTCGATGCCTTGCCGGTGCAACACCTTATTCGCTCGACCGAAGGGTGGTATCCGCGAATGGTGGGGCTGGAAGGTGATGCGTTCACCTTCGTGACGGGCAAGGAGCGAATGGATCACTTCGTGCCGCCCAGCTGGGTCACGGCCTCGCAGGGGACCTTGATCGAGACTAGCCCCGCTGCGGTCGCGATCATGGCGGAGATCGCGCGGCGGCTGAAGGAACAGGGCGGAGCGGCGCTCTTCATTGACTATGGCCAAATGGAGCTGCGTTCGGGATCGACTTTGCAGGCGCTGAAATCGCACCAAAAGGTGGATGTGTTCGCCCATCCCGGTGAGGCCGATCTCACCGCGCATGTCGATTTCGAATTGTTGAAGCAGGTGGCCGAGGATAACGGTGCGGATGTGATGGGCTTGCAATTTCAGGGCGAATGGCTGCTCCAGATGGGGATCGACACCCGCATGGACGCCCTCCGTCGCCGCGCTCCGTACCAGAAGGATAAATTCCAGCGTCAGCGTGACAGGCTGGTGAAGGAGAGCGAGATGGGCATGCTGTTCAAGGTGCTGGGCATGTGCGGCCGCCGTTGGCCGTTTGGAGCGGGGTTCGATTGATGACAACGAAAGCTTATGTGTTGGCACTGGCCGTGGGCCTTGCTGCAATGTCCCCGGCGCTGGCCGCGAACACCATAACCGGCCGCTGGGTGACAGCGGAAAAGGACGCGGTCGTGGGAATTGCCAAATGCGGCAATACGCTTTGCGGGCGGATCGAGCGGTTCCTGATCCTGCCCCCCGGAGGAAAGGATCAGCGCGACGTCAATAATTCGGATGCGACAAAGCGGAATCGCAAGCTGATCGGCACAGCAATCCTCACCGGCCTGACCGCAGACGGCGACGCATGGCGCGGAAAGGTCTATGACCCCAAAAGCGGGCGCACCTACACGTCCGAAGTGCGCCGCAAGGGGGACGGTGCGTTGGAAGTGACGGGCTGTTTCGGCCCGCTGTGCCAGACGCAGGTGTGGAAGAAAGCGTCTTGAATTTGGCACGCCCCCCGGCGTGCCGAATCCTCGCTCCAAAGCCCATCGGGCGCGTCGCTGCGAGCGGGCGGTCCAGCGCGATCTTTTATAGCCCCGCCTGTTTCGCCAACCCCTCCGCCGCCGCTTTCGGCGTCAGCTTGCCCGCATCCTCGCGGTCCACGGCGAAGTTCGCTTCGCGCATCGCTTCCACGGTGATTGCGCCGATCAACGGTTGCAGCGCGGCAACCACGCCCTTGTCCCCGGCGATGCGGGGGGACAGCATCAGCAACGCGTCATAGCTCGGCAAGGCGCCTTCGGGATCGTCCAGCACTACCAGCTTGTCTGCCGCGATCCGCCCGTCCGAGGTATAGGCGCTGATCACGTCCGCCTCGCCCGAAGCCAGCGCATTATACATGAAGGTCGGCGCGAAATTGCGGCTTTTGGCGAACCTGAGGCCATAGGCCGCCTGCACCGCGGCCCATTCCGGACGCTCGAAAAATTCGGGATCGCCGCCCACGGTCAGCTGCGAGGCGACCACTGCCAGATCGGCAAGGCTGGTCACGCTCAGTTCGCGCGCCCGGTCCTGCCGCATGGCGAAGGCATAGGCGTTTTCGAACCCGAGGCGGCCCAGCACCTTCACCTTGTTCTCGCGCGCTTCCCAATCGACGATCGTTTCGTACATCGCCTCGCGGCCGGGATTGTCTTTGCGATTGAGGTAATTGGTCCAGATCGTGCCGGTGTAATCGACCGAGATATCGACGCTGGATGCCGCGACCGCCGAATGCACCACCGCGCTCCCCAAACCGTCGCGATATTCGACCGCATAGCCTGCCGCCTCCAGCCGCGATCCGATCAGTTGGGCAAGGATGTATTGTTCGGAGAACTGCTTGGCGGCGATCACGATGCGCCGTTCGTCACTGCCCGAACCCTGCGCCCAAAGCGCGGCGAGGATGCCTGCAGCCACCACCGCGATTCCGCCGAATGTCATGGCGCGCGAACGCCGCGCCAGTCCGACCTCGATCACCCACAACAGGTTATCCGCCGCCAGCGCCAGCCCCGCGCTGGCAAGGCATCCGGCCAGCACCAGCGCCCAGTTCTGCGTTTGCAAACCCGCAAAGATCGGATCGCCAAGGCTTGGCTGGCCGATCGTCGTGGAGAGCGTCGCCGCGCCGATCGTCCACACTGATGCCGTACGAATGCCCGCCATGATGAACGGCGCGGACAGAGGTGCTTCGACCAGCACCAGCTTCTGCCACTTGGTCATGCCGACGCCGTCCGCCGCCTCAAGCACGCCTTCATCAAGGTTCGCCTGCGCGGTGACGGCATTGCGCAGGATCGGCAGCAGCGCATAGAGGGTCAGCGCCATCAGCGCGGGCAGGAACCCGAACGCTGGCAGCCCTTCGCCAAACACCGCGCGCAGCGACAGCAGCAGCGGGAAGAACAGAGCCAGCAGCGCCAGCGCGGGGATCGTTTGGACAAGGCTGGCCAGGCTCAGGGCAAGGCGGGCGACGATGGCTGAACGGCTCGCCCACACCGCCATCGGCAAAGCGATCAGCATGGCAAGCCCGATTGCGCTAGCCGACAGCACGACGTGTGCCGCCAGCTTTTCGCCGAGGCTGGGGAGGATGTCCCAGATTTCCCCCATCAGGCATGATCTTCCATCGCCGCCAGCCGCTCGGCCTGTTCGCGCGGCACGCTGGCAAGACGCTGCGCCACCGCTCCGCCCGCGCCTGCGAGCAGCGCGTGCGGGGTCTCGTCTGCGACCAGCGCGCCCTTGTCCATCACCAGCACGCGGTCCGCCAGCAGCAGCGCCTCGGCCATGTCATGCGTCACCATCACCGTGGTCAGGCCAAGGCGTTCGTGCAGCTCGCGCACCTTGCGGCCCAACGCGTCGCGGGTGACAGGATCGAGTGCGCCGAACGGCTCGTCCATGATCAGCAATTCCGGCCCGCCGGCGAGCGCGCGTGCGACACCGACTCGCTGGCGCTGACCGCCCGAAAGTTCGTCAGGCATCCGTCGTGCAAAAGCAGGGTCCAGCTCGACCAGTTGCAGCAGTTCGGCGATACGCGCAGGCGGCAGCTTTTCGCCGGCCAGACGCGGGCCGATGGCGATGTTTTCGGCGACGGAGAAATGCGGAAATAATCCCACGCCCTGAAACACGTAACCGACGCGGCGGCGCAGGCGCGCTGGTTTCAGCGTGCTGACATCCTCGGCCCCGAACAGCACCCGGCCTTCGCTCGGCCGGACCAGCGTGTTGACGGTTTTCAGCAGCGTGGATTTGCCCGATCCCGACGCGCCAACCAGCGCGACAAAGCTGCCCGCCGCCAGATCGCAGGTGACGCCGCCCACCGCCGTGACCGGCCCGAAACGGCAGATCACCCCGTCGAAGCGGAGCAGGGGTGGTGGCATCGTCATTGGTCCGTCAATTAGCGAGGTTGGGCGCCGCGCGCCAGCGTCCCCGATTGGCCTTTGCCCGATGGCTTGCTATGCGGGTTACTGAACAATCATTACACCGGCAGGACATAAAATGCGCGCCACCCCTGATTTCGACTTCCAGCTTGGCGAAGCGGCCGAGATGATCCGCGACACCACGGCGCGCTTTGCCGATGAACAGATCGCTCCGCTGGCCGACCGCACCGACCGCGAAGACCGCTTCCCGCGCGAATTGTGGGAGCCGATGGGCGCGCTGGGCCTGCATGGCATCACGGTCGAGGAAGAGTGGGGCGGGCTGGGCCTTGGCTATCTGGAACACGTCATCGCGGTTGAGGAAGTATCGCGGGCCAGCGCCAGCGTCGGCCTCAGTTACGGCGCGCATTCCAACCTCTGCCTCAATCAGATTCGCCGCTGGGGGAATGACGAGCAGAAGGCGAAATACCTCCCCAAGCTGATCAGCGGTGAACATGTCGGCAGCCTCGCCATGTCCGAAGCGGGCGCGGGGTCGGACGTGGTCTCGATGAAGCTGAAGGCCGATGCCGTTCAGGGCGGCTTCGTCCTCAACGGCACCAAGTTCTGGATCACCAACGCGCCCGAAGCCGATACGCTGGTGGTCTATGCCAAGACCGACGGCCACGCCGGCAGCCGCGGCATCACCGCCTTCCTGATCGAGAAGGGCGACGAAGGCTTCGCCATCGGCCAGACAATCAGCAAGGTCGGCATGAAGGGCTCGCCCACCGCCGAGCTGGTCTTCACCGATTGCTTCGTGCCGGAAGACCGCGTCATGGGGCCGGTCAATGGCGGGGTCGGCGTGCTGATGAGCGGGCTCGATTACGAGCGCGTGGTGCTGGCCGGATTGCAGCTCGGCATCATGCAGGCGTGCCTCGACACGGTGATCCCCTACCTTCGGGAGCGCAAGCAGTTCGGGAAGCCCATCGGCTCGTTCCAGCTGATGCAGGCCAAGGTCGCTGACATGTATGTCGCCCTGCAATCGGCGCGCGCCTACACCTATGCCGTCGCCAAGGCGTGCGACGCCGGGCAGACCACGCGCTTCGATGCGGCAGGCGTGATCCTGCTTGCGAGCGAAAACGCCTTCAAGGTCGCGGCCGAAAGCGTGCAGGCGCTGGGCGGCGCGGGCTACACCACCGACTGGCCGGTGGAACGGTATATGCGCGACGCCAAGCTGCTGGATATCGGCGCGGGGACCAACGAGATCCGCCGGATGCTGATCGGGCGCGAATTGATCGGGGCGGCGGGGTGATCCGGCCCGGCATGCCCCTCGCGATCCTGCGCATCCTCGGCGGTGGCCTCGCGCTGTCGCTGATGATCGGCGAGGCGATCCGAACCTGGGGGACGGGCAGGCCGTGGCCGTTCTGGTTCGACGATTACTGGAGCGGCGGGCTGCTGCTGGCGGGCGCGATCCTGATGGCGCGGCCCACGCCGCTGCGTAGCCACCTGTTTATCGCCGGATGGGCCGCGTGCCTTGGCATGCTGTTCGGCAGCTTTTTCGGCAAGGTCTACAATCCGGGCGGCTCTGATCCCGGCAATTTCGACCTCGGCCTTCTCACCATCCTGATTGGCATGGCTTTCGCGACGGCGCTCGTCGGCCTTGTCTGGTCGCTGTTTGAAGTGGCTCGCAAATGACCGCCCCCACCCTCACCACCAAACTCGACCGCGAGGCGCCTGAGGCCAAGGCGCGCGCCGCCCACAACCGCGCGCTGGCCGAGGAACTGCGCGCCCGCGTCGCCGAGGCCGCATTGGGCGGGCCGGAGAAGCATCGCGAACGCCACGTGTCGCGCGGGAAGCTGCTTCCCCGCGAGCGGGTGGAGCGGCTGCTCGATCCGGGGTCGCCGTTTCTGGAAATCGGGCAACTGGCCGCCAACGGCATGTACGAGGGCGACGTCAACGGCGCCTCGATCATCTGCGGCGTGGGGCGCGTGTCCGGTCGCCAGTGCATGATCGTGTGCAATGATGCGACCGTGAAGGGCGGCACCTACTACCCGATGACGGTCAAGAAGCACCTGCGCGCGCAGGAGATTGCGCAGGAAAACCGCCTGCCGTGCATCTATCTGGTGGACTCTGGCGGCGCAAACCTGCCGCATCAGGCGGAGGTCTTTCCGGATCGCGACCACTTCGGGCGGATCTTCTTCAATCAGGCGAATATGTCCGCGCTCGGCATCCCGCAGATCGCCTGCGTGATGGGGTCTTGCACTGCTGGGGGCGCTTACGTGCCCGCCATGTCGGACGAGAGCGTGATCGTGCGCAATCAGGGGACGATCTTCCTCGCCGGTCCGCCGCTCGTCAAGGCCGCGACGGGCGAGGAAATCACTGCTGAGGACTTGGGCGGCGGCGACCTTCACGCCAAGAAATCGGGCGTGGTCGATCACCTCGCGGAGAACGATGAGCACGCGCTCACCATCGTGCGCGATATCGTCAGCCACCTCGGCGCGAACACTGGCGCGGCGGCGGATGTGGCGCTCAAAGACCCGCGCCCGCCGAAGTTCGACGCGGACGACCTCTACGCCCTCATCCCAGAGGATGTGCGCGCGCCCTATGACGTCAAGGAAGTGATCGCGCGGCTGGTCGATGCTTCCGAGTTCCACGAGTTCAAGGCGCATTACGGCAGCACCCTCGTTTGCGGGTTCGCGCATATCTGGGGGATGCCGGTGGCTATTCTGGCCAACAACGGGGTGCTGTTCAGCGAAAGCGCGCAGAAGGGCGCGCATTTCATTGAACTGGCCTGCCAGCGCCGCATCCCGCTGCTGTTCCTCCAGAACATCAGCGGCTTCATGGTCGGCGGGAAGTATGAGGCCGAAGGCATCGCCAAGCACGGCGCAAAGCTCGTCACCGCCGTGGCGACTGCGACTGTCCCCAAGGTCACCGTGGTGATCGGCGGCAGCTTTGGCGCGGGCAATTACGGCATGTGCGGGCGGGCCTATAGCCCACGTTTCATGTTCACCTGGCCCAATGCGCGCATCTCGGTGATGGGCGGCGAGCAGGCGGCCTCCGTCCTCGCCACCGTCCACCGCGACGCCGACAGCTGGGACGAGGCCGCGACCGAGGCGTTCAAAGCGCCGATCCGCCAGAAATACGAAGACGAAGGCAACCCCTACTACGCCACCGCGCGCCTGTGGGACGACGGGGTGGTCGACCCCGTGCAGACTCGCGATGTGCTGGGGCTTGCCTTCGCCGCCTGTCTCGAAGCTCCCATCGCCGAGCGGCCTGCGTTCGGCGTGTTCCGGATGTGACGAATTTCGAAGTCTGAAACCCCGGCCCGCCCTCTTGCGTATCTAACCCAAGTTAGGCCACAAGGCCTGAGCCTTTTGGGAGGGGGGCGCCGTGCACTCACCGATATCATCTGCGCGCCTGCGTGCACCGACCCTGCTGTCGCGCATTGTGCGGCGGATCATCCTGGGCATCTGGTATGCGCGGGGGTGGAAGATAGATTCTCCGCTGCCAAAGCATCTGACAAAATACGTGTTGGCGGGTGCGCCGCACACCTCGAACTGGGATTTCGTGTTCTTCACCGGCGCCACCCATGAGGGGGGCGTCAGGCCGAACTTCATGGGCAAGCACACACTGTTCACCGGCATAATGCGCAACTTCATGCTCGACATGGGCGGCATCCCGGTCGACCGCCGCAAAAGCGCCAATGCCACCGAGCAGGTCGCCGCCGAATTCGCCGCGCGCGATGAACTGGCGCTGGTGATCGCCTGCGAAGGCACGCGCAAATCGGACGGCAAGTGGAAGTCGGGCTTCTACCACATCGCCCGCGCGGCCAATGTCCCGATTGTCCCGGCCTTCGCCGATAACGCTGCCAAGATCGTCAGCTTCGGCCCGCCGATGCTGCCGACCGGCAATTACGGCGAGGATCTGTTGAAAATTGCCGAGTGGTTCCGCTCCAAGCTCCCCGATTACGAGCGTTTCAAGGTGCTGGAACAGCAGGCGCGCGACATTATTGCAGGAAAGAACGATGTTTGAACTCCTCGGCCTGAATGCCGCGATCCTGATCGTGCTGGTGCTGATCCAGTGGGCCATTTCGGTCAAAATCGACGATGTCAGTTTCATCGACGCCTTTTGGGGCGCGGGAATGGGCATCCTTGCGGTGGCGAGCTGGCTGCACGTGCGCGGCGGGCCGGGCGATCTGGCGACGCTGATCATGATCATGACCGCCGCCTGGGGCTTCCGGCTGGGCATCTACCTCTTCCTGCGCTGGCGCAAGGAAGGCGAGGACAAGCGGTACCAGATGATCCTCAGGAAGGATCGTGAGGCCGGGAACTTCGCCCGCGCCGCGCTGACCCGGGTGTGGCTGATGCAGGCGGTGCTGCTGTTCATGGTCTCCTCGCCCGCGCAGGTCGGCATCTTGGCCAGCCCCGCGCCTTCCCCAATCCCGCCGCTGGCGTGGGTTGGGTTCGGCGTGTGGTGCGTCGGCGTGTTTTTCGAATGGGTGGGCGACTGGCAGCTCACCCGCTTCAAGGCGGACCCTGCCAACCACGGGAAAGTGCTCGACACCGGGCTGTGGCGCTACACCCGCCACCCCAATTATTTCGGCGATTTTGCCGCGTGGTGGGGCATCTGGCTCGCCTGCGCGGCGGCCGGGTGGGGGTATGCGGCGGCGACCATCATCGGGCCGCTGTTTCTCAGCTTCACGCTCACCAAATGGTCGGGCGTGACATTGCTGGAGAAGGGCCTCGACAAGTCCAAGGGCGACAAATACGCCGATTACAAGCGCCGCACCTCGGCCTTTTTCCCGATGCCGCCCAAGGCGTGAGGCACAGCTAAGCCCCAAGCGCGCCTTGCGCTTTTTACGTGTTGCGTCGCACAAAAATCGATGAGCGGCCCTTTAAGCTCGCGCAAAGCTGCCCTATGTTGCCGCAAGCGCAAGGAGGCGCGAGCGACATGCCACTGACCGACACCGCCCGGGAAGCCGAGCGCGGCCGTATTGCGCGCCTCGTGCTTGACCTCGTCAAGGATCGCGGTGCCGAGGTGGCGTGGACGGTCGCGATGGCCGAAAGCGGCCTGACCCGCGCGCGGTTCGAGGCGCTGTTTGCCGATTATGACGATCTGTTCGATGCCGTCGCGCAGACGTGGCTCGCGCCGCACATGGCGGTGATGGAGGAGGTGCTGGCCACCAACCTGCCGCCGCAGCGCAAGATGTTCGAATTTTTCCGCCGCCGCTTCGTGATTTCGCAGGAGCGGTTCCGGGCCGATCCGCACTTCTTTAACATCCTGTGCGAAATGGGCGCGGCCAATTTTGAACGGGTGCGGTCCTATGTTGATCTGGCTGATCACTATCTGTGCGAATTGATCGCGGAGGCGCAGGCCGAAGGGTTCTTCGCCGGGCTTGAGATCGACGAGGCGCTGTCGCTGATCAACCAGATGATATCGAACTACACCCTTCCCGATGCGCTGATCTATCTGGGCGACAAGCTGACGGAGCAGAAGTTGGCGCGGATTGTGGATACGATGTTCATCGGCCTGTCGGGCGAAGCGGGCATGGATGCGTCCGGCGTCAACACGCTGAAAGTGGCGTCCTGAGGGACTAACCCTCGCTCCACCAAGACACCGCGGGATCATCGCCCCCCCGCGCGCCGCGCCGCTGCAATCCATCAAACAACCCGCCTGACAGCTGCATGGTCGAAGGCGATGTGCGGTTCCAGTCCAAGACATAAAGCCGCGCGGCGATCAGCCAGCGGCCAGCGTGTTTCTCCAGCCGATCGAGATAGCGCCCGCCCACCACGACCTCGATTTCGCCCTCCGGCGCAGGGATCAGGTGGAGCGCAACACAGTTTGTCTCGGCCCTGGCGGTGTCGCCCGCGATCCGCATCACTGTGTTGCTGATATTGTGCTGCGTCAGCCGCATCGTGCCAAGTCCGGCCATCAGGCCCGGGATCGTCTCGGCTATCGGCTTTGCCCCGTCGCCATAATCGATCCGCGCATCCGGGGTGAAGGCGGCGGCGAGTTGTTCGGCGTCGCAGCGGTCGATCCCGCGGCAATACAGGGCGAGCGTTTCGGCAATCGCCAAGCGATCGGCAATTTCGGTCATGTCCATCAACGCACGATTACCTCACCGCGCCGCACGGCGGGACTGCCACAAGCGTCAGCGTTTGGAATCACGTCTGAATTGCAGCACGTTTGCCGGAAGCTTCCTTGGCGGGGGACGCAGCCGGTGTTCGGCCAGCGCATATTTGAGCGCCGCGCCCACCATCGTGCCGGAAATCAGCAGGATCACCCCTGCCCAGAACCAGTGAGGCAAGGCCAATACCGCCGCCATCTGTCCGGTGTCGGACAGCATCGCCTGCCCGCCGATCACCGCCTGTTCGGTGAACAGATAGCTGAAATCGCGCAGCATGCTCATCGCGCCCAGTACGCCGAGGAATTGCAAGCTGAACCGTGCAAACCCGGGCGACGCGCGCCATGCGATGACGGCGAGGATCACCGCCACCAGCGGCAGCGCCCACAACCCGGTTGGCGAACGCACCCAGATCGCCACGCTGGCAAGGATCACTGCCGCGACCAGCCACAGCACCGGACGCCACGCGCGCGGATGTGCGCTCGCCATGATAAGCCCCGCCCCGGCGATACTCGGGGCGAGCGGGCCACCTGCAGCAATCGCCGCGTGGACAAAGCGCGAAGCATCGCCCGCAACCCCGCTTTCCGCCACGCCCGAACCATTGGGGAAGATCAGCAATTGTTCGAAATGCTGGCCCAGCAGCAGCGCGGTCAGGCCGTGGCCCATTTCATGAAACCACGTGGTCAGGATCGCGAAGGGATAGATGAGGTATGCGCCGAATGGCAGCGCGGGCAGCATCGTGACCACCAGCCCGGCGACCACCAGACGGCCAATCGCCTCACCCTGGGAACCGGGAGTGACCAGCTGCATCGCCGCTCAGTCCGCCGCAGCAGAGCTATCGAGCGCGCGGCCTGACGCATCGACCTTGATGGTTTCCAGCGCCGCTGCTTCTTCGTCCTCCTCACGCTGTTCGCGCAGAATCGACCAGCTGGCAAGGAACAGCCCGGCCACCAGCGGGCCAAGCACGATGCCCGAAAATCCGACCAGACTGATCCCGCCCAGCGTGGTGATGAGAATGATCCAGTCAGGGATCCCCGTGTCGCGGCCCACCAGAATGGGGCGCAACACATTATCGGCGGAGGAGATCACGAAGAACCCTGTCAGCAGCACGAACACGCCCTGCCATGTGTCCCCGGAAATCAGCAGCCAGATGCCCGCCGGAACCCACACCGCGCCCGAACCGATCACCGGCACCAGCGCGAAGATCGCCATGACCACCCCGAACAACAGTGCCGAAGGCACGCCCGCGATCATCATCGTAGCCGTGCCCAGCGCCCCCTGCACCAATGCCACCACGCCGGTACCCTTGATCGTGGCCCGCACGATGCCGAGAAAGCGTTCAGCCAGCCGGTCTGCAATGCTGCGTTCCACCGGGATCGCGCACAGCACGATCCGTCCGATCCGCTCACCATCGCGCAGCAGGAAGAACATCACATAGAGCCCGACGCCCAACGACAGAATGAAGCCAAGCGCGCCGCTGCCGATCGAAACGGCATGTGTCGCGATCAGCCCGGCGCTTTGGGTAAGGAGGTCCTGAATGCGCGGCTGAACTGTGGCAATATCGGCCCAACCGCTACGATCGACCGCTTCGCGTGCGATCCGGGGCAGGGCCGTGTAGAATGCGTCGAACAGCGCGGCCAAATCCAAGGGCTGGCTTTGCAGCGTCGTCACCAGCACGATTGCTTGTTCGATGACCATGCTGGCGATCCACCCGGCCGGGATCAGCACCAGGATGAAGATGATCAGCAGCGAAAGCCCCGCCGCGGGATTGCGCCGCCCATGCAGCCGTCGCAGCACCCTGCGATAAAGCGGCTGGAACATGATCGCTGCCAGCGCCGCCCACAGCAGAGGCTGGGCAAACGGCCACACGATCACCGTCATCAACAGGCTCACCACCGCAAGGATGATCAGGAAACTGGCCTGTTGCAGGTCCTCGGTGCGGTGGGGCTGGTTGGCCATCAGGATCTTTCGTGAAAAGCTAGACGTCGAGGTTTGCCACGTTGAGCGCATTATCCTGAATGAATTCCCGCCGTGGTTCCACGATATCGCCCATCAGGCGCGTGAAGATTTCATCGGTCACGTCGGCATCCTCGACCTTCACCTGAAGCAGAATGCGTGCTTCGGGATCGAGCGTGGTTTCCCACAATTGCTCAGCGTTCATTTCACCAAGGCCTTTGTACCGCGCAATCGCCAGACCCTTGCGTCCGGCAGCGAAGATCGCGTCGAGCAGCTGGGTCGGGCGGCTGATTGTCCCATCGAAGGTCGGGGCAGGCGCAGCGGCGGCTTCCTCGGTCTCACCCGCCAGCGGATCATCGGCAGCCGGGGCTGCTTCGACGTCGGGCTCGTCCGCCACGTCGCCAGCGCGCACCAGACTGACGGGAGAGGCGTAGGCATCAGCCTGCGCCGCGGCGAGGCCGTGGAGCTTGTGCGCTTCGGTGCTGGACAGGAACCGCCCTTCGATCTCGTGCACGTCGGTGACGCCGCGCCACAGCCGTTCAAACACCACAGTGCCGTCTTCGCGCTGCGCTGCGGTCCAGCGGGCTTCGCGGTCACCCGCGCCAAGTCGTCCGGCCGCACGCTGAAGCGCAGCGGCCAGCGCATCGCCGGCAAGGCCCGGTTCAAGCGCGCCAACCAGCGCCATCTGCTCCACGATCCCGCTGTCATAGCGGCGCGGGACGAAGGCGAGCAGGTTCTTGAGCCTGAGCGCCCCATCCACCAGCGCGCGCAAATCCGCTCCGCCGCGGGCACCGCCCTGCGTTTCGAGCACCCGGCCTTGCAGCCCGGCATCCACCAGATAACGATCCAGGGCGGCCTGATCCTTCAGGTAAACCTCGCTCCGGCCCTTGGCGACCTTGAACAGTGGCGGCTGGGCGATGAACAGGTGCCCGGCGCGGATAATGTCGGGCATCTGGCGGTGGAAGAAGGTCAACAGCAGCGTGCGGATATGCGCGCCGTCCACGTCAGCGTCGGTCATGATGACGATCTTGTGGTAGCGCAGCTTTTCGAGGTTGAATTCGTCGCGGATGCCGGTGCCCATCGCTTGGATCAGGGTGCCGACTTCCTTCGAGGAAATGATCCGGTCAAACCGCGCGCGCTCCACGTTCAGGATCTTGCCCTTGAGCGGCAGGATCGCCTGGGTTTTGCGGTCACGCCCCTGCTTGGCCGATCCGCCTGCGGAGTCCCCTTCGACCAGGAACAGTTCGGACTTGGCGGGATCGCGCTCCTGACAATCGGCCAGTTTACCTGGCAGACTGGCGACGCTCATCGCGCCCTTGCGGCTCATCTCGCGGGCGCGGCGGGCGGCTTCACGGGCGGCGGCGGCGTCGATCACCTTCTGGATGATCGATTTCGCATCGCCGGGGTTTTCCTCCAGCCATTCGGACATCTTGTCGCTCATCAGCGATTCCAATGGCGAGCGCACTTCGGAGCTGACCAGCTTGTCCTTGGTCTGGCTGGAGAACTTCGGGTCTGGCAGTTTGACGCTGACGATGGCGGTCAGGCCTTCGCGCATGTCCTCGCCCGATAGGCTGACCTTTTCCTTCTTCAGCATCCCCGAACGTTCGGCATAGTTATTGAGCGTGCGGGTCAGCGCGGCGCGGAAGGCGGCGAGGTGCGTGCCGCCGTCACGCTGCGGGATGTTGTTGGTGAAGGCGAGGACGTTCTCGTAATAAGAATCGTTCCATTCCAGCGCGACGTCGATGCCGATGCCGTCCTTCTCCGCCGAGACCGAAATCGGCTCGGGGATGAGCGGCTGCTTGTTCCGGTCGAGATACTTCACGAAGGCCCCGATCCCGCCTTCGTAATAAAGGTCATGTTCGACCACGTCTTCGTGCCGCTTGTCGCGCAGCTTGATGCGCACGCCGGAATTGAGGAACGCCAGCTCGCGGTAGCGGTGTTCGAGCTTTTCGAAATCGAAATCGGTGACGTTCTTGAAGGTGTCGTGGCTGGCCTTGAAGGTGACGCGGGTGCCCTTCTTGAAGCCGTTCGCGTCGGCGTTGCTATCGACCTTGGGCGCATCGCCCTTCACCACCAGCGGGGCGACAGCATCGCCATGGGCAAAGCGCATCCAATGCTCCTTGCCCTCGCGCCAGATGGTGAGTTCCAGCCATTCAGACAGGGCGTTGACCACCGACACGCCGACGCCGTGGAGGCCGCCCGAAACCTTGTAGGCGTTGTCGTCCGAGGTGTTTTCGAACTTCCCGCCCGCATGGAGCTGGGTCATGATCACTTCAGCGGCCGACACGCCTTCTTCGGTGTGCATTCCGGTGGGAATGCCGCGCCCGTTATCTTCGACAGATACGCTGCCATCGGGGTTCAATTCGATCAGAACGAGGTCGCAATGGCCCGCCAACGCCTCGTCAATCGCGTTGTCGCTGACTTCGAACACCATGTGGTGGAGGCCTGATCCGTCGTCGGTATCGCCGATATACATGCCGGGGCGTTTGCGCACCGCGTCCAGGCCTTTGAGAACCTTGATGGAATCGGCGCCATATTCGCCCATCTGGCGAACTTTTTCGGGGAGGCCTTCGGGGGTTTGTGCAGTGGTGTCGTTCATAGCCATCATATAGGCGCTGCGCTGCGGAAACCCAACCGCGGAGGGCCCGCAAGCGGGGCTTTTCCACGAAAGTTCAGGGATGCCACACGTCAGGCTCAGAACGCGGGACGGAAATGCACCTTGCCGCGCCACATTGTCGCATCGAACAGCGGCATCATCCCGGCGCGGGTGACGTCATCGAACTGGGTGACATGGCAGGCTGCAGCGGCCTTGGCGGCGTCGAGATCCTGCGCGGTGTAGGCGACAGTTTCGGTCAGCAGCGCCGGATCCGTCATAGCCCATTCGGCCATTTCAGGCACCGGCGGCAGGGTGCCGGCGGGGATGCCGACATAAAGCAGCTTGGGCCGGAGCGCGGCGGGCATGGCCTGCACGACCTGCGAAGTGAGTGCGCTCACCAAGCGGTGATCGGCGTGGCCATAACCGCCATCCGGCCCCCATGTCAGCACGGTGTCGGCCTCGCCGATGCGATCGACCAGCGCAGCCGCCAGTGAACCGTCGCGCACATGATCGGCAAGCCTTCCGTCACCGAAGCCGAGATTGCGCACCTCTGTCACACCCAGCGCGCGCCCGGCGCACTGCGCCTCGTCGCGGCGGGTTGCGGCCAGCGCATCGCCCTTGGCCATGCCCGACACGCCCGGTCCGGCGTCGCCTGGTGTGGCGTGGACGATGCTGACAAGCCGACCGCCGCGCACCAGGGCCGCGATGGCCGGAGCCATCGGCAATTCGTCGTCGGGATGAGCCAGCACGACCACCACGCTCTCATAATCGGCAGCCTTCACCCGCGCTTGCGTCGCCGGAGCCAGCGCCAGGGTCGCCATTGCGATCAATGCTGCCTTACGGATCATGCCTCTCTCCCTCGCCCGCTACCTGCCACTTGTGCAAGCCGCCTTGCAAACCCTTTGCGCGTGCGCTGCGGCTGATTATGCATAGCTGCCATGAGCCATGATATGATGATGACCCGCCTTGCCGAACCTTTTGGCAGCTTCCCCGACATCCTGATGGAATGGTCGCGCATCAAGGGCGATGACCTCGCTCTGATCGACGAAAAGCGCGAGGTGTACTGGGCCGAACTGGTGGGCTTGGTCGAACGGCTGGCGGCGCGGTTGGTGGAGACGGGGCTGCAACGTGGGCAATCGGTGGCGATCCTGGGCACGTCCACAGTCGAATATGCGCTGGTGTTTCTCGCTGCGATGCGCGCAGGCGGGGTGGCTGCGCCGCTCACCACGAGTGCCTCGCCCGAACAGCTTGCGGGCATGGCGAAGGATTCGGGCGGCATCCACCTGTTCATAGATGCGGCCAAGGCGGCGGAGCTGGGGCAGGACTTCATGGCAGATCTGATCCGTGTTCCGCTTGAAAGCATCGACCAGTGGATGGCCCCTCCCGGCAGCCGGGTGCCCGCCTTCACGCCGGCGCCAAAAGACCCGTTCAACATCATCTATTCCAGCGGAACGACGGGCATCCCCAAAGGCATCGTCCATTCGCACCAGATGCGTTGGCGGCAGTTTGCCGCAACGGCGTTGAGCTATCTCGGCGCTGGGATCGAGGTGCGCTCGCTCGCTTCGACCCCGCTTTATTCGAACACCACCATGGTCGCTTTTCTGCCGGTGCTGCTGGCGGGGGGCTGCGTGCGGGTGATGGGCAAGTTCGATTGCGCCAAGTGGCTGATGTTTGCCCACGCTGACCGCACCACCATCACCATGCTGGTGCCGGTGCAGTACCAGCGGCTGATGGATTTTGCGGGCTTCGACGACTTCGATCTGTCGGCGCTGAAACTCAAATACTGCACCTCCGCCCCGTTCTCGGCAGACCTGAAGCGGGAAGTCCTAGGGCGGATGCCGGGCGGCCTGATCGAGATCTATTCGATGACCGAAGGCGGCGTGGTGTGCCTGCTGGCGTGCCACGAATTTCCCGACAAGCTCCACACCGTGGGCCGTCCCGCGCCGGGCAGCGAATTGAAGGTGCTCGATGACGAAGACCGCGAAGTGCTGCCCGGTACGCCCGGCAACATGGTGGGCCGCAGCCTGACCATGATGAGCGGTTACAAGAACCGCCCTGACAAGACTGCCGAAGCGCAATGGATCGACCCAGCCACGGGCGAGCCTTGGATGCGGATGGGCGATATCGGGCGGGTGGATGCGGAAGGCTTCGTCGAGCTGGTTGGCCGCGCCAAGGACATGATCATCTCGGGCGGGTTCAACATCTACCCCAGCGATCTGGAGGCAGAACTGCTCAAGGAAGCGGGTGTCGCGGAAGCTGCGGTCGTGGGCGTGCCATCCCGCGCGTGGGGCGAAACCCCGGTCGGTTTCGTGGTGCTGAAAGATGGCAGCGATTGCGCCGCAATCCTTGCGGCAGTTAACGCGCGCCTCGGCAAGACGCAGCGCTTGTCCGCGCTTCATCCGATTGCGGAAATGCCTCGGAGCCATATCGGCAAGCTGCTCAAGACCGATCTACGCGAATCGGCGGAACGGCTGGGCCGCGCGGAGTAAGGCGTCAGAAACAGCTCGGCCCGGCTCCTCTGGTGAGGAGCCGGGCCGTACATAACTTTCGCTATATCGCTGCC
>JBIKSA010000111.1:0-5469 GCA_044348875.1 Erythrobacter sp. | reverse complement strand
GTAGCTGAAGGTGGTGTTGATATCGATACCGCGTACCGATTCCTCATCGAGGTTGATGAACGCGGCCTGGACCTGGGAAACCAGGAAACGCGCGGTGGCCTGATCACTGGCCGTAATGCGGTCGCAGAACGGGCTACGGCCACCATCCAGACGGCTGAAGCAGTCATCAACAATGAAGCCGCCGGTTGCTTCGACGATCGAGTTCTTCAACTTGATATCGTAGTAGTTGAAGTTGAAGGCGAATTCGAAGCCGCTGGCCCAATCTTCCTCGAATGCGAAACCGGTCGTGATCGAACGCGAGGTTTCCGGATCGATGTCGAGCGAGCCACCGCTGAATGTCTGCACGCTGCTCGCCTGAAGCGAGTTGCCCAGAAGCGGATCGGTCCCCACGCGGGTCGGATCGCGGCCTTCGCGGCGGCAGTTGGCGAGGATCGCCGGGTCACGCGTGTCGTCGGCGGCGTTGTAGCCGTTGGCGCTGAACGCAGCCGAGGGCACCGCGCACGGATCGAAGATGTTGCCAAAACCCGACTGGCTGAGCAGGAAGTTCTCGCGCAGGTTCGGCGCACGGAACGAAGTGCCGTAGCTGAACTTGAACAGCAGCGGAGCCACCGGACGCCAGCCGCCCTTCACCGAGAAGGTGCCGTTGGTGCCGTAGAACTCTTCGTCGGTGATACGACCCGAAACGTTGACCGTCAGCTCTTCGACCAGCGGCTTGCCTGCCTGAAGCGGAAGGTCGATTTCGCCGTAAGCTTCGCGGATCCACTTGGAACCGACCGCGCCGCCGTCGGCGAAGAAGCCCCAGAACAAACCGTTCGATGCCACGAAGTTGGGCCGCGAGTCGATCGAGTCTTCGCGCCACTCGGCCCCGACAACCACGCCCACCGGGCCGGCCGGCAGTTCGAACAAGTCACCGGTGATGTAGCCCGAGATCAGCTTCTGCTCGTAGACCGTGTTGAACGTACGCTCACCCATTAGGTAATCACGCTCGGCCTGCGTGGCAAAATCGCCGATCGCGGTGCTCTGGGTACCCGGATTGCCGTAAAGCGTCGGGGAGAACAGGTTCACCGGAACGCAGCCCGCGATCAGATCGGGCGCAGCGAAAGTCGGGTTGCGGAGTCCAGCCGCGTTACAGGGCGTGCCCGCGGCCACACCGGTCGTGGCGAGCAGCATGGGGCTGACTTCCTGACTGATGTAATCGTCGGCGATCCCGTCACGATCATTGTCGAAGGTGTTGCGCGGGGCGCCGGTCGGATTGAAGTCAGCCGTCGGGTCGATACCGAGCGAGAGCGCCAGCTTGTCTTCACGGATCCCGCGGCGGATGGTCTTGCCGATCGAGCGCGAGTAAACGCCCGAAACGTCGAAGGTCCAGCTCGAACCGATGAACGGCAGGTCGCCGCGGACACCGAGCACACCGCGATACTGCTCCTGCTCAACTTCGACGTTGTTACGGTCGCCGCGCACGAACGGGATCGGACGAACCGCAATCGAGGCAGCCGAGCCCAGCACACTGGCGCGGCCCGCATTTGCCTGGCCCGGCAGGAGCTGCTGGAAGTTGTTGTCGATCGCACGACAATCCACGCCGCCAGCCGCCTGGTTACAGGGGTTGAACTGGTTGCCGGCCGGGACCCACGGGAAGAACTGCGGCGTACGGCCGTTCCGGGTGGCGGTTTCAAAGCGGCTGTAGCTGGCTTCGAAATAGGGGGTCAGGTTGGCTGCGCCGGGCAGGACATATTCACCATAGGTGAACACGTTGTAGGTATCCTGCTGCGGGATGAAGGTCTGGGTCGAATCGATCTGACCATAATCCACTAGGAAGAGGTCGTTCACCCCGTCGCCATTGGCGTCGATCGGTACGTTGAAGGCATTGAAGTTGTCCGAGAAGCCCGGCACGCCGGTGTTGCCGGTGATGGCCTGACCGTTCCGGGTACGCCCATAGTTGCGCGGATCGAAGTACACGTCGCCCATACGCGTGCCCGGCGCACCCGAAAGCTGGACGCGGCCACCAACGGCCTGCGGCTTGCAATCCTGAATCGGCAGGCCGATGGTGCCGTTGCTGCGGTTGCGCACGTTAGCGTTCGACTGGACGTCCTGCGTCAGGATGTTGCCGTTCTGGTCGATTTCGAAGTGACGGTCACAGCCTGCGAGGAACGGACGGCTGCCGAGCTGAATCTCGTCTACCCGGCGCCATTCAGCCCCGATGCCGAACACGGCGCGGTCGGTGTTGAAGCCCCAAGCGGCGCTGACGGTGAAGTCATTGCCGTCGCCATATTCGTTGAGGTTGCCGTTCGCTTGCACTTCAAGACCATCGAAGTTCTTACGCAGAATGACGTTGACCACGCCCGCAACCGCGTCCGAGCCGTAGACCGATGAAGCACCGTCGGTCAGGATGTCAAAGCGATCGACCAGCGAACTGGGAATGAGGTTCAACGACGGGTTCGACGGCGCGCCTTCCACGCCCGCGGGCGAGAGGCGGCGGCCGTTGATCAGCAGCAGCGTACGGTCAGCACCAAGACCGCGCAGGTTCAGCGTCTGCGAACCCGGGCCGTTGTCGAGCACGAAGCCCTGGAAGGTAGCATCAATCTGCTGGCCGGCAGCAGCTTCGGAACGCTGCAGAATCTGCGCGGGATCGAAGGCCCCCACAGCCTGTTGGTTTTCGGTGGTGAGGATCTGGAGCGGCGAGATCGACGAATAGGTGTCGCGCACAATGCGCGATCCGGTCACGACGATGTTGCCCTGATCGGTGCGGCCCTTCGCGTCAGTCGCGACTTCGACTTTCTCTTCTTCCTTGGCCGGCTCGTCAGCGTCCTGCGCGTAGACAGGACCAGCCATTACGAACGCAATGGCAGAAGCGGAGAACGCCAGTGCCTTGATCGAATTGCTCTCAAACTTTTTCATGATCACTCCAGTTGCCCGAACCGGAGACAGCAAGACAACCACACCCGCCCGTCACGAAATTGCCCCCCGTGACAGGCCTGCGCTCGTTTGGTTGTTGAATCAGTCCCCGTTGCGACCGATTGTTGCAGTGATGAAGCCCTTTTGTCAACGAACCTTAATAGAGTCAGATTCTTGAATATATATCAAATATATATCATATGTTTGGCTAAACGCATCGCCGTCCAGTCGACATGGAGTATCTGAAAGCGTGGCCAACCAGCCACACCAAAGGCCACGATGTGCCCGAACCGCCTCCTCAGTTTATTGTCATGCTCAAGGCACCATCGCCTTCACCCACCGCCAGCGTGCTCCCGTCGGGCAGTCTGCCTTCCAGCAGCATCTCGGCGAGCGGATCTTGCAAGTACCGCTGCACCGCCCGTTTCAGCGGACGCGCGCCATAGACCGGATCATAGCCGACGCGCCCCAGCCAGCGTAGGGCGGCATCACTCAGGTCAATCGTGATCTTGCGATCAGCCAGCAGCTTCTGCACCCGCTTCACTTGGATCTCGACGATTGGCGCCATGTGTTCGTGGCCCAATCGGTGGAACAGAATGATCTCGTCCAGACGATTGAGGAATTCGGGGCGGAAATGCCCGCGCACCACCTCCATTACGTCTTTTTCAACGGTGGCAACCTCCCCGCCATCGGGCAGGTTGGCCAGGTACTGACTGCCGAGGTTGCTGGTGAGGATGATCAGCGTGTTGCTGAAGTCGACGACCCGGCCCTGCCCATCTGTCAGGCGGCCGTCGTCCAGCACCTGCAACAGCACGTTGAAGACGTCGCTATGCGCCTTTTCGACTTCATCGAACAGCACCACCTGATAGGGGCGGCGGCGCACGGCTTCGGTCAGCACCCCGCCTTCTTCATACCCGACATAGCCCGGAGGCGCGCCGATCAGGCGGGCGACGGCGTGCTTCTCCATGAACTCGCTCATGTCGATCCGCACCATCGCACTGTCATCGTCGAACAGGAAACCCGCGAGCGCCTTCGTCAGCTCGGTCTTGCCGACGCCCGTGGGGCCGAGGAACAGGAAGCTGCCCAAGGGACGGCCCGGGTCCTGTAACCCGGCACGGGCGCGGCGCACGGCCTTCGATACGGCCTCGATCGCCTGGCTCTGGCCGATCACCCGCTTGCCGATAATAGCTTCCATCTGGAGAAGCTTCTCGCGCTCGCCTTCCATCATCTTGTCGACCGGCACGCCTGTCCACCGGCTGACGACGCCGGCGATGTCCTCCTCGGTAACTTCCTCGCGCAACATGGCATTAGCAGCCTGCCCCTGCGCTTCGGTGAGCTGCTTCTCCAGCTCGGGGATGCGCCCATAGGACAGCTCCCCCGCCTTACCGAGATCGCCCTCGCGCTGGGCTTGCTCCAGCTCCAGCCGCGCGCCATCAAGCTGCTCCTTGATCCGGCTTTCAGCCTCGATCTTGTCACGCTCGTTCTGCCATCGGGTGGTTAGTTCGGCGCTTTGCTGTTCAAGGTTCGCCAGCTCTTCACGTAGTGCGACAAGGCGGTCTTTGGAATTCTGGTCGGCTTCCTTCTGGAGCGCCTGTTCCTCGATCTTCAGCTGAATGATCCGCCGGTCGAGCACCTCGATCTCTTCGGGCTTGCTCTCCACTTCCATGCGGATGCGGCTCGCCGCCTCGTCCATCAGGTCGATGGCCTTGTCTGGCAGGAAGCGGTTCTGGATATAGCGGTCGGATAGCTTCGCTGCCGCGACAATCGCGCCGTCGGTGATGCGCACACCGTGGTGCAGCTCGTACTTGTCCTTGATCCCGCGCAGGATCGAGATCGTATCCTCGACCGTCGGTTCCGCAATGAACACCGGCTGGAAGCGCCGCTGCAATGCCGGATCCTTCTCGACATATTTCTGGTATTCATCGAGCGTGGTGGCACCGATGCAGTGCAGTTCCCCGCGGGAAAGCGCCGGTTTCAGCAGGTTGGAGGCATCCATCGACCCTTCCGAAGCGCCTGCCCCGATCAGGGTGTGCATTTCATCGATGAAAAGAATGATTTGGCCGTCGGCGTTCTTGACCTCGTCGAGCACGCTCTTGAGCCGTTCCTCGAATTCGCCCCGATATTTGGCCCCCGCGATCAGTGATCCCATGTCGAGGCTCATCAATGTGCGGCCCTTAAGGCTGTCGGGCACGTCCCCGTTGGCAATGCGCAGCGCCAATCCTTCGGCAATGGCGGTCTTGCCGGTGCCGGGCTCGCCGATCAGGGCGGGGTTGTTCTTCGTGCGGCGGGCGAGGATCTGGATGGTGCGGCGGATTTCCTCGTCGCGGCCGATCACCGGATCCAGCTTGCCATCGCGCGCGGCCTGAGTGAGGTCGCGGGCGAATTTCTGCATCGCGTCGTAGGTGCTTTCAGCCCCGGCGGAGTCCGCCCGTTTGCCGCCGCGTAACTGCTCAATGGCCGAATTAAGCGCCTGCGGGGTCACCCCAGCGGCCTTCAAAGCCTCACCTGCGGGGGTCTGGGACAGGGCAAGCGCGGTCAAAAGGCGCTCTACGGTAACGTAAGAATCGCTCGCCTTGTCGG
>JBIKSA010000110.1:0-5505 GCA_044348875.1 Erythrobacter sp. | reverse complement strand
GCACGCTGCTGCGCCTGATCCAGAACGACTGACTTTGACCAATACCCTCGCCATCACCACGGCCACCCCCGCCGATGGACCCGCCTTGAAGGTGCTGCTGGAGACCGCCTATCGCGGCGATTCGGCTCGGCAGGGCTGGAACCACGAGGCCGATATCCTCGACGATGAACGGATCGAGCGCGAGGAACTGGACGCGCTGCTCGCCGATCCGGCTGTGACGATCCTGACCGCCCGCACCGGCGGCGACCTGATCGGCTGCGTCGCGGTGACCCGCAAGGATGCCAAGGCAAACGCGGCCCTCGCCTATCTCGGGATGCTGTGCGTCCTGCCCACGCTGCAATCGGCAGGGCTTGGCCGCAAGCTGCTCGATGCAGCGGAGGATCTCGCCCGCGCGCATGGCATTGCGGTGATGGAGATGACCGTGATCGAGGGCCGCGACGCCCTGATCGGCTGGTACGAGCGGCGCGGCTATGCCTTCACCGAAGAGCGCCGCCCCTTCCCGGTCCTGCGCGATCCGCCGATTTCCTTCGTGGTGCTGGAAAAGCCGCTCGTGCAGCCCTAGTTACCCGCCATGACCGGCGCATTCATCAAGATCTGCGGGCTTTCCACGCCCGAAACCGTCGCTGCCGCCGTCGGCAGCGGGGCAAGCCATGTCGGCTTTGTCCACTTCGCCAAGAGCCCGCGGCACGTGTCGCTGGCCGATGCTGCACGGCTGCGCGCGCTGGTGCCCGGGCACGTCAAGGCGGTGCTGCTGCTGGTCAACCCGACCGAACAAACCCTGGCCGACGCGGTGCGCGAGATGCGCCCTGACATAATCCAGTTCCACGGGGACGAAACCCCCGAAGACCTTGCCCGTTTCCGTGCGGAAACGGGGATTGCAGCATGGCGCGCAATGGGCGTGAAGGATGCCGCCGCGCTGGCCGATGCTACCCGCTTCCACGGCGCGGCAGACCGGCTGCTGTTCGATGCGCCAGCCTCCTCGTTGCCGGGCGGGAACGGAGCGGCGTTCGACTGGAACCTGCTCCGCTTTTACGACGGGCCGACGCCGTGGGGCCTCGCGGGCGGGCTGAATGCGGCCAATGTTGCCGAAGCCATTCGCCTCACCGGCGCGCCGCTGGTCGATACGTCTTCCGGCGTCGAACGCGCGCCCGGCCTCAAGGACGTGGACAAAATCGCCGCCTTCTGCAAAGCGGCTCGGCTATGAACACTCCTCTCAACTCCTTCCGCAACCAGCCGGACGATCGCGGCCATTTCGGCGAGTTCGGCGGGCGCTATGTCGCTGAAACGCTGATGCCGCTGGTGCTTGATCTGGAGCGCGAATACCGCGCGGCGCAGGCCGACCCCGCGTTCGCTGCCGAGTTCGACGATCTGCTCGAACATTACGTGGGCCGCCCCAGCCCGCTCTATTTCGCGCCGCGCCTGACGGAAGAATTGGGCGGCGCGCAGGTGTGGTTCAAGCGCGACGAGCTCAATCACACCGGTGCGCACAAGATCAACAATTGCATCGGCCAGATTCTGCTCGCGATCCGCATGGGCAAGACGCGCATCATCGCCGAGACCGGCGCCGGCCAGCACGGCGTGGCGACCGCGACCGTCTGCGCGCGCTTCGGCCTGCCTTGCGTGATCTACATGGGCGCAGAAGACGTGAAGCGGCAGGCACCCAACGTGTTCCGCATGAAGCTTCTGGGGGCAGAAGTGATCCCCGTCACCAGCGGTGGCGCAACGCTGAAGGACGCGATGAACGAAGGGCTGCGCGACTGGGTCGCGAATGTCCACGACACCTTCTACATCATCGGCACGGCGGCAGGCCCGCACCCCTACCCCGAAATGGTGCGCAATTTCCAGAGCGTGATCGGCAAGGAAGCGCGCGCGCAGATGCTGTCGCGCGTCGGTCGCCTGCCTGACCTGCTGGTCGCCTGCATCGGCGGAGGCTCGAACGCGCTGGGGCTGTTCCACCCCTTCCTTGATGATGCGTCTGTGAAAATGCTCGGCGTGGAAGCGGCGGGCCACGGGCTCGACGGGGACGAACACGCTGCAAGCCTTTTGGGCGGCACCCCCGGCGTGCTCCACGGCAACCGCACCTATCTGCTGCAGGATGAAGACGGCCAGATCACCGAAGGCCACTCGATCAGCGCCGGCCTCGATTACCCCGGCATCGGGCCGGAACATGCTTGGCTTAAGGAATCCGGCCGGGTGGAATACACCGCCGTCACCGACGAAGATGCGCTGGAGGGCTTCCAGCTGCTCTGCGCGACCGAGGGGATCATCCCCGCGCTGGAGCCCGCCCACGCCATCGCAGCGGTCAAGAAGATCGCCCCGACCATGCCCAAGGACGCGATCATCCTCGCCAACCTGTGCGGGCGCGGCGACAAGGACATCTTCACCGTGGCGGAGCGCCTGGGGGTCGAGCTGTGAACACTGGGCAGGTTGTCACGCTCATTTCAACTTTAGTCGTCTTGTGCCTCTTGGGAACTTTTTGGCTCCTCGGCGGATTTTTTCCCTCGCTGCGCTCAGAAGCAGCGCTCGCCGCAGGTCTGCCGCTGATTATTGCAGTGGCGATTCTGGCACCGGCCTTTCGAAGCAGGCTTAAATGAATCGTATTGAAACCACTTTCGCCGCCCCCCGCCCCGCGCTCGTCTGCTTCATCACCGCAGGCGACGGGGACACTGCGGCCAATCTCGACGCTCTGGTGGAAGCCGGCGCGGATGTGATCGAACTCGGAATGCCCTTCACCGATCCGATGGCCGATGGCCCCGCGATCCAGAGCGCCAATTTGCGCAGCCTCGGCGCAGGCACGACCACCGCCGATGTGCTGCGCTACGCCGCCGATTTCCGCGCCCGCCACCCGAACGTGCCGCTGGTGCTGATGGGCTATGCCAACCCGATGGTGCGGCGCGGGCCAGAGTGGTTCGCCGAGGCTGCTGCGGCTGCGGGCGTGGACGGCGTGATCTGCGTCGACATTCCGCCGGAAGAAGACGATGCGCTCGGCCCGGCCTTACGCGCGAAGGGCATCGCCCCGATCCGCCTCGCCACGCCGACGACCGACGCTGCGCGCCTGCCGCAGGTGCTCGCCGGTTCGCAAGGGTTCCTTTATTACGTTTCTGTCGCCGGTATCACCGGCAAGCAACAGGCCGTGCAGGCCAGCATCGAAGAAGCAGTGGCGCGGCTCAAGGCTTCGACCGACCTCCCCGTCGCGGTCGGCTTCGGCGTGCGCACACCCGAACAGGCCGCCGCCATCGCCAAGGTCGCTGACGGCGTCGTCGTTGGATCTGCGCTGGTGGAAATCTGCGGCGCGTATGGCGCTGACGCTCCGGCCAAGCTAAGGGAGCTGACGTCGGCTCTCGCAGCCGCCGTCCACTCCGCCCGTCAGGAGCAAGCCGCATGAGCTGGTTCAACCGTGTCCGCAATTCGCTCGGTTTCTCACCCGAGAAGAAGACCACGACCGAAAAAGATCTATGGATCAAGTGTCCGTCCTGCCAGGAAATGCTGTTCGTGCAGGAATACGAGGCGAACCTTTCGGTCTGCCCGAAATGCGAGCATCACGGTCGGATCGGCGCCGATGCGCGGCTGGCGCTGCTGCTCGATCCCGGCTTCGAATTGCTGCCTCTGCCCAAGGTCACCGAAGACCCGTTGCAGTTCAAGGATACCAAGAAATACGTCGACCGCCTGAAGGCGGCGCGTGCCGCGAACCCGCATGAGGATGCGTTCGTGGTCGGCTCCGGCTTCATCGAAACGCGCCCTGCGGTCGTTGGCGTGCAGGATTTCAGCTTCATGGGCGGGTCGATGGGCATGGCCGTGGGCCAAGCGTTCTGCAACGGCGCGCAAAAGGCACTGGATCGCGGCTGCGCCTATGTCGTGGTGACAGCGGCGGGCGGTGCGCGGATGCAAGAGGGGATCTTGTCCCTCATGCAGATGCCGCGCGCTACCGTGATGACGCGTCGGCTGAAGCTGGCTGGCCTGCCCTATATCGTGGTGCTGACCGATCCGACCACCGGCGGCGTGACGGCCAGCTATGCCATGCTCGGCGATATCCACATTGCCGAACCGGGCGCGCTGATCGGTTTTGCGGGCCAGCGCGTCATTCAGGACACGATCCGCGAGCAGCTGCCGGAAGGCTTCCAGCGCGCGGAATATCTGCACAAGCACGGCATGGTCGACATGGTTGTGCCCCGCCACGAACTGAAGGCCATGCTTGGCCAAGTGCTCGAATATCTCACCCCGGTGAAGGCGGCGTAATCACCCCATGCGCGACTTCGGGCGGTCGGACGACCCGCGTGTTCAAGCCCAGCTTGATCGCCTTGCCGCACTGAGCCTGCCGCAAGGGCGGCTGGGACTGGATACGATCCGTGCGCTCATGGAGCGGCTCGGCAATCCACATCGCAAGCTGCCGCCGGTGTTCCATATCGCGGGCACCAACGGCAAGGGATCGACCTGCGCGTTCCTGCGGGCGATGCTGGAGGCGCAAGGGTACCGCGTCCACGTCACCACCAGCCCGCATCTCGTGCGCTATAACGAACGTATTCGGCTGGCGGGGGAGTTGATTTCCGACGAAGCGCTGGCCGATGTGCTGGCCGAAGTGCTGGATGCCGGCGAAGACCTCGGCCCCAGCTTCTTCGAAGTCACTATCGCGGCTGCCTTCCTTGCGTTCAGCCGGACACCCGCCGATGTCTGCGTAGTCGAAGTCGGCATGGGCGGGCGGTTTGACGCGACCAATGTGCTGGAGCCTGAGGCACTGGCCGCCTGCGGGATTGCCGCGCTCGGCCTCGATCACGAACGCTTCCTGCTCGCGCCCGAAGACGGCGTCCCGGCTGAACCGATGGCGCGGATTGCATTCGAGAAGGCGGGCATTGCGAAGGCGGGCGTGCCGCTCGTCAGCATCGCGCGGCCCGCGACCGAAAGCGCCAGCATCGCGGCTACGGCGCAGGCCAAAGGCGCGCGCCTGTTGGTGCAAGGGGAAGACTGGCTCGCCTCCGCCATCGATGGGGGCCTTGCCTATTCGGACCATACCGGTGGCGAAGATGTGGACGGGATGAACCTCGCCCGCCCGACGCTGGCCGGTGACCACCAGTTTCAAAACGCAGGCCTTGCGATCGCCATGTTGCGCCATCAGCGCAAGGTCGAGGTGGGGTTCCGGGCCATTTCCGCTGGCCTCCAGTCCGCGCGCTGGCCGGCTCGGATGCAGCGCCTTGCCACCGGCCCACTGACCGGGCGGCGTGAAGTGTGGCTGGACGGCGGGCACAACCCGCAGGCGGGCGCGATGCTGGGCGCGCATTTCGCCGGACAGCGGCTGCATCTGGTGATCGGCATGATCGACGGGAAAGACCCCGCGTCGCTGACCGGCCCGCTTGGCCCGGCCATTGTCAGCATGATCGCTGTGCCGGTGCCGGGGCACGACTGGTATCCGGCCAGCGTCTTCGGCCCCGACGCACGGCCCGCGTCCGATGTGCCCAGCGCCTTGGCGATGATCCCCGATGACGGGTTGCCAGTGCTGATCGCAGGCTCGCT
>JBIKSA010000119.1:0-4833 GCA_044348875.1 Erythrobacter sp. | reverse complement strand
AAGTCGGCGACGAAGACCGTGAATTGTTTGATGAGCTGACCAGCACTATCGTCCGGCAGGTTGGCGACTTGCGCAAAATGGTTGATGAATTCTCATCCTTCGCACGCCTGCCCAAGCCAGTGTTTCGTGACGAGGATGCGCTCGATCTGGTTCGTCAGGCCGTGTTCCTGCAAGAAGTTGCCCATTCCGGTATCGCCTTCAGCGTTGCTTCCTCCGAACTGATTGATCGCGAGGTGCGCTGTGACCGGCACCAGTTCGGGCAAGCCATGACCAACGTGCTCAAGAACGCGGTCGAGGCAGTTGAGGCGCGTGCGGGCGAGGGCAAGGGGCAATATGCCGGACAAATCGCGGTCACCATGCGCGATGCGGGTGAAGCGATTATTGTTACCATCGAAGACAATGGCATCGGCTTGCCTGCCGATCGTGAGCGGATCACTGAACCCTATGTCACCACCCGAGAAAAGGGCACCGGTCTCGGGCTCGCGATCGTCAACAAGATCGTGGACGAGCACGGCGGCGACATGAGCTTCGCTAGCGCGCCCAGCGGCGGCACCCGGGTTACATTGCGCTTTGCCCGCGAACCCAATCCGATTGAGGGGGGCTCTGTGTGATCCCGCTTCTGACAACTCGTGACCTATCATGCGAAGGAACTGCCCAATGGCGCTCGAAATCCTGATCGTCGATGATGAACGCGACATCCGTGAACTGGTGGCCGGCGTGCTCGGTGATGAGGGCTATGCCTGCCGCACCGCTGCCGACAGCACAGAGGCGCTGGCCGCCATTGATGAGCGGCGACCCTCGCTCGTTCTTCTCGATGTGTGGCTTCACGGCAGCCAGATGGACGGGCTGGAGCTGCTTGATGCGATCAAGGCCCGTGAGCCGAACCTGCCAGTGATCATCTTTTCGGGCCACGGCAATATCGACACGGCGGTTGCCGCTGTCGGGCGCGGGGCGATGGACTTCATCGAAAAGCCTTTCGAGGCCGAGCGTCTGTTGCTGCTGGTCGAACGCGCGACCGAGACCGAGCGACTGCGGCGTGAAAACAGCCGCCTGCGCGAAGGCAGTTGGGGAAGCGCTGAATTTACCGGCAATTCGGCGGCGATCAACGCTGTCCGCGCAACGCTCAAGCGTGTGGCGAGCACGGGTAGCCGCGTGCTGATTTCCGGCCCCGCCGGCGCGGGCAAGGAGGTGGCAGCCCGCTTGCTTCATGGTTGGAGCGCGCGATCCAACGGCGCTTTTGTGCTCGTGAATTCGGCCCGTATTACGCCTGAACGGTTTGAGCAGGAGCTGTTCGGGGAAGAAGTGAACGGCCAGCAAGTGCGCCCTGGGCTGCTTGAAATGGCCGATGGCGGTACGCTGTATCTCGACGAGATCGCCGATATGCCGCTTTCCACGCAGGCGCGGATACTAAGAGTCCTGACCGATCAGAGCTTCGTGCGCGTTGGCGGAACGCGGCAGATCGGCGTCGATGTGCGCGTCGTGTCTTCCACCACGCGCGATTTGAATGTCGAAATGGCCGAAAAGCGGTTTCGCGAGGATCTGTTTTACAGGTTGAATGTGGTGCCTGTGGTGCTGCCCGCGCTTTCGCAACGGCGAGAGGATGTCCCCGCGCTCGCCGAACATTTCTTCACGCGCTATTCGAATGATCAGGGCCTTGCGCCGCCTGAAATTTCGTCTGAGGCGATGGCTGCGCTGCAGGCGTATGACTGGCCGGGCAACGTGCGCCAATTACGCAATGTGGTGGAACGCACGATCATCATGACCCCTCGTGAAAAACTCAGGCTGGTCGAATCGGATATGCTGCCGCCCGAGATTATAGGCGGACAGATCGGGCTGGCCACCGACAGTCTATCGGCCATCATGGGCGTGCCGCTGCGCGAGGCGCGGGTGAGTTTCGAACGGGAATACCTCGCGATCCAAATCCGCCGCTTTTCCGGCAATATTTCCAAAACGGCCAGCTTCATCGGCATGGAGCGTTCCGCCCTGCACAGAAAGCTCAAGCTCCTTGGCATGGCGGACCGGCGCGACGGCGAGGATTAGACCCCTGCCATCGAGCGGCAAATCCGCCGTAAATCAAACCTTGTCCAAGGGCTGCGCAGTCGCCATTATGGTATGGGTAAGGCTGTCGTTCCCCGAATTTGCGGCGGCCGAACCCATGCGGACCGCAATATCGGCCGCCAAAAACAGGAGCCACGACCATGTCCAGCGGGCGAACGCTCTCCCCTCGTCAAGTTGCGCGCCCTCTCGCGCAGGCCGATCACACCAATAATCGAAGCAGCGCGCCGGCGCCCAGGCAAGGTGGCAATCTTCAGGATGCCTTCCTTAACTTGCTGCGAAAGAACAAAATTCCTGTCACCATGTTCCTGGTGAAGGGCGTGAAGCTGCAGGGCATAGTGACTTGGTTCGACAATTTCTCGATCCTGCTGCGCCGTGATGGTCAGTCACAGCTGGTTTACAAGCACGCGATCAGCACGATTATGCCCGGCCAGTCGCTCGACCCGACGCAGTTCGCCAGTCAGGCGGGAGGGCGCAAGCAGAAGTTGCTGCAGGACGTGTTCCTCAGCCGCGTCGCGGAAGCCAATGTTCAGGTTACGATGTTCCTGGTAAATGGTGTAATGCTGCAAGGGCGGATTGCCGCCTATGACCTGTTCTGCATGCTACTGGAACGCGATGGGGCTGTGCAGCTGGCTTACAAGCACGCTGTGTCCACCATCCAGCCCGCCAGCCCTGTCGACCTTAGCGTCGATGAAGAGGATGGCGACGATGACAGGATCGACGACTGACCTTCGAAAGTGAACTTCAGGATGAGGTGACCCGCGGGGCGCGGGCCGTGGTCCTGTGCCCCGACATTCGCAAGCTGCGTTATGATCTAGATCCTTCGGAGCGTCTTGCCGAAGCGGAAGGGCTGGCGCTGGCGATCGGCGTAGTGATCGCTCATTCGGCCGTCCTGCCAGTGCGCCAGATGCAGCCGAACACGCTTTTCGGTTCGGGGCAGGTCGAGAATATCGCAATCTGGTGCGCACAGCACGAAGCGGAACTGGTCATTGTCGACGGTGCGTTGACTCCGATCCAGCAGCGCAATCTGGAGGACCGGCTGAAGCGCAAGGTAATCGACCGCACCGGGTTGATCCTTGAGATATTCGGCGAGCGTGCGGCAACGGCGGAAGGCCGTTTGCAGGTTGAACTTGCCCACCTCGATTATCAGCAGAGCCGCCTTGTGCGTAGCTGGACCCACCTTGAACGCCAGCGCGGCGGCTTCGGCTTTCTTGGCGGGCCGGGGGAAACCCAGATCGAGGCCGACCGTCGGATGATCCGCCAGCGGATGGGGCGTTTGCGGCGCGAGCTTGATCAGGTGAGGAAAACCCGCACGTTGCACCGTAACCGCCGCGGCCGTGCGCCGTGGCCCTTGGTCGCGCTGGTCGGCTATACCAACGCGGGCAAATCCACCTTGTTCAACCGGTTGACCGGCGCCGAGGTGATGGCTGAGGATTTGCTGTTCGCAACGCTTGACCCGACGATGCGGGCGATCGGCCTGCCGGGGGTGGAAAAGGCGATCCTTTCCGACACAGTGGGCTTCATTTCTGACCTGCCAACCCAGCTAGTAGCTGCGTTTCGTGCGACTTTGGAAGAAGTGACGGCTGCCGATGTGATCTGTCACGTGCGTGATATGGCCAACCCTTCGCATGCAGCGCAGAAAAAGCAGGTACTCGATGTGCTCGCCGATCTTGACGTCGTGGATGCCAAAACTGGTACGAGCAGTATCCCGATCCTTGAGGTGTGGAACAAGTGTGACCTGCTGGACGCGGACAATCTTTCCGTCCTGCGCGAGGCATCGATGGGGCAGGGCGCCGTGATCGTGTCAGCAGCGACGGGGGAGGGCGTTGGTCTTCTCGAAGCCGAGCTGGCGCGGATGCTCACCGGCAGTGCGCGCGAGGTCAGCTTTATCCTGCCGGTCAGCGACGGGCGGCGCATCGCCTGGCTGCACGCGCACGGCGACGTCCTAGCCGATGATGATGCAGCTGATGGTGCTGACGGCCCGATGCGACGATTGACAGTGAGGTTGAATCCTAAGGAATTGGGGCAATTCGCCAGACTCTCCTGAGAGCTAGGCCTTTTTAACTTGTTGCCAAAGGGCCTCCTGGTCTTCGAGCGATAATTCGGAGAATGCGGGTCCGGCGAGGTCTTCCATGGCATGGAAACGGCGCAGGAACTTTGCATTGGCAGCGCGCAGGGCATCCTCGGCGCTGATCCCATGAGCACGAACGTAATTGACGGTTGCGAAAAGCAGGTCGCCGGCTTCTTCGAAGCGCGTTTCGTCCGTTGGAGCAGTTTTCAGTTCTTCGATTTCTTCCGCGATTTTTGCTTCCGAACCGGATGGATCAGGCCAGTCGAACCCCGTTCGGGCAGCGCGCTTTTGCAGCTTTTCTGCCCGCAACAAGGCAGGCAGCGCCAAAGCGACGCCGTCAAGCGCACTGGCGACGCCCTTAGCCTCACGTTCGCTAGCCTTAAGGTTTTCCCAACGTCGCTCATCCATGATTCCGCCATCTTGTGCGAAGATATGTGGGTGACGGCTTTGCATCTTTTCAGTGATAGCGGCAGCGACATCATCGAACGTGAATTGGCCGGCTTCTTCGGCCATGCGAGCATGGAATACGACTTGGAATAACAGGTCGCCAAGCTCGTCCTTCAGGTCTGCCATGTCCTTGCGGTTGATCGCATCCGCGACTTCGTATGCTTCTTCGATGGTGTACGGCGCAATGCTGGCAAAGTTCTGTGCGAGGTCCCAATCACAGCCGTGCACCGGGTCGCGCAGCCTAGCCATAATCCCAAGCA
>JBIKSA010000057.1:0-13999 GCA_044348875.1 Erythrobacter sp. | reverse complement strand
GGCTGCTCAGGGCTGGAGCTCATAACAATCCTTGAGTTTGATAATATAGATTATGTAAAATCTAGATGAGCGGTGACGCAGCGCTGTGCGCTGTCATGAACCACTCACTGATGAGGAATAGCCCGAGGAAAATCGCCACCCACACCAGTGCCATCTTGGCAATTCGGCTCCATCCTAGACGGAACGAAGCAAGCGCGCTCCCGGCAACAATCAGCCACGCCAGACTGGTAATCACCGGCAGCAGCAGATCAGCGTTCATGCATCGAGCTCCAAGCCATCGTAGCCTACGGTAACGAAATCCGGCACTTCGTCGCATAATGATCGGTAATCCATGCTCTTGTCGAGATGGCTCAGGACCACGCGCCCAGCACGGCTTCTTTCGCCGAAATCGATCGCCATGGCGAGATGAGCGTGCGTGGGATGTGGATCGCGGCGCAAGCAATCGCTTACGAGGATATCGACCTTGTAGAACAAATCGACCATCTCATCAGAAACGGCACTAAAATCTGTAGCATATCCGATGCTCTTGCCATCGGCTTCGAAGCGATATGCTGTCGTTTCGCCCGGGCCATGCGCCATCTGGCACCAGTCCACACCAAACCCGGCAATCATCCGTAGCCGATCAAGCGTATCAAGTGTGCAGATGGTCGGATAACCCTCCTGTCCGGCAAAGACATATCCGAACCGCTGCCGTAATCGCCGTACGGTTTCCGTATCAGCAAAGCCCGGGATCGGCCCGCCGCGCCCATAGCGCAGCACCCGCAGATCATCGATGCCGTGGCAGTGATCGGCATGGTCATGGGTCCAGAACACAGCGTCAATGTGGCCGATGCGATTAGCGAGCAACTGCGCGCGACAGTCCGACGACGTATCGATCAGCAGGCGCTTGCCTTCGTCGCTCTCGACAAGGATCGACACCCTTGAACGGCGGTTCCGCGGCTCGTCAGGGTCACAGTCACCCCAATCGCCCGAGCCATCCGGCCCACCCAAGCGCGGCACACCTGTTGAGGTGCCCGAGCCGAGCATTACCAGTTTCACGGCCGTGCCTTTTTGAACAGATTGAAGAAGTTGTTTGTGGTGACCGCCGCCAGGTGCTCCACGTCGACGCTGCGTAGACCCGCCACAAATGCTGCCGTATCAGCCACATAGCCCGGCTCGCATACCTGTCCTCGATGCGGAACCGGCGCAAGGAAAGGACTGTCTGTTTCCACCAGCAGCCGATCATCAGGAATGTTCTTCGCAATAGCTTGCAAGTCTTTGGCATTTTTAAAGGTTACGATCCCGGACAGGGAAATCGTGAGGCCCAATGCCAGCACTTTTTCGGCAAATCCGGCAGAGGCAGTGAAGCAATGGATCAGCGCTGGATACGCCCCCTTCCCCATTTCCTCGTCCAGAATTGCGTGCGTATCGTCCTCGGCATCACGGGTATGGATGATAAGCGGCAACTGCGTTTCGCGCGCAACATCAATATGCATGCGGAACAGTGACTTCTGGATATCTCTGTCGGATTTATCGTAATAGTAGTCCAGCCCGGTTTCGCCGATCGCGATAACTTTGGGGTGATGCGTTGCTTCCAGCAAAGCCGCACGGCCGAGATCCTGATGCGCGTCTGCTTCATGCGGGTGGATGCCGACGCTTGCAAAGACATCCGGCTCACGCGCAGCCGTCCCGACCACTTGAACCCACTCAGATTGGCGGGTCGAGATATTGAGAAAGGCGCCTATGCCAGCGGCCCGGGCACGGGCCAACACGGCTTCGCGGTTCTCGACAAGACCCTTATATTCGAGGTGGCAATGGCTATCGACCAGCATCAGGCGGCAGCCTCGGTTTCCGGCAGTTCAAGGCGCGGGAACAGCGGAATAGGTGGTGCAACGATGAAGCCCGATGAGACGAGGCGGGCAAACCAATCCCCGTCATTGAGAGCAGCAAAATTGCGCTCCTCACCCGGAACACCCAGTTGATCGAGCAGTGCCGCGGCCTTTTCCGGCACCACGGGCTGGATTGCTATCGCAAGATCCCGCAGCACCATGAACAGCGTCTGGAGCACAGCCTTCATGCGTTCAGGATCGGTTTTCTTCAGCCCCCAAGGCGCCTGATCATCGACATATTGGTTGCACGCATAGACCGCACGCTGCCACGCTTCGATCCCGGTCGAAAACGACAAATCGTTGAAGGCACGCGGTAGATCGTCACCGCATGCCTTCGCAACGGTGGCGAGCAATGCCTCATCCACATCGGCCTTTTCGAAATCGTCCAGTTTGCCGTCCATATTCTTGACGATCATCGAAAGCGTGCGTTGCGCAAGATTTCCGAAGCTGTTCGCAAGTTCAGCATTAGTCCGCAAAACAATTGCTTCAGGCGAATAGCTGCCATCCTGTCCGAAGGCGACTTCGCGCATCAGGAAATACCGCAAGGCGTCCACGCCAAACCGGTCGGCCAGTTCGAGTGGATCGGTAACGTTGCCGAGCGATTTTGATTCCTTCTGCCCGCGGTTGAGGATGAAGCCGTGGCCAAACACCTTTTGCGGTAGCGGCAAATTGGCGCTCATAAGGAATGCTGGCCAGTAGATCGTGTGGAAGCGTACGATGTCCTTACCGATCAGATGCAGGCTGGCGGGCCAAAAATCAGCCATATCATTCGGGTAGCCTAGGCCCGTGAGGTAGTTTGTGAGCGCATCAACCCACACATACATCACGTGATCATCGCTGCCAGGCACCTTGACCCCCCAGTCAAACGAAGTGCGGCTGACCGACAGATCGCGCAGGCCCTGTTCGACAAAGGCGACCATTTCGTTGCGACGGCTTGCGGGCTCTAGAAAGCCGGGCGTTTTCAGTAATTCAAGCAGCTGATCCTGATACTTGGATAGACGGAAGAACCAGCTTTCCTCGATCGTCCATTCAACCGGCGTGCCCTGTGGCGAGAGCTTGTCGCCGCCCTCCCCTTCTACCAGCTCGCTTTCATCGTAATAGGCCTCGTCGCGAACGGAGTACCATCCTTCATAGCGGTCGAGATAGAGGTCGCCTGCCGCCTCCATTGCCTGCCAGATTGCTTGGCTGGCGCGGTGGTGACCGGGCTCTGACGTGCGAATGAAACGATCATAAGAAACATTCAAAGCATCGCACATATCTCGGAAATATCCGGACATTTCATTTGCAAGATCAACCGGCGTTCGGCCCTGCTCTTCGGCCTTGCGGGCCATCTTTAAACCGTGCTCATCTGTGCCGGTCTGGAAGCGCACGGACCTGCCTTGAAGGCGCTGGAAACGGGCAATCACATCTGCCGCGATCGCCTCATAGGCGTGGCCAATATGCGGCCGCCCGTTGGGGTAGCTGATTGCGGTGGTGATGTAGAATGGGGTGTCAGCCATGGCCGGGATCGCTAGCGGGGGCGGCGGCGACAAGCAAGGTGCCGATCTCATAGGGTAGCATGCCGGGATCGAAATTAGCGGTCGGAACTTCGGCAGCCAAATTGACCAGTGCTGCATGGGCGTCAATCAGCCGAGCGCGATGGTGTGGGTTGTCGCTCGCACGGGCGGCCCGGGCCGTAAGAGACTGGGCCAGTTCGAGCACGGCGGCCACGCGTTCACGATCTGCACGCGGACCGATCAGCCGTGCCAGTTCGCCGCGCCCGGTGGTGCCGCTATCGCCGCCCGCAACCAGGGCGGAAATAGCCCGAGCGATTGGGGCAAGGCCTTGGTCGGCAAAGCGCAGCGCCGCTCCGAACGAACCTTCCGCCGCAGCAATAGCCTGCGGATCCGGCGCAAGGCCTTGTTCTGAAAGGAGTGCGGCAATCTGGCTGTCAGTCAGCACCGGGAAGCGCAAGGTGCGGCAGCGGGAACGGATTGTGGGCAAAAGGCGTGCTGGGCGGTGGGTGACAAGCAGGAAAAAGGTACCGACCGGCGGTTCTTCAAGGCTTTTGAGCAGCGCGTTGGCGGCCGCTTTTTCCATATCGTCGGCCGGATCGATGATGATTGCGCGACGGCTTCCCAATGTAGGGCGAGTGATCAGCCGCTTCTGCATCGCACGAATTTGCTTGATCCTGATCGACCGCGCAAGATCGAACGGCTTGCCCTCGGCCTGTGCCTTCTCGCCCTTGTCGTCCTTGGGGCCATAGGTGAGAGTTATGATGTCCGGATGGTCGCCCTGTGGTTGGGGGAATTCGGGCTCAACCACCAATTCGCGCGCAGCGGCGAGCGCGAAATCACGCTTGCCCAGACCGGCTTTGCCCGCAAGCAACCAGCCATGATGCATCCGCTCTCCACCCAGCGCATCGCGCCATGCGCGCCAAGCCTCAGCATGGTTGGGCCAATTGGTCATGACAGGAGGTCACCCAGCGCCGTCAGGATGCGGGCGTGCACGTCTTGCGGCGCGCCGATGGCATCAATCCGGGCAAAGCCTTTCGGCTCAGCGTCAGCCAGCGCACGAAAAGCGGCGGCGACAGCGCGGTGATATTCGGCCGGGCGGCTCTCAATGGCGTCGGCTGCTACGCCGCGTGCGTCTACGCGCTTGCCGAGTGCGGCCTCGTTGGCTTCAAGCAGGATTACCCGATCTGGGCGCAGGCCGCCGCTGCCAAAGGCGTGAAGTGCGGTAATTGCGGCATCGCCAAGGCCCCCAGCCCCACCCTGATAGGCGCGGCTCGAATCCACAAAACGGTCGCAGATCACCCAGTCGCCGCGTTCGAGTGCCGGACGGATGAGGTGAGCGACGTGATCGGCGCGGGCGGCGGCAAACAGGAGGGCTTCGGCTTGCGGTGGCCAGCCTTGTCCCGGCGGGGCGAGCAGTAGCGTGCGGATCGCTTCGGCTCCAGCGGTACCGCCCGGCTCGCGGGTGACCACAACGTTGATACCTCGTGCCCCGAGCGCGTCAGCAAGCAGGCGGGCCTGAGTGGATTTGCCTGCGCCCTCTCCGCCCTCGAATGCGATGAAACGGCCAGCCGGGTTCATGAGAACAGTCCCGCGACGGCATTCACGATCCGGTCAATCGGCCCTGCCGTTTCTACAGCTTCGGCAGCATAAAGCGGAATGCGCGCCGGAGCGACGCCTGGCGCTGTCACCTCCAGCACCGCGACTTCCTGCCCAGATGCAATCGGCGCACGCAAGGGCCCTTCGTACCGGACCCTCGCGGCAAGTTGGGTGCTTCTCCCACGCGGCAGGCTGATCGACACCGGTCCTGCGGCCTTAAGCCCGACCCGCAGCGCGTCGCCATCCTGCACCTGCGCCTCAGCCAAAATCGTGCCTGGCGCAAATAGGCGATCGCGATCAAAGGCAGCAAAACCCCACTCTGCATAGGATTTGGCGATCCGCGCCCGCAGACGCCCATTTCCCACCCCGGCCAGAACCATGACTAACCGTTGCCCGTCACGCCGGACAGTGCCCAGATAGGAGAAGCCCGATTCGTTGGTGAACCCCGTCTTGATACCGTCGGCGCCCGACACTCGCCCGATCATCGGATCATGATTGACCTGCGCGATGCCTTTGTAATCAAAGCCAGCACGACCAATGTAATATCCGAACTTGTCAGGGTGTCGCGTGATCATCGCGCGCGCCAGTTCTGCCAGATCATTTGCTGTGGTGAAGGTGCGCCCTTCATCGGGCCAGCCATTGGGGCTAGCAAAATGGCTCCCCCGCATCCCCAGTCCCAGCGCAGTCCGGTTCATTGCCGCGGTCCATGCCTCCACCGATCCGGCCTGCCCTTCGGCCAACACGGCCGCGCCATCATTGGCCGACACATTAGCAATCCCCAGCAACAGATCATCAACCCGGACCTGATCACCTGAATCGAGGAACATGGTCGAGCCCTTGCGCCGCCATTGACGGGCGACTTCCTGGCTCATCATGAACACCTGCGCCGGATCCAGCTGACGCGCGGCAATCAGTTCGAAAGCCAGATAAAGGGTCATTACCTTGGTGACGGAGGCGGGCATGAACCGCGCATCGGGACTGCGCGCATGGAGCACCTGCCCGCTCCCCACGTCTACCAACAATGCTACCGGCGCCTCCGCAGCGGTCGGAACAGCAGGCAGCGCTGGCACACCGTCGGGCGCCAGTACGCGCGCAGGCTGCGCGGGTGCGGCGGCAAGCAGGGCAATCGAACACAGCGCAAAGCGCGAAAATCGGAACAGCATCACGCCTCGCTCTATACGCGCGCGCCCTGCGCTTGGCGAGGTAGTCAACCCGTTCAGTTCACGATTTCGTCGGCCAGCAGCCCCACACTCAAAGCATAATAGCTGGAGCAGTTGTATTCGAGGATCGCCCGATAGTTCCCGGTCAGCAGCCATGCCGGAGTTCCTGGGCCATCAGGCTGGAAAAATGACACCATGACGCCATCGGCAAGTCCGCCTTGCGCGACTACACCGGCAGATCGCCATTCGGCTACGGTCATCCAGCGGCTAAGGCGTTCGTGCACGCGTGGACAAACCGGGGAGATGAGCCGGGTGCGATAGTGCGTGACATTAAACCCCGCAGGCACGCTTGCTCGTACCCCCCAAGGCTGACCGGCGCGCCATCCGGCGTCGCGGAAATAATTGGCAATCGACGCAAACGTGTCCGCCCGGTTGGAGAAGATATCCGCGCGCCCGTCTCCGTCGCCATCGGTGGCGAGGCGTAGGTAGACGCTGGGCAGAAACTGCGGATTGCCGAAAGCACCGGCATAGGAGCCGACAAGTTGCGAGCGCGGATAGCCCTTGTCCGCAATCTTCATCAGCGCGACGAATTCGCCAGCAAACAGATCGCGGCGCCGCCCTTCCCAAGCGAGGGTGGCAAGGCTGCGGCCGAGATCGAAATCGCCTTTGACTTGCCCATAGCTGGTTTCATGCCCGAAGATCGCGACAATGATCGGGCCGGGCACGCCGTATTGCGCCTCAATTTGCCGGAGCAGATCGCGATGCTGTGCATACACCCGCCGCCCTCCGCCGATCCGCGCGGCATCGACATGCGTCGCAATGTAGCCAGACATCGGCGGATAGCCGCGCGTTGTGACCGTGCCGGGCTGGTTATTGTCGAGCGCAATCACACGGTAATTGGGGGTGAGCTCCGCAGTCATGCGTTCGATCGTATCATCGCGCACGCCTTCTCCCCGGGCCCGGGCCTTTAGCAGCTCAAGATAGGCATCGAACGGAATACCATCCGCGCTCACCTGTGCCGCCGCGGGTGCCGAAGCCGGCGCAGCACCGATGGTGGCTAGGCCGGCAAGCGCAAAAGCAGCGATAGGAAACAGACGGGGAATCATAATCAGTGGGATGTCACACCTTGGATGAATTCCCAACAACCGCATGACTGATCGGGCAAGGTTCTCCCCGCTCGATAGGGAAAAACACTTCACCTGCCCCCGGCAAGAGAGTTCTTTTTCCGATCACATTTCGATGGAGTGGGCCATATCAGTGGTGACAATTGCGATCATCGGCGCTAGCCGTTCGCAGCATAGGACAGGTGGCCGAGTGGTTTAAGGCAGCGGTCTTGAAAACCGCCGTAGGTGCAAGCCTACCGTGGGTTCGAATCCCACCCTGTCCGCCACCGTTTTGGTTAAAGCACTCCCTGAGGGGGAGTATAATTCGCGGCCCACCTTTGCATCCTTCCTTACGGTTGGCGCTTCGCTCACGCCGAAATAAGCCCCCATCCCCGTCGAGATTCTAACCGGCAGCGGCCCTGCCCGTTGGTGGTACACCCCATTCCCATCTGACGGGACCCCAAGCTTCCTTTATGGTTTCGACCAAGCATATTGGATGAGTTGGTTGGCACAAAGAGGATGTTGGTCGGAGGGTCTGCTGATGAGGTTGCGCCGCTTGCCCGAAGATGACTGTACGTGTCTGGTATTGTCATAACTTTCACCGCCGCGAGCGACTAAAGCGTCGCAGGATGGCGGAATAATTCATTGGGATAATTCAGAAAAAAAAGGGGGGTGGCGACGGGGCCGCCAATATTACTAGGCCGCATACGCGACAATCTAGAGCGCTAAGGCTGAGTTTACCGAGGTCCCAATGTAAGAATCAAGGAAGGGGGACAAACTCCAAATTGCTCTCATTTGCCGCCGGATCGCCTTTTTCAATCACGACAACGCTGCTTCCGGCTGTGATGCTACTGACGTTGGCATCGCCGAGTTGCGTTGCGATCGCTGAGCCCGCACCCACAGATGAAACGCGGTAACGCGATGCCGCGAACCCATCCGGACTGGTAACCGACAGCAAAGTGCCGACCTCGAGGAGAGGTCCACCGTAATTCAATTTAACCTTTTTACCTTGCGCTTCGGTTACCTGAAGGGGCTTAAAGTGGAACGCCAGTTTACGGGCTGCCACCATCGCCAGCTGGCGTTGGAGGAGCGAGTAGACTGCTTCGCCATCCGTCACACTGGCAGCAACAGTGCCGCGCACGACGCTTGCATTGCGCGTGTCGATCTGAGTGTCCACCAGGCTTCCGAAGACAGTGCGCCCTTTTTCATCCTGCAGTTTGAGGCTCATGGTAACCTTGAGCCCCTCGCTCGCAGTCCCGTAAGCTTTGCCTGTCAACGAGGTGTCAACAAACCCCTGCTTGACCGGGACGGCACTCTCAACCCGAGCGGACAGCCAATAGCCATCGTCGGAGATCACAATCGCGCCTGACGAGGCGAGTGCCGCTTCCATGGCTTCGCGGACACCTTCGAAATCGCTTTGGCAATCCTCGATAAAGAAAGTCTCGAAGTGCGTTTCGCTCGAAGATGAGTATGAAGATCTGCTGCCTGCCGCAAAGGCGGCAGCGCCGCCACTGCCGCCCGGTCCCGCATAGCCACTGGCAGCCCCGGCGGCATATGCGCTGCTCGACCCCTTCGAGCTCGTTTTGTTGCTGTACCGAACGCCCTCATAGAGCGTGCATTCCTGAGCTGCTTCGATAGAGCCCATCGCAATCTCAACAGGACCAGGGGCCGGCACCTGCGCAGACACCCACGAGGATGTGCAAGCCAATGGCGCAGCAAGAAAGAAGAGCGGCTGCTTCATGATCAGATCAACTTTCTATTTGCGCTTCGCTTTAGAGAAATTCTTCTTGGGATAGCGGCCGAAATCATCCTGAGTGGCAGGCCGCACGATGTCGCGAGCCGCAGCGGGGAAATCAAACCCGGCAACCGGCCTAGCTTTCGAAAAGCTCGTCTGCACGTCAGTCACCTGAGCAATTCCAACGAGCTCTTCGGAAGATCCGAGGGACTTACCCGTGTCGGGGTCGATGACGGCTTCTCCCGGCCTGAACACCGTAACATAATCGCTTACATCCAGAGTGCCCGTGCCGTAATTCAGCGTCATGGAGCCGTCGCTCTGAACCGCGGCTACCTTGATTGGGTAGACAGTGGTCACCAAGCCGGAGGCAACCCGATCTGCTGCGGACCTGAAGAGTTCAGTTGCGTTCGTTTGCGGAACGCCCTCGCCACAAATGGTCCCAGCCTTTTTGGTTTCATCGATGCGCTGGACATATCTAATCTGGCCCGTCGCCGCTTCTGTGATGCGAATATCGAGCGAAAGCGTAACCTCACCGCTGTAGCAGTTCGCAGGACGCGCGTTCTCGCCGGCAAGCATGGCCATACCGAGAGTTGCACCGAAATTTGATTTCTTGCTCGCGGAAAGTGTCGTGATCGTCCCGTAGACCAGATAATCTGCCCCTTCGAAACCACCCATCTCCCCGCCATTGCGCGACTTCACCTGGCCGGCTTTGGCGCGCTGCTGCTCCTGCATGAGTGCATCGAGTTGCTCGCGCTCCATGACCCGAAATTTCTGGGTCGAAGCAAGGGCCGTAAGCATCATCTGGGTAAGGGTTTTGGACTGACCAGAGCCCGCGTTATCATCGATCTTTGCGATCGCAACAGTTGGCTGGCCTTGCGCCCACGCAGCTCCAGAAAAAACTAAAGAACTACAGATGATTGGCGCAATGATTTTGAAATTAAACAAGACTTCCCCCCCCAATTTGACAGCCCAGATCAGCTCCCCAACATCAATCTAACAAAAAACCCATGATACTGATTATCAACCGGAAATTCAGGCAATAATAACATGCATGACGTTTTATAAAGTGCTTCTGCAATGATAAAATAAAGAGCCAAACCGCTAGATTGACCTGATCTCGTAGAGGAGGAGTTGCAGTTTAACTATTGCAGGAAATACTTATGTGGGTGCCCAAGGCTGACTGCGCTGCCAGCACCTCTATGATGAGAGTGGTAGCCCTGACACTAAGGGGGATGCGATGCTTCCACCACGCCTCCGTAAATTCGGCCGGGATCGTCCAGATTTTGGCTTCATAATCAATCTCATCTCACTTGGCATCCCACGCTTCGTCAGAGCGTGTCGCGGTCAACATGAGGAATTCGAGAGCCTGGGGGCTAGTGCATTTCTTGTTCTGGAGCGCCTGCACAAACGCATGGATTTGCGGCTATGGCAAAGCGGTCTGATGCTTGACCGTGGCGATCTTGCGCGCCTTCTGCAGCAACTGGCCAAGCCCACCGCCCAAGGATGCCAGATTATCGACTTCGCCCATCCACTCTTGAAAACCTTGAGCCCCTAGAGCCCATTGAGTTGGGCACACACTGTCCTGCACATATCTACAACGCTCCCACCGGAAGCGCCGCCGCACTTACTGCGGCACATATTGCTGCGCGCTCTGCTGGTGAAAGGTCAGGGTGCCATAAGTCGAAGATCAGGATTACCCGCAACGCATCGGTTTCGTTCTTCGCCTCGTGTTCGATCGTGTCGTCAAACACCCAGCTTTGCCCTTCAGCAAAGTCGCGCGTTTCTGCGCCGACGCGAAACCAGCACCGGTTCGGGACGACTAGCGGCAGGTGGCACAGCAGTCGGAAATTGGCGACGCCGACGTGGGGGGGAATATGGGTACGCGGCGCAAGTAACGAAAACATTGCATTGGCCGCGCAGCCGGGGATCGCGGGCTGGTCCATGCGCGCGAGGAAATCCATCGTCGCCGGGCAATGCAAGGCATTGGCGGTCACCTCTGCGCCGCGCTCGATCAGGTGGATTGCTGTCCAGTCGCGGTTGTGGTTGAGATCGCGCCATTGGGCGAGCGGTTCGCTTTCGCCATATTTGACATAGGGGACAAGAGTGGCGTCAGCGGCGTTAGCAACACGGTCGAGGTCTGCGCGGATTTTGGGCGTGAGAGATTCCAGCTCGTCTGCCCAGGCAAAGCCTGCGCGGTCGTGGAACTCTCTTTCGCGCAGCCCCGGCCAGGCGAAGTGCGTCGGTTCGGAATGAAATGGACGCGTTGTGTGCGCGATATTGCTCGCAAATCGTTCGGCACGGCGGCGTTCAGCCGGGGTGAGATCAGCCCCGCTCGCCTCGACCGCCGCCGCCAGCCGCCCGGTCAGTGATTGCTGATGCGCCGTCCACTTCGCTTCGGCGCGGGCGATGGTGCTCTGGAACATAGGCGGGAGGGGAACCGGGCGCGGCTGCGCAAGCGCGCGTCCATATGCCTCGCCAGCTTCCGGGTGCCCCACTGAATCCAGCAGATGCGCGCGCATCAACAGGTTGACGAAATCGAGTGGATCGACCGCCAGCGCCCGGTCGATCGCGTCAACGGCCAGCATCGGCGCACCTGCCATCTTGCGCACAGTTGCAAGGCGCTGCCAGAATTCCGCCTGCGCCGGATCGCGCTGTGCCGCTGCTTCAAGGACAGCGCGCGCTTCAGGCAAGTTGCCCCCAGCAAGCGCGCGATCGGCGGCCGCAATGCGATCAGAAAGTTCGGGCGCAGACAAGGTCACGCCGGGGACTTTGACCTAAGTTAAGATGCGAGGCAACCCGCCGCACTTCCTGATGTCAGGCGTGGGCAGTTACCAACCACGCCTTGCAAGCGAGCATCACGCCCTCGCCCGGACGGTAATGGCGGGTGAACATCGCTACAAGATCAGCCTGCGCTGCATCACGGACGGCGTCCCCCTGCTCAGCCAGCACGCGACCTGCTGCCATTGAGGTTAGCACAAAATCGGTCGCCTCCTGTGGCAAAGCGCCAGCCCCGCCAACGGGTTGCAGGCCTTCAAAGGCGGTCACCTCCATGCCGGTAAATCCAGCCCCGGAGAGCACTTCGGCAAGATAGGTTAGGTCCTCGAAGGCAAACGGCCCCGGCGCTCGCGGCACCGCTGGTGGGATGTCGACATGGGAACGCACCACGCCCATCACCTCCATCATCCACAAGTTGTCACGCGGGTGCGCCCACACCGCAAGATCGATCCGTGCACCCGGTTTCAGCATCGCCTTGAGGTTGGCGAAGGCGTGAACCGGGGCGTCAAAGAACATCGAACCGAAGCGTGAAAACAGGCGGTCGAAAGGCTCCTCGCCGAGCATCGACGTTGCCGCATCGGCGCAGATAAAGCGCGCAGGGCTGCCCGCAGCGACGGCACGTTCCTGGGCCCGATCCACCAGCATCGGCGCAACATCCAGCCCGAGCGCGACACCCTTTGGCCCCACAATCTCGGCTATCGCAAGCGTCGTTGCCCCGCCTCCGCAGCCCAGATCAATCACTCGCTCACCGGGCTGATAAGCGGCCCGTTCCAGCAGGGCAGCGCCAATCGGGGCGATCATCCCTTCGAACCGGTCAAGGCTGGCGAGCCATCGTTCGCCCATTTCGCCTGCCCAATCCTCGCCTTTCAGCGCATCGGTGCCCGCTTGTGCCATCAGAAGTGGATCGCCCGCCCAAAGGCGTCCAGCACGCTTTCGTGCATCATTTCGGACAGGGTCGGGTGCGGGAATACCGTCTGCATCAACTCCGCCTCGGTCGTTTCCAGCGTCTTGCCGACGGTGTAGCCTTGGATCAGCTCGGTCACTTCCGCGCCGACCATGTGGGCGCCCAGCAGCTCGCCGGTTTTCGCGTCGAAGATGGTCTTGATAAAGCCCTCCGCCTCACCCAGCGCGATGGCCTTGCCATTGCCGATGAAGGGGAAGTTGCCGACGCGAATGTCATACCCCGCATCCTTCGCGCGCGCTTCGGTAAAGCCCACACTGGCGACTTGAGGGTGGCAATAGGTGCAGCCGGGAATGTTGTTGCGGTTAAGCGGATGAGGGTGGACTTCGGTGTTCCCGAGTTCCTGCGCGATGGCCTCGGCCGCCGTGACGCCCTCGTGGCTCGCCTTGTGCGCCAGCCACGGACCGGGGGTGCAATCACCAATGGCCCACAGGCCGGGCGTTTTCGTCCGGCCATAGGGATCGATCTGGATGAACCCACGGTCCATCTCTGCCAGACCGTCGATCCCGATGTTCTCGGTGTTGGGGACGATGCCGATGGCGACGATTACGTGGGTGTATTCGCCCGTGGTGATGTTCCCGGCCTTGTCCTTGATCGTGGCGGTGACACCGCTGCCGGTCACTGTCAGACCTTCAAGCCCGACCCCCGTATTGATGGTGATACCCTGCTTCTTCAGCGACTTTTCGAGGAAGGCCGAAACATCCGCATCCTCCACCGGAACGATCCGGTCGAGCAATTCAATGACGGTCACATCGGTGCCCAGATCATTGTAGAAGCTGGCGAATTCAATGCCGATGGCGCCCGAACCGATCACCAGCAACTTGGCCGGGAGTTCAGTGGGGGTCATTGCGTGGCGATAGGTCCACACGCGCTTGCCGTCAGCCGGAGCGAAGGGCAGATCACGGGCGCGCGCACCAGTAGCCACAATGATGTGGTTGGCGGTGATGGCTTCCTCGCCCTTGTCGCCTCTTACCGTCACGCTGTTTGCGCTGTTCAGCGTGCCGGTGCCCATGTGGACCGCGATCTTGTTCTTCTTCATCAGGTGGCCAATGCCCTGATTGAGCTGTTTCGCCACACCGCGGCTGCGCTTGACGATGGCGGCAAGGTCAGCTTCGATCCCGGTTGCAACCAGCCCGTAATCCCCCGCGTGCTGCATATAATGGAAAATCTCTGCCGAACGCAGCATCGCCTTGGTCGGGATGCAGCCCCAGTTGAGGCAGATACCGCCCAGATTTTCACGTTCTACGATGGCGGTTTTCAGCCCCAGCTGCGCGCAGCGGATGGCCGCGACATAGCCACCGGGGC
>JBIKSA010000108.1:0-5624 GCA_044348875.1 Erythrobacter sp. | reverse complement strand
AAACTTGGTCATGGAATCATCACTAAAATCAGATAGTTCATTGCACCAATCTGGAATGGAGTCGGTTCCGCGTTTGATGCCTCCCCACTCTTTTACAATCCAAACCGAAAGTGCAGCCTTCAAGCTTTGATCATTCGCTTTAAAGTAGGGCGATATCAGCAGTCGCAAATTGCGATTCATCGCTTCATTGCTGTTGCCGAGACAGGATTTGGCGACATCCTCTCGCGGCAGCAATTTGCCAAGAGTTTCAATGATCTTCAAGCGCCCACCTTCATTTCGCGGCCATGGAAACGGTGTACCCTTGTTGGTCAAAGAACTGATTGTCTGGGCAACTGCCTTATGATCCACGGTATTACCCCTGCAAAATATCAAGAAGCATCCCAGTCTTGTCGTCCACTGCACGTGCTTTGCGGGATTTGGACGCTAGCTGGGTTTTAAGTGCCCTTTGCAGGGCTAGTTTGATTGATGTGTCGGTTGCGTTGACGGTTTGAAACCTCTGCCAACGACCAAACTGATCCTGAACCTCTATGCGAGCCATTCTTGCCATAATCAGCTTGATGCCTCCGCAAACTGTGACCGCTCACGATAGTATCTGCAGCTATCACAGTCTTGGCCGCTCGCTGGCATATCGTCTGATTCAAGGCAACTGACAGCCGCATGTACGGCATCATCCACCCAGCTATCATCGCCGTGATAAGGTATCAGGGTGGTACTGAAGCGCATTACGCCACCAGTGTCATCGTAGAAGCCGCCCGCCTTGCTCCCATTCACATAGAGGAAATAGCCAGTATTGCTGACGGTGAAACCAGCTTGGCGAAAAAGCCACTGATAGATCTCCATCTGGCGCTTGTAACCATCACCAAAACCGCTCTCTATCGTGGGTTCGCCTTGCTTGGACGTACTCTTGTAATCAACGATATGGAGTTCGCCTGTCTCCAAGCTCTGCCAGATATCGTCCACCGCCCCATAGATCGTCGCACCCGTAGAGTGCGTGATCCTCATGCCTTTGAAGTTATTGCGCCACAGATCAATGTCGTCGTGTTGGAAGGCGCATACACGAAGGTCTTCACGCCCCCATATAGCATGGTTGGCTCCAGTCGCTCGGACTGCGTCAAACTCGTTCTTCAGCAGGGCGTCGGTTGCAACGGCAAGCGTGAGCGGCACCATTGATGGCGGCTTCAGCCCACGCTTGCGCTGCAGGTAAAAGCATCTTGGGCAGCGCATGTGCTGCTCAAGAGCAGACCGAGACAGCAAATGCTCTCGCATCAATTTATATATAAAGTTATAAGTGTGATATAATTATATCTGTTCAATGTTGACATTTACTTCAATGCCAACATCCTCATATCCGTCCTCACCAAATATAGAAATCAAACCAGAGGTGAGGCCATTATCAAATACATAATCGTTAATTGATTCCTCAACCTCTTCTAAATCGTCGTAATTTCCATCAGTTTCCACGTTTATAGATGCTGATAAAGATTTATCACCATCATCATAATTAAGTCCGATTGAAAGATAGAAGTTTTCGCAATCTTCAAAGAATGTGGAAATGCGTCCATTGGAAGTGAATTTTTGTTCAAGTTCAGAAGCGAGTTTGGAAAGCAATTCGCCCTTATTATCTGACATGGCTAACCTTTCTAGTGTGCGGCACAGTGATGTTTGTGATTGGAAAAGTGGCCCCGAAGCCATTGATGCTATGGTGTTGCTCCCTAGTCAAGAATTGACATTTTTTAGGTTTTGGGGATGATTGGCATGCACGAAAAACGCCAGAAAATCGTCCAGCACCGCATGCGATGGACGACAATGCCTGAGGCGCTCGTTCGTCGTGCCAACGATCATTTCGGCTTCTAGTGACAAGGGTATCAAAGGTTTTGCCCACTCGTCAAACTCGTCCTCGTCCCAACGATTGACCGCACGATAATGAACGTTCTCGCCCTTCCCAGGTGTCAGAGCGCCCGCCTCCCCGTCAATGCAAGCTAGCGCCTGTCATGCAAATCATGAATTGCGGCCCAAGGAGCCATTAGGCTCCACCTGAGCCCGAGACCGTCCAACCAGAAGCTCGAGGTCTTTTGTCGCTGGAAGCAACGGGAAGGATCGACCAGGGGCACAGGATCGGGTTTCCATAGAGCCGAACCCTCAGAAATCAGTTTATACCTGTTTATACCTTTTCACGTCGAAAATCGGACTTCGGCGATTAGGTGTAAGTATTTGATTTTAATGATATAAATGGTGAGCCCGACAGGATTCGAACCTGTGACCCGCTGATTAAAAGTCAGCTGCTCTACCTACTGAGCTACGGGCCCACACATGCAATGCCGCAAAGCGGCGAGCGCGCTCACCTAGGCAGGGGGCGGGCGCGGGTCAAGCGGGCTTGGGCTTGTATGATCGTCAAACCGCTCACCGGGTCGCGCCAGAAGGGGGCGATGGCGCGGGCCGGGTCCAGCACAAAGCGGCGTTTCGCAAAGGCCGGATGGGGAATGGCAAGGCCCGCGCTGCCCCACGCCCCGCCGCTCCACAGCACGATATCAAGGTCAATCACCCGGTCGCCCCACCGCTGCCCGCGCCGCCGGCCAAATTCGCGTTCCATCCGCTTGAGCGCGGCGAGTAGCGCGGGCGGGGATAATTCGCTCTCCAGCACAAGCGCGGCATTGGCGAAGCGGCGGCGGGCGGCGCCCATCGGCGGGGTTGCGATGATCGGCGAACGGGCGGTGACTGTGCCAAAGCCCGCGCATTCCTCCATCGCGGCAAGGACCACGCCTTCGGGACGGCCATAAAGGTGGTGGCGCCGGTTGCTGCCAAGCGCGATCAGATAGGTGCTGCTCACCCGTCAGATGTCTTGCGCGATCCGGCCGTAAAGCTGCGGGCGGCGGTCGCGGAAGAAGCCCATGCCGGCGCGGTGCTTGGCCGCGCGCGTCAGATCCAGCCGGGCGGACAGGACGCCGGTCTCCGCAGCGCCGAATTCGGCAAGGTAGTCGCCCCATTCATCGGTGATGAAGGAGTGGCCGTAGAAATTCTGCGCCGCGCCTTCCGGCCCTTCGGCACCAATGCGATTCGCCGCTACCACCGGCATACAGTTCGACACCGCATGGCCCAGCATCGCACGCCGCCACATCCGGCTGGTGTCGAGGTCCGCGTCATAGGGTTCGGAACCGATCGCGGTGGGATACATCAGCAGTTCTGCTCCCATCAGCGCCATGACGCGGGCGGCTTCGGGATACCACTGGTCCCAGCAGATGCCCACGCCGATGCGCACCTTTGCACCGCCCTCGCCCGGAACGTCCCACACCTTGAAGCCATCATTGCCGGGGCGGAAATAATACTTTTCCTCATAACCCGGCCCATCGGGAATGTGGCTTTTCCGGTAGGTGCCCATGATCGCACCATCCGGGCCGATCATGGCGAGCGTGTTGTAATAGTGATGCCCGTCGCGTTCAAAGAAGCTGGTGGGGATCGTCACCTTCAGGCGGGCGGCGAGTTCACGCATCGCGATCACACTGGGGTGCTCCGCTGTCGGGCGGGCGAGCGCGAACAGCGCCTCGTCCTCCGCGCGGCAGAAATAGGGGCCGCTGAACAGTTCGGGCGGCAGGATCAGCTGCGCGCCGCTGGCAGCCGCCTCCTCCACCAGCGCGACGACGGCGGCGATATTCGCGGCTTCGTCATCGGAGCCGAGGGGAAGCTGAAGGGCGGCGACAGTGATAGCGGTCATGCCGCCGCCCTTAGATCATTATGCCGACTTCTTGAACAAGAGAGTCATTCGGTCGCTTTCGCCCAGACCCTTCAACTCATCACGCTTGGTCGCCAGCGTCGGGGGCATTTCCCACACGCCTTCGGGGTGGTTGGCGGCGTCCTTGGCATTGGCGTTCACTTCGCTCGCCGCGACCAGTTCAAAGCCGTGGAGGCGCATGAAGTCGATCACGTCCTGCTGCTTCAGGTAACCCTTGGTGCCATTGGCATAGGACCACGGCGCATCCGCCTTGGCACGGTGCTGGACAATGCCGATGAGGCCGTCATCCTTGAGCAATTCGCGCATCGCCCGGATTTCGGTATCGGCAATCCCGGCGCGGGTGATCCCGTGCAGGGCGCGGATCACCAGAATGCGATCGAAGGTGCCCTTCTGTTCAGCGGCCTTGTCCAGCGTCATGCCGCTGAACTTGTCAGCCGCAAGCCCCGTATAGCCCGCCACTTCCGCGCCGAAGCCTGCGGCCTGATCACGGATGCGCTGCTGGCGGGCGGGATCGGCGGTCGCGGTCAGCGGGTTGGAATAGATGCCGACCAACTGCCCTTCGCCGCCCAGATAATGGCCAAGCAGGCGCGAATACCAGCCGCCGCCCGGCGAATATTCGCCGACTTTCATGTGCGGGCCAACATGGAAGAAGGCGAGCACATCGGCCGGATTGCGGTGCACGTCACGCGCCTTGTCTTCGGCGCGGCTGGGGTGGTTGATCGCTGCCGACACCTGCTCGCCGTGCATTTTGTTGAAGGCGGCGGTGTCGAGGATGTGATCTTTGCCATGTTCGGCGTGCCCCCCGTGCCCGGCGTGCTGGTGCGCCATCACGGGCGCTGCCAGGGCAAACCCGCTCGCAGCGGCGGCAAGGATCAATTTCTTCATGGGGTCTCTCTCCGAGTTGGAAATTTTGCTGGCCAACGCATGGCAATTGCAACGTGCTAGCCTATCTGTGTGCAATACCAACGGAGATTTCGATGAGCAACTTGGACACGGCGATCATTGCAGGTGGGTGCTTCTGGTGCACCGAAGCGGTGTTCCGCGATGTGATCGGCGTTCACACCGTCGAAAGCGGCTATATCGGCGGCACCAAGCCCAGCCCGACTTACAAGGAAGTGTGCACCGGCAGCACCGGTCATGCCGAAGCGATCCGCGTGACCTTTGATCCCCACGCGATCAGCCTGGCCGAGATTTACGACGTGTTCCTTGGCACCCATGATCCGACGCAGTTGAACCGGCAGGGCGGCGACATCGGCACGCAGTATCGTTCGGCGATCTTCCCGCTGTCGGACGAACAAGGCGCCGAGGCCGAGGCCGCGATTGCGCGCTGGAATGCCGATAATGGCAAGGTAGCGGTGACGACGATCGAAGGCCTGTCGGGCGGCGCACAGACGGCAGAATGGTATCCGGCCGAGGATTACCATCAGGAATATTGGGACAGTCAGGGCCAAAGCAATCCCTACTGCCTTGCGGTGATCCCGCCCAAGCTGATGAAGCTGCGCAAGAGCTTTCAGAAGTATGTGAAGGGTTGAGGCAGGACTAGCCTCGTCTCCCCGGCCTTCGAGCCGGGGAAGACGGGGGTTAGGTTACCGCTTCACCCACCGCCCCACAAAGAACCCGTCGAGCCCGCCCAGATCGGCCAGCATCCCCGGATGGGTGCGCAGCCAGCCTTCTGGCGTGGGCGCAAGGCCTGCGGGCAGTTCTTCGGGGGCAATCGGCGCAGGCGTCAGGCCCAGTTCGGCGTCAATCCATGCCGCTTGTTCCTCGCCCTCCTCGGCCTCCAGCGAGCATACCGCGTAAACCAGCACGCCGCCGGGGTTCAGCCATTCGGCAGCCTTGGCAGCGAGGCCGCGCTGCAGTTCGACCATGTCGCCGATGTGCCCCTTGCCGATCCGGT
>JBIKSA010000107.1:0-5718 GCA_044348875.1 Erythrobacter sp. | reverse complement strand
AGCACTAACCGCATCATGGCGTACGCCATAAGGCCATGTCCAAGGGCAAGCGCGAAGTGGTCGATCATGAAATCAGGCTTTCGTGGCAGAACAAGTGCTTGGGCATGGTCAATACGGCATGGCAGTTGACGCGGCGTTAAGCACAGCCGGCATAGAAAAGCGGAATGACCCGCATTCTTCATGTACTCGACCATTCGCTCCCGCTGCACAGCGGCTACACCTTTCGCACCCGCGCGATCCTCAAGGCGCAGGAAGCGCATGGGCTGAAGGTGCGTGGCATCACCGGCCAGCGCCACAATCTGGAAGCGGCGGTTACCGGCCCACAGGAGGAGGCCGACGGCCTGATCTTTTACCGCACGCCCGGCACGCCTTCTGGCCCCGCTCCTTTGCGCGAAATGGGCGAGATCGAGGCTCTGACCGCCGCGATTCACGCGTTGGCGCACGAATGGCGTCCTGACATCATCCATGCCCACTCGCCCGCCTTGTGCGGGGCAGCGGCAGAGCGCGCAGCCCGGGCGCTGGGCATCCCGTTCGTCTATGAAATTCGCGCCTTCTGGGAAGATGCTGCGGTCGGCAACCTGTCCGGCACCGAAGGCAATCTCAAATACCGCCTGACCCGTGCGCTGGAAACACAGGTCGCCAGAGGCGCGGACGCCTTGTTCACGATCTGCCACGGCCTAAAGAACGATTTGGCATCGCGCGGCATCCCGGCAGAACGGGTTCGCGTTATGCCCAATGGCGTCGATCTGGGCCTGTTCGGCGACCCGCCCTCGCGTGATGACGCGCTGGCGGGCGAACTTGGCATCATGCCGGGCGCGCCGGTGATCGGCTACATCGGCAGCTTCTACGCTTACGAAGGCGTGGACGATCTGATCGCGGCCATGCCGGTCGTGCGCCAGTCGTATCCTGATGCGCGCTTGCTGCTGGTTGGTGCAGGGCCGATGGAGGCCGTCTGGCGCGCAGCCGCTGCTGCCTTGCCCGAGCCTGAGGCGGTGATCTTCACGGGCCGCGTGCCGCACACGGCCGTCGAACGCTACTATTCGCTGGTCGATGTGCTGGCCTATCCGCGCAAGGCCCAGCGCCTGACGGAACTGGTCACGCCGCTCAAACCCCTTGAAGCCATGGCGCAGCGCCGGCTGGTCGCCGCATCAAGTGTGGGCGGGCACCGCGAATTGATCACCGACGGGGACACCGGCACGCTGTTTGCGCCCGACGATCCAACCGCTTGTGCCGCCGCGCTGGTGCGGTTGCTGGATGACCGGGCAGGGTGGGACGCGATGAAAGACCGCGCTGTTGCCCATGTCACAAACCGCCATGATTGGGCGGAGAATGCCCGAAATTATCTCTCTGTTTACCATCTCTTGGTAGCCCAGCGTGAAAGCGGCGAAACGAGGTTCGCAGCCGCGACAACGGGGTGAATTTCGCATGGCAAGGCAACAAGGTTGGTCGAAGCGGCGTAAAGCTCGCACAGCGCAGCAGCGAAATCGGCCGCCGCTGGCAGCCCATCGGGCGTTTGCCCCGCTGCTTGGCATATGGGGCGCGCTACTGGGCGGGCTTATCGTTAGTGTCCTGCCAGCCACATTGGTCGGGATGGCCCTGCGCGGAACGGTGATCGGCACCTGGGACAAGCCTATCCTGGCCAGTCTTGCGGCGGCCCTGCTGGGCGGCGGCCTGTTTGTCTTTGCCGCCGATCGCCACAGCCGCGCCCGTCGCGAATCTGAAGGCGCTTCTCTGGTCAAGGCCGCCGCGCCAAGCATGCATCCGATCGACCCCGCGCGTGATCTGGGCACAAAAAGCCTCGATGATCCTCTGGGCGCGATGCCGTTTTCCACGCCTGCCTGGCGCGACGCAGATCTGGATATGCCGGCCGGCAAGCCTGCAAACGCACCTTCAGCGGCACAAATGGTTGAGCCTGCCGCAGCGCCGATCGAACTCGACCTGTCCGAATTTGCCGAGCTTCCCGGTCGCAACGCCGTTTGGGTTGAAGAAGCGTCCGAACCGGTGGCCGCTTCTCCGGTTGCCCCGGCTTCCGCGCCGCCGCCAGCCCTCCACGCTGTTCCGCCGCCCGAACCGGGGACCGCCGCGCTTGGCCGACTGCGTGCGATTGCGCTGAACGAACTTAGCATGGCCGAAATGGTCGAACGCTTCGCCGCCGCGCTGCACGAACATCGCGCCGCGCCGCCGGTCCGCGGGCCTGCGACGTCCGAATTTGCCGCGCGTGAAGCGGCGCTCGCTGACGCTTTAAAAGCGCTGTCTGGTTTGAGCGGAGGAGCGCTGGTCCGCGGTGCAGCCGAGAACCGCGAAGACCCGCTGCACACGGCGCTTTCGCAGTTGCAGGCCCAGCGCGGAGCGGCCTGATCCGCGCAAGGCACGCAAAAGCTGCAACCGTCCTCGAACGCCCGTGCATCCAACGCAATCAAACTAAAGTTTGAATAGGTCTGCGAGAAATATTACTTCGCGCAAACCCATTGCCAAATCCGCTTCCTGTCGGCATTAGGGCCGCGAAAGCGGGCTGCTGCAGACCTGACGAAGGTCTGTGCCCGCCCGAGTGACCGGCCCTCAGGCGTATCCCTGCATGAGCGATCATGCCGCAGGGCGTGCGTGTGAAGGCATCTGACAGATCGGACTTTTGCAATGGGATATCCGTCTTCCCAGGGTCTTTACGACCCCGCCAACGAACATGACGCCTGCGGCGTCGGCATGGTTGCGCATATCAAGGGCGAGAAAAGCCACGCGATCATCGCGCAGGCGCTGGAAATTCTGGAAAAGCTTGATCACCGCGGCGCTGTGGGTTCCGATCCGTTGCTGGGCGACGGGGCGGGCATTCTGATCCAGATTCCCGATCCGCTGATTCGCCGCTGGGCCACGGCGCAGGGCCATGATCTGCCGCAGCCCGGCGACTACGCCATTGGTATGTGCTTCCTGCCGCAGGACGATGCCGCGCGGGCCTTCGTCAAGGGGCGGATGGAGGCTTTCACCGCTAAGGAAGGTCAAAAATTCATCGGCTGGCGCGAAGTGCCCACCACGCAGGACGGGCTTGGCGCAGCGGTGATCGCCTCGATGCCGGTGATCGAAATGGCCGTAATCGCGCGCGGTGCAAACTGCGCCGATCAGAACGCCTTCGAACGCAAGCTGCTGACCATCCGCAAGCAGGTGCAGAACCCGCTGGCAAGCCTTGCCCAAAAGCACGGCCTGCCGGGCGTGACTGAAACCTATATCCCGAGCTTTTCGACCCGCACTATCGTCTACAAGGGCTTGCTGCTGGCAACGCAGGTGGGCAGTTTTTACGATGATCTGCGCGATCCCGATTGCGTGTCGGCCCTCGGCCTGGTCCACCAGCGGTTCAGCACCAACACTTTCCCCAGCTGGCGGCTGGCCCACCCGTTCCGGTTCATCGCCCACAATGGCGAAATCAACACGGTGCGCGGCAACGTCAACTGGATGAACGCGCGCCGGCGCACCATGGAAAGCGAGCTGCTCGGCCCCGATCTCGACAAGATGTGGCCGATCATCCCGCACGGGCAATCGGACACGGCATGTCTCGACAACGCGCTCGAACTGTTGATTGCGGGCGGATATTCGCTGGCGCACGCGATGATGATCCTTGTCCCCGAGGCATGGAGCGGCAATGCGCAGATGACGCCCGAACGGCGCGCCTTCTACGAATATCACGCTGCGCTGATGGAGCCATGGGACGGTCCGGCGGCGGTGTGCTTCACTGATGGCCGCCAGATCGGCGCCACGCTGGACCGCAACGGCCTGCGCCCGGCACGCTTCTGCGTGACCAAGGATGATATTGTCTGCCTCGCCTCCGAAAGCGGCGTGCTGCCGTTTGCGGAAAGCGACATCGTGCGCAAGTGGCGGCTCCAGCCGGGCAAGATGCTGCTGATCGATCTGGATCAGGGCCGCATCATCGAGGATGATGAGCTGAAGGCCGATCTCGCCAACGCCGAACCCTATGCCGAATGGCTGCATCAAGCGCAGTACAATCTGGCCGACATCACCGATGTGGTGCCGGAACTTGCGGCGATTCCGGCGGAAGACAGCACGCTGCTGCAACGCCAGCAGGCGTTCGGCTACACGCAGGAAGATATCAGCCGCTTCCTTGAACCGATGGCCGTGGACGCCGATGATCCGATCGGTTCGATGGGCACCGATACGCCGATCGCGGTCCTTTCGGACCGGGCGCGGCTGCTGTATGATTATTTCAAGCAGAACTTCGCGCAGGTCACCAACCCGCCGATCGATCCGATCCGCGAAGAGTTGGTGATGAGCCTTACCAGCATGATCGGGCCGCGCCCGAACCTGCTTGGCCGCGATGCGGGAACTCACAAGCGTTTGGAGGTCGATCAGCCGATCCTGACGAACGAGGACCTGGCCAAGATCCGTTCCGTGGAAGAGGCGCTGGACGGCGCGTTTCGCTGCGCGACCATCGACATCACATGGGATGCGAGCAGTGGAGCCGAAGGCCTTGAACTGGCACTAAAAGAAATGTGCTGGGCCGCAACCGAAGCGGTGCTTCAGGATCACAACATCCTCGTTCTGTCCGACCGCGGGCAAAGCGAATCCCGCGTGCCGATGCCCGCTTTGCTGGCGACCGCGGCGGTGCATCATCACCTTGTGCGCCAAGGGTTGCGGATGCAGACCGGGCTTGTGGTCGAAACCGGCGAAGCGCGCGAAGTGCATCACTTCTGCGCGCTGGCAGGATACGGCGCGGAAGCGATCAACCCCTATCTCGCCTTCGAGACGATCGAGGCGCTGCGCGTGAAGCGCCATGCCGATCTGCCCGCCGCCAAGGTGCAGCAGAACTTCATCAAGGGCGTGGGCAAGGGCATCCGCAAGGTCATGTCCAAGATGGGCATTTCGACCTACCAGTCGTACTGCGGCGCGCAGATCTTCGACGCGGTCGGCCTGTCCACCGCCTTCGTTGAAAAGTACTTCACCGGCACCGCAACCACTATCGAAGGCATCGGCCTCGCCGAAGTTGCGGAAGAAGCGCTGCGCCGCCACGGACAGGCTTATGGCGATAACCCGCTGTATGACGGGATGCTCGATGTAGGCGGGATCTACCAGTACCGGCTGCGCGGTGAGGAACACGCCTGGACGCCGCAGAACGTCGCCCAGTTGCAGCACGCGGTGCGCGGCAATGACCCGAAGAACTACGCCGAGTTTGCCGCCAGCATCAACGAACAGTCCGAACGGCTGCTGACGATCCGCGGCCTGCTGGAGTTCAGAAAGGCCGAGAAGCCGATCCCGCTCGACGAGGTCGAACCGGCGGCAGAAATCGTGAAGCGGTTCTCGACCGGCGCGATGAGCCTGGGCTCGATCAGCCACGAAGCGCATTCGACCATGGCGATCGCGATGAACCGCATCGGCGGGCGTTCGAACACGGGTGAGGGCGGGGAGGAGCCGTTCCGGTTCAAGCCGCTCGCCAACGGCGATTCGATGCGCAGCCGCATCAAGCAGGTCGCCTCTGGCCGCTTCGGGGTGACGACCGAATATCTCGTCAATTCCGATGATATCCAGATCAAGATGGCGCAGGGCGCAAAGCCCGGCGAAGGCGGGCAGCTGCCCGGCCACAAGGTTGACAAGCGCATTGGCGCGGTGCGGCATTCGACGCCGGGTGTGGGCCTGATCTCGCCCCCGCCGCACCACGACATCTATTCGATCGAGGATCTGGCGCAGCTGATTCACGATCTGAAGAACGTGAACCCGGTT
>JBIKSA010000041.1:0-19423 GCA_044348875.1 Erythrobacter sp. | reverse complement strand
GGAATTGGCGCCGTTCACATCGATCTTGGCCATCAGCGGGAAGGTCACACCGAAATTGACCTTGCAGAATTCGGCGATTTCATCCGCATTGCCCGGTTCCTGCCCGCCGAACTGGTTGCACGGAAAGCCCAGCACTTCGAAACCGCGGTCCTTGTATCGCTGATACAGCTTTTCCAGCCCGTCATATTGGGGTGTAAATCCGCACTTGCTGGCGGTGTTGACCACCAACAGCACGTTGCCGAGCTTGTCCTTCAGATCAACACTGTCGCCGCGATTGGTGGAGACGGTGAAGTCGGCAATGGTCGGCATATGTTTCCCCCGTGGCCAAACATGATGTCAGCCCGCGCCTTTTGCAGGGAAACGGGGGTTCGAGGCAAGGGTGATTGCTTCATATACGACATATGACCGATCACCCGCGCCTTTACGCCTTGCAGGCCAAAGCGAACCTTAGATCAACACGCCTTCCTTCAGCCGGACAACCCGGTCCATCCGCGCAGCAAGGCGTTCGTTATGGGTAGCAACAAGCGCCGCACTGCCCTCTCCGCGGACCAGCGAAAGGAATTCGGCCAGCACGTTATCGGCAGTTGCCTCGTCAAGGTTGCCGGTGGGTTCATCCGCGAGCACCAGCGTGGGCCGGTTGGCAAGCGCACGGGCGACAGCGACGCGCTGTTGCTCACCGCCGGAAAGCTGGCTGGGCCGGTGGGTCAGGCGCTGCCCCAGACCTAGGCTGGCGAGCAGGCTGTCAGCCCGCGCCTCTGCCTCGGCGCGGGACACGCCGCGGATCATCTGCGGCATGACCACGTTTTCGCGCGCGTCGAAATCGGGCAGAAGGTGGTGGAACTGATAGACGAAGCCCAGATGTTCGCGCCTGATCGCCGTGCGCTCGTCCCCCGCCAAATGTTCGGCCTGCGCGCCGGCGATGGTGATCGATCCTTCGAACCCGCCTTCCAGCAGGCCGACCGCTTGCAGCATCGTCGATTTGCCCGAGCCCGATGGCCCCAGCAGCGCAACGATCTCGCCCGGCATGATCTCAAGGTTGACCCCGCGCAGCACATCGATGCGCTGGCCGCCCTGTTCAAACGAACGCCTGAGGTCCTTCAGCGCAACAATCGGCGATCCACTATTCATAACGCAGCACCTGCACCGGATCGGTATTGGCCGCCTTCAGGGCGGGATACAGCGTCGCAAGGAAGCTCATCCCCAGGGCCAGCATCACGATGCCGAACACCTCCCACGGGTCGGTGCGCGAAGGCAGAGTGGACAGGAACCGCACCTCCGGGTCCCAGATTTCCTGACCGGTCGCAAAGGCAATGAAATCGACAATCGGTTCGCGGAAGAACAGGACAATCGCACCGAGCAGCAGTCCGGCCATCGTCCCGATTGCGCCGACCGTGGTGCCGGTGGTCACGAAAATCTTGAGCAAGCTGCGCCGCGTTGCGCCCATCGTGCGCATGATCGCGATGTCGCGGGTCTTGGCGCGCACCAGCATGACCAGGCTCGACAGGATGTTGAAAGCGGCGACCAGCACCATGAAGGACAGCGCGAAGAACATCGCGACACGTTCCACCTGAAGCGCCTCGAACAGCGCAGCGTTCATCGTTTTCCAGTCGGCGATCACCGCCTTACCCGTCAGCCGTTCCGCCACCGGAGCAAGGATTTCGCCGACCTGGTCGGGATCATCCACGGTCACTTCGATCTGCGCCACCGAATCCCCCATCAACAGCAGCGTCTGGGCATCCTTCAGGGGGAGCATCACGAACTTTTCGTCGAAGGTATAAATGCCAACCTCGAAAATCGCCCCGACTTCATAGGGCACCTGCCGGATGGTTGTGCCGAACGGCGTCGGGCGGCCCGCGGGATTGATGATGGTGATCGTGTCCCCAACCCGGATGCCGAGGTTCTGCGCCAACCGGCTGCCGATTGCCACCTGGTCCGTCCCTGTCTGCAGCGAGCGGATATCGCCGAGCAGCACTTTTTCTCCGATGGCGGCGATATCCTTGTCGGACTGGCCGCGCAGGAAGATCGCTTCGACATTGCCGTTGAAGCTGACCAGCAGCGGCTTTTCGATCATCGGCGAGGCTTCCACCACGCCCGGCGTGCGTTCCAGATTGGCGAGCACGCTCTGCCAGTTTTCCAGCCGCCCGCCATAGGCTTGCACAACGGCATGGCCGTTCAGCCCGGTGATCTTGTCGAGCAGTTCGCCGCGAAAACCGTTCATCACGCTCATCACGATCACCAGCATCGCAACAGACAGCATCACCACGCCCACCGAAATGCCGGCGACAAGCGCAATGAACGCCTCACCCTTGCCCGGCCAGAGGTAGCGCTTGGCGATCATCCATTCGAAAGGGGAAAGCATAAGTGGTTTGGCGCGCCCTAAAAATTTGGTCGGTTCGCGTGTAGAGCCAGCACCGCCGCCCGGCAATCCCTGACCCGGCCCGCCGATTGGCCGCGCTATCATGCTCAGGCCGTCAAAAAGGCGGGCACGGACCGCGCGCTTTTCCTTGTAATTGGTCCGTCACATCGCCATTGGGGCGGCTCGCCGCAGGGGCCAATTTCACGGACAAATCTGGTGATGCCAATGACACCCCTCAATGTGACTCATCCCTTCCTCGACGCAGACGGCGATAAGCTGCGCGAAGAATGTGGAATTTTCGGTGTGATCCGCGCCAGTGATGCGGCGGCAACCACCGCGCTCGGCCTCCATGCATTGCAGCACCGCGGGCAGGAAGCGGCCGGCATCGTCAGCTTTGACGGCAAAGAATTCTACGCCAGCCGCGGAGTTGGCCACGTCGCCGAAAACTTCTCGTCATCCGAAGCGATAGCCGCCTTGCCCGGCCATATGGCGGCAGGCCATGTGCGGTATTCGACAACCGGCGGCGCAGGGCTGAGAAACGTCCAACCGCTCTATGCCGAATTGGCGAGCGGCGGGTTTGCTGTGGCGCATAACGGCAATATTTCGAACGCGATGATGCTGCGCGCCGATCTGGTGAACAAAGGATCAATCTTCCAGTCAACCTCCGACACGGAAGTGATCATCCACCTTGTCGCCACCAGCCGCTATCCCACCATCGCGGACCGTCTGGTCGATGCGCTGCGGCTGGTCGAAGGCGCCTATGCGCTGATCGTGATAACGCCCGAAGGCATGATCGCCTGCCGCGATCCGCTGGGTATACGGCCGCTTGTCATGGGCCGGATGGGTGATTCGATCCTGTTTGCCTCGGAAACCGTGGCCTTCGACGTGGTCGGCGCAGAAGTGATCCGCGAAGTCGAACCGGGCGAGTTGGTGCTAGTCGATTTTGCCGGTGACATCCGTTCCGTGCGCCCCTTCGGCAGCCCGGCCCCGCGTCCCTGCATCTTCGAACACGTCTATTTCAGCCGCCCGGACAGCGTTTTTGCGGGCCGGTCTGTTTACGAAGCGCGCAAAGCCATCGGCACCCAGCTTGCCATCGAAGCGCCGTGCGAAGCCGATCTGGTCGTTCCCGTTCCCGACAGCGGCGTGCCCGCCGCCATCGGCTTTGCCCAGCAATCGGGCCTGCCGTTCGAACTGGGCATAATCCGTTCGCACTATGTCGGGCGCACCTTCATCCAGCCTTCCGACGGCGCGCGCCATTCCAGCGTGAAGCGCAAGCACAACGCCAACCGCGCGCTGGTGGAAGGCAAGCGTATTGTGCTGATCGACGATTCGATCGTGCGCGGCACCACCAGCCTCAAGATCGTGGAAATGATGCGCGAGGCCGGCGCGGCCGAAGTGCACTTCCGCGTCGCCAGCCCGCCCACGGCACATTCCTGCTTCTACGGCGTCGACACGCCCGAACGATCGAAACTGCTGGCCGCCCGCATGGAACTGGAACCCATGCGCGAATTCATCAAGGCCGACAGCCTCGCCTTCATCTCGATCGACGGACTGTACCGCGCCGTTGGCAAGCAGGGGCGCGACAAGGCCTGCCCGCAGTTCTGCGACGCCTGTTTCACCGGCGAATATCCCACCTCGCTCACCGATCTTGCGCTCGCCGAGCAGAAGAACGCCGAGCTTCCCTTTGCTGATCCCAAGGCGGCCTGACCCATTATGACCGAGAATTCCAAGCCGCTTTCCGGCAAGACCGCGCTTGTCACCGGCGCAAGCCGCGGCATTGGTGCCGCCACTGCCAAGGCACTCGCCGCGGCGGGCGCGCACGTCATTCTGGTGTCGCGCAAGGTGAAGGCATTGGAAGCGGTAGAGGACGCGATCCATGCCGTCGGGGGGACATCCACCATTGCGCCGGTCGATCTGACCGAGCCTGATGCCGTCACGCGCCTTGCAGCCGCGATTGCCGGACGCTGGGACACGCTCGATATCATGGTGCTGGCCGCCGCCTATCTGCCGGAACTCACCCCGACCTCGCAGATCGAGCCCAAGCCCTTCAATCAGGCGCTGCTGACCAATGTCGTTGCAACCCAGGCATTGCTGGCCGGTTTTGACCAGCTGCTGCGCCGCGCCTCCGCCGGGCGGATCATCGGCCTCACCAGCAGCGTCGGCGCCGCACCGCGCCCCTATTGGGGCGCTTACGGAGCGACCAAGGCAGCATTCGACAACCTTTTGCTGACATATGCTGCCGAAGTCGAACGGCTCAGCCCCTTGCGGGTCGCGCTGATCGATCCGGGCGCAACCCGCACAGAGATGCGCGCACGCGCCTATCCGGGCGAAGACCCGCAGACCGTCAAGGCGCCCGAAGTCGTGGCCGACCGTCTGACCGCCTTGCTTATCGAAGGCTTTGACAGCCTGCACCGCGAGCGCATCGACTAAAGCCGCCTCGCGCTCTGCCTACATCGCCTTTTACCATATCGGGTAGCCCTCAATTAACACAGCAGGGCCATTGTCCCGGGCGGACCAAACCGCCCCGAGAGACCGCAGACACCGATACAAGGTATACCGCGATGTCGCTTATTTCTGATACCTATCACGCCGCAGCCCAGGAAGATCGCTGCAGCCCGCGCACGCGCCTCACCATTCCGGCCACGCTGCGCGCGTCGGGCGGCCGAGCTTTTCAGAGCGTGGTTTACGACCTGTCGATTTCCGGCTTTTCGGCCGCTTCAATCAACCGGATGCACGAAGGGCAGATGTGTTGGCTAACCCTGCCGGGACTGGAATCGCTTCAGTCCGAGATCGTGTGGTGGGACAACTGCATCGTCGGCTGCGCCTTTTCCGAGCTGCTCAGCCCGATCGTGCACGACAACATCCTGCAACGTTACAGCACTATCGGTTCGTACCGGCAGGTGATCTGAGCAGGCGCCGCCGAGCCTAGCGGGCTTCGGCGGCGACCTTCTGCGTCAGACCGAGCAAGCGCGCACGCTCCGGCCCGCCGCTCGCCCTGGCCCAGTTGCCGACATAGGCGACGACGAGGCCCTTTTCCGGCACCAGCGTGATGCCCTGCCCGAAGATTCCTTGTGCGCCATAGGTGGCGCCGGGATAGGTCCACCACTGGTAGCCATAGCCAAAGCCCGGCGCATCGGAGCCGAAGGTGACTTGCGCGCTGCCTGCTTCGGAGAACCAGCCTTCGGGCACGACACCCTTCCCGCCATCGAGCGCGAACTGGCCCATGCGGGCATAATCCGCCAGCGTGATCGACAGGCAGCACCCGCCGATATTGCCGCCGCGCGGATCAATCATCCAGAACATGTCGCCTGCAAAGCCTGCCGGATCGACAATCTTGTCCTTGGCATATTCCGCCAGCGGCCTGCCGACCGCATTTTCGACCAGCACGCCGATCAGGTTGGTCTCGCCCGTCTTGTAAACCCACTTGGCGCCCGGCTCTGCTTCGCGCGGCAACTGCTTCATCTGGGCGACGATAGCGTCCGCGCCGTATTCCACCACAAAGCGGTTCATTTGTGCGACGTCGGAATTGGGATCGGTGTAGCTTTCGTTCCACTTGACCCCGCTGGTCATGGTAGCGAGCTGGCGGACGGTGACGCCTTCATACGCCGAACCGGCAAGACCGGGGATATACTTCGTCACCGGATCATCCATGCTGGCGATCAGCCCGTCCTTAACCGCCGCACCAAGCAGCGTGGACGTGAAGCTTTTGGCGACAGAAAAACTGGTCCAGCGATCCGCCGCGCCAAGGCCCAAACCATAGGCTTCGAAGCGCACTTTGCCGTCTTCCAGCACCATCACCCCGGCGGTACCGGTTTCGGCAATCAGCGCCTTGAGTTCGGCCTGCAAATTATCGCTCAGCGGCGCGCCTGCGGGCAGCGCGCGCGGGGTTGTGGCGCCGGGGACTTCGTGCCCTGCAAACCACTGCTCCATTGCGCGGAAGCGCTCGCTGCGCTGTGCATCGGTCCAGAACAGCACTTGCAAATCGGCCTGATCGCGCGCCGGGGGCTGCGTCAGGCGGGCGGTCGGCGCAGGGGCGCCCTGATCCTCGGCCCGCACGCCCACGCTGGCCAGCACCGCCGCAAGCGCCAACCCCGAAACGATTTGCCTGATCCCACCCATCACAATCATCCTCTCGTCTGTTTTGCAGGGGCTTAGGCGCGCAGGGGCGGTGCGGGCAAGCCCCTGTCAGCTTTTGATCGTCGTCAGCGCCGCCAAGGCCCGTTCTCGCGCGGCCCTGTGGGGAACGATCTTGCGGGGGTAACCCGAAGGCCTCCGCCCGAACTCCTCGGGATCGTGGATGTAGGGCTCCTCCATCAGTGCCAGTTCCGGCACATAGGTGCGAATGTAACGCGCCGCATCGAACTTCTCGGACTGGCTGAGCGGCGCCATGATCCGGCTGAACATGTTGGAGTCCACGCCGGTCCCTGCCGTCCACTGCCAATTGGTGGCGTTGGAGGCATAATCCGCGTCCACCAGCGTATCCCAGAACCACTTTTCACCTTCGCGCCAATCGATCAGCAGGTGCTTGATCAGAAAGCTCGCCGTGATCATCCGCACGCGGTTGTGCATCCACCCGGTCTGCCACAGCTGGCGCATCCCGGCATCGACGACCGGGTATCCGGTGCGTCCCTGCTGCCATGCTTTCAGATCGCGCGCGGCAGCGGGATCGGTCAATGGGTCGCGCCACGGGAAGCGGTCGAAATCCGTTCGATAATTCTGGCTGGCATAGGCAGGGAATTGCAAGATCGCGGTCTGCGCATAATCGCGCCAGATCAGCTCGCCCTCGAATGTCTGCCACCCGGCCGAACGCCGGTCCCTGAAGGCGTGCCACACCTGAATGGGCGAAATCTCGCCGAAGTGGAAATGGGGGGAGAGGCGGGAAACCTTGTCGACCGAGGGGAAATTGCGTTTGTCGTCGTAGTCGTCAACGTGATCGTGCAGCCATACGAGGCGGGCGTTGGCGGCTTCCTCGCCGACTGGCCAGAAATCGCGCATTCCGCCTGCCCAATCGGGCTTGGTGGGGAGCAGGCCCCATGCCGCCAGATCATCGCTGACGGGCCATGTTGCGGGCGCATCAAGCCGCTGCGGCACAGGCAATGCGTCGCGCGGGGGATAGGCGGCGCGTGCGGCGCGGCTGAACGGGGTGTAGATCTTGTACTGCCCGCCCGTGCCGGTGGTGATGCTGCCGGGCGGCATCAGGTAGTTGCCGTGGTGGAGTTGCAGGTCGGTGGCTTTCCCCAGCTTGCGCTCGGCATTCAGCCACCACGGTTCGTAATGGTGGTTGGCATGAATGGTGGCCGCGCCGATTTCTTGTGCCAGCTTGGCCAATTCCTCCACCGCATCCCCGCGCCGCAGGATCAGCTTATTGCCTTTGGCTTCGAGGCTACGCGCCAGACTGCCCAGCGAATGATGCAGCCACCAACGCGATGCGCCGCCATAGGCGTGGTGCCTTGGGCTTTCGTCGTCCAGCACATACACGCAAACCACCGGCCCCGCCTTGGCCGCATGATAGAGCGCAGGATTATCGGCAAGGCGCAGATCGCGCCGCAGCCATACGAGTTGGGTCATTGGTTTCCCTGAGTTGGAGTTTCCACACCAACGCCGTCATCCTCAACTTGTTTCAGCGTGACGCGTTCGTGAAGTTCCTCGCACCGCACATCGGGCAGCGCGACCGCGAACCGCCCCCGCGCGCGCGGATCGTAGAAGCGGGCGTCGTAGAGGATTACCGAACCATCCTCCGCCCGCACCGCAAAAGGCGCGCGTGACCAGAACAGGAAGGCATCGAGCTGCGATGTGGTGCGGCGTTCCTCTGCCAGATCGGGCAGCTTGCACTGTGTCGCCTGCGAATGGGCATAACCGTGACCGAAGTCCGCCCCGTCCCAGTCGCTTGAAATCCAGCGGCCGTCATGCAGCAGCGCGACCTGTTCGCGGCGCCAGAACGCAAGCGGCACGGGCGCAGCAACGTAAGTTTCTGGATAAGGTTCGCGCCGCGTCCCGCGGGTCTCATGATTCAGGAAAGTGATCGCCCCATTCACCCCGATGTAGGCCAACACCGCCGCAATCCCCACGCGCGCAGGCCGCGTCCACTTCGCCCCCGCCTTCTCCCGCCGCCGTGACCACCACACGGCCCCAATCAGCAGCGCCCACAGCCACGGATCGATAATAAACAGCGTGTCGCCATAGAACCACGCGCTCGAAAACGGCTCCAGCAGCCGGATGCCGTAGACGTTGAGCCAGTCGAAGAAGGGGTGGCTGAGGCAGCCGATGAAGGCCATCGCGTAAAGCCACCCGAACCGCACCGGCAGCCGGGCCTCGGGCCGCTTGCCACGCCGCGTCTGCCAGCGGTCCCAGCCCCACAATATCCCCGCCAGCACCAAGGGCAGCAGCACCAGCGCGGGCGGGCCGTGGGTGATGCCTCTGCGAAACGCGAGATGCTCGGTGCCCTCCAGCCAGACAAAACACGCCGCGTCCACATCGGGCAGGTTCGCGCCGATGATCAGCGCCGGCATGGCAAGGCCTGTGGTGCGCTTCAGCCCCGCCTGCCCCAGCACCGCGCCGACAAGGCTATGCGTTAGATTGTCCATATGCTCGCTGGCTAGCGCGGCGACTGCAATCTAGCGAGTGGAAATGCGCTTGGAAGTTTAGGCCACCCTCGCCTATCGCTTGCGACCGAGAACACGGGAGAGAACGACGATGACCGATGCGCCCTATATCCGGCCCGACATGAAGGCCTTCCTCGACATGATGGCGCAGGTGAACGGGCCGAAGATGGCCGACATAACGCTGGCCGAGGCGCGCGATTCCTACATCAAGATGCACGCCATTGCCGACCGTCCGGCGCGTGCGCTTCCCCTGATCCGCGATCTTGCTTGCCCCGGCCCCCATGGCGACATCCCCCTGCGCCTTTATGATGCGCGCGCGAGCCGTGAGGAACCTTCGCCGGTCGTGGTGTTCTACCATGGCGGCGGCTTCGTGATTGGCGACTTGGACACCCACCACGCGCTGTGCAGCGAGATTGCAGCGCTTATCGATCTGCCCGTGGTCGCGGTCCATTATGCCCTCGCCCCCGAAGCGCCCTTCCCCGCGGCGATCCTCGATTGTGAGGCGGCGACGCGCTGGGTGGCAGGCAGCCCCGAAGCGCTTGGCCGCACCGCCAGCGGGATCATCACCATCGGCGACAGCGCGGGCGGCAACGCCACGGTGGTCGTCGGGCAAATGCTGGGCGCAAACCCCGCCGCCGTGCCGGTGGTGCTGCAAGTGCCGATCTTCCCGCTGGTGGCCGACGCTAACGGCTCGGCCAGCATGGCGGCCTTTTCCGAAGGCTTCCTGCTCACCGGCGACACGATGGGCTTCTTCGATGCGGCTTACGGTGCTGACCGCGCCGACCCGCGCGGCTTCCCGATCCTGGGCGATCACAGCCAGGCTCCGCCGACAATCGTCGCAACCGCCAGCCTCGATCCGATCCGCGATTCGGGGCGCACCTATGCCAAGGCGCTGGTCGATGCCGGACGCGATGTGGTGTTTCTCGAAATGCGCGGGGTGACCCATTCCTTCACCAACCTGCGCCAGATGGTGCCGAGCACGCAGAATGATCTCGAACGGATCATTGCCGCAATGCAGTTCATGCTGGCGAACCCGGCATGAGCTTCGACCACCTTCCCTACCGCCCCTGCGCCGGCTTCATGCTGGTGAACGCCGACGGCCTCGTCTTCGTTGGCCAACGTATCGATCCGACCGCGCATGGTTACTGGCAGATGCCGCAAGGCGGGATCGACAAGGGCGAGGACATCCGCGAAGCCGCCTTGCGCGAGTTGGAGGAGGAAATCGGCGTGGCGCACCACATGGTCGAATTGATCGCGCAGGCCTCGCGCCCGATCTGCTACGATCTGCCGCCGGAACTCGTCGGTAAGGTTTGGAAGGGCAAATATCGCGGGCAGGAACAGCACTGGTTCCTTGGCCGGTTTCTCGGCAATGATGCAGACATCAACCTTGAAGCGCATGATCCGGCGGAATTCAATGAATGGCGCTGGATCGAGCCCGGACTGCTGCCCGAAGTCATCATACCCTTCAAACGGGCCGTCTATGAAGCCGTGCTCGCGGAATTTAGCGACCTGATCTGACGGGTCAGTTGCTGATCGCCGCGTCGGCCTTGCTTTCCACGGCAAGCCGCGGCGACGGGCCGCGGGCGATGCTGCTTTGCAGGGCCACGGTTTCGGGGCACGTATCACCGCACAGCGATTGCAACTTGGCAAGGTTGCGCCGCGCTTTTTCGAGCGCGCCTTTTTCTACCAACGCCGACCCTTCGCCCGCAATCGCGGCGAAGTTGGCGGGTTCGCGTGCCAGCGCGTCGCGGTAATAACGGATCGCCTTGCCTTGCAAACCTTGCTGACGCGCGGCTTGGGCAAGGTCGATGAAGATCGGCGTGTGGCCGGGATCAACCGCCAGCGCGGCCTCGAAGGCATCGATCGCCGCCTCGGTCTCTCCCGCGCGCAATGCGGTTTGCCCTTGCGCGATCAGGGCTGCGGCGCGCGGATCGGCGGCCCTGCCAGCGCTTGCGCTGGAGATACTCGCCGTCATGGCCAAACACAGCGAGAGAGCGGCGGCGGCAGGCGCAAAACGCATCAAGAGCTCCTTCAGTGTTGCAGACCGGGAACCGGAGGGCTGGGTCATAACACCAAACGTATCATGGCGAACGCAAGGCTGCGATGAAAAAACCATCCGTCCCGTCATGGAGCGGGTCCATCCGGATTCCTGCCCCGCGCGGCCGACCGGCGGGCAGCGTCAGCGCCTCACTGCGCCAGCCGGGATGGCGTTCAAGGAAGGCGGCCACGCGGTCAGCACCTTCGGCATCCAAGACCGAGCAGGTGACAAACGCTATGCTACCGCCCGAACGCACCAGCTGCGCCGCCAGATCCAGAACGTGATCCTGCAAGGCATTGAGCCGCGCCAGTTCCGCCGGGTCCAGCCGCCAGCGCCCCTCAGGACTGCGCCGCCATGTCCCGCTGCCAGAGCACGGCGCGTCAATTAGCACGTGATCGGCCTTATTCGCCCAAGGATGGAGCGAGCGCATTTCGCGGCCCGGATCGAGCAGCACGGTATGATCGACCGCAGCTCCGGCACGCGCGGCACGCGGTGCAAGGTTGCCCAGACGCCGCTTATCCGTATCAGCCGCGACAATGCTGGCCGCATTGCCGAGCCGTGCGGCGATCGCCAGCGTCTTGCCGCCGCCGCCTGCGCACAGGTCGATGATCGTATCACCGGCCGCAATGGGCAAAGCCTCGACAATCAGCTGGCTGCCGAGGTCCTGCACTTCGATCAGCCCTTCGCCATAGGCGTCCCACTGTTCGACCGCTGTGCCCGAGGCAAAGCGCAGCCCTTGGGCGGAGGCTAGCGCCTCACCCGTTTCGGGCAGAGCAAGATCAGCGCGGTCGGCCTTCAGCGCGTTGACCCTGACATCAAGCGGCGCGCGGCCCAGCAGTGCAGCGATTTCGCGTCCGCCCAGATCCGACGCGCGCAAGGCCGCAGCCAGCCACTTGGGCGCAAGGCCGGTATTGGCGCCTTCTTCGCCCTCTGCACGCGGCGCCGGGCCGTGGGGAGAGCCGTCGAACAAAGCGGCGACCGCTTCATCCTGCCCCGCCACCGCCAGCATCGCCGCCCGGCCATGGGCAGGCACCGGACCGCACAGGCGGATCGCGCGATACACAAGATCGCGCACCGCGCGCCGATCCTTCGATCCGGCATAGCGGCGGGCGCGGAAATAATCGGCAATGATCCGGTCAGCCGGTGCGCCCTTCCCGCGCGCCGAAACAATGATGCTGTCAAGCAGCTCTATCGCCGCCTCGACGCGTGCGGCGGGGGTCATGCCCGGAACTCAGCGTGTGGGATAATTGGGTGCCTCTCGGGTGATGGCGACATCATGCACGTGGCTTTCGGACAGCCCCGCATTGGTGATGCGCACAAATTGCGCACGTTCCTGCAAATCGGTGATCGTGCGCGAACCGGTGTACCCCATCGCAGCCTTGATCCCGCCGACCAGCTGGTGAACCACGTTGGCGGCAGGCCCCTTGAACGGCACCTGACCTTCGATCCCTTCGGGCACCAGTTTCAAGGCGCTGACATCCTGCTGGAAATAGCGGTCGGCAGAGCCGCGCGCCATCGCGCCGACGCTGCCCATGCCGCGATACGCTTTGTAGCTGCGGCCCTGATACAGGAATACCTCGCCCGGGCTTTCGGTGGTGCCCGCCAGCATCGATCCGATCATCACGCTGGAAGCGCCCGCGGCCAGTGCCTTGGCCGCGTCACCGCTCGTGCGCAGTCCGCCGTCCGCGATCACCGGCACGCCGGACTTCGCAGCCTCGGCCGCGCTTTCCATAATCGCGGTCAGCTGCGGCACGCCGACGCCGGCGACAACGCGCGTGGTGCAGATTGAGCCCGGGCCGATCCCGACTTTGACCGCATCGGCGCCTGCACCGACCAGCGCGCGGGTTGCTTCGGCGGTGGCGACATTGCCGGCGATCACCTGCACCCGGTTGGACAGCTTCTTCACGCGTTCGACCGCGCGCGACACTTCGATATTGTGACCGTGGGCGGTGTCGATCACGATCACGTCAACCTCGGCATCCACCAGCGCTTCCGTGCGCGCAAAGCCCGCATCGCCGACCGTGGTTGCCGCCGCCACGCGCAGGCGGCCCGTGCCGTCCTTGGTCGCGTGCGGATAATTGACCGCCTTTTCGATGTCCTTGACCGTGATCAGCCCGATGCAATGGAACGCATCATCCACCACCAGCAGCTTTTCAATGCGGCGCGCATGGAGCAAGCGGCGCGCGTCTTCCTGCCCGGTGCCCAATGGCACGGTGGCAAGGTTCTCGGTCGTCATGAGCTCGCGCACCGGCTGCATCGGATTTTCGGCAAAGCGCACATCGCGGTTGGTGAGGATGCCGCACAGCTTGCCGCCGGCATCGACCACCGGAATACCGCTTATCCGGTGCAGCTGCATCAACGTCTGCGCTTCGCCCAGCGTCGCATCAGGGTGAATGGTGATCGGGTTGACGACCATACCGCTTTCATAGCGCTTGACCGCCCGCACCGCAGCGCATTGCGCGTCAACATCGAGATTGCGGTGCAGCACGCCGATCCCGCCAAGCTGCGCCATCGCGATCGCCATGTCGGCTTCGGTCACGGTATCCATCGCCGAGGACAGCACCGGGATATTGAGCCGGATATCGCGGGTCAGCTGCGTCGATGTATCGGCCATGCTCGGCAAGACGCTGCTTTCCGCCGGGCGGAGGAGCACGTCATCAAAGGTAAGACCGAGCGGGATATCCATGGCTGCCACTTTCTTGCATTCGGAAGGGAGTTTTCTCCTCTGGCGGGAGATTCGTGGCGGCCCATGTAACCGCGGTTTGCGATTTGCGCTAGGGTGCCCCACCTGCCGACGGCGGATAGCGCGCAGGATCGGCAATTTGGCGGATCAGCACTTCATGCAAAAGCAGATCATCAATCGCCCCGCCAAGCTCGACCAGGCCCGCTTCGTCGCCGGCCCGGTGGTAACGGCTGGCGATAAACGGATCGAGAAACGCACGCGATCCGAACGCGCTCGACATCAGCACGGTCGGCACGCCGGCCTGTAGCAGCGCCCAGCCATCCTGCCGCTGGAGGAAGCTGTCGGCCAGCGTCTGATCGCCCATGCTGCGCCCGCTGCGTCGCGCCGCTTCAATGATCAACGCATCGAGCGACGGCGTGCGCCCGCGTCCGACAAGGCCCACCGGGCTGCCCTGCGGTGCCACGGCCATCATGTCGAGATTGAAAGCGGCGACAATACTCGCCAGCGGCACCGGAGGGTTCTTGACGAAAGATCGAATGCCAAGCAGCCCGCCCTCTTCGGCGGTGGTGGCCAGGAAATAGATGTCCCGGCCCAGCAGTGGGCCCGATTTCAAACGCCGCGCCAGTTCCAGCATCATCGCCACGCCGCTGGCATTATCGGCCGCTCCGTTGCAGATCCGGTCGGCATCACCCGGCGCGCCGCATTCGCCAAGGTGATCCCAATGCGCCAGCAGCAGCACCGCACCAGAACCCGGCGCACTGCCGGGGATCATGCCAATAATGTTCTGGCTGGGAAATTCACGCCGGTCCGAGGTCGCGTCGATACTGACGGACATATTGAGTTCGATCGGCGCAAACGCGGCTTCCTGCGCATCCGCCTTCATTGCCGGCCAGCGCCGCGCCCCGATCAGATCGGCAATCGCGCCATCGGTGATATAGGCGGCGAGCGTATCCTGTTCTTCGTTGGCAAGCTGGAGCTTCGGCTTCTCCTCGTCCCGGCGCACCGCGGCGAGTGCGGCGGCATCGGGCAGCACCGTCAGAACCGCCGTCGCGCGCTGGCGGAACAGGGCGTCACGGCGCACGCTATCGCGTCCCGGATCAGCCAGCATCACCACCACCGCGCCCGCCAGCGCATCGCCCAGCACCGATCCGTCGCCGTACCCCACAAACACCACGGGCACGCCCGTCCCCGGCCCGCCAATCGCCAGCGCCCGGCGGCGCGACGTATAGACCGCGGCATCGCGATCCGGCACAATGACCCGTCTGCGGCCCTGCCCCAAAATCAGTTGCGACGTTTCGGGATGGGTGGCCAGCAAATCAGCCGGCAGACGCCAGTAAGAGCCGGGATCATTAGTGCCCGACACCAGCCCTACTTCGCCCATGCGCTGTTCGATATAGGCATAGGTGGCACGGGCGCCGGCAGTCCCGGGCCTGCGCCCTTCGAACGCGTCACTGGACAGGATGGCAATATCGGCTTCGAGCCGGGCGGCAATATCGACGCGCTCATCGGGGGTCACATTTCCGACCGGCGTAGGCACGCAGGCGGCGAGCAGCAGGCTCGCCCACATCAGCCCCAGCAGGGACGCGGCGCGCTGGATCATTCTGCCGTCCATCCGCCGTCGATCGCGTAGTTTGCGCCGGTAATACCGCGCGCCGCTTCGCTGCACAGGAACACCGCCATCGCGGCCACATCATCGGGCTGGATGAAGCTTTTGGTCGGCTGCTTGGCCAGCAGCACGTCATTCATCACCTGTTCGCGGGTCATCCCGCGCGCGGCCATGGTATCGGGAATCTGATTTTCCACCAGCGGCGTCCACACATAGCCGGGCGAGATGCAGTTGGCGGTGATGCCATGCGTCGCCAGTTCCAGCGCGATAGTCTTGGTAAAGCCGGCCAGCCCGTGTTTGGCCGCCACATAAGCGCTTTTGAAGGGGGAGGCGACTTGCGAATGCGCGCTGGCGGTGTTGATGATCCGGCCCCAGCCTTTCGCCTTCATCCCCGGCACGGCAAGCCGCGTCGTGTGAAATGTGGCCGACAGGTTGAGCGCGAGGATCGCGTCCCATTTTTCCGGCGGGAAATCCTCAACCGGGGCAACGTGTTGCATCCCGGCATTGTTGACGAGGATATCGATCGGGCCGATGTCAGCCATCATTGCCGCAATGGCATCCGGCTGCATCAGGTTGGCGCCATTATAGCTTGCGCCCAATTCATCGCACAGCGCAGCAATCGCGGCCGCATCACCCAGCCCGTTGAGGATCACCTCGGCCCCTTCAGCCGCCATCGCGCGCGCGATGGCAAGGCCTATGCCCGAGGTCGAGCCGGTCACAAGGGCACGCCGATCCTTGAGCATTCGCCGCATCTCCTGCACGCATCGCCTATTGGTGATCGCTTTTGCCGTGCGTATCGCGGCTGTCCAGCAAATTGCTTTGCTAAACGAAGTGAAAGATGAGGATTTTTTCATGCGTCTGGGGCCGTTCGACACTTCGCGGATCAATGTCCGTTCCAGCAATGATGGCGGGGGCGGCGGGATGGGGCGCGCGGGCGGCGTGGGCTGCGGAACGCTTGTCATCGCATTGATTGGCGCGGTGGTGTTCGGGATCGATCCGATGCAGACCATCGGCATGGTCCAAGGGGTGCAGCAGCAGGCGGCGGTGCAGCAAGGCACCGACGGCGGCAACGAATTGAGCGAACAGGAAGTCTGCACCAGCAGCGCCTATGCGACCGAGGCCTGCAACGCCCTCACCAGCCTTGATGCGACATGGGAGGCCAGCTTTGCGCGGGCCGGGATCGCTTTCGAACAGCCATTCCTGAACCTGTATCGCGGGGGCGCGGTGAACACGCAGGGCTGCGGCAGCGCCACATCGGCCGTCGGCCCGTTCTACTGCCCCGCCGACAAGGGCATCTATATCGACACCAGCTTCTACGATCAGTTGGCGCAGATGGCGGGCACGGGCGGCGATTTCGCGCGGCTTTATGTCATCTCCCATGAATATGGCCACCACATCCAGAACATCACCGGCCTGGCCAGTCAGGTGCGCGCAGCACAGCAGCGCAACCCCGCCGCTGCCAACCGCCTCCAAGTCGCCATGGAACTTCAAGCAGATTGCTATGCCGGGATGTGGGCAGGCAAGAACCGACAGCTTATCGAAGCAGGCGATCTGGAGGAAGGTCTGCGGGCGGCAAGCTCGATCGGGGACGATACGCTCCAGCGTAATGCCGGGCAGTCGATCAACCCTGAAGGCTTCACCCACGGCACCAGCCAGCAACGGATGGCCGCCCTGCGGCTAGGGTTAGAAAGTGCCGACGATACCGCCTGCAACGTGTTCTTCGAAGGAAGCTGAGATGACATTCCCCCTGCCCCGCGCTGCCATGATTGCGCTTGCCTGTTTCGCCGCGATTCCCGGGCAGGCGCAGGTCGTGCCCGAGCCCGATGCCGCCGAAGTCGCCAAGACCCCGCTGCGCGATCTCAACATCGATGCGCGTGAAATTCCCGAAGTGCTGCAAGTCGCTGTCCGCGATCCCTATGCGACCGCAGGGCTGGACCAGTGTGATGCCCTGGTGGCCCGCATCGCGGACTTGGACATGGTGCTGGGGGCGGATTACGACATCGCCGAAGACGACGGCGAAAAACGCCTCAACCAAGGGCGCATCGGGCAGAGCGTGATCGGATCAGTCATTCCGTTCCGCGGTATCCTTCGCGAAGTGACGGGCGCTGCGGAGAACGAACGGACGCTGAGCGCCGCCTACACCGCCGGAATGGTGCGGCGTTCCTTCCTGAAAGGCTGGGGACTGGGGCGCGGCTGTGACTACCCCGCGAGCCCGAAAGTGGCGGCGAGCGAGAACTGATCCCGCGCGCCGCCGCCGTTCGATCAGCCTTCCTTTTCCTTCCAGCGCGCGATCTGTCCGTCCAGCGTGCTCAGCAACTGCTTGCGGGTGTCTTCGGGAATGTCCTTGTCGCCGGCGATTTCGGCGCGGGCCTGTTCAAGACCCAGCCGGGCCGATGCCGGAACCCGGATTTGGCAGATCATCACTGTCTGCTTGCCATCCTTGTCTTTGATGATTTGCGCCTGACCGGCGAAGGCTGAGGTGCATTCCTTGAGCACCATCACGTCGGGTGCAGAAGCCCGCGCCGTTTCCGAGGCCGCCATCGCTTCGCTGACGATCCGGGGCAGATCGGCGCGCATTTCCGCTATCATTTCGGCGCGCTCCGCGGGTGTTGGCACGATGGTGCCTTCCGGTCGGTGCGCCAGCATCTCGGCATCGGGGGCCGAACGGAACACCATCTTGACCCGGCGCTCCTTCCCTTCTGCATCGCGCCAGACGTGTTCGGTCACCGTTCCATCGCCCTCGCCCGCGCGTTCGATCAGCACGACGGAAGGCGGATTCGGCGCTTCAGGCGGCGTGTGTGCATCGGGCGCAGCGGGCGGTGCCACAGGCGCGGGCGGCGCGTCGGGCGAAGGGGCGGCAGGCGGCGCGGGAACATCGCGCAGGGCTTCGCTGGCGGCGTAACTGATCGACGCAGTCAGTGGCAAAGCCAGCAGACCCGCACCCAGCAGCGCGCGGCCCGCCAGACGGCGGCGGGGGGACATTTCAAACATGGCAAGGCTCCTCAGACGGTGAATAATCGACTTTTCGCCCAGCACCGGACACGCCATCGGCGCGGTCAGGGCGGCAGTGTGGGCAGCGCCCGGCGCGGCGGCAAAGCGGGCGATGAGAGCGGCATAGGCCGCGCGTTCGCGGGCAGAACGGCGGGCCATCACCCGCGCATCGCAGGCCGCCTCCTGATCGCAGCGCAGCGCCAGCCAACCATATCGGGCGAGCGGGTTGAACCAATGCAGCGCGAACAGCGGCTGGACCAGCACGTTCACCAGCAAATCGCCGCCGCGGTGGTGCGCCAGTTCATGCGCCAGCGCCAGATCGCGTGCCTCTCGGTCGTGCAGCGCCAGAAACCCGGACGGCAGGGCGATGACGGGATTAAGCACGCCCATCGCCAACGGAGCGTTAGTGGCAGGCGTTTCGACCATCCGCACGGGACGCAGCAGTCCCCCGAAAGCACCGGGCATGCTGCCCACATCATGCGCATCCGCCAGCAAAGCGGCGCGGAGGGAAAAATAGGCGGCAAAGCGCAAGGCGAGAAACACGGCCGCGCCCCCAAGCCAGACCAGCAACAGGCCCTCAAGCAGCGGCAGATCGGTCAGCAGCGCCGTGATATCGAAACCAGCGGGCGCGGCTGCCATCGGGGCGTCGGCGACGGCTTGCCAGACCACCGCATCACCCGGCAGCGGCGCAACCGTCATGGCGACAGCGGGCGCCTTCGCTTCGGGCGCCATCCACGCGGGCAAGGTCAGCGGCGGCAGCACCAGCCGCAATAGGGGCAGCGCCCACAAGGCATAGGCCGCTTCCGGCCCGAAAGCCTTCGAGACCGGACGGCGCAGCACCAGCACCGCGGCGATCAGCACGCCGGTCCACACCAGCGTATGCAGCATCAGGCCGGTCATGGCCGCAATTCCTTCAGCAGCGCCTCGATTTCGTTGAGGTCCTGATCCGTCAGGGCCTCCGTCTCGGCCAGATGCGCGACCAGTGATGCAGCGCGGCCACCGAACAGGCGATCGACAAGACGGCGGCTTTCACCCCCGACGTAATCCTGGCGCGCAATAAGCGGGGTGTAGAGGAAGCGCCTCCCGTCAGGTTCGGCCGCAATCGCGCCTTTCTGGACGAGGCGTGACAGGAGAGTCTTGACCGTAG
>JBIKSA010000008.1:0-61371 GCA_044348875.1 Erythrobacter sp. | reverse complement strand
CGTTACACGATAATTTGGGGCTGAGGCCTCAAACGATAAACGTGTTGAACGCGGCGCCGCTGATAAAGACGGCGAGGAGCAAGGCAATGACCTTCTCGCTGATCATACGCATGAATGTGTTCCCTGTTTTGTTGTGTTTGGGGAGCTCGGGCGACCAAGGAGGAGAGGGGATCGCCTGAGCTTGGGACATCATATACAAAGCTTCACGTAATTTTCAATCTCTGATATGAATTAAAATAATCCATCACGGCAATCGAAAGCGCCAATCACTTGGAAGGCAGGCGATCTGTCGAAGATGTCAGCTTGAGACGCGGCCACTGGTTCAGGGGGGGCGGTGGCCGCGTCTCTTTCGCTGCATGTTCGGCGCAAGGGCCGCACAATGTCAGTTCAGAAGGGCCGAGCGAGGGGGTGAGCCGGCCGCTTCTGCCTGCCAAGCAGGCGGGCATACCAAGCCGTCTTCGGCGCTGATTGCCAAGCGATTGATCCTTGCGGACCGCGCCGAGTTGGAGAGGAGACCCGGCGCCTTATCGCTTAAGGCTGAAGTGGTGCCCGATACCTCTGAATTCAAATGCGAAAAGGCTAAGTTAAGTTGCAGAAAGTGCAACACAGAACCGGCGTGACCCATGCAAATGGCCGCCGGATCACTCCGGCGGCCGTCTGGATTGCAGTGTCTTGCGTTCGCTCAGTTTGCGGCGACGGTGCGGCCGCTACGGGCCTGAAGCGCGGCAACGCGCTCGACTTCGGCCAGCGCAACAGTGCGCGCTTCGGCAACGCACTTGCTGTCGACCGCGGTGCGGCCGAGGCTGTAACGCGAAGCCGCTTCGAGCTCGCACGCCTTGCGCAGACGGGCGTCAATGCGCGCTTCCAATGCAGCGCGGCCTTCAGTGGTTGCCACGTCGGCATCGGCAAAGGCGATGCGCACCGTGACGATATCTTCGGCCGAGGCGGCAACCGCAGGGGCAGCAACGGCAGCGAAAGCGATCAGGGGGAGAATAAAGCGCATGGGGGATACTCCGCAAAAATAAGAGAGGGTTTCACAGAAGGTTGATGCCGCTGACCGGCATTCGGTTGCTGTTTGAAACTCTGGTGCAGCGCACAAGAGTTATGTGCAAATGCGAAGAGTGCTAGATCGGTTCCAAAGATTGCAACGCCCTTGGCGCGTTTTGCTGGGAACCTACTGTAATACATAGGGTAATTCATGTTGCAGTGCAAAATCACCGGCGTGAATCGCTGCGATGCTGGACAGCGGGGGGCCTGCTTCGTAATCCGCCGCCATGAACGCGCACCCTTCCATTGCCGCCACGGGCGATTCTGCCGTCCCTGACTCGATCCTGATCGTCGATTTCGGGAGCCAAGTGACCCAGCTGATCGCCCGGCGAGTGCGCGAGGCGGGGGTCTATTCCGAAATCGCCCCCTTCACGCAGGCCGAAGCCGCGTTCCACCGGATGAAGCCCAAAGGTATCATCCTGTCAGGATCGCCCGCCAGCGTGCCTGATGACGGTAGCCCGCGCGCACCGCAGGTGCTGTTCGATGCGGGTTTGCCGATCCTCGGCATTTGTTACGGCCAGCAGGTCATGACCCACCAGCTGGGCGGCGAAGTCCGGCCGGGGCATGAAACGGGAGAGGGCGGTGAATTCGGCCGCGCCTTCCTGACCGTCACCGGCGAATGCGCGTTGTTCGACGGCTTGTGGGACGTGGGAACACGCCACCAGGTGTGGATGAGCCACGGCGACAAGGTGACGCAGTTCGCCGAAGGGTTCGAAATCGTCGCCACATCGGACGGTGCGCCCTTTGCGGTGATCGCCGATGAAGCTCGGCGGTTCTATGGCACCCAGTTCCACCCAGAGGTCGTCCACACGCCCGACGGCGGCAAGCTGATTGCCAATTTCGTGCGCCATGTCTGCGGCCTCAAAGGCGACTGGACGATGGCCGAATTCCGCAAGACCAAGATTGCCGAAATCCGCGCGCAGGTGGGCGACAAGCGGGTGATCTGCGGGCTTTCCGGCGGGGTCGATTCGGCGGTGGCAGCGGTGCTTATCCACGAGGCGATCGGCGACCAGCTGACCTGCGTTTTCGTCGACCACGGCCTGATGCGCATGAACGAGGCAGAGCAGGTCGTGACGCTGTTCCGCGATCACTACAACATTCCGCTGGTGCACGTGGAGGCGGAGGAACTGTTCCTTGGCGGGCTTGCCGGCCTCACGGATCCGGAAGCCAAGCGCAAGTTCATCGGCAAGACCTTTATCGATGTGTTCGAGACCGAGGCGAAAAAAGTCGGCGGTGCCGAGTTTTTGGCTCAGGGCACGCTTTATCCCGATGTGATCGAGAGCGTCAGCTTCACCGGCGGGCCGAGCGTTACGATCAAAAGCCACCACAATGTCGGCGGGTTGCCGGAACGCATGAACATGGCGCTGGTCGAACCCTTGCGCGAATTGTTCAAGGACGAAGTGCGCGATCTGGGCCGCGAATTGGGCCTGCCCGATGTCTTCGTCGGCCGCCACCCCTTCCCCGGCCCCGGTCTTGCGATCCGCATTCCCGGCGAAGTCACCAAGGAGCGCTGTGACATTCTGCGCAAGGCCGACGCGATCTATCTGGAAGAAATCCGTAATGCGGGCCTGTATGACGCGATTTGGCAGGCGTTTGCGGTGCTGCTGCCGGTCAAGACCGTCGGCGTTATGGGTGACAGCCGCACCTATGATTCGGTCTGCGCCCTGCGCGCGGTTACTTCGACCGACGGGATGACCGCGGACGTGTTCCCCTACGACGCCGGATTCCTGACCCGCGTGGCGACCCGCATCGTCAACGAAGTGAAGGGCATCAACCGCGTGGTTTACGACTATACATCGAAGCCGCCGGGCACGATCGAGTGGGAATGAGGCGCCACTGGCAATAAAACTTGCCCGCTCATGATTATATATGCGTAACTTCGCAGTTTTGATGAGTGGCGCAACTTTACACTCGACCGGCAGTCATTTGGCCGCAGGCCACGTTTTATTTTCCGAAAAACGCGAACCTCTCTCGGAACCGCTTCCAGTTCTGATCGTCTAGCCGCTTAGTGCGCGCTGCGTGCGCGGTCTGAAGGGCAGGCCGTCCGAGGGGGATGCTTCGAGATGGCTGCCGATTTTCTGCTGCAACCGGTGATCCTGTTCTTCCTGCTGGGGGTGCTTGCCGCTCTGGTGCGGTCCGATCTTGCTGTCCCTGAAGCGGTCGCAAAGACCATCGCGCTCTACCTGATGATGTCGATCGGCCTGCGCGGCGGGATCGAAGTTGCGGAGACCGGTCTGACAACGGAAATGGCGATTGCCGGTGCCTGCGGGCTCGGCCTGTCGCTGCTCTTGCCGCTGCCGGCCTTTGCGCTGTTGCGCCGTTTCGGACAGCTCGACCAGACCAATGCCGCCGCCGTCGCGGCGCATTACGGATCGGTCAGCGTGGTGACGTTTGCGGCCGGTTCCGAAGTTCTCAGGGCCGCCGGAATGGCGCCTGCCGGGTTCATGGTGGGGGTGCTGGCATTGATGGAAACGCCTGCGATCCTGACCGGCCTGTGGCTCGCGCGCCGCACCGGCCCGGACAGCTTGGCGCCGCGCGGGGGATTGCTGCACGAAACCCTGTTCAACGGATCGGTGGTGCTGCTGGTGGGTAGCTTCGTGATCGGGGTGATCGCGGGCAAGGGCGGCTTTGTCCCGATTGCGCCGGTGTTCGACACCCTGTTCAAGGGTATTTTGTGCCTGTTCCTGCTGGACATGGGACTGATCGCGGCGCGGCGGTTGATGGATCGCCGGGCGCTGACGTGGCGCACCGTGTCGCTTGGCATTGTCCTTCCCGTGTTGAACGGCACTTTGGGCGTGGCTCTGGCGCTGGCCGTGGGACTGGACGCGGGCTCGGCAGCGGCGTTGGGCATTTTGGCCGGAAGCGCCAGCTACATCGCCGTGCCTGCGGTTATGCGCCTTGCCCTGCCGCAGGCGGACCCCGGCCTTTACCTCGGCATGAGCCTTGCCGTCACCTTTCCGTTCAATATAACCATGGGCATCGTCTATTATCGCTGGCTTGCCATGCAGCTTGTTCAGGTGTTCGCCCCATGAGTTCCATGACCCGCCTTCGCCGCATCGAGGTGCTGGCTGACGAGCCGCTGATCCCCGCGCTGGAACGGCTTGCCGGGATGGCGGGCATCCATAATCACACCCTGCTGCCGACGCTGGGCGGGATGGGGCAGCATGGCCGCTGGCGCGACGATCAGCTGTCAGGCGCGACGGCCAAGATCATGCTGCTGGCGATCACCACGCCGGCCAAAGCGGATCATTTCGTCGATCTCATCAGCCCCATGCTCGAACCGCACAGCCTGCTGTTGTTGCTTAGCGATGTTGACGTGGTGCGCGGCCCGCACTTCGAGTAGCGATGGCACGCGGATCGGTTGATCCGCCCCTTCCACGGACGCGATAAATCGAATATCGCACGCGGCCGCACTACCCGATGAGAGGTCTCGATCCGTGATGCCCACCATTCGCCTGTCCACTCTGCGCCGGCTGGCCTTTGCCGCTGCATTTGCGCTGGGCCTTGCTGCCTGCGCGGAGCAGCCGGCCAAGGTGCCGACTGATGCCCCGAGCGTGCCTGCGCCCGTGACGGACGGCGCGTGGGCGCTGGATCCGGCCGGTTCGCGCCTCGCCTATGTCAGCATCAAGGCCGGCGAGGTGGCCGAGACCAACCGCTTTGACACGCTTTCCGGCCGCGTGGCCGCCGATGGCACCGCCACGCTCGATATTGATCTGGCATCGGTCAACACCGGGGTGGATATCCGCAATGAACGGATGCGGGAGATTTTCTTCGGTGTGGCCGATAATCCCAAGGCGACCGTCACGGCCAAGCTGGATCCGGCGGCCTTTGCCAGGCTAGATGTCGGCCAGTCGCTGACCCGGGCCTTGACGGCCAATGTGACGATCAAGGGCGCGTCGAGCGATGTCGAGACAGAAGTGCTTGTCACCCGCGTCGCCGATGACCGCGTGACCGTGGTGCCGACGGCGCCGGTGATCATCTCGACCGATATGTTCGGCCTGACCGACGAATTGGGCGAATTGCGTGCGGTGGCGCAGTTGCCGTCGATCACCCCGGCGGTGCCGGTGACCTTCAACCTGTCGTTCAGGCGCGGCTGATGCGAGCATCTGGCTGGGCCAGTGCCCAGCATCGCTTGCAGACTTGCTCTCAGCGCCGCATCACCCGGCAGCGGCCCTTGCAGCAACGTGCCGGCCGCGCCCGTCGCAACGACAATTACGGTAGGCAGGGCGGCGGTTTGCAGGGCGGATAAATTTCCTCGACGGTCTGACGCTACGACATCGCGCCCTTCGTGCATGCCCCCTCAAAAGCAGGCTTGAAAGCGACGCGCAACTCGGCTTGTCTAGGAGGTGAATTCATATGCCCACGGGAGAGAACACGCCATGAAAACCGCGATCACCGAAATGTTCGGCATCCAGCACCCCATCATCCAGGGGGGCATGCACTATGTCGGGTTTGCCGAGATGGCCGCTGCCGTCTCCAATGCAGGCGGCCTTGGGATCATCACCGGGCTGACGCAGGGCACGCCCGAAAAGCTGGCGAACGAAATCGCGCGCTGCAAGGACATGACCGACAAGCCCTTCGGCGTGAACCTGACGATCCTCCCCACCCTGACCCCGCCCGACTTTCCGGGGCTGGTCAAGGCGATCATTGATGGCGGGGTGAAGGTGGTGGAGACGGCGGGGCGCAACCCGGTCGATCTGCTGCCGCCCTTGAAGGACGCCGGGATCAAGGTGATCCACAAGTGCACCTCGGTGCGCCATTCCTTGAAGGCGCAGGACATCGGCTGCGATGCGGTGAGCGTCGATGGGTTCGAATGCGGCGGGCACCCAGGGGAAGATGATGTGCCCAACTTCATCCTGTTGCCGCGCGCGGCGGATGAACTGGAAATCCCCTTCGTCTCCAGCGGCGGCATGGCCGACGGGCGCAGCCTTGTGGCTTCGCTGGCGATGGGCGCGCAGGGGATGAACATGGGCACCCGCTTCATCGCCACCAAGGAAGCCCCCGTGCACGAGAACGTGAAGCAGGCGATCCTTGCGGCGAGTGAACTCGACACGCGGCTGGTGATGCGCCCGCTGCGCAACACCGAACGCGTGCTGACCAACTCGGCGGTCGAGCGCCTGATCGAGAAGGAAAAGGCCCTGGGCGCTGCGATCACCTTCGAGGACATCGTCGAGGAGGTTGCGGGAGTTTACCCTGCGATCATGATGGAGGGCGAGATGGACAAGGGCGCGTGGAGCTGCGGCATGGTCGCAGGGCTGATCCACGATATCCCGACCTGCAAGGAGCTGATCGACCGTATCATGCTCCAGGCCGAGGAGATCATCGCCCGGATGCAGGCGATCTCGCGCGCCTAAGGGCAATAATTTAGGCATCTCCCCACATCCTACAGTGTGCTGCCCTGCAAATTCCTGACAGGGGGTTCGATGGATGTGTCAGCAGGTCCCGCGGCGCTGATTGATCTTCACGCCGAAATTACGGCCCATCGCCGCACCCAGCCGGTGTTGGCCGCGGTGGATGCTGACGCGCTCTCCGGCACCAGCGTGCAGGGAGGCTTTACGCGTCAGCCCTCGGCCGGCGCAGCCGCGGCGCGGGTGTAGGGGACGAAGTCTTCAAAGAACACCGCGCCGGTGAAGATGCCGTTCACCGGGTCGATCGTGGTCAGGATGTCGAACCGGCACAATTCGGTGGCGCTGAAACGGTTTGTCACCAGCGCATCACGATCGTTGATCCGCTCCGGATCGCGGGTGCGCTGGACGAAGATCCTGTTGCCCCGACCATAGACATAGGCGGTGCCGGAGATGGTCTGCATTCGCTGGCTGGGCATTGATCGGATGCAGCGCAGCGGCTCACCGGCGACACGCCCCTCAAGCAGCTTGGCAAGCTGCGTCTCGCCCTTAGTCACCGGAGCAGGAAGGTGGGCGTCGAGGTCGCCCGGCGGCGCGGCAGTGTCATTGCCCGCCACCAGCGGCGTGAGCGGCAGGCTGGCCAACGCCAGCGCGGCAGCGGCAAAGGCGGTTGCAGAGGGCAGGTGCGGCATGATCGATCTCCGAATCGTGACGTCCATCATCACACCACACCGCGCCTTAACAGGCGCTGAGCGCGTGCCGGACAGCGTCCGCGGCGATCAACGCTGCGCAGGGCTCGCGCCGGAAGCAACATCCGGCAAGATGGCCTGATCCGCACCATCGGCAACTCCGCCGCGAAGCACGAAGCGCCGGTCGCAATAGCCGCAATCGACATAGCCGCGTTCGTCAATTTCCAGGAACACACGCGGGTGGCCCAGTGCGGCCGGGCGGTAGCCCGCACCGGCGCGGATGCCGCTGGCGCCGTCGCAACTGACGCGGTGATGATCGACCAGCAGGGTTTCAGGAGGAGGAATGTTCATGGCGTCTGCCGATACAGGCCACGCGGGCCGAGTTCAATTGCCTTTGCAGCAGGCTTTGCCTAGTCCAGCGTCATGTCTTCAGAGCCCGCCATCCGCATCGATAACCTCGTCAAACGCTATGCCCCCGCCAAGGGTGCAAAAGGCACCATGACCGAAGGCAAACTGGCGCTTGGCGGGGTGAGCTTCGATGTGCCGCAGGGCTCGATCTTCGGCCTGCTCGGCCCCAATGGCGCAGGCAAATCGACGCTGATCAACATCTTGGCCGGGCTGGTAAACAAGACATCGGGCGCGGCCGAAATCTGGGGTTTCGACATCGACCGGAACCGTCGCAATGCCAGCCGATCAATTGGGATCGTGCCGCAGGAAATCGTCTTCGATCCGTTCTTCACGCCTTATGAAGTGCTGGAAAATCAGGCCGGTTTCTATGGCATCCCCGCCGCCCTGAGGCGCAGCGAGGCGCTGCTGGAAGCGGTGCGGCTGGCTGACAAGCGCAATGCCTATGCCCGCACGCTGTCAGGCGGGATGAAGCGGCGACTGCTGGTGGCCAAGGCGATGGTGCACTCCCCGCCGATTCTGGTGCTGGACGAACCCACCGCCGGGGTCGATGTCGATCTGCGCCGCCAGTTGTGGGAACTGGTCAGCGATTTGAACCGCGAAGGCGTGACCGTGGTGTTGACCACCCACTACCTCGAAGAGGCAGAGGAACTGTGTGACCGCATCGCGATCATCAATCACGGCCAGCTGATCGCCAACAAGCCGACCCGCGAACTGGTCGACATGGCGCGTGAAAAGATCGTCGCGGTCACCGCCGCCGATGATCTGGCCGCCGCGCCGGCGCACGAAGCCTTCGCCAAGGTCGAATGGGACGGGGCCCGTGCGGTCGAGGTGACGTATGACAAGGATCGGCTCAGCGCTGGGCAGGTGCTCGCAATCCTGCAAAATCAGGGTCTGACGATCGAGGACGTGATCACCCGCGAAGCCGATCTGGAAGATGTCTTCGTTCAGCTGACGGGGGCCGCCGCATAGCAATCCCGAGGCTTGCCCCGACTGCGATTGCACGCCATGGCTGGGCGATGGCGATGGAAGAAGCATTGCGGCAGCCGCACGATGTGCTGGTGATCGGATCGGGCGCAGCGGGGCTGACGGCGGCATTGGCGCTGGCTGAAACCCGGCGGGTGCTGGTGCTGGCCAAAGGTTCGCTTACCGGCGGATCGACCGCTTGGGCGCAGGGCGGGATCGCCGCTGTGCTCGACACCGGCGACACCTTTGAAAACCACGTGCGCGATACGATGGTGGCGGGCGCTGGCCTCAATGACCTCGCCACGGTCGAATTCGTGATCGAGCGTGCGCCGCAATCCATCGACCGATTGTGCGAACTGGGCGTGCCGTTCAACCGCGATGCCGACAGCCTCCACCTGACGCGCGAGGGCGGCCATTCGCACCGCCGGATCGTCCATGTCGACGATGCGACCGGCTGGGCGGTGCAATCGGCGCTGCTGAAAGCCGCCGAGGCCCATCCCAACATCACCCTGCTGCCGGGGCGCACGTGCATCGACCTCATCACCGATCGTCACCGCGAGCAGTTCTCTGCCGCGGGCCGCGTGTGGGGCGTCTATGCGCTCGACGAGGCGACCGGCCGGGTCGAACGCCACACCGCCCGCGCCACGATCCTTGCCACCGGCGGGGCGGGGCGGGTCTACCAGTTCTCGACAGCCCCGCGCGGCGCGACGGGGGATGGCATCGCGATGGCTTGGCGAGCGGGCGCGCGTGTCTCCAACATGGAGATGATGCAGTTCCACCCGACTTGCCTCTACAACCTCGACGTCAAGAACTTCCTCATCACCGAGGCCGTGCGGGGCGAGGGCGGGCATCTGCTCCACCCCGAAACCGGACGCCGCTTCATGGTCGACTATGATCCCGAGCGCATGGAGCTGGCCCCGCGCGATGTGGTGGCCCGCGCGATCGATGACCAGATCAAGCGCTTCGGTCTCGATTGCGTCCATCTCGATATCAGCCACCAGCCCGCCGATTTCGTGAAGGGCCACTTCCCGACCATCCATGACAAGCTGATGCGTCTCGGCATCGATATGACGAAGCAGCCGATCCCGGTCGTCCCGGCGCAGCATTACACCTGCGGCGGCGTGGTGGTCGGCCTCGACGCGCGCACCGATGTGCCGGGGCTGTGGGCCGCGGGCGAATGCACCGAAAGCGGCCTCCACGGCGCAAACCGGCTGGCGTCCAACAGCCTCCTCGAATGCTTCGTCTTCGGAGAGGCCGCCGCGCAGGACATCCTCGCCCGCTGGGACACGCTGGAAGCGCCGCCTGCGATCCTGCCGTGGGACGAAAGCCGTGTGACCGACTCCGATGAGGAGGTCGTCATCAAGCAGAACTGGACCGAAATCCGCCGCTTCATGTGGAACTATGTCGGCATTGTGCGCACCACCAAACGTCTGGAACGCGCCGCCAGCCGCATCGAACTGCTGAAACGCGAGGTCGAGGATTATTACGGCGCCTTCCGGGTGACGACTGACCTGATTGAACTTCGCAACCTGCTCCAGTCGGCGGAACTGATCGTCCAAAGCGCGCTGCGCCGCAAGGAAAGCCGCGGGCTGCATTACACCCTTGATTACCCCGACATGGCGGATGAAGCGCGCGATACGGTGCTAGTGCCTTAAGCTCTACGGCACCGGGGGGATCCGTTCAGATGTCTCCCGGTTGAAGGGCGCAAAAGGCACAATGCTTTTTGGCTGGCGAGCCTCTGAATGAATTCCATCAAGCCTGAATGACGAATGGCACCATCCCATAAAAGGAAGGTGCCATCGTCATTCGGGCTGACCACGACGAGCCAGCCAGTTGCTCAGCGACTTCGGTGCTACTCCGCAGCCTCAGCCCCAAACAGTCCAGCCTGGGCCACCACGCTGTCGTCCTCGTTCACAGCCTTCGCCTTCTGGCGGCTGTCGAAGCTCGACCACACGGTGTTCCAGTCACCGCGCGTGGCACCCTTCGAATATTCCGTCGCGCGGGTTTCGAAGAAGTTCGCGTGCTCCACGCCGTTCAGCAGCGGCGCGAGCCACGGCAGGGGGTGTTCCTCGATCATGTAGATTTCCTGCAGGCCCAGCTGCTTCAGGCGCCAGTCGGCGATGTAGCGGATGTAGCGCTTGATCTCCTTGGCGCTCATGCCGTTGATCGGGCCCATTTCGAAGGCGAGGTCGATGAAGTTGTCTTCCAGACGCACGGTCTTCTGGCAGATGTCGATCAGGTCTTCCTTCACCGACTTGGTGAGGCACTGGCGTTCCTCGCAGAAGGTGTGGAACAGCTTGATGATGCCTTCGCAGTGCAGCGATTCGTCGCGCACCGACCAGCTGACGATCTGGCCCATGCCCTTCATCTTGTTGAAGCGCGGGAAGTTCATCAGCATGGCAAAGCTGGCGAACAGCTGGAGCCCTTCGGTGAAGCCGCCGAAGGCTGCCAGCGTGCGGGCGATGTCTTCATCCGTATCGACGCCGAACTGGTTCAGGAAGTCGTGCTTGTCCTTCATTTCCTCATATTCGAGGAAGGCGGAGTATTCGCTTTCGGGCATCCCGATGGTGTCGAGCAGGTGCGAATAGGCTGCGATGTGCACCGTTTCCATGTTCGAAAACGCGGCGAGCATCATCTTCACTTCGGTCGGCTTGAACACCCGGCCGTAGTTTTCGTGATAGCAGTTCTGCACCTCGACATCGGCCTGGGTGAAGAAGCGGAAAATCTGGGTGAGCAGGTTGCGCTCGTTCTCGGTGATCTTCTGCGCCCAGTCGCGGCAATCTTCGCCCAAGGGCACTTCTTCGGGCATCCAGTGGATCTGCTGCTGACGCTTCCAGAAGTCATAGGCCCACGGGTACTGGAAGGGCTTGTAGGTGTTGCGGGCTTCGAGAAGCGACATGGGCGGATACTCCGGTCAGAAGGTCAATATAGCAGATACGGCGCGCGGAGCGCTGTGGATGCAATTGGCGTCAGGGCGCGTAGGCGACGAGGACGTAGATGCAGAACGGCATGAACATCGAAACCATCGCCACGTGGATCATCGCAGCGTTGCGCGAATGGCCTTCGACATTGCGGCGCAGTTCGCGCCAGGCGTTGAAGGCGAAGACGGCGCAGACCACGAGGCCGAAGATTCCCATTCCGAACGGCAGGTTCATTTTTATTCTATCCCCTTGTCACCCCGGGATCGGACAATTGCGCCGGGCCATGAGGCCGAGATACGCGGATCGCCGGGATCTGGATTGAAGCGCGGCAGGATGGGACAAGACCCCGCTGCCGCGCCTCGTCCGGCAGCGCTTATTGGCAGCTCAGGCATTCCTCGTAATCGGTCTCGGCGCTGAGTTCGATCTTGGGAGCTTCCGAGGTGTTGTCCGCCTCCACCCCGCCGACGAAGCCGGCGCGCTGCACGGACTTGGAGCGGAGGTAATACAGCGACTTGATGCCGCGTTCCCACGCCTGATAGTGCAGCATCATCAGGTCCCACTTGTCGACATCGGCCGGGATGAACAGGTTCAGCGACTGGGCCTGATCGATATAGGGCGTGCGGTCGGCAGCGAATTCGAGCAGCCAGCGCTGGTCGATTTCGAAGCTGGTCTTGTAGACCGCCTTTTCCTCTGGCGTCAGGAAGTCGAGATGCGCCACCGATCCGCCGCGCTCGAGGATCGAGTTCCAGACATTGGTCGAGTTCTTGGACTTCTTCTCCAGCAGCTTTTCAAGGTACGGATTGCGCACGATGAAGCTGCCCGACAGGGTTTTGTGGGTGTAGATGTTCGCCGGGATCGGCTCGATGCAGGCGCTGGTGCCGCCGCAGATAATGCTGATCGACGCGGTCGGCGCGATCGCCATCTTGCAGGAGAACCGCTCCATCGCGCCCATGTCGGCGGCATCTGGGCAGGGCCCGCGTTCCTGAGCGAGCAGCATCGAAGCCTCGCACGCCTTGGCGTGGATGTGCTTGAACATCTGCAGGTTCAGCGCCTTGGCCATCGCGCTTTCAAAGGCAACGCCCTTCTGCTGGAGGTAGGAGTGGAAGCCCATGACCCCGAGGCCGACGCTGCGTTCACGCTCGGCGGAGTATTTGGCGCGGGCCATCTCGTCGGGCGCGCGGTCGATGTAATCCTGCAGGACGTTGTCGAGGAAGCGCATAACGTCCTCGATGAACTGCTTATCACCCTTCCACTCTTCCCAGGTTTCGAGGTTGAGCGAGGACAGGCAGCACACCGCCGTGCGGTCATTGCCGAGGTGGTCGATGCCGGTCGGCAGGGTGATTTCGCTGCACAGGTTCGAGGTCGAGACCTTCAGCCCCAGATCGCGGTGATGCTTGGGCATCATGCGGTTCACGGTGTCGTTGAAGACGATGTAGGGTTCGCCCGTGGCAAGGCGCGTTTCGACGAGCTTCTGGAACAGCGAGCGCGCATCGACTGTCTGCCGCACTGATCCATCGCGCGGGCTGCGCAGCTGGAATTCGGCACCATCACGCACCGCTTCCATGAATTCATCGGTCAGCAGCACGCCGTGGTGCAGGTTCAGCGCCTTGCGGTTGAAATCGCCGCTTGGCTTGCGGATTTCGAGGAACTCCTCGATCTCCGGATGGCTGACGTCGAGATAGCAGGCCGCCGACCCGCGCCGCAGCGAGCCTTGGCTGATCGCCAGCGTCAGGCTGTCCATCACGCGCACGAAAGGAATGATGCCGCTGGTCTTGCCGTTCAGGCCGACCGGCTCACCGATCCCGCGGACATTGCCCCAATAGGTGCCGATCCCGCCGCCCTTGCTGGCGAGCCAGACGTTTTCATTCCACGTGCCGACGATCCCTTCGAGGCTGTCCTCAACCGAGTTGAGGTAGCACGAAATCGGCAGGCCGCGGTTGGTACCGCCGTTCGAGAGCACCGGGGTGGCGGGCATGAACCACAGGTTCGAGATATAGCCGTACAGGCGCTGGGCGTGGTCCTGATCATCGGCATAGGCATCGGCCACGCGGGCGAACAGATCCTGATAGGTCTCTCCGGGCAGCAGGTAGCGATCGGTCAGGGTGTCCTTGCCGAAATCGGTCAGGCGCGCGTCGCGGGCGTTATCGGTGACGATGGTGAAGCGACGGTCGTTGACCTTCTTGCTGTCAACCGCATCGGCCTTGGCCGCCTCGGCCATGGCGCCCGCAAGCGCCTCGCCCGCCTTTGCGGCGATCAGGACATCGGAGCCGGTATCGGTCGTTTTCATCGTCACAGCCTTTTCTGTTTCACGGGATTTTTCATCCCCAGCAGGCGCGCCCGCATCCAGTTCGTTAATCGCATCCGCCGGCACGTTTTCGCTCGCCTTGAAATCCATCTGAAGCCCCATTTTCCCCCGAATCGGGCCGATGACACAAGAGGTCATGTTCCGATTCTGTTCTATACCGGCGGGTCCACAGATTTACCAACAGGCGTGCCCGTGTCCGGGCGTGCAGGCAGATCGGCTTGTCCCATTTGCGGCGCGTCGCAGACCCGGTGGCCGGATCGAATCTCCCTCCGTCTGCCCTCTGCGGGGCGGCGGGGATTTCACCAAGGCTTGGGGGTCCGATTAGCACCGAACCACTAGATGATGAATCACCGCGCGACTCCCGTCAACAGCGGTTTAAGCATTTAGTTACCACCGCAGGCGGGTTTGGAGGCGGTCACAGACCCGCGACGCGTGGACCAAGCTTGAGTCGCGAACACTGCAAGCCCCAAATTGAATCTGTGAAGAAATATATGGGGAGTGAATCATTCGAATCCACCCGTGAATCTTTTGCACGGGCGGAAGCATGATTGTTGCGCGCGGTAAGCCGGGCGGCGCCTCAGAAGGGCGCCTTCGCATCCTCCTGATAGCTGCCCTTAAGCTCCGCGCGCGTGGCCTGCGATTTCGCCTGCAATCCGCGGCACCAGGGCGATCGGCAGATCGTGGCCCCAGCCCGGGATCGTCACCAGCCGCGCGCCTGAGATGTGCCGGGCGGTATCCTCACCCGCTTCCAGCTTCACCAGCGGATCGGCTTCACCGTGCAGCACCAGTGTCGGCGTGCGCACCTGCGCCAGCCGCGCGCGGCGGCAGCCATCGTCGATGATCGCGGCCAGCTGGCGCGGCAGGCCAGCGGGGTAAACGCTGCGGCGCATCGTGCGCCGCACCCGTTCGCGCTGCACGTCGGGATCGAAGGGGTAGCCGGGGCTGCCGATATTCTTGGCGATATTGAGGCCGTGGGCAATCACCGTCTCCTCGTCCAGCGCGGCCAGCGGAGCAATCAGCGCATCCATTGCGTGCTTTTCCGCCTGCGGCAGCTTGCCATTGCCGGTGGTCGACATGATCGACGTCATGGTCATCAGCCGCTCGCCATGGTGCACCGCCATCAGCTGCACGATCATCCCGCCCATCGACGCGCCGACCACGTGGGCCTTTTCAATCCCCAGCGCGTCCAGCAGCCCGACCCCGTCATCAGCCATGTCCTTGAGGGTATAGGGCACCTTGGCCGGGAAGCCGATCTTCTTGCGCAGCACCTGCACCGCCAGACCAGGCGCGCGGGCGCCTTCCATCTTCTGCGACAGGCCGATATCGCGATTGTCATAACGGATCACGCGGAAGCCATCGCCGACCAGCGCGGCCACCAGTTCATCGGGCCAAAGCACCATCTGCGCGCCGAGGCCCATGACCAGCAGGATCACTTCGGCATCGGGGCTGCCCTGATCCTCGTAGAAAATCTCGATCCCGGTGTTTGGCGTGATGACGGTTGGCATGGGCGGGCAAGTCCTCTCAGTCGGCCTGCACGGTTACTTCCACACAGGTCCGGCGATATCGAAGCCGCGCGCGTCCAATTGGTCAAGCACCCCGCCGCTTTCCGCCAACACCCTTAACGGGACGACCGCCAGGGTGGTGCCCTTGGCCGCGCTGGCGTTGGCGATGCTGTCGACCCAGATCGCCCTCAATTCGTTGCCCAAAGTTTCATCCGCCCACGGCCAGCACTGGCCCAGTGCGGCCTCAAGCGGATTATTCATCACCGCGCGGATTTTATAGCGCCGCCAATCGGCCGCGCGCTGCTCGACGATATCGGGGCCGATCTCCACCGCGTCCATGGACGCATCAAGGCAGGCGACATGCGCCGCCGGGGGCGCTTCGGCGAGGTCATCGAGGACATCCTTGCCCCGCAAAGCCGCAGCGCGAGTGGTGGGGATGTCGGCCCTTTCGGCGGCCTTGCGCACGACAACCGACGGCCCATCCACGGTATCGCGGTTGAAGCGCAGCTGCTTCCTCAGCATCTCGAAAGCGGTGAACAGGAAGGACTGGCGGCTGTAATCTTCGTCATGTGCCGTGCCGAGTGCGGAGAGCCGCGCCCATTGTCCCGGCGTCAGGTATTCGCTCGCCACGGTCTTGTTCGGCAGTTTCGTGAACTTCGATCCGCTGAAGATCAGCCGCAGCACATCGCCCGGCGAAATTCGGGGCCCCGCGCCAAGGATCACGCGGTCAGCTTCCCGCGTTGCTTCCTCCAGCCGTGCCGGTTCCCAAGGAGTCGTCTTTGGGATCGCCCGGATTTCGCCGACGAGGATCACGGTGCCGGTGGGCGTATCGATCGTCCACATCGGCGCACCGGACCGTTGGGCGGTGACGACGATGGCATTGTCGCCCGGGTTTTCCGCAAGCGCGGATTCTTGCGCGGCCAACGGCGCGCCCGCAGCCAACCCGGCAAGCGGTGCGATAAAAAGCGTAAGCGCGCGGCGGCGCAATGATCCCGGTGATGTCATGTCCATACCCGTCAGTAGGTTAACGTAAATGCGCGGGCATTCCAGCGAATTTGACCGCGATCAAATGCCGCAGCGGCGGGCGGGCCTAAGCAGGGGTGGTCAAACACAGGAGAGCCGAATGTCCGCACACACCCCACACGAACTGGCCGACACCTTCCCCGAAGCTGCCGCCGCGCTGCACCGGCTTAAGCTAGCGAATGCGCATTTTGCCCAGCTGGCCGAACGGCACCATGTGGTGAACCGGACGATCCACCGCATCGAGACCGAAGTCGAAGCGGCGGGTGACGAACGGCTTGAGGCGCTGAAGAAGGAGCGGCTCAACCTGCTCGATGAAATAGCCGCTATGTTGGGACAGCCACCCACCAGTTAGAGCTTTCGCGGGCGGGGCACCAGGCGATGTTCGGCTCGCAACGCCTTCAGGCGGTTCCGTCTTCGCGCGGAGTGGATCGGCGGTCGGCGCCAGATCGGCGGCCATCGCCCGCAGGATCATTGGCGGATGTTGTGCTGTCCTTATCGCCCATAAGCACGTCGGTAGGCGGGCAGAATATCACCCGCCGGGCGAAATCCCTAATGCGGTTATGACGCTCAGCACCAAGCGGCTTGGCCCCGGCCCTGCAAGCCGCTAGGGCGCGAGGCCACAGCGCGATGAACGCGCGGGGAATCGATGCCGGTGACTGACAAGCAAATCCACCCTCGAACGCAAACGCCCGATCTGTCGAAAGCCGAAGTGCTGATCGAAGCGCTGCCCTATTTCCAGCGCTATGCCGGGCGCACCTTCGTGGTGAAGTATGGCGGGCACGCGATGGGCGATCCCGAAGCCGCGCGCGACTTTGCCGAGGATATCGTGCTGTTGAAGGCGGTCGGCATCAACCCGGTGGTGGTGCATGGCGGCGGGCCGCAGATTGGCCAGATGCTCAAACGGTTGGGTGTGGAGAGCACCTTTGTAGACGGGCTGCGCGTCACCGATGAAGCCACCGCCAAGGTCGCTGAGATGGTGCTGTCCGGCGCGATCAACAAGGAGTTGGTCGGCTGGATCGCGGCTGCGGGCGGCAAGGCGATCGGCATTTCCGGCAAGGACGGCGGGCTGGTGACCGCGCGCAAGGTCAATCGCACGACCCGCGATCCTGACAGCAACATCGAGCAGGCGGTCGATCTGGGCTTCGTCGGCGAACCGGCGGTGGTCGATACCTCGGTGATCGACACAATGGTGGCGGCGGGCATGATCCCGGTGATCGCACCCATCGCCGCGGGAGAGGACGGGGCAACCTATAACATCAACGCCGATACCATGGCGGGCGCGATTGCGGCGGCGCTGGGCGCGGCGCGGTTGTTCCTGCTGACCGATGTGCAGGGCGTGCTGGATGGCGACGGCAAGCTGCTCACCGATCTCACCCCTGCCGATATCGCCAAACTGCGCGAAGACGGCGTGATCCGCGGCGGCATGGTGCCCAAGCTCGAAACCTGCGTTACCGCCGTGCAATCCGGCTGCGAGGCAGCGGTGGTGCTTGACGGGCGCGTCGGCCACGCGATGCTGCTCGAATTCTTCACGGCCCGCGGGGCAGGCACGCTGGTGCGCGCGTAGGCTTGCCGGGAACAGGGCTCTGGTGTGAGGCGTATTAAGACGCTAATACGCCTCCCAAGGGACTTTTATCGGGTGCCCCTGCACAGGGCTGCGCCGTCATGATTGGAAAATGGATCGCAGATGACCAACGCATTTCTCGAAATTTTTCTGATGGTGATCAACACCGCCAATATGCTGCTGATCATCTGGTTCATCATTGGGCTGTTGTTCGCCTTCAACGTGGTGAGCCCGAGCAACCAGTTCGCCTATGCCGTGCATGATGCGCTCAGCCGCCTGTTCGAACCGGTGCTGCGCCCGATCCGCAAGGTGATGCCGGATACCGGCGCGATCGACTTTTCGCCGATGGTGTTCCTGATGCTGCTGAACGCGATGGGTTACGTGCTGCAAGGCGCGATGGCCTGATGACAGAGGCGGTGCGGATTGACGGCAAGGCGTTTGCGGATGCCTTGCGCGCCCGGATCGGCGCGGCGGCGGCGGCTTTCGCGCATGGCGCGGCGCGGCGTCCTGGGCTGGCGGTGGTGCTTGTCGGTGATGATGCGGCAAGCCAGGTCTATGTCGGGGCCAAGGGCCGGGCGTGTGAGGAAGCGGGCATTGCCAGCTTCGAACATCGCCTGCCTGCCACGACCGGCGGCGCTGAATTGCTGACGCTGGTGGAGCGGTTGAACCGCGATCCCGAGGTCGACGGCATCCTTGTGCAATTGCCCCTGCCTGCCGGGATCGACGAACAGGCGGTGATCGCCGCGATCGATCCGGACAAGGATGTGGACGGGTTCCACGTCATCAATGCGGGCCGCCTCAGCGTGGGGCAGCCGGGCTTCGTGCCCTGCACGCCGCTGGGCTGCCTGATGCTGCTTCAGGATCACCTTGGCGATCTGTCGGGGCTGGAGGCGGTGGTGATCGGCCGGTCGAACATCGTCGGCAAGCCGATGGCGCAGCTGCTCACCGATGCCAACGCCACCGTCACCATCGCGCATAGCCGCACCCGCGATCTTCCCGCGGTGGTGCGCCGCGCGGATATTGTGGTGGCCGCGGTGGGCCGCCCTGAAATGGTGCGCGGGGACTGGATCAAGCCCGGCGCCACCGTGATCGATGTCGGCATCAACCGGCTGGCTCCCGAAGAAGGCAAGACCAAGGGGCGGCTGGTGGGCGATGTCGCCTATTCCGAGGCGCTGGGCGTCGCCGGGGCGATCACACCGGTGCCGGGCGGGGTCGGGCCGATGACCATTGCCGTGCTGCTCAGGAACACACTGGTCGCGGCTCACCGCCACGCCGGTTTGGAGCCGCCCGAGGGGCTGTGACCGCAATGGAGAACAAGATGCGGCTATTGGCCTGCGCTGTGACCCTTGCCCTGCCGCTCACCCTTGTCGCCTGCGCTGGCAGTGGCGGGCCGCCCAAGCCGAACAAGCGCGTGATCGCGCTGATCGACCGGGCGCTGTCGACCGCTCCGGGTGCCGCGCAGCCGAGCAACATTGTCGCTGCCGAACTCGCTTTTTCGCGCGCCGCGCGCGAACGCGGGCAATGGACCGCCTTCCGGATGTTCGCCGCGCCCGGCGCGCTGCTCCATGGCGGCAATGCCCCCTTCGCCCTTGAACCGTGGCTCACCACCCAGACCGATCCGCCGCAGGCCGTCCAGTGGCAGCCGCGCACCATCGTGATGAGCTGCGACGGGGCATTGGCCGTCAGCCAGGGGCGGTTCCGCGATCCCGAAGGCAAGGTCGGCAATTTCATGACGGTCTGGCAACGCCAGCCGGACGGAGAATATCGCTACACTTTCGATGTCCGCGGCGATGACGTGCCGCAGCCCCCGCCGCGTCCCACGGTCACGTCAGACGAGGGCGATATCCTCGTCACGGAAATCGATGCCGTGCAAGGAATGGTAGCGACCTGTCCGCGTGGCGGTGCGCCCGTGCCCCCGCCGCCAGCGATTGCGGTTGGCGAGGAAGGCAAGACCGATGCCCGCCTGTCACGCGATGGCACGCTGCGCTGGCGGTGGGAGCACCGCGCCGATGGCACGCGCTATGCTGCGGCCGAATATTTCTATCAGGGCCGCTGGGTCACCGCGATTGAACAAAGCCTTGTCCCAACCGGCAATTGATGTGAGGGGCGGCCCAAGCATCTCTGCCAGAAGCAACATATGATCCTGACCGAACTTTTCCTTTCCGCCTTCGTCACGCTGTTCGTGGTGATCGACCCGCCGGGGTGCGCGCCGATCTATGCCGGGCTGACGAAGGGCGCGACCCGTAAACAGGCGCGCAGTATGGCGCTGCGGGCGACGGGAATCGCGACGGTCATTCTGCTGATTTTCGCGCTGTTCGGGCAGGAATTGCTGGGCGCGCTGCATATTGAACTGAACTCGTTCCGGATTGCGGGCGGGTTGATGCTGTTCTTCATCGCCTTCGATATGGTGTTCGAAAAGCGCACCCAGCGCCGCGAGGAACGCGCGGAGAAGATCGCCGCCACCCCTGAAATCGAGGACGTGTCGGTGTTCCCGATGGCCATGCCGATGCTGGCCGGGCCGGGCGCGATTGCCGCGATCATGCTGTTGATGAACGAGGCCAACGGCCTTTCGGAATCGCTGGAAGTGCTTTCCGCGCTCGCCGCCGTGCTGGCCATCACCGCTGCCGCACTGGTCGCCGCCGGGCCGCTGATCCGGCTGCTGGGCGACAAGGTCGAAGCCGTCATCACCCGATTGCTGGGCGTATTGTTGGCGGCGCTTGCGGCGCAATACGTGATTGACGGGCTAAAGGGCAGCTTCGGGCTCTAGATCGCCGGGCAACTCCGCAGTAAGGCCGCCCGGTGATGCCGTGCGCGGCCAATGGGAATGGAAATTCGATGATCAGGCATTTCGGTGGTTCGCTGCTGTTCACGGCTGCGGGCCTTGTTCTGGGCGGATGGTATGGCTGGGAGCTGACCGGCACGCTGAACGGGATGCTGGGCATCGTGTGGATCTGCGCCGTGCTGGCGGTGCTGGAAATCTCGCTGTCGTTCGATAACGCGGCAGTCAACGCCTCGATCCTGAAGGACATGGACCCGGTCTGGCAGCAGCGGTTCCTGACCTGGGGCATCGCGATAGCGGTGTTCGGGATGCGGATCGTGTTCCCGCTGGTGATCGTGATGGTCGCCGCCTCGCTTGGCCCGGTCGAGGCGATGAAGCTCGCCCTGAATGAACCGACCGAATATCAGCGGATCGTCAGCGAAGCGCATATCGGTCTGATGGGCTTCGGCGGCGCGTTCCTCGGGATGGTGGGCCTCAAATATTTCTTCGATTCCGACAAGGAAGTGAACTGGATCAACGTGATCGAACGGCCTTTGGCCAAGGTCGCCGATATCGAGGCGATTGCCATTGGCCTCGTGCTGGCGGGCACCTGGGCAACGTCCACCATGCTGGCCGATGATGACGCGCTGACCTTCATCATCGCCGCCATCGGCGGGCTGCTGACCTATCTCGCGGTCGAGATCGTCAACCACCTGCTGGAACCGCCCACGCCCACCACCGGCGATGTTGCCAAGGCCGGGTTTGGCGCGTTCCTCTATCTCGAAGTGCTGGACGCCAGTTTCTCGTTCGACGGGGTGATCGGGGCGTTTGCGCTGACCAATAACCTCATCATCATCGCCATCGGCCTCGGCATCGGGGCGATGTTCGTGCGGTCCATGACGATCTTCCTCGTCAACAAGGGGACGATGTCGGAATACCGATACCTCGAACACGGTGCGTTCTATGCGATTATCGCGCTGGCGGTGATCATGTACATCAACACCTTCGCGCACATCCCGGAAGTCATCACCGGTTTGATCGGTGCGGTGCTTATCGGGCTGGCCTTCTGGTCATCGGTGCGCTGGAATCGCGCAAATCCGTTGGATAATCCTGAAGATGCGCTGGCCTGAGGCGGGCGCGTTCTTAGGCCCAATCCCCCAGCAGGGGCGTGAATTCGTCAACCCGGATCGCCTGCCACACCCCGCCGGTGAGGTAGGGATCATCCGCAAGGATCGCGCGCGCCGCAGCCTCGTCCGCGGCCTTCACGATCAGCAATGATCCGATGATCAATCCGTCGCTGCGCTTCAACGGACCGACGATCACGAAATGATCGGCATTGGCGTGGATGAACGCGAGGTGCGCGGGCCGATGGATCGCGCGTAACCGTCCGCCATCCTCTCCGTCGCGGCAGTGGAAGCAGAACATGCGCATGATCGAAAAGTGCCCCTTTTGGTCGCCCGGGCGAGGCTAACGGCAGGTGGGCGCACGGGTCAAGGAGATGCGTTGCAAAACCCGCGCTTGAAGCGCAGCGTCAGGGCGTTCAGAGGGCCGGGCATTGTCCCGCGAATCGTTTCAGGTGAAACCAAATGGCCGACTATTGCGCCCCCCCTTCCATCGACCGCACGGACCTGCGCCGCGCCTATCGGCAGGAGGAGGAAGCCTGCATTGCAGAGCGGCTGGAACAGGCCGGGCCCGCAGCGCAGGTGCATGATGCAGCAGCGCGGCTGGCGATCGACCTGATCGAGGGCGCGCGCGGAAAAAAGGCCAGCGGGATCGACGCGTTCCTGCAGCAATACGGCCTCGACACCGAAGAAGGCATCGCACTGATGTGTCTGGCCGAAGCCCTGCTGCGCGTGCCCGATGCCGCCACCGCCGATGCGCTGATCAAGGACAAGATCGGCAGCATCGACTGGGGCGAACATCTGGGCGAAAGTTCATCGACCTTCGTCAACGCCGCTACGTTCTCGCTGATGCTGACGGGCGAAGTGCTCGATCCGCCAGAGGCGCGGCAGAAGGGGTTGGGGTCGGCTTTCAAGCGGGCGATGAACCGACTGGGTGAACCGGTGATCCGCACCGCGACCGGTCAGGCGATGAAGATCCTGGGCGGGCAATTCGTGTTTGGCCGCACCATTGACGAGGCGCTGAAGCGCGCCGCTCCGGAACGCGCGCGGGGCATCACCCACAGCTTCGACATGCTGGGCGAGGCGGCGATGACCTTCGCCGATGCCGAGAGGTACCGCCTGTCTTACGAGGCTGCGCTGGCCCGGCTGGCGCGTGAGGCGGGGGCCGGTGTCGCGGCGTCGCCCGGCATTTCGGTGAAGCTTTCGGCGCTCCACCCCAAATACACCTTCTTCAACGCCGCCGCCGCTCGCGCGGTGATGGTGCCGGTGGTGAAGGCGCTGGCGGTGCAGGCGCGCGACGCCGATATCCACTTCACCATTGATGCCGAGGAAGCCGAGCGGCTGGAACTGAGCCTCGATATTATCGAGGAACTGGTCGCCGATGACGATCTCTTCCGCCGCCCGGATGGCAGTCGGTGGGACGGTTTCGGCCTCGCCATTCAGGCCTATCAGAAGCGCGGTGTCGCCGTGTGCGACTGGGCCGGGAAACTTGCCCGGAGGCACGGGCGCAAGCTGTTCGTACGGCTGGTCAAGGGCGCTTACTGGGACAGCGAGGTGAAGCTGGCACAGGTAGGTGGATACAGTGATTACCCGGTGTTCACCCGCAAGGTGGCAACCGACGTCAGCTACCTCGCCTGCGCGGCGCGATTGTTCGAACACGCCGATGTGATCCGCCCGGCCTTCGCCACGCACAACGCCTATACGATTGGCGCGATTAAGGCCCTGGCCTCAAGTAGCGAAGCGGTAGGCCAACAAAGGCTCTTCGAATTCCAGCGCCTGCACGGCATGGGCGAGGAGGTGTATGACGCGCTCCACGCGCTAGAAGGCAACCAGCGCACGCCAGTGCGCATCTATGCGCCGGTTGGAGGGCACAAGGAACTGCTCGCCTATCTGGTGCGCCGCCTGCTGGAAAACGGGGCCAACACCAGCTTCGTCAACCGCATGGGCGATGCTGATATCCCGGCCGAGGAACTGGTCGGCGATCCGGTCGCGGAATTGGCCGCGATGAGCCCGCGTCGCAATCCCGCGATCCCGCTGCCCAAGGACATCTTCGGCAAGCGGCAAAACAGCGCGGGCGTTGACCTGTCCGATCCGCTGGTGCGCGAACCGTTGCTGGAGCAGTTGCAAGCGCTGAAAACCGCGTCTTGGGCGGCGCAGCCCACCTTCGCGCTGCCCGCCGCAGGCCCGACCACCGCCATCGCCTCGCCCCAGAATCGCGCGCAACCGGTTGGCACTGTGCGCGCGGCAACGCCGGAGGAAATCGGCCACGCCTTCGATCAAGCCGCCGCGATCCAGCCCGGCTGGGACGCGCTGGGCGGCGAGGCGCGGGCGTTGCTCCTTGAAGAAGCGGCTATGCTGTTCGAGGCGCACACCGCCGAATTCCTCAGCCTGTGCCAGCGCGAGGCGGGCAAGACGCTGCTCGATTCCGTGCTTGAACTGCGCGAGGCCGTCGACTTCCTGCGCTACTACGCGGCCGAAGCGCGGCGGCAGTTCAGCGCGCCGATCATCCTGCCCGGGCCAACGGGTGAGGAGAACACGCTCAGCCTCAACGGGCGCGGGGTCTTTGTGACGATTGCGCCGTGGAACTTCCCGCTGGCGATCTTCATCGGGATGGCTTCGGCTGCTCTTGCAGCGGGCAACACCGTGCTGGCCAAGCCTGCACCGCAGACCCCGCTGATCGCCGCCCTTGCGATCAGGCTGTGCCACGCGGCAGGCATCCCGCCCGAAGCCTTGCAGCTGATCCCCGGCGGCGCAGAAGTCGGCGCGCAGCTGACCGCCGATCCGCGCCTTGCGGGCGTCGCCTTCACCGGATCGACCGCGACCGCGCGCGCCATCAACCGCGCGCTGGCGAGCCGCGACGGCCCGATCGCCACGCTGATCGCCGAGACCGGCGGCCAGAACGCGATGATCGTCGATAGCTCAGCCCTGCCCGAACAGGTGGTGCGCGATGTGGTGGGCAGCGCCTTCCAGAGCGCCGGGCAACGCTGCTCGGCGCTGCGCGTGCTCTATGTGCAGGAAGACGTCGCCGACACCATGCTGGAGATGATCCACGGCGCGTTTGCGGCGCTCACGCTGGGCGATCCGGCGGACCTTGCCACCGACGTCGGCCCCGTCATCGATGAAGCCGCGCACGACCGGCTCGAAGCCCATGTCGCCGAGAGCATGGCCAAGGGCTACCCCGTCACCCGCCTGCCGCTTACGGCGCAGGCTGAAGCAGGCTGCTTCGTCGCGCCGACGATCATCGAAGTGCCCTCGATCGCTGCGCTCACCGACGAGCACTTCGGCCCGATCCTCCACATCGTGCGCTTCCGTGCGGGCGAATTGCCGCAGGTGGTGGCGGACATCAACGCCACCGGTTTTGGCCTCACGCTGGGCCTCCACAGCCGTATCGCCGAAACGCGGCGCTATGTGCAGGCCCATGCCAAGGTCGGCAATTTCTACGTCAACCGCAACCAGATCGGCGCGGTGGTGGAAAGCCAGCCTTTCGGCGGCGAAGGCCTGTCGGGCACCGGGCCGAAAGCGGGCGGCCCGCACTACCTCGCCCGGTTCGCGACCGAGCGGGTGATGACCGTCGACACCACAGCGGCCGGGGGGAACGCGAGCCTGCTGGCGTCAGGATAGGGCGGCGGGATGGCGCACAGCTTTACCGTCGCCAGCTACAACATCCACAAGGGTGTCGGGACCGACCGCAAGCGTGATCCCGCGCGCATCCTGCGGGTCTTGCAGGAGGTGGACGCCGACATCGTCTGCCTGCAGGAAGCCGACCTCAGGTTCGGCACCCGCGCTTCTGTTTTGCCGCGCTTCCTGATCGAAGGGCACACCGATTACGTCCCCGTTCCGCTCGACGTGCAGCACGATTCGATGGGCTGGCACGGCAATGCGATCCTCGTGCGACGCGGGATTGCGGTCGAGAGCCACGACATCATCCACATCCCCTGCCTTGAGCCGCGCGGGGTGGTCACGGCGAGTTTGAGCATCGGCGGAACGCGTGTCAGCGTCTTTGGAATGCACCTCGATCTGTCGGGCCTGTGGCGCGTGCGGCAGGCCCGCGCCATTGCCGCGCTGGCCGACACCGCGCGCAGGCAGGGGCCGACAGTGCTGATGGGCGATCTCAACGAATGGCGCGCCAATGCGGGGTGTTTCCGCGAGTTCGGGCGGCACTTCACCCTGCTCGACCCCGGCCCCACTTTCCCGAGCCGCCGCCCGCTGGGCCGGCTCGACCGGATCATGCACTGCGGAGGGCTGGCAGTGACCGACTGCGGCGTGCATCGCAGCGCGCTGGCGTCGACGGCGTCGGACCACCTGCCGGTGTGGGCGAAGTTTGGGGCGGGGTGACGGTGAATGGCGGCTTTCGGGCGAGGGGCAGAATGTGCTGAACGACCGTTTGTGGGTGGAAAGTTGAACGGCGGCATTTGGTGTGGTGGCCATCATCAGCAGCGGCTTTCTTGGAGGAATCTGGCGACCTGCTCGCTCAGTTCGCGGTAGGCCGGTTGTTCGACGGGCAGGTGGGAGCCGTTGCTAAGTTCCACGAACTGCTTGCGGGCCTCGAACCGGTCGAAAGTGGCAACGCTGATGGGCGTCGGCGTCCATGCGTCGGCTCCAGGATGGACGAGCAGCAGCGGGCAATCCAGCTTCAATGATGGCGGCGTGAATTCGCGCATGGTCCGAAAGAACCGGACGGGCTTCCAGCTGGCACCGATCAGCGGATCATCGGTAAAATAGCGCGCCATGCGCTTGTTCGCGCTCATCGTGCCCAGCGGCGCTGCAAGCCGCAGCGGGAGCCTGATGCGATCCACCAGAGCGGGGACGAGTGCCATGCTTAGCAGGCTGATGCGCCCCAGCCACGGCCAGCGCGCGACCTTTATGAAATTCTGGTCCACTGACGCATCAAGCAAGGTCGTCGCGACCACTCCGGCCACATTGTTGCTCTGCTGGGCTGCGAACACAGCCGTCAGCCCGCCGATCGAAGCACCCAACAGCACGACCGGCCCCGTTTGCGCATCGGCAAGCGCAGCAATGACCCTCGGCCATTCCGCATAATCCCAATCGAAGGCAGGCGAGGGCCGGGTCAAGCCAAAGCCCGGAAGGTCAGGGGCAAGGACACGCCATCCCAGCGCTGCAACCGGTTCAGCGAAGGGGGCAAGAATGCGTCCGTTGCCCCCGCCTCCGTGGACGAGAATGACAGTGCCGCAGCATGGCCCTGAAGCGGCCCATTCGTCAATCCGGACCTCGTGCCCTCTGACCGTCATGCAATGTTCTGCAGGGGTGGTGTGCAATACGATGCCGAATTCTTCGGCGAGGATCGTTCGGTAGGTCGGCCACGAGCCAATTTCGGAAAATATCTGCATGAGCCAATTATTGAATATTTGCTCGGTTTGTGAAACTCGGGTTTTCATGAGTTCGACAAGCGCAGTCCGAAGCAGGAAAAAGCTCCCGCGCAGGGCGGTTCAGGCGCGTTCCCGAAACACGGTCGAGGCCATCATCGAGGCTGCCACTCGGATTTTGGCGCGTGATGGCTGGGGTGCCCTTAACACCAATGCGATCGCCCGCGTGGCGGGCGTATCGGTTGGCTCGGTCTATGAGTATTTCGGCAACAAGCAGGCAATTCTCGAAGTGATCCTCGATCGCCATCTATCCAGCGGGGAAGCGCAACTGACCGCATTGGCCAGCCCGAAACCTGCGGGGATTTCCCTTGACGAGACTGTTCGCTTGCTGGTCGAGGGATTCATCGCTGTTCATCGCGAAAATCCGAAGCTGCATCGGGTTCTCTCTAATGAAGTGCCCGTGTCAGAACGGCAGCGTGATCGGATCAAGCAGATCCGCAGGCAAGCCATCGCTGTGCTGGCTGAGCAACTGCAAGGCAAGGTAGAGCGACCTGAGCTGAAGGCAACGATGATGATCGATGCCGCCGACGCTCTGACACACAGGTGGTTTGTTGATGAGGGTGGGATACCCGCACAGCCAGATGCCATTACACGGGAGCTGCAGCAAATGCTGCGCTCCTACATCAACGCATGACGCAAGTTGGTGCCATCATCCAAAAAAGTTGCGTGTCTACGTAAAGAATCGCGACCGATATGGGGTCGCTAGCTGAATTTCCGCTTTCGGCGCAAATCGCTGCATAGCGGACTTGGCTTCAGCCAAAGGGGGATAGTTGCGCGGCCACCCTTGCCCTGCCGCGCCGCATCGGGAATCCCTTCATCATGGCGATTCTCTCAGACAAATGGATCCGTACCCAGGCGCTTGAAAACGGCATGATCGAGCCGTTTGTGGAGGCGCAGCGGCGCGACGGGGTGATCTCCTATGGCCTGTCGTCCTACGGCTATGACGCGCGGGTTGCGCCGGAGTTCAAGATTTTCACCAACGTGAATTCCTCGGTGGTCGATCCCAAGGACTTCGATCCGAACAGCTTTGTCGACCGCGAAACCGACGTCTGCATCATCCCGCCCAACAGCTTTGCGCTGGCCCGCACGGTCGAATATTTCCGCGTGCCGGAAGATGTGCTGGTGATCTGTCTGGGCAAGAGCACCTATGCACGCTGCGGGATCATCGTGAATGTGACGCCGTTGGAGCCGGGCTGGGAAGGGCATGTGACGCTGGAGTTCAGCAACACCACGCCGCTGCCGGCGAAAATCTACGCCAATGAAGGCGCCTGCCAGTTCCTGTTCCTCAAGGGCAATGAACGCTGCGAGACCAGCTACAAAGACCGCGCGGGCAAATATATGGGCCAGCGCGGGGTGACGTTGCCGCGGCTTTAGAGCGCCCGATCCTGGGGGCGGCTTCGAAGCTTTCCTAATGTCCGGCGGCGGGGGTAGCCTTCTGGTAAACCATACAGGGTGCGCCGGATGCGATGTTTTTTCCCAGGCCCAGGTGTTCGTTCGCGGATAAAAACCACACTAAAATATTAGATCTATTGAATTTTACCGCGCCATTCGAAGTTTACACGGTGTAAACTTTGTAACCTTCACGCCGCGCGCGTGGATCGCCTTTGACACGGTGCCTGCGCGATTGCATGGCTGGGGGTATCTGAGGGAGACCAAGCATGAGCACCCGCGAATTCGATATCATCATTTACGGCGCGACGGGCTACACCGGGCGGCTGGTGGCGGAATATCTCGCCCATCACTACGGCAGCCGCGAGGATGGGCCGAAGTGGGCGATGGCCGGCCGCAGCCTCGCCAAGCTTGAGGACGTGCGCGACGCGATCGGCGCACCGGCAACCACGCCGCTGATCGTCGCCGATGCCGATGACAGCGCCGATCTGGAAGCGATGTGCCAGCGTACCCGCGTCGTCCTGACCACGGTTGGCCCGTACCAGCTTTATGGTGACAAGCTGGTCGCGGCCTGTGTGAAGACCGGGACCGATTATGCCGATCTGTGCGGCGAGCCGGCGTGGATGGCCGAAAAGATCGCCGAACATCATGCCGCCGCGCAGGCCAGCGGCGCGCGCATCTGTTTTTCCAGCGGGTTCGATTCCATCCCCTTCGATCTCGGCGTGATGATGGCGCAGAAGGCGGCGCAAGCAAGGTTCGGCAAACCCGCCCCGCGCATCCGGGGCCGGGTGCGCGCGATGCAGGGCACGTTCTCCGGCGGGACGGCGGCCAGCCTTGGCGCGACGATGAAGGCGGCGGCGAAAAGCCCCTCGCTCATCAATGTGCTGCGCAATCCCTTTGCGCTGACGCCGGGGTTCGACGGGCCGGACCAGCCTTCGGGCATGATGCCTTCCTACGAGGAGGATCTGGGCAAGTGGTCCGCGCCCTTCGTGATGGCACCGATCAACACCAAAAACGTGCACCGCACCAACTTCCTGCTCGGTCACCCCTATGGCACCGACTTCCGGTATGACGAGATGGTGCTGACCAGCCCCGGCGAGGCAGGCAAGGCGGCGGCCAATGCGGCGCTGGAGTTCATGAAGAACCCGTTCGGCGCCAAGCCGCCCAAGCCGGGCGAGGGGCCGACCAAGGAAGAGCGTGAAAACGGCTTCTACGATGTCGTCTTCGTCGCCGACATGGCCGATGGCCAGCGCCTGCAATATGGCGTGAAGGGCAGATTTGATCCGGGTTACGGATCGACCTGCCGGATGCTGTCGGAAACCGGCATCGCGCTGCTTTCCTGCGATAAGCCGGGCGGGATCGGCACGCCGGGCAGCTTCCTCGGGGAAGATCTGGTCAAGCGGCTGGAAGAGCACGCCGAGCTGACCTTCGCGGTCGAGGACTGATGTGGCAAAAGGGGCAGCCGGTCATCCCGGCTGCCCCAACTGCGCCCCTGTTGCGGGGCCCCACGCAGTTGTGCGTCAGAAACTCAGACGCACACTCGCGCGGAAATTGCGGCCCATCAGCGGGACGAAGTCCTTGGTGAAGCTGGCGTGGCGGCGGCCGTTGACATCGAACAGGTTATCGGCGGCGATCTGTACCGTGACGTTCTGGTTGTCGGCCAGTGGACGCCACGCGACCAGCGCATTGACCAGCGTGAAGGTGTCGGTCGGCGTTTCAAAGGACGTGACGCGGTCTTGTTCGTCAAACCACTGCACTTCCCCGCGCACATCAAACGCCCCGGTCTGTGCTTCCAACGCGCCCAGCAGGCTGAGCGGCGGTATGCGCGGGACAGCGGTGCCATCGGCCAGGTCGGCCTCGACATATGATGCGCGCAGATCGGTCAGCAGGCGGAAGCCTTCGGTGTCGATGACCGGGTAGCTTAGTTCCGCCTCCACGCCCCAGAAATTGGCATCCTGCTGAAGGTACTGGAACACCGGCAAGTCGTCTTCCTCAAGGCCCGTTTCTTCGAGGAAGATGTAATTGTCGAACCACTGGCGATAGGCGGTGAGGTTGAACGTGCCCGCCCCGATATTGCCACGGGCGTAGGCTTCCAGCCCCCAAGCGCGTTCGGTGACAAGGTCGGCGTCGCCGATTTCGAAAGCCTGCGTGGCGATGTGCGGGCCGTTGGAGAACAGCTCCTCAGCGCTCGGCGCGCGTTCAGCGCGTGAACCGTTGATGCCGATGCGCAGACCCTCGACGCCTTCATAGACAAGGCCCAGTGCGCCCGAGAACGTGTCGTAATCGCGCGTAATGCCAAGCGTCTGGGCTTCGACCGTGGTGAATTCCCCGCGGGCTGCGGCTTCGATCTGGAACGGGCCGGCGCCAAATTCCTGAAGCGTGAACACCGCAAGCTGATCGGTCAGGTTCGGCGGAATATAGGCTTCGGCGCCCACGGCGGAGAAATCGCGGTGCAGGAATTGAATGCCGGTCGAACCGCGCAGCATCCCTTCGGCGTTCTGCACCAGTTCTGCGCGTGCTTCGATGCTGGTCGCATCGAACACGGTGCCGACTTCGCCGGGCCCTTCGAATTCGGTGTGTGTGTAATCCGAATATCCGACGCGCAGCTTCAGCCGCTCGAACGGGCCTTCGCCGAGATAGACATCGCCCTTGAAGTCCGCGCGGAACTGCTGGAGGTCAATGCGGACGTTTTCCTCCTTCTTCTCTTCCTCTTCGCCGCCTTCCTCGCCGCCGTGATCGTGCTTGAGGCCGGGGCGTTTGATGACGCCGTAATTGGTTTCGTACCATCCGAGCGATGCGCCGAAGGTGCTTTCGCCAAGAATCAGGCCAAGACCCGCGTTGACCGTCCAGCTTTCCATGTCGCTGTTGGGCACGAAGCCGCGCTGGCTGGCGGCCTCACGGAATTCGGCCGCTTCCGCGGGCTCGTTGTCCGCGTCCTTTTCGGCTGCTTCCTCAAGCAATTCGGCGCGCAGATCGGGGGAAAGCTGGAAGCCGCCGATGTCCATGTTGCCGGTCTTGCGCCACGATCCGTCGACGTGGAACACAAGGTTCGACCCGATCCCAACATCCATCGATGCCGCGCCGGTGCGCAGATTGTTCGCGCTGTCGGCGCCTGTGAAGGCATCGAGGTGGATCGCTTCATCGGGCATCCGGGTGGGAATGCGCTTGTCGATGACGTTGACCGCGCCGCCGATTGCCTGGCTGCCGTAAAGCAGGACGGCGGGGCCGCGTAGCACTTCGATCCGTTGGACCGTGATCGGTTCGATGCTGGTGGCGTGATCGACCGAGGTGTTCGACACGTCCGCCGTGCCCACGCCGTCCACCAGCACGCGCACGCGCTCGCCCTGCTGGCCGCGCAGCACGGGGCGTGATGAACCGGGGGCGAAGCTGGTGGCCGAAACGCCGGGGATTTTGGTCAGCAGATCACCGATCTGGCCGCTCACGGCATCGCGCTGGATATCGCGGATTTCCAGCACGCTGGTCCCGGCCAGCACGTCAAGCTGCTTGAGGCCCGATGCGCTGACGATGATATTGCCAAGGCCGTCGTTCTGGCGGTTGTGTAGGTCATCTTCGACCGGCGCGGCCCCCGGCGCAGGCTGCGCGGCCAATTGCGCGTCTTCGGCCAGTGCAGGCGATGCCGCAAGGCCAAGACCCAGCACCGTGGCGAGCGCAAGGCGAGAGGGGGCAAGGCGGATGTTGCTGACAGTCATGGAATGTCCTGTTGCTTTGATGAGATAACGTAACACGCCACTAGCGCCGCGTGCGGTGATTGCAAGCGCAAATCCGGCTGGCAGTTCTCGGGCATCGACCAATGGTGACCGGAGCGCGACATTGGCCAGGCGTGCAACCGGACGCCGACAGCCACCCGGCGAAGGGGCCGCCAGAAAGGCGATGATCACACTGATTGGTTTCGGAAAACTGGAGCGGGCGAAGGGATTCGAACCCTCGACCCCAACCTTGGCAAGGTTGTGCTCTACCCCTGAGCTACGCCCGCTCACTGGCGCTGACAAAATCCGCTTGATCGCGGTTCTTGCCGGAGAGGCGGCGCGATTAGCAGCGACCCAAGCCTGCTGCAAGCGCTAAATTGGCGCGATTGGGGCTTGATCGTGCGAGGCCGACAGGCCAGCACAATTGTGCGCTTCACATCGGCGCAAGGCATCCCACATTGGGGACGGACTGGCGCAGGCTGCGCGCCGTGACAGCAGGAGCATTTATCTTGGCCAGCATGGGATTGAGCATCGACGAACAAAAGGCGGTCGAACGCTTTCGCAACGCGGTGGTCGATCCGTCGCAGACGAAGCTCGTCATCCTCGATTTCTGGGCGGAATGGTGCGGGCCGTGCAAGGCGCTGACCCCGGTGCTGGAAAAGGTGGCGGCGGAATATGCCGACAAGGGCGTGTTGCTGGCGAAGCTGAATGTGGACGAAGAACAGTTCATCGCCGCGCAGTTTCAGGTGCGCTCGATCCCGACGGTATATGCCATGTTCCAGGGCCAGCCGGTTGCCGATCTGACCGCCGCTCGCGGCGAAGCGCAATTGAAAGCGATGCTTGACCAATTGCTCGCCCAATTGCCCATCGAGGCCGGTGCGGGTGACGCTGCTGCAGCGCCGCAAGGCCCGTCGCCCGAAGAAATCGCGCAGTTCGTGAAGCTGGGTGAAGAGGCGCTGTCCGCCGGTGACGCCCAGCGCGCCGCCAGCATCTTTGCCCAGATCACCGAATTTGCAGAAGGTAACGTGCCTGCCCATGTCGGGCTGGTGCGCGCGTTGGTACAGATGGGCGAGATCGATCAGGCGCGGCAGGTGATGGACGTGATCGATTCGGACCCGCGCCTCGCCACCGACCCCGCGATTGCTCCTGCACGGAGCGCGCTGGAACTCGCCGGAACGCGGGTGGATGATAGCGAACTGACCGCGCTGCGCGTTGCGGCGGCGGCCGCACCGGACAATATGGATGCGCAGTTCGCCTTTGCCGAGGCCGCCTTTGCAGCAGGCCAGCGCGACGATGCCGCTGCCACCCTGCTTGCCATGATCGCTGCCGACCGCGAATGGAACGACGGCGCAGCGCGGGCCAAGCTGCTCAAGATCTTCGAAGCCACGGGCCTTGAAGATGAATGGGTCATCGGCGTCCGCCGCCGGCTGTCGCGCGTATTGTTTGGATGAGCGTGAAAAAAGTGACCCGGCGCCTTTCCATCTTCCCCCTGACCGGCGCGGTGCTGTTTCCCGGCATGCAATTGCCGCTGCACATCTTTGAACCGCGTTACCGCGCGCTGGTGGGCGATGCGCTGATCCGGGACCGCCAGATCGCGATGATCCAACCGCAACGCTCGGTCGAAGGCGCGCCGCTGTATTCGGTCGGCTGTATCGGCAAGATCGGCGAAGTGCAGGCGATGGATGACGGGCGCTACAACCTCATCCTTGAAGGTACGGCCCGGTTCCGGCTGGTGCGGGAATTGGACGTGACTACCGCGTTCCGCCAGATCGAAGCTGAAATCTATGACGAGGATGAGGATGAAACCCTCACCCACGCCCAGCGCGGCGGGTTTGAACGCGAAGCCCGCGCCTTTGCCGATGCGCAGGGTTATAGTGTCGACTGGAGCTCGGTCGAGCGGCTGGACGATCGCTCGCTGATCAACGGCGTCTCGCAGATCGCGCCGTTCGATCCGGCTAGCAAGCAGGCGCTGCTGGAGGCCGAAACGCTGACAGATCGCTGCGAATTGCTGGTGCAGCTGATGCAGTTCTTTGGCCGCACCGATGGCAGCGAGGAAATCGTGACCCTGCAATAACGCGCAAAAAAGCCCGGAACCTTGCGGCTCCGGGCTTTGTCGCCGCCTCCAAGGGGCAAGAGGCGGCGTGTGGGATTGCAGCGATTAACGCAGCAGCGACAGCACGTTCTGCTGCGACTGGTTGGCCTGCGCCAGCATCGCGGTGGAGGCCTGACTAAGGATCTGCGCTTTGGCGAGCGCGGTGGTTTCAGCCGAGTAATCGGTGTCCGCGATCTGCGAACGGGCGTCGGTCAGGTTGGTCGCGACGTTGGTGAGGTTGGTCACCGCGGACTGCAGACGGTTCTGGCTGGCACCGAGCGTTGCCCGGGTGGTCGAAACGGCCTCGATGTCGGCGTCGATATCGGTCAACGCACTGCGGGCGTTGGTACCATCGGTGCCGGTCACGTCGAACGAAGCAGCGGCACCTCCACCGGCGGTGAGGTCGGTCGCGAGGTCGTCAAGGGTGATGTCGATCGTATCCGCATCATTGGCACCGGCCATCACGGTGACGGTGGCGACCGAACCGTCGAACAGCTTGACGCCGTTGAATTCGGTGTTGGCCATGACCTGGCCGATCTGCGCGGTCAGCTCGTCAACTTCGGCCTGAATGTTGTCGCGGTCGGTGTCGGCATAGGTGTCCGAACCGGCCTGCACGGCCAGCTCGCGGACACGCTGCAGCATGTTGGTCACTTCGTTCAGCGCGCCTTCCGCCGTCTGGGCGAGGCTGATGCCGTCGTTGGCGTTGCGAACGCCCTGCTGCATGCCGCGGATCTGCGAGGTCATCGAGTTGACGATGGCAAGGCCGGCGGCGTCGTCGGCGGCGCTGTTGATGCGCTTGCCCGAAGACAGACGCTCCATTGCGGTGCCGAGCATCCTGCCGGCAGCAACGGCCGAGTTGGTGGCGCGCAGGGCTGAGGTGTTGGTGTTGATCACGGTCATTATCGAAACTCCTGAATGGTCAGGCAGGACGAACTTGCCCGTCGCTGCTGATCCATAGAGCGGTCGCCAGCCAGGATGTTTAAGCGAAGAAAAAATATACAATAAAAACAAGATTATAATAGAATTTTGCGGGATCGCCAACCGGGATCGGTTCCTTTGATCCGTCGGTTCGGCGCAGGCTGACTAAGGAATGCTACGGGGGCTTAAATTTGCCACCTGTCCAGCCTGTTGGCGGCAGAGCTTTGCCGAGACCAGAAAACAGGGGCATTTATGCATTACCCGTCGACCAAAGCGGGCCGCGACCAGGCGGACCACACCAAAGCAGGGCCGCAATCCTGCGGCGCGCACGATATCCTTATCGGCATGACCGTGCCGTTGATGGGCGGCAGCTGGCAGCGGGAGCGGATTGTGCTGGGTGACCGCCTGCCGACCGCAACGGCGGCCGGGATTGCGCGCGCGGGCAAGCTCGCGATCGCATTGGATCACGGCACCCCGGCGCTGGCGCTGGAAGGAGCCAACCGGATTGCGCTTTCTTACGATCCCGCTGCGCTTCCCGAAGCGCGGGCCGCGCTGATCGCCGCTTCGGCGCAGGGCGGCTGGCCGGTTGCGGGCGATCCGCAATCGCTGGCGCTGTTGACGCTGGCCGAACGGATTGCCGCCAGCGACATTCCCGTATTGCTCGAAGGCCCGACCGGCACCGGCAAGGAAGTGCTGGCGCGGTTCGTCCACCGCCTGTCCGCGCGCGCCGATGGGCCGTTTGTTGCCGTCAACTGCGCCGCCATGCCTGAAGCGATGCTGGAAGCGCTGTTGTTCGGCCACAAGAAAGGCGCCTTCACCGGCGCGGCAGAAGCGGGCGAGGGGCTGTTTCGTGCAGCCCACGGCGGTACGCTGCTGCTGGACGAGATCGGCGAACTGCCGCTGGCGTTGCAATCGAAGATGCTGCGCGCACTGCAGGAAGGCGAAATCCTGCCGCTGGGCGCGACCAAGCCGACCAAGGTCGATGTGCGCATTGTCGCCGCCACCAACCGGCACCTTGCTGCCGAAGTCGAGGCCGGGCGCTTCCGCGAGGACCTGCTCTATCGCCTGAACGTCTTCCCTCTTGCGCTGCCTGCGCTGCGGGACCGGCGCGGGGATCTTGCCCCGCTGGCCTTCGCGATGCTGCTGCGCCATGCGCCAGACCCTGGCCAGCCGGGCTGGATCAACGCCGATGCCATCGCCTTGCTGGAAACCCACGCCTGGCCCGGCAATGTCCGTGAGTTGGAAAACGTCATCCGCCGCGCGATCCTGCTGGCGCACGGCGCGGGCGCGATTGGTGCCGATCATATTGTATTCGACACGGCGGTTCGTCCTGCGTCAACAAGCGTGCTGGCCGCCCCCGTCACCACCGTCACCGCCCCGCGCTCCCTGTCCGATGTCGCCTTCGCATCGGAAGCGCGCGCAATCCTTGACACCCTTGGCCGCAACGGCGGCAACCGCGCGGCGACGGCGCGAAACCTCGGCATTTCGGAACGCACACTGCGTTACCGCCTCGCTTCGATGCGCGGCGCCGGAATGATCGCGGCGGGAGGTGCGGCATGAGCTTGGGCGGAGTTGGGCGCGGCGGGTTCGGCGTCACCGATGTGATGGCGCTGCGCAGCCAGGTGCTCGCCCGCAGCGCCGCCTTGCGCGATGTGCGCGGGGCGAGCGAGGCGGAGCGTCCCGCACCCACGCCGACACCGGGAGCAGGCTTTGCCGATACGCTCCATAATGCGCTGAAGCAGGTGAGCGCCGTGCAGGAGCATTCCAGCACCATGCAGGTCGCTTATGAACGCGGGCAGGTGACGGACATCTCGCAAGTGATGCTCGCCCGGCAGGAAGCAGGCGTGGCCTTCGAAGCGACCTTGCAGGTGCGCAACAAGCTGCTGAACGCCTATCAAGATATTATGCGGATGGGGGGCTGATAGATGGCCGATTCCACCCTGCCCGTGCCTGCCAATCCGGCCGGCCTTCCGATCGATCCGCAAGTTGGCGGGTGGCGCACCATGCTGCCGCCGCAGCTGGCAGGTTTTGCCAACCAGCCCGCGCTTGCCCGCGCGCTGCCGGCCCTTGCCGGTCTTGGCGCGGTGGCGGCGGCGGCGGCGCTGTGGATGGCGATTTCGTCCGGCCCCGACCGGATGCTGTATGGCAGCCTGACCGATGCTGAGCGTGCCAAGGTGGTTGAAACGCTGGAGGCCGGCGGGATCGCCTATTCCATCGACAATTCCACGGGCGCGCTGTCGGTGGCGGAAAGCGATCTCTACCGCGCCAAGATGCTGGTTGCGAGCGATGCCGGTATTGCCGCCCCGGAAGGCGCCGAAGCGATGCTGGATTCCATGCCGCTCGGCACATCGCGCACGCTGGAAGGCGAACGCCTGCGGCTGGCACGTGAACGCGAATTGATGCTGACGATCAAGGAGATCGACGGGATCGAAAGCGTGCGCGTCCACCTCGCCACGCCGGATCGGTCGGTGTTCGTGCGCGAGAATAACGCGCCGTCTGCATCGGTGATGGTGCGGCTGGTCGGCGGACGCAGCCTGTCGCAGCCGCAGGTCTCTGCGATCGTCAACCTGGTCGGGGCTTCGGTGCCGGGGCTGAGCGCCGATGCGGTACGGGTGGTCGATCAGAATGGCCGCCTGCTTTCCGACCCGCGCGAACAGGCCGGCGAAGGCCTGACGCTTCAGCGTGAACATGAAGCCAAGCTGCGCGAACAGCTGGACGGGTTGCTGCTGCCCTTGCTGGGCGAAGGCAATTTTTCCACTCAGGTGCAGGTCGAACTCGATAAAAGTGAAGTCACCACCGCGCGCGAAACCTATGAAAAGGAAGGCGTGGTCCGCGCCGAGAGCGAGCGTAACTCGGCCCGCACCGGCGCTGCTCCGGCAGGCGGTGTGCCGGGCGTGGCGGCCAACACCCCGCCGCCGCAGGCGCAGCTGGTGGACGGCGCGCCGCAGCCCGCAGCGCCTGCCGCTGCCAATTCGACCGACACCGAAACCGCCACTGACCGCAGTTATGAACTGGGCCGCGAAGTGGCGGTCACCACTGCCGGGCCGGGCAGCCTGACAAAGCTGTCGGTCGCCGTCGCGGTCAGCGACAAGGCGCTGAAAGCCGCGGCCCCGCTGACCGCGCAGCAGCTTGAAGCGCTGGTCAGCGCTGCTGTTGGCGCAAACACGCAGCGCGGCGACACGGTCAAAGTGGTGGCTAGCAAGTTCGAACCTGCGGATCTGGCGCCCCCGGCCTTTTATGAAGAACCGTGGTTCGCGATGCTGGTGCGTTACGGCACAGCGTTGATCGCGGTGGTGCTGGTTCTGATGCTGGCGGTGCGCCCGCTCATCGGCAAGCTGAAGGGCAAGGGCGAAAAACCCGTACCCTCCGCAGCCGAAGACGCCGCGCCGCTCGCCATCGGTGGCGACAGCGGTAACGTGAGCGGCGCTGATACGGTGTTGGCAGCTGCGGACAACGGCCAGCCGCTGGCCGATCTTCCCCAGCAGGTCGAACTCGCCCGCCGCCTTGCGACGAGCCAGCCCGAACGCGCGGTTGAGGCGCTGCAACGGATGCTCGAAGTCCCGACCCCGCCCTTGGCCGCGCCTGAGGCGGATGCAGCATGACCGCCGAACTCGCCCTCAACCCCGCTCCGCCCTCGCTTCTGAGCCGGGTTGACCGCGCCGCGGTGTTCCTGATGCTGCTGGGCGATGACGAGGCGACCGGGCTGCTCGCCCGCCTGTCCCCGGCCGAGCTGGAAAAGCTGGGCGCGGCGATGATGGCGCTGGGTGAGATCGATCAGCCGCACATGGCCGAAGCGCTCGCCGATTTCGCGGGCGAGGCCGCGCGTGAAATGCTGCCCCGGCGCGGGCGCGATGACCGCGTGCGCAACCTGCTGGACAAGGCGCTGGGCACGGCGCGGGCGGAAAGCATGATGCAGCGGATCGAACCCGATGCACCGCCACGCAGTCTGGAACTTGCCAAATGGCTCGCCCCCGGTGTGCTGGTGCGGTTGATCCTGGACGAACACCCGCAGGTGATCGCCGCGCTGCTGCTGCTGATCGAACCCGAACCGGCCGCCGAAATATTGACGATGCTGCCGCTGGAATTGCAGTCGATGGTTGTCGAACGGGTGGCGAAAAGCGGCGCCATATCGGCTACCGCCATCACCACCATCGATACGCTGCTGACCCAGCGTATATCCGCCACCTTCGGCACTGCTCCGCTGCTGCTGGGCGGCCCGCGCGAAGCGGCGAACCTTATCAATCTGGCTGCGGGCGAGATGCGCAGCACCGTGCTGCCCGCAATTGCCGAACGCGATGCGCCGCTGGCTGAAAAGATCGAAGAGGAGCTGTTCACCTTCGAAATGCTGTTCGCGCTCGACCCGATGTCGATGGGCCGCCTGCTGCGCGATGTCGACAACGAGAAGCTGGTCGATGCGATGAAAGGCATCAAGGACACCGAACGTACGCCGTTCTTCGCCGCCATGTCGAGCCGTGCGGCCGACGGTGTGCGCGACGAGATCGAACTGCGCGGGCGTCTGGCCAAGAGCGATGTCATGGCGGCGCAGAAGGCGATTGTCGAAATCGCGCGCGGCCTTGCCGATGCGGGCGAGATCGTGATCGGCAGCGGGGGCGGCGAATTTGTCTGATTGGCTGGGAACGCTCGCCCGGAATGAAGGCGTCGTCGAGGCAGGCGGCGTGGCGCCCGGCTGGCTGACGCTGCTGGGCGAGGGCGACGCCTTTCGTGAGGCAGCTTATGGTGCAGCCGAAAGGGCCGAACCGGCCCCGCCGCCCAAGCCGGACCCTGTCATCGCCGATCCGCTGGCCGAAGCGACCGCGCGCGCCTTTGCCGATGGCGAAAGGGTCGGTCGCGCCGCCGCTGAGGTCGAGGCTGAAGCGCGCGCCGCGCGTCAGCGGGCTCTGCGGTTGAATTTCCACGCGCTTGACGAAGCGGCGATGGCGGTGCTGGCCGAGGATCTCTCCGCCACGGTGATGGCGCTGTGCGACGGTGTGCTGGGCGAGGCGGCAAAGGACCGCGCGGGCCTGCTGGCGCGGGTTGATGCGGCGGCGCGCCGGATCGGCGGCGCGGCGGATACGCTGGCGCTCCACCTGAACCCTGACGACATAGCCCTGCTGGGCGCAGACGCGCTGGCCGGCTGGCGGGTGATCCCCGATGCCGCGTTGGCACCGGGGAGCGTGCTGATCGCAGGGGCAGATGGCAGCGTCTCGGATGGGCCCGCCGAATGGCGCCGGGCGATTGCCGCTGCGGTGCACGGATGATCGCCGAATTGCAGCTTGATTTGGCGCGGATGCGCGCCGCGCCAGTCGCCGCCGGGCCGGTGCTGACGGGCCGTGTGGTCGCCTGTGATGGCGGCTTGATCGAGGTGGCGGGCCTGCCGTTACCCATCGGCTCGCTGGGGCTGATCGAAAACGATAGGGGCGCGGATTGTCTGGCCGAAGTGATCGGCTTTCGCGCAGGCCATTCGCTGATGATGTTGCTGGGCGATACCATGCTGCTGCGCCCGCAGGCGCGGGTGCGGGCGTTGGGCCAGCCGGGCGAGGTGCGGGTGGGCGAGGCGTTGCTGGGCCGCGCGGTCGATGCGTTGGGCGATCCGATTGATGGGGGCCCCAAGCTTGATCTGCCGAACGTCTGGCCGCTGGCGGGCAAGCGCGAAGGCGCCTTGGAACGGGCGAGTGTCGAGGTGCCTTTCGACTGCGGGGTGCGCGCCATCAATGCGCTGTGCGCCATGGGAGTGGGGCAAAGGCTCGGCATCATGGCGGGATCGGGCGTTGGCAAATCGGTGCTGGTCGATACCATCGCCGGCCATGCGGTCGCCGATGTAACCGTGGTCGCGCTGATCGGAGAGCGCGCGCGCGAGGTGTCCGACTTTGTGAACCGCCACATGGCAGGGGCGCGGCGCGGCGGGATTGTGGTGGTCGCCGTGCCCGCCGACCATGCCCCCAATCTGCGGCTGCGCGCGGCGCAATATGCCAGCGCGATTGCCGAATATTTCCGCGCGCAGGGCAAGCGCGTGCTGCTGATTCTCGACAGCCTGACCCGCGTGGCCCACGCCGCGCGCGAACTGGCACTGGTTCTGGGAGAACCGGGCGCAGCGCGGGGTTATCCGCCATCCGCGCTTGCCGCGGTCACCCGGCTGGTCGAACGCGCGGGCAATTCTGCACGCACCGGCGGAGCGGTGACCGGCATCTACACCGTGCTGGCTGACGGGGACGACACCAATGATCCGGTGGTCGATACCGCGCGGGCGATTTTGGACGGGCATATCGTCCTGTCACGTGATCTGGCGGCGCGCGGGCATTATCCGGCGATCGATATTCCTTCCAGCCTCAGCCGGGTGATGGATGATCTTGTCCCGCGCGAAACCGCGGCCGCGGCACGGCGTTTGCGCGGGCTGATTGCGGCACGCGAAAGCGGACGCGATCTCGTGATGATGGGCGCTTACCGTGCCGGGGGCGACCCGCTGCTGGACGAGGCGCTGGCGCTGTCGCAGCCCATCGATGCCTTCCTGACCCAAGCGCGAGGCGAGGCAGAGCCACTGGCGGACAGCCATGCCGCGTTGCTGCGGCTGATGGCGCAAAGCGGTGCGTGAAGCCCGCCGCCTCACCCTGCTGCGCCGCCAAAGCCTGATCGCCGAAGTGGCGCGCAAACAGGCGCTACGCGGGTTGGCCGAGGCTTTGGAGGCAGAGTCGCGCAGCAATGCATTGGCCGAACGCAGCCGGATGCTGGTGGCCGCCAGCGGGCCGGGTGCGGGGGCAACGACCGGCGCAGCGCTTCAGGCGCGCGGGGTCTTTACCGCAGGTCTTGCCCGGATCGCCGTCAGTGCCGGGGACGCTGCCCGCGACGCGGCCCGCCAGCGCGTCTGGCAGACCGACAGCCTGACCCGCGCTGAAACCCGCGCGCGCCGGCTTGAGGAGATGACGGAAGATGCGCGCAAAGCGTTGGATGCGGCGCTGGAACGGCGCGAAGCGGCGCGCGCGATGCCGCTGGCACGCAAGTTGCAGAACGCTCCGCGTGACTAATTCCATTGCCCAAGGATGGTGCCCAACGTGACGACAATGCCTCCCTTCCTGTCCGAAATGCCTACCCTTCCCGGCGCCTTTGCCGCCAGTGGAGCCGTGACGCAGCCATCGGGCCCTGCCGGTCTGGACTTTGCCGGATTGCTGGACGCTGCGGCGCTGCCGCTTTCCCCTGTCACCATGGTGCCTGCGCTGCCCGAGGCTGAACCCGCCGCGCTGCCCGTTGTGTCGCCCAGCGGCGTGATGGGCCAGATGCCGGCGCCGGCTGCGGACATGGCTGGCGGCAGAAATCTGCCGGAACCGGGCGCGCAATTGCCGCTGGCTCTGCCGGTTTTTCCGCTGCCGGTCTCCGCCTCACCAGCATCCGCACCAACACCAGCGCCGGTCCCCGCGTGTGCGCCTACCCCTGCTCCGCCCGAGCCGCTTGCCATGCTCGCAGCCACCTCGTCCGCCGATCCCGTCGCGGGGGAGCGGCCTGCGCGCGCGCTGACGAGGGCCGATGCCGGCGATTACATGCCCTATCCCCCGCCCGGTCCGGCAGCCCTGCCCGCGCCCGCCGCGCCCGCTCTGCCAGCTGACGAGACGACGCCCCCGGCTGAAAAGGCTGCGTCACACCCGGAGCCGATTGTCGCAACGGCACCTGATCCCTTGCCCGCCGTGACACAATGGCCCCAGCCGAGCGGTGTATCAGTCGCACTTGTCGTGCCGTCCACCCCTCCGCAGCCCGCCCTGTCGGCCGCGATCACGCCTGATCCGCTCGCGCACACCCGCGCGGTGCGCGCCGCGAGCATGGCCGCCGTTCGTGGCGTTCTTCCGGCAGGGACAGCGCCGGACGCGGCCATCCCGGCGGCCGAGCCAGCGCCGACCCTGTCGCTGGCCAGTCCAACCGGGCTTGAGACGCCAGCGCCCGCTGTGCCGGCCGTTCCGTTCGACCTTCAGGCCGCCGCGCAGCGTGAACCCGCGCCGCCGCCCGTTTTGGCCAGCCTTGCCCCCACGCCGCAGACTCCCGCCGCGGCTGATCGGGCGGGCGAACCGCGCGCCCCCGCTCCGCAGGTCGAATCGGCCATCGAACAAGTCGGGAGCTTGCGCGAAGTCATGCGTTCTGCCCGACCGGAAATGACGCTGCGCCATGCCGAATTCGGCTTCGTCTCGCTGCGACTTGAACAGGCCGCGCCGGACAACTGGCGTGCGGTGCTGGCCAGCCGTGATCCAGGTTTTGTCCCCGCCATTCAGGCCGCGCTTTCCGAACGCAGCGTCGCGGCAACATCCGAAAGCGCTGCCGGTTTCCCGGGCCAATCCGGGGCGGCTCAGAATGGCACATCAGACCAACGCTACGGGGCTTCCCCTAACGGGGGGCAAGGATCGTCTCAACCATACATGGGCCAATCGGGATCACGAGACGGCGAGGCTGCGCCCGATCACCGCCACGCTTCGACCAGCGCCGCCATCGCGGGCCGGACCGAAGCGGAGGAGGAGGGATCCGGCGGACTCGCACCATCTTCGGGCGGACTGTTTGCCTGAAGGCGTGGGCAATAAAGGGAAATGACAGGGCATGGCCAAAGGTAAGGACAAGGCCGATAACGCCGGGGAAGGCGGCGGCAAATCCGGGAAGGGTGGTCTGATCAAGATCGCCCTTGGCGCGGTGCTGTTGCTCGGCATCGGCGCGGGCGGGGCTTATGGCGCGTTTGCGATGGGCCTGATCGGCGGCGGCGAAGGCGCGCATAAGCCGGACGAGCCCAAGCTGGTGCTGAAGACCGATGCCGATGCCGATCCCTATCCCGTGCCCGGCGCCGAAAAGGAAAAGGATGCCGCCGCGCCTGTTTATGGCGAAGGCGGCAGCAAATATCGCACCGCCTATTATTCGTTCTCGGAAAGCTTCACTGCCAACCTCGCGGATTCGCCGGGGCTGGTGCAGGTCGAACTGGCGGTTTCGACCCGCCGTGACGGGCGCGTGCTGCAGTGGGTCAAAACCCACGAACTGGCGATCCGGTCCGCGATCCTCGCCCAGCTGGCCGCCACCACCGAGGCCGAAGCCTATGGTGTCGAAGGCAAGAAGCGTCTTGCCGGACGGCTGACCAAGGCGGTCAATCAGGTGCTTGAAGAAAACGAAGGCTTCGGCGGGATCGAAGCCGTCCACTTCCGCGGGTTTCTGGTCCAATGAGGATGGGCCACACCTTTGCGGCGGCCCACCCGGCGGCGGTGCACTGCCCCGAACTCACCACCCGCGGCCCGCGCCCGGAAGAAAGCGCGGCATTGCTGACCGCGTGGCAGCGCGATCTGGCGCGGCTGCTGGCCGATGACCTGGCAGGCCTGCTTTCAGGCGACCGGTTGGACGTTACCATCAGTGAACCTGAACGCGTGACCGGCGCGGATGCGCTGCGCCGCATCGGGCAGATTGCCGCCAATGCGCTGCTGCGCTGCGGCGCATCGGCTGAAACGGCGCTGTTGAGTTTCGATTTCGCCACGGCGATTGCGCTGACCGACCGCAGCTTTGGCGGCGACGGACGCATCACCGGCACCGTGTCAGAGACGCTCCCCCGATCAGCCGCGCTGCTGGTCGAGGAGGCCGCGACCATGATTGCTGGTGCGATGACCGCCGCAAGCTATGGCGATATGCCGCCGCCGGCAGGCGCGTCGGTGAACGGCGAAGTGATCGTGCGCAGCGAAAGCGCGGCGCGGTTGAAAGCCTTTGCGCTGGATGCCCCCGTGCTGCTGTTCACGCTGGATATCTTCAACCGGCACGGCTGCACCTGGCGGGCGACGCTGGTGGTCGCGGCTGACCGGATGGAGCGCCTGCTGCCTGGCGGGGGGCGCCGTCCGCGTGCTCCCGCCAATCGCACCCCGGCAAGCGGCATGGCCGCGCCGTTTGCTGCCATGCCCCTGCCGCTGCACGTGGTTCTGGCCGAATTCGATCTGTCGTTGGCGCGGCTCCAGACTTTGCAACCGGGTGACATGATCCCGCTCGCCATGGGGCGGCAGGTGCCGCTGATGGTGGGGGAGACGACCCTTGCCCACGGTTCGGTCGGCACGTCCGATGACCGCATGGCGATCCGCCTGACCCGACTTCCCGCTTTCACTCCCGCTTCTGCAGAAGGTGTCCTGCCATGACCGCTTACCAACCTGCCGCTTTCGCCCGCTTTGGCGATGTTGCCGTGCGCCTGTCGGTTGAACTGGGGCGCACCGAAATGCCGCTGCGCGATGTGTTGATGCTGGGCGAAGGGAGCACGGTGACGCTCGACCGGCTGACCGATGAATTGCTGGATGTGACCGCCAATGGCCGCGTGGTCGCGCGGGGCGAGGTGGTGGCGGAAAAGGGACGCTTTGCGCTGCGGATTGTCAGTCTGGTGGGTGAGGACGGGCAGGACGCGCCGCCGGCCCCCGGCGTCGATGCGACCATTCCCGCCGCCGATCCGGCGATCTTCGCCGACGACGCGCTGTAAGCGGGCGGGCCTGACCGATGGTCGAATATTTCCTGCGGCTGGCGCTGTTGCTGCCGCTGCTGGGCGGCCTGATCTGGGGTAGCCTGTGGCTGACCCGCTGGCTCCAGACCCGGCTACACGCCGCGCCCGCAGCGCAAAGCGGGCGGAACCTGCAACTCGTTCAGACCAGCCTGATCGCGCCGGGCATGAAGCTGGCCGTGGTGCGCTTCCATGACCGCGAAATCCTGCTCGGCTGCACGCGGCAAGGGATGGTGCGGTTGGGCGAAGCGCCTGCTGCACCCGTAGCGGAGATCCCGTAATGCCCCTGCAAATGATCCTGCGTGCGGCATGCGTGTGCCTTGCCGCGTTAACCATGTTTTGGGCTATTCCTGAAACGGCCAGCGCGGCTGCGCCGGTTGCTGCGCCTGTTACCATGCCCGATCCCGTGGCGGCGGGGATTGGCACGGCGGTCGAACGCGCGCTGGGCGACCAGGGTGCAGGCGATGACAGCCCGTTGAGCATGTCGCTCCAATTGCTGGTGGTGATGGGCCTGCTCACCATCCTGCCCGCACTGGTGCTGATGATGACCAGCTTCCTGCGCATTCTGGTGGTGCTGTCGATCCTGCGCCAAGCTTTGGGTTTGCAAGGTTCGCCCCCGGGGCAGGTGCTGGCGGGCCTCGCCCTGTTTCTGTCGCTGTTTGTGATGGCGCCGACCCTCGACATCGTGAACGCACAAGCGATTGCGCCCTATGCCGCCGGGAGCCTGTCGGCCGACGCGGCCATCGGCAAGGCGGGGGAGGCGTTCCACGCCTTCATGATCGCCCAGACGCGCGAGGCGAACCTGATCATGTTCACCGACATTGCCGGCGGCGGCCCGTTCCGCACCAGCGCGGAAGTGCCGTTCTCGATCCTGCTGCCCGCCTTCGTTACCAGCGAGCTTGAGACCGCCTTTCAGATCGGTTTCATGATCTTCCTGCCGTTCCTCGTCATCGATCTGGTGGTGGCCAGTGTGTTGATGAGCCTTGGCATGATGATGCTGTCGCCGACGATCATCTCGCTGCCGTTCAAGCTGCTGTTGTTCGTGCTGGTCGATGGCTGGGCGCTGCTGATGGGCAGCTTGGCCCTTAGTTTTTCTTAGGGGGAGTTTCGCCTGATGCCGGAAGATGCCGCCCTTCTCGCGCTGGCCGACCAGACCTTGTGGGTAACCGCATTGATCAGCGGCCCGGTGCTGATTGCCACGCTGGTTGTCGGTCTTGTGGTCGGGATCATCCAGGCCGCCACATCGGTCAACGAACAGACCCTTAGCTTCATTCCCAAGCTGGCGATCACCGCGCTGGTGTTCGTGGTGCTGGGCGCGGCGATGATGGGGCTGCTCGCGGATTTCATGCGCGAGATCATGGCGCAGGTCGCCGGGCTTTCGGCCTGAGCGCGCCGGCGTGAACACCCTTGATTTCGGGTTTGGCAGCCTTGAGGCGCAGCTGTGGCAGGTGTTTTTCCTGTCAATCCGCTGCGGGGCCGCCTTGATGGCCGCGCCGATGGTTGGCGGGATGGCGGTGCCTGCGCCTCTGCGCATTCTCCTCAGCCTCGTTCTCGGGTTCTTCATCGCGACCTGGGTGCCGCTGCCGCCCTTGCCCGAGATGTTGAGCATCGCCGCCATTCTCGCGGTTCTGCAAGAAGTAGCGGTGGGCGTGATGCTGGGCTTCGTGCTGCAACTCGCCTTTGCCATTCCCCTGATCGCGGCCGAGCAGATTTCCGGCACGATGGGTCTTGCCATCGCAACGTCGATCGATCCGGCCAGCGGCGCGCAATCGGGCGCGCTGGGGACGTTTTTCGGCCTCGTTCTCAGCTTGCTGTTCTACGCCAGCGGCGCGCATCTGTTGTGGTTTGATCTGCTGATCGAAAGCTATCGCCTGCTGCCCGCCGGGCAATTCACTTTCGGCGCATGGCGGGCAGAGGCGGTGGTGATGTTCATGGGTTACGGCCTTGCCGCCGCCGCCGCCATTGCCCTGCCGGTGGTGCTGGTGTTGTTGCTGGTGCAGATCGTCACCGGCCTGATCGCGCGGTCTGCCCCTTCGCTAAACCTGTTCGCGCTGGGCCTGCCTGCGGGCGTGCTGGCCGGGATCGCCGCGCTGATTATCGCCATGCCGGTGATGGTGCAGCAATTGCGCGGCGTGATCGAGGTGACGCTGGAACAGTCCAGCGCCTTGGTGGAGGGACACGGTGGCTGAGGAAACAGCGGGCGAAAAGACCTTCGACCCAACCCCCAAACGGCGCGAGGATGCCGCCAAAAAGGGCGATGTCCTGCGGTCAAAGGAGTTTGCCACCGCCGCTGCAACCGGGGCAGGCGCGCTGGCGCTGCTGGGGGTGGGGCCGTGGCTGAATGAAGGCATGGGCAATATCGCCCGCGCCGGTTTCACCTTTGACCGCGCGGCGCTGGATGGCTTTACCCCTGCCGCAGCGCTGGGCGATGCGGCGCTGGCGGCGCTGCCCCCGGTCATGGCGCTGGGCCTGATCGTCGCTGCGCTGACCATCGGTTCGCAATTGCTGCTGGGGCAGGACGGGCAGTGGGTTGCGGGCAACGCGGGGTTCAAGGGATCGCGCATCAACCCCCTGTCCGGCCTTAAGCGTATCCTTGGCTGGCAGGGTTTGGTCGAACTGGGCAAGGGGCTGGGCAAACTGGCGCTGCTGGGCGGGATTGCATGGTATTGGGCCAAGGACCGCGTGCCGGAACTGCTCGCCTTGGGCACCCTGACGCTGGAAGCGCAGATCGGCGTGGCGACCGACGCGATTTCCAGCCTGATTGGCACGCTGCTGATCGGCCTGCTGGTAATCGCCGCCATCGATTACCCCCTGCAACGCTTCCAGCGCGACAAGCGGCTGAAGATGAGCTTTCAGGATATGCGGGACGAAAACAAGCAGTCCGAAGGCTCGCCCGAGATGAAATCCGCCCGCCGCCAGCGCCAGCGCGATCTGGCCCGCGGCGGCGTGGCCAAAGCGATGAAGGAAGCGCAGTTCATCGTCGTCAACCCGCTGCATTTTGCCGTGGCGCTGACTTACGATCCGGCCCGCGCGCCTGCGCCGTTGCTGCTGGCCAAAGGGCGGGGGGAAACTGCGCTCGCCATGCGGGAAATCGCTGCCGAAGAAGGCATTCCCGTGCTGGAATACCCCACCCTTGCCCGCGCGGTTTATTTCACCACGCGCCCGAACCAAATGGTGCGCGAGGAGCTTTATGTGTCGTTGGCATCGCTGGTGGCGTTCGTCATGGCCCTGAAACGCGGCCAGCATCCGCGCCGCCCGCCGATCGACGTGCCAGCGGCCCTGCATTTCGATGGTGACGGAAAGCCGCAGACCCATGCTTAAACTTCGGCGCAAACCGCCGTTATCCGGGACATGACCACATCCGGCTCCTCCATAATTTCAGCACTTGGCGCGGGCAGCGGCATTGATTTCACGCGGCTGGCCGAAGACATCTCGACTGCCAGCTTTGCCGTGCAGCGCAACAATATCACCGCGCGCAAAACCGCGCTGGAAGCCCAGATTTCTGCCGCGGCGACGTTGCGCGGAGCGATCACTGGACTGGCGAGCGCGCTGGGTGACCGGATCCGCAGCGGCGATCTTGCCCCCAAAGGCGAACTTGGCAACTCTGCGGTCGCGCGCGTGACCGTGCCCGCCGGGATCAGCCCGCGCGGCGATTTTTCGCTTGAGGTGAACAGCCTTGCCCAAGGCCAGACGCTGGTCGCCCGCCCGCTTGCCAGCCGTGATACGCTGGTCGGGGAAGGTACGCTGACCCTGCGGTTCGGCGCAGTCAGCGGCGCCAGCTTCACCGCCGATGCCGCGCGCGCAGGCGTGGATATCGCCATCACCGCGACCGACACCCTCGCCACACTGGCCAGCAAGATCAACGAGGCCAGCGGCGGGGCGGTGCAGGCCTATGTTGCGACCGGCACCAACGGCGCGCAGCTGGTGATGAAAGGCCGCGACGGGGCAGCAAACGGCTTCGTGCTGGAAGCGGCCAGCATCAATGATCCCGCCGCCAATGCGCCGGGCGATCTGAGCTATTTCGGCTGGAGCCCCGCCATCACCAACGGCGAACTGCGCCAAAGCGCGCGCGATGCCGCCTTCCAGCTGGATGGCGTCGCCATGACCAGCCCCACCAACCGCGTCACCGGCCTGCCGGGCGGGTTCGGGCTGAACCTCACCGCGACGAATACCGGCGCGCCCACCACGCTCAGTTTTGCGACCAGCAATGACGCAGTGACCAGCGTGATGACCGATTTCGTTTCGGCGCTGAATGATATCATCGGGCAGATCAACGATCTGGCCGCGCCCTTCGGCGGGGAACTGGGCAATGATCCGGGCGCGCGTGAATTGCGCCGCGATCTGGGCGGGTTGGCAAGCCGGGTGGTAATGCCCGGTGCGGTTGGCGATGCGCCGCGCACGCTGGGCGATCTGGGTCTGGCGATCACGCGCGATGGCACCTTCCGGGTGGACACCGTGCGGCTGAACCGCGCGCTGGAAACCAGCCCCGATGCCGTCGCTGCGATGTTCACCACCGGGGTATCCGGCGTGTTCGGAACGATGGACCGCTTTGCCCGGGAAAACAGCCTAGTGACCGATCCCGGCTCGCTGGGCGGCTCGCTGCGGCGTTACGAAACGCAGAAGGCCGCCAGCGAGGAACGGCTTTCGCGGATTGCAGAACAGCAGGAAAACCTGCGCGAACGGCTGACCCGCGAATTCACCGCATCCGAACGGCGCGTTGCCGCATCGCAATCCACCCTGACCTTTATCCGCCAGCAGGTGGATATGTGGTCGAACAGTGACCGGTAAGGAGGGCACGTGATGCAGATGCTGTGCCGCAATCCCGCCGCTGCCTATCGCCGCGTCGCACTTGAAGCGCGGATCGAGGCATCGGGCAGCGCAGACCTGACCCGCATCTGTCTTGAAGAGGCGCAGGCCGCGCTTGGTCAGGCATTGATCGCTCTTGAACGGGCCCAGACCCCGCCCAGCGAGCCGTTGACCCGTGCGCAAACGATCATGTTGTGGCTGGCCAGATCGGTTGCGCCCGAACACCCGCTGGGGTCGAGCCTCAAGGCGTTTTACGGCGGGTTGGCTGGCCAGATCGGCGCCAATATCCTACAGGCGGACTCTCAGGACTTGGCAGAAATTCATAACGATATCAGCGATGTGCTTGAGGCTGCGGGATAGGATTGCGGTGATGTTTCACGTGAAACAATCGGAGCATATCGTCACTCAGCGATAAATCCTGCGATAATTCTCGCGGCATCCGCCGGGTCTTGGAACGGGTGAAAGTGGGTCATGTCCGGCCGGTAAAGGTCTTGCCCCTGCGGCAGAATGTTCGCCAGCTCCGGCCACGTCGGCGAGCTTTTGAAATCATTCAGATTGGTCATCTGCGCGCGCACCACCAGCACCGGGATACGGACGCGCTTGGCAGCTTCCAGAATCGCGCCGTTGCTGCGGCTGGAGGCATAGACGCTGGCTTCGACTTCGGGGGCGCAGGCCAGCTCCAGACCTTCTCCCGATGCAGCGCGGACAAGGCCGTGGCGGCAGTAATCTTCGAACACTTTGGGGTCGAACAGGTCATAGGGATCGCGGCTGGCAAAGCGTTCGATCATCACGTCGGCGCTGGCAAAATCGCGCTTGCGGCGGATCGCGGGGTGAGGGTTTTCGGCGGTGTAGAGCGGATCGCTCGGCGCGTAGAATTCCGGCGCAAGGACGACGGGATCGAACAATACGAGGCGGCTGAATGAACCCGGATTGTCGGCGGCGACTTGCAGCAGCGTGTGCGCCCCCATCGAATGGCCGATGCCGATGGCGCCGGAAATGGCCGCTTGCCCGAGGAAACCGGCAACATCGCTTGCCAGAAGGCGCCAATCCTCAATCGGCCCGGCGCGCGACTGGCCATGGCCGCGCAAGTCGATGGCAAAGGCAGGGTGCCGCGGAAAAGCCTCGATAACCGCATCCCAGACCCGTCCGTGAAAACCTGTCGCATGGGCGAAGACCAGAGGTACGCCGTCGCCTTCCACAGGCCATTCGTGCACGGCAAGTTCGATGCCGCCGGTGGGGTAGAGACGGGTGGCGGGGTTCGGTCTGGCAGAGGTCATGGACCCAGCCCAACCGCATCCGCGTCGGGGTGTCAATCAGGCGCTTTTGGCAGGGGAGGGGTTACTCGGCCGGTGCGCGGGCCGGTTCGGGCAGGCTTTCATCGTCGCTCCGGTGGCGCACAAAATGCAGCGCCTCGGCCAAGCGTTCGGGCGCGATCAGCTTCAGCGCGCCGAGGTAAAGCGCCACGCCCACCGGCACCGCGATAGCCAGCGCGGCAAGGTCCGGCACCTTCGGCAGGTTCATCATCACCAGCGACACTCCGCCAGCCATCACCAGCGCCGCCATGAGCGGCGGCAGCACCGCGCGGACGAGCCCCCGGATGGTCAACCCAATGATCCCGCCCGACAGAATCACCGTCGCGGTGGTCAGCACCGTCATCCCGCCGACCCACGCCCAGGCGAACCCGGTCACGCCCCAGTGCGATCCGATGAAATAGGCGATCGGCATGACAACGCTGCCGATCATCGTGATCCTCAGCGCGGCCATCGGAACGCCGCGCGCGTTGGTGGCCGGCGCAAACAGGATTTGCAGCGTCAGCATCGACATGGCCACGCACAGGATCGGCAGCAGCGGCACGACCTCGATCCATTGCTCCCCCAGCAGCACCGGCACCAGCACCTGCGCCGCAGCGGCGATCCCGGCGTAGGCGGGCAGCGCCACCAGCATCACCAGCCGGATCGTGGCTAGCAGCGCCGCCGGGCCGGCTGTCTGCTGGCGCGAATACGCCGCAAAGGCGACTTCGTTGATCGGCGGCACGAACTTGGCCGCCAAAAGCTGGGCAAGGAACAGCCCGGTCGTATACACTCCGAGGTCATGTGCATCGAGCACCCGGCCAGCGATCATCACGTCGGCCTGGCTCTGCACAAACCAGAATAGCTGTGTTGCTGTCATCACTCCGCCAAAACCGGCTATGTGGCCCGCCCCTGCGAAGCGGAAGCTGGGCCGGATCGGCGTACGTGCGGCGCGGGTCATCCCGATCGCTTCGACCATGATCATCACCAGCGGCGCTGCGACCAGCGTCCATACGCCCCATCCTGACAGGGCCCCGCCCAGGGCGGTGGCGGCGCCCATGACCGCGACGACCAGCCGCACTTGGGCCGGGCGCCGGAAATCCATCCGCCGTGACAGGATGGCGTGCGACAGGGCGGAAAACGGGATGCCCAGATACATCAGCGCCTGCACCCGCAGCAGGGCGACCACTTCGGGATGATCGAACCATATTGCCACCAGCGGCGCGGCCAGAAACTGGGCCAGCGCCAGCCCGCCATTCAGCAGCATCAGCATCCCCAACGCTTGGCGCAGGCGCTCCTCGGTAACTTCTTCTTCGCGGATCAGCGCGCTGGCTAGTCCGTAGCCGTTCATCGTGTTGAGCAGCACCAGCATGACCTGCGTCATTGCAAAAAGCCCGTAATCGTGCGGCGCCAGCAGGCGGATGACGATCAGCGTGGATGCCCAGGAAACCAGCTGGGTCAGCACCTGACTGCCCGATCGCCAGATGACCGCATTGCGCACCTGCGCGGCGAGCGAGCGTGAGAGCGGGACGTCAGACACCGGCTCGCCCGTGCGGCAATTGTGCCCCCCAGGCGCGCGACAGCAGTTTTGCAGCCGGGCGGTTGGATACGAACAGCAAGTCGGTGAAATCGTAAGCGGCGGCGGCTCCCATTTCGCGCTTGTACCCGCTGTCGCCAGCACCCAGATCCAGCGTCCGCTGTCCGGCGGCGATGGCATCGGTGAGCGAGCGGTAATTGGCGATTTTACCCACTTCGTGACTGGCAAACGCGGTCACGTAAGTCCCGGCAATGCCATAGCGGATAGGCCCATCGTCAAGGTCGAAGCTGAAGGCGACAGCCCGCCCGTCAATCGTCAGCAGCGTTGCGCACAGCATGTCGGCCAGCACCGGATCGGCCAGCGCCGTGCGCCACGCGGCGCGCTGCGGCGCCGACATGAACTTGGCTCCGCGCCCGTCGGTCGAGGTGGCGATCCAGCTGGACGCTTCGACGGCGGCAAGCTGCCCCAACACCTCGTCGTTCCAGTCGCCCCCGCGCACGTGGCGCCACGCTACCGTGCCGAGGCGAGCAAGCCGCCGTTCGATCCGGGCGATGCGTTTGGCGGTCGATTTGCGTGGCCAGCCTTCGGCGCGGGCAGCGTCCAGATCGATCACCCAGCTTGTCCCGGCAGGCCGGGCAATGACGGCCCAATTGCCGAGCTGCGCTGCCTTGATCAGGCGGGCGATGGCCGGATCATCGCTGCGCACCGGCCCTATCCGCAGCACCGGACCGAGGCTACGGGCGGCGGGCGCGCGCAGGGCATGGGCAAGTTCGAAAGCGGTGCATTCCGGCGCGATCAGCGGGCTGCGAAACGGCCAGTATGAACCCGGCACTTTGCGCGCGCCTGTGATGGGCGGACCGAAAGCGGCGGTCGGGATCGCGGCCAGCACAGACCCGCCCGCCCCGCGTAGCAGCAGGGTCTTCCCGGACTCGCCGCCTGCGGCGTACCATGCCGATCGCAGAAAGCCGTAACCCGCAAGGTTATCCGCCGCCAAGACATCGATTTCGGGCGCGAAGCCCGCGTTCGATGCGACCATCAAGTGGTCGGCTGCAATCCTGCTCTCGTACATTTTGCGCACCTGCCGTGCCCGGAGAGGGCACCTATCGGCATCGGCCATAAAGGCTGCGCGTAACCACTCGGTTAACCACTGACGCTGCGGAGGAAGTTACCGGAGATGTGTCAGAACGCCACGTCCCTAAAATACGACGACGCTGCGGATCGACTTGCCTTCGTGCATCAGGTCAAAGGCGGTGTTGATTTCCTCCAGCCCCATCACGTGGGTGATCATCGGGTCGATTTCGATCTTGCCGGTCATGTACATGTCGACGATCTTGGGCACATCGGTGCGGCCCTTGGCCCCGCCGAAGGCCGTGCCGCGCCAGTTGCGCCCGGTGACGAGCTGGAACGGGCGGGTGGCGATTTCCTTGCCAGCTTCGGCGACCCCGATGATGATCGAGGTGCCCCAGCCGCGGTGGCAGGCTTCCAGCGCGGTGCGCATCACGTCGGTATTGCCGGTGGCATCGAAGGTATAATCGGCGCCGCCATCGGTCATGGCGACGATAGCTGCGACAGTGTCCTCCCGGCTCATTCCGGCGGAGTTGAGGAAGTGGGTCATGCCGAACCGCTTGCCCCATTCCTCGCGCGCAGGATTGATGTCGACCCCGATGATGAGGTTCGCGCCCGCCAGTCGCGCGCCCTGAATGACATTGAGGCCGATCCCGCCAAGGCCGAACACCACGACATTATCGCCCACCTGCACCTTGGCGGTGTTGGTTACCGCGCCCACGCCCGTGGTCACGCCGCAGCCGATATAGCAGGCCGACTGGAACGGCGCGTCTTCACGGATTTTGGCGACCGCGATTTCGGGCAGGACGGTGAAATTGCTGAACGTCGAACAGCCCATGTAATGGAAGATCGGCTGGCCTTTATAGCTGAAACGCGTGGTGCCATCGGGCATCAAACCTTTGCCCTGCGTCGCGCGGATCGCGGTGCACAGGTTGGTTTTGCCGCTGAGGCACGACTTACACTGGCGGCATTCCGGGGTGTAGAGCGGGATCACGTGATCGCCGGGCTTCACGCTGGTCACCCCCGCACCCACTTCGCGCACAATGCCTGCGCCCTCATGGCCGAGCACGCTGGGGAAAATGCCCTCGCTGTCGAACCCGTCGAGCGTGTAGGCGTCCGTATGGCAGATGCCGGTTGCCATGATCTCCACCAGCACTTCGCCTGCCTTCGGGCCTTCCAGATCGAGCTCGACGATTTCGAGCGGCTGTTTGGCGGCGAAGGCAACGGCGGCGCGGGTTTTCATGGGGCAAGTCTCCGGTAATCAGCCGCGGCGCGGTACGGCTTCGTGATTGTAAGGGCAATGGCGGCAGGCCGATCCGCAGCACTTGCCCCGCGCCAGATGGGCGACGGCGGTAAACACGGCGTAGCCGGTGGCGGGATCGCGATAGGTCGCCTCCCCGCGCGCGCAGGCGGCTTCGTGCAGCGCGTGGAAATCAGCGTCTTTGGCGGGCCGGGTCATAGAGCGATGCGATAGAGCCAAAGTGTCCGCGATGCCATGCGCGAAACAAAATTGCGTTTGGTGGAAGCTTACCCGCTTGCGCGCGTCCCGCTTTTGCGCTCTCACCGCCCCCTGCCATTCTACCCGGAGAGCCTGCCTTGCGTCTTCTGCTGTTTGTCGCCGCCTTTTTCATCGCCGTCCCCGCCGCCGCTCAGGGCGTGCAGCAGACCAAGGGCAACTTCGAAGACAAGTTCCGTCAGCTCGATGAAGTGCTGCCGGATGCGAACACCTACCGTAACGCTAGCGGCGCGCCGGGGCATGAATATTGGCAGCAGAAGGTCGATTACAAAATCACCGCCCAGCTGGACGAGGCCAAGCGCCGCCTGACCGCCCGGGCGACGGTGCGTTACACCAACAATTCGCCCGACGCGCTGCCCTGGCTGTGGATGCAGCTCGACCAGAACATCTTCAAACGCGATTCGATGGCGGAAATGACCGATGCTTTCGGCGGAGCCGGGCGCCGCGGGCCGAAGGTGACCTTGGGTGCAGGCACCGAGCCGACCAAGCTTTCCATGGAAGAACTGCGCCGCCAGCAATCGATGGCCGATAACGACTATGGGTATGATATCAGCGCAGTGAGCGCAGTGACGGGCGGTACGCTGCCGCACACCATCGTCGGCACGCTGATGCGGATCGACCTGCCTCAGCCGCTCGCATCGGGCGAGACGACCGAATTCGTCATCGAATGGGCCTTCAACATCGTCGAGGAAGACGCGGTCAACGCGCGTTCGGGATACGAACATTTCCCCGATGATCCGAAGAAGGGGGGCAACGACATCTTCCTGATGGCGCAGTGGTTCCCCCGCATGGTGGTCTATTCGGACTACGAAGGCTGGCACAACAAGGAGTTCCTCGGCCGCGGCGAATTCACGCTGGAATTCGGCGATTACGATGTCGAAATGACGGTGCCTGACGATCACATCGTCGCTTCAACGGGCACGCTCCAGAACGCGGACACAGTGCTGACCGCGGCGCAGCGCCAGCGGCTCGAAACGGCGAAGAACGCCGATGCGCCGGTGTTCGTCGTCACCCCGCAGGAGGCCGCCGCCAACGAAGCGAGCGGGGCGACCGGCACCAAAATGTGGAAGTTCGCCGCCACCAATGTGCGCGATTTTGCCTGGGCTTCCAGCCGCAAGTTCATGTGGGACGCGCAAGGGGTAAAGCAGCCCGGCGCCGAGCACGAAACGGTGCTCGCCATGAGCTTCTGGCCCAAGGAAGGCGGCGATTTGTGGCGCAAATATTCGACCGCCGCCGTGGTCCACACGCTCAAGGTCTATTCGCGCTTCAGCTTTGATTATCCCTATCCCACCGCGCAGTCCGTAAACGGGCCGGTTGGCGGGATGGAATATCCGATGATCACCTTCAACGGCCCGCGCACCATCCTGAACAAGGACGGCACGCGCACCTATTCGCTGGCCGAAAAGATGTTCCTCGTCGGCGTGGTCATCCATGAAATCGGGCACATCTACTTCCCGATGACGGTGAACTCTGACGAGCGTCAATGGACGTGGATGGACGAGGGGCTGAATTCGTTCCTCGATTCGGTTGCGGGTTACGAATGGGACCCGAATATGCCGTGGACCCGCAGCCTGCCGCGCGATCTGGTGTCTTACATGGTGTCGAACAACCAGCAGCCGATCATGACCCAGTCGGATTCGATCACGGACCTCGGCTCGAACGCCTATGGCAAGCCGTCGGCCGCCTATCACCTGCTGCGCGACACAATCATCGGCCGCGAGCGGTTTGATTTTGCGCTCAAGGAATATGCCCGCCGCTGGAAGTTCAAGCGCCCCACACCGGCCGATTTCTTCCGCACCATGGAAGAAGCTTCAGGCACCGATCTCGACTGGTTCTGGCGCGGGTGGTTCTACACCACCGATCACGTCGATATCGCGCTCGACTCGATTTACCGCCTGAAGATGGACAGCAAGAACCCCGACATCGATTTGCCCCGCCGCCGTCAGGAACGCAGCGACGATCCGGAGGTGGTGGGCATCGGCCTCAACAAGGAGCAGGGCCTGCCGATCTGGGTTCTCGAAAATCCGGGCGTCACAGACTTTTACGACAAGAACGACGAGTTCACCGTCACGCCCAAGGATCGCAAGGGCTACACCGATTTCGTCGAAGGCCTCGCCCCATGGGAACGCGCCGCGTTTGACCGGGCGGTGAAGGAGGACGCGAATTACTATGTCCTCAACTTCACCAACAAGGGCGGTCTGGTGATGCCGATCGTCCTGGGCCTGACCTTTGCCGACGGGAAGACCGAAAAGATGACGATCCCCGCTGAAATCTGGCGGCGTAACTCGAAAGAGGTCGCCAAGCTGCTGGTCTATCCCAAGGGCAAGGAACTGGTGCAAGTGATGGTCGATCCCGATTGGGAAACGGGCGACGCCGATCTGGAGAACAACCACTACCCGCGCCGCATCATCCCCAGCCGGATCGAAGCCTTCAAGGACGAAGCCAGCAAATCGCGCGTCAGCCGCGATCTGATGGGCGAAGCCGCCGGGGCAGAGCCGGACAAAAAGCGCAAGTAATGCTGCGCGGGCTGCTGATTGCGCTAGCGTTGCTGATGGCCCCGATTGCCGGGGGGAACAGCGCGCTGGCGCATCAGCAGAAGATCGCGATCAGCACTATTGCGCTCAACCCCCGCAGCGGCACCATCGAGATCGCGCATCAGGTGCCGGTGCACGATGCGGAACATGCGCTGCGGGCGCAGGGGGCGAAGAACCCGGACATCATCGGCAGCGAAGCCAGCCGCGAAGCTTTCGCCCGCTATGTCACCCGTCGGTTCCTTTTGGAGGTCGATGGCACCGTGGCGGACCCGGCCTATGTCGGCAGCGAGATCACCGGCGGCAGCCTGTGGGTGTATCAGGAAGTGCCCGGCAAGGCGGCGGGCGGCGCGGCGTTGCGGTTCAATTCGCAGATCCTCACCGATGTCTGGGCGCGGCAGGAAAACCGCGTGAACATCGGCGGTGGCACCAATGTGAGCACCTTCATCTTCAAGGCAGGCGCTGTGCCGCGAACCGCGCAATTAAGCCGGTAGTTTAGGCGCTCAGGCGTTGTTCTGGGTCGTTCCGCTTTGTGAACTGCTTTTGTAAATCCGCGAGCAATGCCGGACGGCCATAGCGGTAGCCTTGCACATGCCGGCAGCCGATGGCGCGCAGGAACGTCTCCTGCTCCTCGGTCTCGACCCCCTCGACCACGACGCGCAGCCCAAGGCTGTAGCCCATCTGCACGATTGCCTGAATGATCAGCCGTGACTGGTGATCCTCGCCGATGGCGGCAATGAAATCCCGGTCGATCTTGACCTTGTGGATGGGGAACGCGCGCAAGTGGGTGAGCGACGAGAACCCCGTGCCGAAATCGTCGAGACAGATGGTAAAACCGCATTCGTCGAGCATCGCAAACGATGCGCGCAGATGGCCGTCCGCATCGAGTAGCATCGTCTCAGTCACTTCGATGGTGATGTTGTGCGGGCCGAGCGGGCTGTCGTCGATTGCATCGATCAGGTGCTGCACAAAGTCTCCGTGCCTCAAATCGGCTTCGGACAGGTTCAGCCCGATCCGCGCATCCGGGCCGAACAGGGCAAGGATCGCGGGGCCATCGGTCACCACGGATTCGAGCATGACGCGGCTTACCCGGCGCGATAACTCTGGGTCCAGCAGAGCCGCGAATACATCGCCTGCCGCCAGCAGCCTGCCGTCCTCATCGCGTAGCCGCAGCAACGCTTCGACGGAAACCACCGCGTCGGTCGTGAGGTCCACAATCGGTTGATAGGCCGCCATTACCCGCCCGCCATTAAGCGCGGTGCGCAACCTTGCGATCGCCTGCTGGCGCTCGGACTGGCGCGCTTCGATATGACGGTCCCAGCACACCACCGCGCCGCGACCCTGTTCCTTGCCGCGATACAGCGCAAGATCGGCGCGGCGCATGATCTCCTCGCTGCTTGCCGAAGTGGTCATGCGTGCGACGCCGCAAGTGGCTCCGATGCGCAGCAAGCTTGATCCCAGCGGGGGCATGTCGCCAAGTTCCGCCAACAGGTTTTCCAGGAAGCCGGTAACGTCGGCGATCGTCATGCGCGGCGGAAACAGAAGCGCGAATTCATCGCCGCCCCACCGGGCAAGGAATGCACCCGCAGCGGTCTTGATTTGCAATTGCGCTGCGATCGTTTCCAGCACCCGGTCACCGACCAGATGGCCCAGCGTGTCGTTCACGTCTTTGAACCCGTCCAGGTCCAGCAGTGCGATCGTCACCGGCTCGCTGTCTGCCCGCTGCATCGCTGCCGCCAGCTTCCGGTCGAAGCTGGCGCGGTTGTACAGGCCCGTCAGCCTATCACGCTCGGCCGCGCGTTTCAGCGCCACATTCCGCAGGTGTTCGTCGGTGCAATCGAGAATAATGCCAGCGACGCTATCGGGCTGGCCCTCCACATCGACCCGTTCCCCCACCACGCGGATACGGCGGCGTTCGCCGTCACTGCGGCCGATGGTGGTTTCATAGCTGAACGGCTGGCCATTTTCGATAGTCAGGGCAAGCGCGGCACTGATTATGTCCCGGTCATCGGGGTGATACATCTGCACGGCGGCGGGGACGCTTACCGAATGCCCCGGCTCCAGCCCGGTGATGGCATAAACCTGATCCGACCAGTGCAGCCGCTGGGTGGCAATATCGACCCGCCAGCTGCCCACATTGACGGCACGTTCCGCCTGTCGGAAAATCTGGCTTGATTGCTGAAGGGCGGCATTGGCAAGGCTCAGCGCGCGGGTGCGCCCGTGAAGTGCGATGCTTTGTTCGGCGAACTCGGCCAGCATCGCGAGCGGTGCGATCTGACTATGGCGGAATGCGCTTGGATCGGGCGAAATCCCGCACAGTGCGCCCAGCACCACCCCGTTTTCGCCGCGGATTGGCACCCCGATATAGGAACGCATGAAAGGCGACCCGATAACCAGTTCATTGTCGGTGAGGCGGGCGTCCTTGCTCGCATCCTCGATCAGTATCGGGCCATCGATCAAAACGCAGACCGCACAGAAGGAGTCCTCAATCCCGGTTTCGAGCAGATCGGTGCCGGTTCGTCCCAGAAACCACTGCCGGTTTTCCTCGACCACTGAAAGCAAGGCGATCGGGCACCCGAGCATCGTGCTAGCCAGCACAGTGATGCGCGAAAACAGATCACGGTCAGGAAGGGCGTCCAACCCGAGGTTGCGGATTACATCATTTCGCTCGGTGCCGGTCACCGTTGTGCCTTGCATCCGCGTGCCTTAACAAAGCGTTCCGTGGCCCGCGGTGGTTGATACTAGATACGATGCGCGGGCCGGCCAGCACAGAGGCGTTCCAGAGTAAGGTGGCTATCGGTAGTTTCAGGATGGTGCAGCACCGAAGGCTCCGCAGAACTTCGGCCTTGGGTGGTGGATGGCAGCGAAGCTGGAAATCGGGGAAATTTGCCTGCTCTTGCGCGGCGGCGAAATAAAATTGCAAAAATTCGTTGACCGAATCTTTGGTGGGGCATAGAGGGCCTTCACCGACGCGGCGCAGATGGTTTGACTGTCGTTGCTGATGTTGGTCGCCGACATGA
>JBIKSA010000004.1:0-83627 GCA_044348875.1 Erythrobacter sp. | reverse complement strand
CGGCGCTTTACAACCCTTTGATGCGCTGCTGGGCGCGGGCCCTGCGGGCCCCCGCTTCCGTTAAAAAGTAGCCTTTAGCCCAATCGCAAAGCTCGTCCCGACATCGAAGGTGTTGATCTCCGCCCGGTTGTCGCCCAACTGCTGGAATTCGAAATTGTCGCGTCCGAATATGTTGCGCGCTTCCAGCGAGAGTTCCAGCGGCAGGCCGCCCAGCTTGATCTCTGACCGCGCCACCAGATCGACGGTCAGGCCCGGGTCCTCAACCACATCGGGCAGCGCCCCGCCGCGCAGCGTCACGCGCTCGCTCGCGTAGTTGAACAGCACAGTGAACTGCTGGACCTTGTCGAGATCCTCAATGCCGAGCGACAGGTTGGCGACGTGGTCTGACTGGCCGACCAGCGGCGCGCTGTCATCAAACAGTTGGCTGGCAAGCTGGCCGGTCGCGCCCGGGATCGGGGCAAGATCACCTGCACCCACCGCGATGCGCGACTGGGTCCAAGTGTAATTGGCGATCACGAGGAACTGCTTGCTGGCGAAGACCCCGCCCCAGTTATCAAGCCCGATACCGTAAGACACATCAAGCTCTGCCCCGAACAATTCGGCCGACGGCGCGTTGGCGTAGCTGGTTTCGATGATGCCGGGGGCGGTGATCAGGAAGTTCTCGATCGGGTTGTCGATCGCCTTGAAGAAGCCTGCAATGCTCACTTTCTTCGGCCCGCCCAGATAATATTCGGCGCGCGCTTCGATGTTGGTGAGCTGGCTGTCGATCAGGAAGGGGTTGCCGCGGAACCGGCGGTTGCTTTCCGGATCGAAATAGGTCTGCTCCACCAGCTCACGGAACTGCGGGCGGGCGATGGTTTGCGAGGCGGAAAGCCGCAATTGCAGATCATCGACCGCCTCCCACGTGATCGTTGCCGAGGGCAGGAAATAATCATTGGCGATCCGTGTCGGGTTGGCGAGATTGCCGCCGCCGAACGCCAGATCGGGCGCGGCGACCTGCAGACCGTCTTCATAGCGGACGCCCGCTTCCATGCTGATGCGGTCTGTCGGGCGGTAACGCGCAAGGCCATAGCCCGCGTGCACCGTCAGCGCTGCGTCAAACACGGGGAAGGGGGTCGGATCGGACACGGTGACATTGAACAGGCCACTACCGTTCGCATCCGTGGCCAGCGCCCCTCCGCCAAGGATTAGGCCGGGCTGCCGCAGGCCCAAGGCGCGCAGACCAGTGGTCAGTTCGGCGGACGAAGCGATGAGCGGACGGATGATGAAGGATAGCGACCGGCGCGTGGTATCCGAATAGGCATACCCCGTGGTGAGCGACAGGGTATCGGTCACATCGAAGGTCACGTCCGCACCGCCGAACCATAATTCTTCGGTCAGGTCTTCAAAGCCGACCTGTATCCGCTCCGTCCCGCCGATCAGCGCCCCGACATCCACCACGAACTTGTCGCCAAATGGATCATTGGGGACGTTGGTGCGGATGTAGGGGACGATGGCGTTGAACGGCGCTTCACGGTCGGTGCGCGCATAACCGCCGCGCAGATCGAGCTTGAAGGCGTCGAAGGCCAACTCCGCGACGATCTGCGAATCTATCAACTGCCGTTCGAACCAGCCAGTCTGCTGGGTCTGGAATTCGAACGGGCGCGCGACATCGGTGAAGCTGTCGGTGCCGGTGGCGAGCCGCGCGGTCTTCAGGGTGTCGCGGATATAGAGGTTGGTCCAGCGGATCGTATGCTCGCCAATGTCCAGCCCGATGCCGACCAGCGCGTTCATCAGCACCTTGTTGTCGGTGATGAAATTCTGAGAGTCGAACAGGAGCTGGCCCGCCGCCGCATCGCCGAACTGCTGGCTGGTGACATTGCGGGTGCGCCAGTTGTTGGTGATCCCTGCGGTCGCGATCAGGCCGAGGTAATTGCCATCGCCCACCTCGAAAGATGTGCCGCCGGTGATGTTGGCCGAAAAGTTGATCGGCAGGGTATCGTTCTTTTGCAGCGTGACCAGGTTCAGCGGCATGATCTGCCCGGCCAATTCGCGCTGCGCGGCCGCGGACAGATCGTTAATCCGCGTGGCGCTGCCGATTGCGGTTTGCAAGGCACCGGGAAAGTCACGGTTGCCATTGTCGAAGCCGAAGGTGTCGAGGCCGCTGCCGAAATAGGTGAGGCCGTTTTGCAGGCTCGTTTCGGTGTCGCCGCTGCCCGATATGCCGACGGTCAGGAATGTTTCGGTCGGGATCGCCTTGGTGGTTAGGTTGATCACACCGCCGCCGAATTCGCCCGGGAAATTGGCCGAATAGGTTTTCTGCACGATGCTGGAGGCGATCACGCTGGTCGGGAAAATGTCGAGCGGGACGACGCGGCTCAACGGTTCGGGGCTGGGCAGCGGAAGACCGTTCAGCAGCGCCAGTGAATAGCGGTCGCCCAGTCCCCGCACGAACACGCGGCCATTACCGACCAGCGACAGCCCGCTGACCCGCGACAGCGCGCCGGCAATGTCGCCTTCGCCGGTACGGGCCATGTCAGCTTCGGACAGCACGGTGAGCACCTGCCCCGAATTGCGCGCCGGATCGCGGTTGCGCCGTCCGGTGACGATAATCCCGCCGCCGGGCAGCGAGATGTCGGTTTCCTGCAAATCCTCTACCGGCGCATCTTCGGCCACCTCATCATCCTGCGGCGCTTCCTGCGCGTGCAGGGCCGTGGGCAAGGTCAGTGATGTGGTCAGAAGCAGCAAGCCTGCAAGGCGCGTGCGGGTGGACATGGGTGAGGACCCCTCGTGGATTGGTCGGTCTGGATGTGAAAACGGGGAGGCGCAGCACAGATGCGGCGCCTCCCCCGATTGGCGGTAACGGCGTGACTTAGGCCGGGTAGACCGGCAGCGATGTGCAGGCGCCGGTGGTGCTGGCGAAGTTCTGGATCGACGAATTGCAGGTCCAGTTGCCGAAGATGGTGGTCAGCGCGCCAGCGTTCTCGATCGCGCCCACAAAGGTGCGGGTCGGGAAGAAGCTGGACCGGGCGTTCGCGCCAAAGGCGGTGCGCGCCGTCTCACCCGCGCCGTTGACCACGTTGTTGGTCAGCGTGATGGCGAAGGCCAGGTTGTTGCCAGTGCCGCCATTGATCCGTGCCGCCACGTCAGCATTGGTGTTGCCGCTGCCGCCACGGATCGGATCGGTCGCCGGGCAATCGCCGACCACCGAGTCCACGCCGATGATCGCCGCCAGAGTGGGAGCTTCATCGATCTGGAAGCAGTGGTTGGTACCGGCATTGATGACGCCGTTGGTGAGGCCGAGCGCGGCGCCGCCGCGGGCTTGCACGACCTGCGGGGCACCATCGCGCGCCACGAAGGTGAAATTGTTCACCTGGAAGCGGGTCTGGCGAAGCGCGTTCGAAGGGGTGCGGTCCGCCACGTTGGGCGAATCCAGTTCGATCAGGCGGTCGCCCGTGGTCGAACGCTGCACCGCGATCACGGTGTCGAGATTGACGATCGCGCCGGTATCCACATCCAGCGAATCATCGGATGCGCCGATGATGGCAAGGTTGCGGGCGTTGAACCCGCCGCCGAAGAATTCGACCCCGTCGTCAGAGCTGTTGAAGGACAGCAGGTTCTCGATCACCGTACCAGTCCCAACGCCGCCGGTGGTCAGCGACTGGAGTTCGTTGTTTGGGGCCAGTTCAAATCCTGAAAAACGGATCTGGTTGAAGCGGAACGAACCCGAGCTGTCAGCCGAGTTGGCACCGCCGAACGGGGTGGCAATCGCTGCGCCTTCCAGACGGCCTTCGCAAGTTGCGTTGGCGGTGGGGTTGGCAGTCGTGTTGAAAACGCCGGTCGAACAATCCGAATGCGGCGCGCGGCCGAGCAGCACAACGCCGCCCCACTGCTGCTGGCTGTTGTCATTGGCCAGGCCGATGATGTTGTCGCGGCTGGTCCAAATGATCGGACGTTCGGCGGTGCCGTTCGACTGGATTGCGTTGCCGCGGTTTACAACCAGATAGGAATCCTGCTGCGCGAACAGGATCACACCCGGTTCTACCGTTAAGGTTACGGTGGTGCCGGTGCTGGCAAAGCCGCGGTCGGTGCCCACTTCAACGCGGCCCGGGATCTCGTAAACAAGGCCGCGGATGTAGGGCAGGTTGTCAGTGGTGGTGAAGCGCGCGGGCAGGCGGCACACGCGATAGGTGCCGGTCGGGCCAGTCAGGGTGCTGCCATCAACCAGCCCGCCGGGGGTTGCGATCGTCGGGCAACCGGCTGCGGGCGTTACCAACGACTGGGTCGGCGTCGGCGTCGGGGTCGGCGTTGGCGTCGGGGCTGGATTGTTGATGATGATATTGCCGCCAGCTCCGGGCGAGACGATTTCATCGGCACCGCAACCGGCCAAAGCGGCCAGACTGCAACCCAGAAACAGTGTGCGTTGGATCATTTTCACAGGTTTGGTCCCCTATTGCGCCGAGAATCGGTTCATGCGCGTGCTGTAGTGCGCTGAAGGGGGCGGTACGGTTTGCTCGTGTCAGAATTCTTGCAGCATTACAGAAATGTGTCAGTCCGAAGATTATGACCGAAGAAAGACAAATATGACTGCGACGGATCTGAGGGCGTGCTGATAAAAAATAACATAAACAGTGTGTTGAGTGTTTAATTACAGATATATTACAATGTGACGATTTTGTTGCATGAAGGCGCGGACGGCATCATCATCAGTGTCGTTCACACAGGAGGCACGCCGATGTCCGTTCTTGCTCTCGCTCTCGCTTTGATCGCAGCGCCATTGCCCGCGCCGACCGCTCTGGCCAAGGCGCCCGAGCAGGCCGTGCAGCCGATGTCTGCGGGCCGCGCTGAAAGTGCGCTCGTCACGCTGGAGAATGCCAGCGCCGCCGATCCCCATGATGCAGCCGTGATAATCAATCTCGGCATTGCCTATGCCCAGACCGGAGACGACGCCAAGGCGCGCGCCGCATTCGAACAGGCTGCGGCCTGCCACGAGGTTGTCGAACTGGATACTGCCGACGGTACCGCCACTGATTCGCGGCGACTGGCGCGCAAGGCGCTCAAGATGCTGGCGCGCGGGGAATTCCGCAGCTTTGCACCCCGCCCCGAACAGTTGACACTGCGCGACTGATGCAGCGCCTAGGCGGGTGCTTTGGTATCCATTTTTACAACAGAATGACCATAGCCCTGCTTTTGGGATAGAGTGGCTTTCCCGATGCTGTCACTTGTCTGTCATTTAGGATAGACAATAGGTGCCATTCTGGAGGGCCGAGACATGATTCTCGCCGCGGCTTGCCGCGTCATGACAGTTGCTGCTGGGCTGGGGCTCATGGTCGGGCTTTCGGTCGAGGCTCGTGCCGACGTGCTTGAGCTCGGCGCGGGCGGCGCGCGCTGGGTGGCGGGGCCGCTGGCCGGGATGCCTGCTGTAGCCGATCCTGCCGCTGCCGTGACCGGCGCCGACTTGGCCCAAGCGCCCGCGCTTCCCGATATAGCCATCGCCGATCCCGCGCGCCACGCTGCGGGCATTCCGCCACGCTATGCCGCCAAGATTGCAGAACTGTCCGCCCGGTTCGACCTTTCGCCCAGTCTGCTGGAGGCGCTGGTGTGGCAGGAAAGCCGCTGGAACGCGAACGCCGTCTCACCCGTCGGCGCGCAGGGGCTGGCCCAATTGATGCCGGGCACCGCGCGGTATCTGGGCGTGGACCCGCGCGATCCTTTCGCCAATCTGGAGGGCGGGGCGCGGTATCTGCGCGAGCAGCTCGACCGGTTCGGCGGCGATCTCGAAAAGGCGCTGGCCGCCTACAACGCCGGGCCGGGCCGCGTCGAACGCGCGGGCGGCATTCCCAATATCCGCGAAACCCGCCACTATGTTGCCGCCATTATCGGTCGGCTGGCCAACCATTCGCGCGTGCCGGGCCAGTAAGCCCGGGCAAGCAACAGGACCAAGGATGATGATAGACATATGACTTCGCTGTTCCGCCTTCCCGCCCGATTGATCGCTTCGCTGGCGTTGGCGTTGGTGCCATCAGCGGCGCTGGCGCAGGGCGCTGATCCGGCTGGCTCCGGCCCGATCAACAATGCGCTGCTGTGGCTGCAAGGCACGCTGCTGGGCACGGTGGCAACGACTGTGGCGGTCATGGCGGTCGCCGCAATCGGCTTCATGATGCTGACCGGGCGCATGAACTGGCGCTTTGGCGCAACGGTTATCATCGGCGTGTTCATCCTGTTCGGCGCGACCACCATCGTCGCCGGCATCCAGTCGGCCGCAGGCTGAGGCGCGCGATGAGCGAGCTCACCCGCAATGCGGTGCACCGCGCGCTCACCCGTCCGCAAATGTTTGCGGGCGTGACGATGAACTTCTTCATCATCAACCTGATGGTGACGACGATTGCGTTCCTGATCCTGAAAAGCTGGTGGATACTGCCGGTGCCGGTGGTGATGCACGTGATCGGCTATTTCGCTTCGCTGCGGGAACCGCGCATTTTCGACCTGTGGATCACCAAGGTTTCGAAATGCCCGCGCGTGCCCAATTTTAAACGCTGGGGATGCAACTCCTATGCCCCATAAATGGATCGGCGCCGCCGCCTGGAGCGCCAAGGAAGCCCGCGTCGGTGACCGGTTGCCTTATGCGCGGCTTGTGGACGAAAACACCGTGCTGCTGCGCGATGGCAGCGTGATGAGCGCCATTCAGGTGCCCGGCCTGCTGTTCGAGACCGAGGATTCCGACGCCCTCAACGCCCACGCCGCCACGCGCGAGGTGATGCTGCGTTCGACGCTCGATGCGCGCTTTGTGATGTATCACCACGTCATCCGCCGCCGGGTTGAAGTGGAGCTGGATGCGGCATTTCCTGATCCCCTCAGCCGCCATATCGATGCACGCTGGAAGCAGCGGCTGGCCGGCGGATCGCTGTTCATCAATGACCAGTTCGTCACCCTGATCCGCCGCCCGGCGCGCGGCAAGACGGGCCTGCCGGAACGTTTCGCCAAGATGTTTTCGCGGGCTGGTCAGGACGATCTTGAAGCTGATCCCAAAGACCTTCGCAGCCTGAAGGCGGCGATCACCGGCCTGGTCGCGTCGCTCCAGAATTACGGCGCGGCGGTGCTGGGGGATTATCAGGCGCCCGGACAGACCGGCACCAATTCGGAAATGCTGGAGCTGCTGTCCGCGCTGTTCAATGGCGAGATGCGGCCGGTTCGCCGCCCTTCGACCGAAACCGACATCGGCCATATGCTGCCCTATCGCCGCGCCAGTTTCGGCCTTGATGCGATGGAGCTGCGGGGGAGCGCCGCGCCCGATTTCGCCGCGATTCTCGGGCTGAAGGACTACCCCGAGGCGACCTCGCCCGGCCTGCTCGACAACCTGCTGCGCCTGCCGTTCGAAATGGTCGTGACTGAAAGCTACGCCCCCAACGAACGCACCACGGCCAAAGAGCGCATCGACCTTGCCCTCCGCCGGTCGCGATCCGTGGATGAGGAAGCGGCTGCCGAACGCGCCGATATGCTCGCCGCGCGTGATGCACTGGGCAATGGGGCGGTGGGCTTTGGCGATCACCACCTGACTGTGCTGGTGCGCTCGGCCACGCTGCCCGCGCTTGATGACGCGATGGCGTCTTGCGCCGCCGCGCTGGCCGACACCGGTGCGATTGCGGTGCGCGAGGATACGAATCTTGAACCCGCGTTCTGGGCGCAGTTCCCGGGGAACGAGGAATACATCGTCCGCCGCGCGCTGATTTCCTCTGCCAACATGGCGGGATTTGGATCGTTCCACGGCTTTGCGCTGGGGCAGGCGAGCGGCAACCACTGGGGGGATGCGGTGACGCTGCTGGAAACGACCAGCGCAACGCCGTTCTTCTTCAATTTCCACCACGGCGATCTGGGCAACTTCTCGGTCATCGGCCCGAGCGGCTCGGGCAAAACGGTGGTGATGAACTTCCTCGCCGCGCAGGCGCAGAAGTTCCAGCCGCGCACCATCCTGTTCGACAAGGATCGCGGCGCGGAGCTGTTCATTCGCGGGATCGGCGGGCGTTATGACCGCATCAACCCCGGCGCGCCCACGGGCTTCAACCCGCTATCGCTGCCCGATAGCCCCGCCAACCGCGCCTTTCTGCGCGACTGGCTGGCGGTGCTGTTGACGGCGGAAGGGCCGGAGGAATTCGCGACCATCAGCGCGGCAGTCGATGCGACTTACGCCAATGATCCCAGCTTGCGCAGGTTGCGTCATTTCAAGGAGCTGCTGTCCGGCACCCGCCGGCCGACGCCGGGTGATCTGGCCGACCGGTTGGCGGCGTGGATCGGAGACGGCGAGCACGCTTGGCTGTTCGATAATGAACGCGACCGGCTGGATCTGGCAACCCGCGTCCTCGGCTTCGAAATGACCGCGCTGCTTGAAAACCCGCGCCTGCGCACGCCGACCATGATGTATCTGTTCCACCGTATCGAGGAGCGATTGGACGGGCAGCCGACCATGATCCTGATCGATGAAGGCTGGAAGGCGTTGGATGACGAAGTGTTCGCCGCGCGCATCCGCGACTGGCTCAAGACCCTGCGCAAACGTAACGCGCTGGTCGGGTTTGCTACGCAAAGCGCGCGCGATGCGCTCGACAGCCGGATTGCGACGGCGCTGGTCGAACAGACCGCGACGATGGTGTTCATGCCCAACAGCCGCGCCAGACCAGAGGATTACTGCGACGGATTTGGCCTGACCAGCCACGAATTTGCGCTGATCCGTTCACTGCCCGCCCACTCGCGCTGCTTCCTTGTGCGGCAACCCGATGCCAGCGTGGTCGTGAGGCTCGATCTGTCGGGCGCGCCTGAGGTGCTGACGATCCTGTCGGGCCGCGAAAGCGCGGTACGGCGGCTTGATGTGTTGCGCGAGACAGTGGGCGATGCGCCTGCCGCATGGTTCCCGGCGCTGACCGGACGCGACTGGCCCGATAGCGCCGCGACCGATCATGATGCCTTGTCGCTGGCTGCCGAATGACCGCGATCTGCGATCTGGCCGCCCAATCGATGGGTACCGGCGTTTCTTCGGCACTGACCGCGGTGGATTGCATCGCCAGCGGTGTATCCGAACAGGCCTTCAACCGCCTGTTCGGCACGGAAGGCCAACTGGCCTTCGCGCTGACCATTCTGCTTGGCCTGTATGTCGGGTTCTTCGGCATATCGCTGATGCTGGGCCGCGCCAATCTGTCGGTACGGGCGCTGCTGCCGAAGATGATGACGTTGGGGCTGGTGTTGACCTTTGCAACCAGTTTTGTCGCCTTCTCCAGCGTGTTCTACAATATCTTCATCGGCGGGCCGGACCAGATCGCGGGCATTCTGACGGGCACCCAAGGAGAAAGCGCGACGGTGGTGTTCGCGCAGAAACTGGACGTGGTGTTCCTTGCGATCCAGAAGGCGAGCGGGGATACCAAGGATATCAGCGCGTTCTCTCCGCCGGGGATGATGTGGATCGGGGCGATGCTGTTGCTGCTCGGCACGGTCGGCCTGCTGGTGACGGCGCGGATTGCGCTGGCGCTGCTGCTGGCGGTGGGGCCGATTTTCGTGGTGCTGGCGCTGTTTGAAGGCACGCGCGGGCTGTTTACCGGCTGGCTCAAAGGCTTGGTGATGATGGCGCTCGCTCCGTTGTTTGCCGTGCTGGGCGGATCGATCATGCTGGAAATGGCGGTGCCGGTGCTGGCTGCGCTGGTCGCGGTGCCGGGACAGATCGATCAACAGGCGGCGATGGCGTTTTTCCTGGTGGGCGCGGTGCACATGGCGCTGATGCTGCTGTCGCTGAAGGTCGCATCGACCATGGTGGCAGGCTGGCAGGTGTTCGGTCTGGTGCCATCGGCTGAGGGTAGGCGCGGGGCGGACAACCTGCGTGCCGTGCCAGCCTTACAACCCGTGGGCAGCGTGCCGCGCAGCACCAACGTGGCCCCCTCCAGCGCGGCTTTGACCCCTCGCAGGGTCGACCTAGCCCCGCTCCAGACCGCCGTAGCCGCGAATGACACGGGGCCTGCTGGCAATGTTTCACGTGAAACCCGCATTTATGCAGCTGGCAGCGGCGGCGCTCAGGTTACACCCCTGAATCCCGCCACATCACGCACCCGCGGGATCGGCAACCGCTTCCGCACCGCGTCTGCTGCCAAACCGGCCACAATGCCTAAAGCCCCCCCTCCGGAGACTTACCAATGACCCGCGCCGTGCTTCTCGCCGCGCTTGCGCTGAGCCTTGCTGTGCCTGCCAGTGCACAGGATAACCGCCTGAAGACGCTTGTCTTTAACGAGAGCGCGGTGGTGCGGATCGATGGCATGGTGAAGGTCCAGACGACCATCAAGTTCGCGCCGGACGAACTGATTGAGAATGTCGCGATCGGGGATTCCGGGGCGTGGCAGGTGCAGCCCAACAAGGCGCAAACAATCCTGTTCGTGAAACCGCTGGAACCTGCCGCGCGCACCAACATGACGGTCGTGACCGACAAACGCACCTACCTGTTCGATTTGGTGGCATCTCCAAGAAATTCAGCACTTTACGTTCTGCAATTCCGCTACCCCGAGCTGGAAAAAGCCGCCGAACAAGCGCGCCTCGCCGCCGCGGCAGAGGCTGAGGCGAAGGCCCAGCGTCCGGCGGCCTCGCCCGCGGAATTGGCCGCCGCATCAGACCCTTATGCGGTCAGCGATCCGGCGCAGGTCAATCTTGCCTGGGCAAAGGCGGGGAAGGCCGATCTGCTGCCCGTGCTGGCCTATGATGATGGCGATGCGGTATTCCTGAAATGGCGCCAAGGTGTTGCAATTCCAGCCATTCTTGTCACGAATGCCGATGGCGATGAAGGGCCGGTCAATTACACCGTGCGCGGCGATACCGTTGTGGTTGCCGGCGTGCCGCCGCAGATCATCTTGCGGTCGGGCGGTGACACAGCGACCCTCACCAACACCGGCCCGATGAAGTCTGCGGCACGGAGCGCGGGTCTTGCCACGCCTTACCCTCAAAGGGAGTCCAACTGATGCGTCTGGCCGGGCGTTTGCCGCCGAAGAAGGGTGAGGGCGGGGACGGTGCCGATCCGCGCGAACGGGAATCTGCCGAGATCATCGATCTGGCAAGTCGGGCGGCTTTTCCCGCCGTTACCGATCGCAAGGTCAAGGGTGACGGGCTTGGGCTGGCTGTCGGAGTGGGGGTGGTGGGCCTGCTCGGCGCGGTGACGTTCTGGGCGATGAACGCTGCCCGTACGGCCGAACCGGAAGGGATCGGCAATCCCAATGTCGCTCCGCCGCAAGTCGCCGCAGCGCCCGCGCCGGTTGCCCCGGTCAATCCGGCGCCAATCCCTGGTGCGGTGCCGATGCCGGTTCAACCTGACCCTGCGCCCATGCCCGTCTATTCCGGCGCCCCGGGCGCGATGGCGCAGGGCGCCGCGATCAATCCCTATGCCAGCCCGCAACTGGTCTTCGATGCCAGCACGGCGCGCGGACTGCGGGTGGCCGAGGCTCCGATAGGCGCACCGGCAGGCACGCCGGGCGCAGAAATTGCAAGCACCGGCGGCGCGGCGGCGTTTGCCGGACGGGTTGGCGGGGTCGGGGGCGGACCGGCGCAGGCCCGGGCCATGACCAATCCTTCGACCACCGTGACGGAAGGCACGCTGATCCCGGCTATTCTCGAAACGGCGATCAACACCGATGTCCCCGGCTATGTCCGCGCGGTGGTAAGCCAAGATGTGCGCAGCTTCGATGGCAAGCGCATCCTTGTGCCGCGTTCGACGCGCCTGATCGGGCAGTATCAGGCCGGTGTGCAGCAGGGCCAGCGCCGCGCCTATGTCATCTGGACGCGGCTGATCCGGCCTGATGGCGTATCGGTCAACCTTGGCTCGCCCGCAGTCGGTTTTGACGGCGCGACAGGGCTTGAAGGCGATGTGAACAGCCACTTCTTCAAGCGGTTCGGATCGGGCCTGCTGCTTTCGGTGGTGGGCGGTCTTGGCGCATTGGCCACCGGCGGGATCGGCGGCGTGATCGTAGCGGGCGGAGCGCAGGGCGCGGCCAATTCCGCCGTGCAATCGCAAGGCCAGATCAGCCCAACGATCCGCGTGCGCATGGGTGAGCCGATCCGCGTCTTCACCGCGCGCGATCTCGATTTCAGCACTGTCGGCTGACAGCGATGAGCGCCGATATCGACCAGCTTGCAGCAGACGAAAGCGCACCCCTGCTGTCCCCCGAACGCTCAGTCTATCTTGACGCTTATCTTGCCCCGTTCCGCCGCTGGCTTGACCGTGACACCGTGACGGAAATCATGGTTAACCGCCCGGGCGAAGTGTGGATCGAGGACGCCGCGAGCCCCGGAATGCAGCGGATCGACACACCGGAGATTGACGACCGGTTGGTGCAGCGGCTTGCCGAACAGGTCGCCCGCGTATCGCATCAGGGGATCAACCGCGAACACCCCTTGCTGGGTGCGACCCTGCCGGATGGCGCCCGCGTGCAGTTCTGCGGGCCGCCCGCTGCGCGGCGGCATTGGGTGATGGCAATCCGCCGTCACCGCAGACTTGATTTGCCGCTGGATGCCTATGACACGGGCCCGCTGGCGGGGGCGGCGCAGGTTGTGCTTCCCGATCCGCAAAGCCAGCCCATCGCCTTCTTGCGCGCCGCGATCCGGGCGCGGCGCACGATCCTGATTTCGGGCGGCACCAGCACCGGCAAAACGACTTTCCTCAACGCCATGCTGGGCGAAATCCCGGCTGCCGAACGCGTGGTGATGGTTGAGGATACGCCCGAACTGAAATTCCCCGGTGCTAACGCAGTCGGGCTGGTCGCGGTGAAGGGGGAGCTGGGAGAGGCCAAGGTTACCGCCAACGAACTGCTCCAGGCCGCACTGCGCCTGCGGCCTGATCGCATCGTGCTGGGCGAACTGCGCGGCGCTGAAAGTGTCAGTTTCCTGCGTGCGATCAACACTGGCCACCCGGGCAGCTTTTCCACGATCCACGCCAATTCCTTGCGCGGCGCGCTCGAACAATTGGCGCTGATGGTGATGCAGACCGGCATCGGCCTGACCCGATCGGACACCATCGCCTATGCCGCCAGCGTGATCGACGTACTTGTGCAACTGGGCCGCGATGCCAACGGCAAGCGCGGCATCACCAGCATCGCCGAAAGCGCCTCGCTGCTTTAGCGCCCGAACCCGCCGCGCGCTGCATCGCTGTTGGTGGCCGCAACCAAATTGACATTTTTATGTCAGACACATCAAGGTGATTTACACCCCGCTGCCAAGCGAACATGGCACGCGGGCGACCTGCGCTGCGATGTCCGGCGCGAGGCGGAACAGGATAGCGATGAACACGTCACCCCACGGCAACCAGCCTGCGCCCGCCGCCTCCCAGATGGCCGAGCTTGGCGCGGACGAATCCCCCTATTTCAACCGTGAGCTGTCGTGGCTCCAGTTCAACCAGCGCGTGCTGGCCGAAGCCTGCAACGAAGCCTATCCGTTGCTGGAACGGCTGCGGTTCCTGTCGATTTCGGGCAGCAACCTTGATGAATTCATGATGATCCGCGTCGCCGGCCTTGTGGGGCAGGTGCAGCGTGGGCTCGATACGCCTTCGATCGACGGCCGCAGCCCTGCGCAGCAGCTTGCGGCGATCCGCGCTAAGTTGGCTGAACTCAGCGCGGTGCAGCAGTCGATCTGGCGGGCTGTGCGCAGCGGTCTGGCTGAAGCGAACGTCCATGTGGCCGATGAACAGCGCGTCAGTCCGGAAGCGCACAAATGGCTGAAAAGCTATTTCCTCAATGAAATCCTGCCGATCATTACGCCGCAGGCGCTTGATCCCGCGCACCCGTTCCCGTTTGTGCAGAACGAAGGGATGGGGCTGCTGTTCACGTTGACCCGTGATGCGACGCGCGAACAGCTGATCGAGATGGTGCTGATCCCTAGCGCGCTGCGCCGGTTTGTCCGGGTGCCCGACAGTGTAACGGGCGCAAACGGCGCGCTGTACATTTCCATCGCCCGCCTGATCCAGCGTTACGCCGGGGAGCTGTTCCCCGGCTTCACCATCCAGGGTGACGGATTGTTCCGTGTGCTGCGCGATAGCGACATTGAAATCGAGGAAGAAGCCGAAGACTTGGTGCGCACCTTCCGCAGTGCGATCCAGCGCAGGCGGCGCGGGCAGGTCATCCAGCTGGAGATCGAGGAGGATTTCGATCCGGCAGCAGAGACGCTGCTGCTCGACCAGCTTGGCATCAATGAAGCCGCGCTGATCAAGACCGATGGCATGATCGGGATCGACGGCCTTGCCGAAATCGTCCGCGAAGACCGCGCCGATCTGAAGTTTGAAGCCTATTCCCCCCGCTTTCCCGAACGCATCCGCGAACATGACGGCGATGCCTTTTCCGCGATCCGGGAAAAGGACATTGTCATTCACCACCCCTATGAAAGCTTCGAGGTGGTGGTCGATTTCATCCGGCAGGCAGCGGCCGATCCGGACGTGGTGGCGATCAAGCAGACGCTTTACCGCGCAGGTTCGCAATCCGCGGTGATCAATGCGCTGATTGAAGCGGCCGAGGCCGGGAAATCCGTGACCGCGGTGGTGGAACTGAAAGCCCGCTTTGACGAGGAACAGAACCTGCAATGGGCGGGCAAGCTGGAACGTGCCGGCGTGCAGGTGATCTACGGCTTTACCGACTGGAAAACCCACGCCAAAGTGGCGATGGTGGTGCGGCGCGAAGGCGATACCTTCCGCACCTATTGCCACCTTGGCACCGGCAATTACCACCCCGTCACAGCGCGGGTTTACACCGATCTCAGCTTCTTCACCGCCGATCCCAAGCTGGGGCGCGATGTCGCCAAGATGTTCAACTTCGTCACCGGCTACGTCGAGCCGCACGCGCTTGAACGCATCCACATCGCCCCGATTGATCTGCGCGAAGAAATCTACAGCCGCATCGATACCGAAATTGCCCACGCGCAGGCGGGCAAGCCTGCCGCGATCTGGATGAAGTGCAACCAGATGACGGATGATGGCATCATCGACCGACTTTACGCCGCCAGCAACGCGGGCGTCCGGGTGGAACTGGTGGTACGCGGCATCTGCTGCTTGCGTCCGGGGATTGCGGGCCTTTCCGAAAATATCCGCGTCAAATCGATCATCGGCCGCTTTCTCGAACACAGCCGCATCTATGCCTTTGCCAACGGCCACCCGCTGCCCAGCGCCCATGCCGCGGTGTTCATTGCCTCTGCCGACATGATGAGCCGCAATCTTGATCGCCGGGTCGAAACGCTGATCCCCATACTTAATCGCACGGTCCATGATCAGGTGCTGCAGCAGGTGCTGCTCGCCAATATGCTCGATAGCGAGCAGAGCTGGTGGCTGCATCCTGATGGCGATTATTCGCGGGTCGAAGTGGAAAGCGGCAGCAAGCCCTTTAACTGCCACCGTTATTTCATGACGAACCCGTCGCTATCCGGGCGTGGCGGGGCGCTTGAGGCGGGGGCGGTGCCCAAACTGTCCTTACGCCGCGGGGCAAGGCGATGATCTGGAAATGGCGGCGCGACAGCCGCGACGGAGCGTTGGGCGGCAGCGCGGCAGAGCGCGCGATTATCGACATAGGGTCAAACACCGTACGGCTTGTTGTCTATGGCGGCACGATGCGTGCGCCAACGGTGTTGTTCAATGAAAAGGTCACGGCCAAGCTGGGGCGCGATATCGCCGCCACAGGCCGTCTGTCGGACGAAGCCATGGCGCTGGCGCTGCGCGGGCTGAAACGGTTTGTCCTGCTGCTCACCGATCTTGGTATCAAGGATATCGAGACTGTGGCGACCGCTGCCGTGCGTGAGGCTGCCAATGGTCCGGAATTCGCGGAAGAACTGCGCCGGCTCGGCTTGAACCCGCGGGTGATTTCGGGCGAGGAGGAAGCGCTGCTTAGCGCGCATGGCGTGATCGGCGCCTTTCCTGATGCGCGCGGAATTGTTGCCGACCTTGGCGGGGGCAGCCTTGAATTGGTGCGCGTTACGGGAGGTCAGACCGACAGCGCCAGCACTCTGCCGCTCGGCACGCTGCGCCTGCCAGATCACCGCAAAAACGGACGCGCGGATATGCGCAAGAGCATCGACAAGGTCATCCGCAAGGCAGGGTGGGATCTGTCTGCCGCCGCGCCGGCTGACAACGGCGCGCTTTATCTGGTCGGCGGCACGTGGCGCGCGATGGCGGTCTATGCGATGGCGGCGCGCGGCTGGCCACTGAGCGATCCGCACGGGTTCGAGATCGACGCTGACGCAGCGCTGGCCTTGGCGCTTGCCCTGTCGGCAAGCGAAACCGACGCGCTGAAAGGGCGAGAGCGGATATCGTCGATGCGCGCCGAAAAGCTCCCCGATGCGGCGATGCTGCTGCAGGCCCTGCTGGAGCGGCTGGCCCCGGAAAAGGTGGTTTTCTCTTCATGGGGACTGCGCGAAGGCCTGCTTTATGATCGGCTGGCCGCACACACCAAATCGCAGGACCCGCTGCTGGCAGGGGTGGCGGTGTTCGCCAATCAGCGCGGGTCTGAGGCGACTTTGGCAACGCGGATGGCGGCGTGGACCCTGGATGCGGCACCCGCGCGCGAACATGGCAGCGAACGGTTGCGGCTGGCAGCGACCATGCTGGCGCTGGCCGCGATGCAGATCGAACCGAATATCCGCCTGCCCCAAGCGATCAACTGGGCGCTTCACAAGCGCTGGATCGGGATTGACGGGAAGGGCCGGGCAATGCTGGCAGCGGCGATTTCCGCCAATGGCAACCAGCTTTCGCTCCCCGCCGAAGTGCGCGCGCTGGCCGAACCGGAGGCGCTGGAAGAGGCGGTGCGCTGGGGTCTTGCCCTGCGGATCGGCAGGCGGCTGGGCGCACAATCGGCGCGGTCGCTGGAGGTGAGCCGGCTTGTGGTGGACGACAGCGGATTGGTGCTGCGCCTTGCGGAAAGCCACGCTGCGCTGGTCGGCCAGCCGACCGAGAAGGACATGAAGCTGCTCGCCGGACGGCTAGGCCTCCCGTGGCGGGTCGAAGTGGTGCCGGAGAGCGCGCTTTAACGTGCTTGGCCGCGTCTGCGGCGCCGACGGGGTGGGCGACTAAAACAAAACCTTACTTCTTGGTGCTCGCAAATGGTGAGAAGTCGGTGTCGATGTCAAATAGGTCGACACCCTCGGCCGCTTTCAGCCTGTTCACCACGAAATATGTCGCTGGTGTCAGCAGCGCCTCCCAAGCGATTTTCAGCGCCCAGTTGGTGACCATCACGGTCAGCACCGCCTCGGTCGTCCAGATGCCGAGAAAGGCGACGGGATAGAAAATCAGGCTGTCAACGCCTTGCCCGAAAATGGTCGATCCGATGGTGCGCGCCCACAGCATCCGACCTTTGGTCAGCACCTTCATCTTGGCGAGGATGAAGGAATTGACGAAATCCCCCGCCCAGAAAGCCGCGATCGACGCAACGACGATCCGCCAGGTGCTGCCGAACACTTCTTCGTAAGCCGCCTGCCCGTTCCACGAAGCAGCAGGCGGCATGGCGACCACCACGAAGGACATGACAGCCATGAACAGCAGCGCGACGAACCCCGTCCAGATTACCCGCCGCGCGCGGGCATAGCCGTATACCTCGGTCAGCACATCGCCCAGGACGTAGCTGACGGGGAAGAACAGGATGCCTGCCCCGAAGGTGAAACCCGCCACGGTCGAAAGCTTCGCCGCGCCGATGATGTTGGACAGCAGCAGGATCGCGACAAACGCGGCCATGGTGATGTCATAGAAGCGGAAGTGAACCGGCGCGCGGCTCGTCGCGACGATCCCGTCGCCGGGAACGGTGTCAAATTCGGCGGCCGGATCGCCGACTTTATCGGAGGCCTTTTCAGCCGAAGCGGTGTTTTCCATCGCTGACCCGATTAGCGCGATTCCCTTGGCGATCAAAGCGCGCTATTGGTGCAGCCGGCGCGCGCCCGTAGCTCATCTGGATAGAGCGCGAGACTTCTAATCTTGAGGCAGCAGGTTCGAGTCCTGCCGGGCGCACCACACGGCTGAAATACCTGATTTTCCAGCCTTTTTAGAAATAGTTTTTGAATAAAATTGAGAACATGGGCGCTTTCGGTCGGCTGACTGAACAGCGGCTTTCAGGGCGCCGCAGTCCGGAAAGTAGCCGTCAAATGACGCGATCAAGATCGGCAGCTCTCGAACAGAGCCGGTCGTTCAGGATCATCAGGCTAAACGCCTGCTTCCGCCGAAAGGCGCCAAGCGGTTTTCGGGCTCGGCACCCAGCCCCGCTTATGACCGCAACTGGGTGGTTTTGCGAATGGCGGCATTTGATCCCACAGTTCCCTAAGCGAACTCGAGCGCGGGGATCATGACTGGGCCAATCCGCTTCATTTCAGATGTCGCATTGCGCCATAAGCAGCTCGGGCGATTACGTCACTTTGCGGATTTCGGGCGGCACATAGCTCTGATTGATCAGGCTATCGCCGGGCAAATAGGCGCGCAGGAACAGATTGAAAGGGGCCTTGGGCACAGGCAGCCAGTTCAACCCTTGCCCCTTGGCAGGCGCGTCAGCCTGAAGGTGGAACGTCACCCCGCCATCCCGATCATACTTCAGATCGCGGTCGACATTGCCAAAGGAATAGCGCCCCGCCGAATTGGGAAACAGGTTATATTCGGCAGTGTAGACCGTAACTGACCAAAAGGCCTTGGCTTGCGGAATCTGGTCTTTCGTGAAGCGCAAGACATAGCGCCCGGTGCTGCCATCGAGGATGTTTCCATCGCCGTCGTGGTGTGCGCGCAGTTTCACCACCTCTTCGATGTGGTGTTCGAGAAAGCCGGAAAAGCTCTGTGTTGCGCTGCGGATCAGATAATCATCGCTTTCGCCCGTCCTACCCCAACTCACCGGATTATAGGCCCAGTGGTTGACGGTTTTGACATTGCCGCCGGAGATAGCGGTCTGCGCAATCAGCGCCATGCCGTCCTGCAGAGCCCGCTCCAAACCTCTGCGCGTTCCGGCGTCCAGCTGTGACAGATCATCGCTCTGCCCTGGGCCAAGGCCAACACTGCGCAAGAGCGAGACTATCGCGCTGTCTTTTGCAGGCGGCGGGTTCTCGGTCATGGCCCGGTTGAGATTGACATAAAATGCGAGCGGAGAGCCGGGCACGGCAGGGTCAACCACATCACGTTCTGTTGATTGCGAGCCATCGCGTGCCAGCCATTTGGACAAAGACCGCATATCGCTCGCGTCCTGCATCGCGTGAACCGGGACGAGGTTTGACCGGTCATTCCGAAAACCGACGCGGATCAGAACCGCGCCTGTGGGTGTCGGTGCGCGAATAACCCCCGCAACGCCTGCCGGGGTCTCTCCCTGCCAATCGCTACTGACGAGCATATAATGGCCCGCTTTGCCGCCGGTCGCGCGTGTTCCGAGGTAAGCGAAGATATCCGAATAATACTCCATGAATTGGACGCTGTAATATCGGTCTCCAGAATCGGGCACGGAGATGATGGTCGGTTCGCGCCGGACATCATACCAAGACACGGTATATAGAAAGTCAGTCGCGCTTGACGAGTTGTTGGTGTCGGTTGAATCGGCTGCTCGCCGTATGTGAAAAAGCTGGTTGACCGGGGTGTTGATCACGCCGACGGGCTTTTCAACCATGCCGTAGCGCATGTGGAGCGCTTTAACGGCCGGATAGCCGTAAATCACAGCTTGCAGACCCACCGCATAGGCATAGTTTTCACGCCAGTCTGTGGACGCAGTGGCCTCAACCGCTGGAGTCTGGGCGGCTGCGCTCGGTAAAACCGCGATTTGCAATGCCGCTGCCAATACTGCCCAGTGCCGCTTGCGTTTCATGACATCCCCCCTGTCGTGCACGCCGGTTCCTCGGTCTCCGCCAAGCGTCCCACACCGCTAGCGCGGCCGATGCATTTTCAACCAAGTTTTGCGTATTCTGGATGGCAGCTTTTGTGAAGGGCCGGGGGCAATTCTGATGACCACTTCGGGGTCGTTTGCGGACTGTCGACTTTTGGCAGAGCCCGGGCCGAAGCTGACTGACGGGTTTTGTCAAACCCAGTAATTCAAAACGTCGATTAGGAACGGCAGAAATGTCCCAGTCTTGGTCATGTCGCGGAATTGGAAATTTGGTCCGCTTTTAGGCGACCAGCAGGTCGGTCCTAATGACCACGATTGGCGCGCGATGGTGACACAGCAATGTGCGATCGATCAGATTGCTGAAACTGGGCGACTGCGATTGTGTCCCTAGGCGCGATGCCCCCTTGCTCCCGGTTTTTATCATTATATCAACGGGCAGATGGCAATAACCCAGTTCTCATCTTCGTTCTGTATGGTGCGCCAGACGGCTGAAATACCGGATTTTCCAGCCTTTTTAGAAATGGTTCTTGAATAAAATTGAGAACATGGCCGGCCTTCGGTCGGCCGACTGAACAGCGGCTTTGGGGGCGCCGCAGTCCGGAAAGTAGCCATCAAATGACGCGATCAAGATCGGCAGCTATCGACCCAGAGCCGGTCATTCACATTCATCAGGGTGGACGTCTGCTTCCGCCGAAAGCCGCCATGCAGCTCTCGGGATCGAGCCCGAATTCCGCTGATGACTGCAACTGGGTGGAAACCGTAATGGGCGGAAGTGCCGATATTGCACGGTGACATAGCGATTTCTCTGCGTTAGAGGCGCGCCCGCAATGTCCAGCCTCCGCGCCTTGACGCACAGATATGCCCGGCTCGCGCTAGTGCTCGTGGTGCTTGCCCTGGCGATAAAGGCGTTGGTGCCCCCAGGCTACATGATCTCGTCCACTGGCGAGCGCTTTCTGACGGTAACGATCTGCTCTGACGCCAGTGGCACGCCGAAGCAGATGCGGATTGCCATTCCGTACAAGGATGAGACGGGCAGCGGTCATGCTGAGGCGGCAGACAAGTCTCAGCCTTGCGCCTTCTCAGGGCTTGGCCATGCTGCATTGGGCGGTGCCGATCCGGTGCTGCTGGCCGCCGCGCTGGCGTTCATCCTGCTGGTCGGGCTTGCGCCGCTCCGCACGCCGCCTGCTCGCGATATTGCTTTCCTGCGTCCGCCACTGCGCGGGCCACCCTCCCTTTCCGTCTGATCGTCAGGCTATGCGCGTGGGCCTCTCGCCCCGCACGCAAGGCCCTCTCGCTCACTGACCCGCACCAGCAGGGTCGATGGCGCTGCTCTGCATCGCGGGCAGACGCCGACGGAAATATTGGATACATCATGCAAATCAATACTGTGAAGCGCGCTCTCATGGGCGCCACCATGCTTGCTGCCACCACCGTCGCCTTCCACACGCCGCTTCAGGCGCAGGGGATCGGCCAGCGGCAGGACGAGATCATCGTCACCGCCAGCCTTCAAGGCACCCCCACTGCCCCGACGCCGGAAGCTGCCCGCAAAGAGCTGGAACGCGTCCCCGGCGCAACCGGCCTGGTGGAGGACGAAGGCTTCGCCGATATTTTCGCCCAATCGATCGGCGATGCGCTGGAGCTGACTCCCGGTGTGTTCGCCGACACCAGCGCCCCGCGCGAAAGCCGCATCTCGATCCGCGGTTCGGGCCTCAATTCAAGTTTTGAACGGCGTGGCCTCACCGTCCTGCGTGACGGTGTGCCGATCAGCCGCGCATCGGGCACGACCGAGTTTCAGGAGGTCGATACGCTCACCATCCGCTACATGGAGGTGTTCAAGGGTGCCAACGGACTGCGCTACGGGGCGGCATCGCTGGGCGGGGCGGTCAATATCGTCAGCCCGACCGGGCGTACCGCCCGCGCGCCGGTGGCCCTGCGCGCTGAGGTCGGCAGCTTCTCCACCTTCCGCGGCAATACTTCGCTGTCCGGCAATAGCGGCGATGTCGATTACTGGGGCGGGATCACCGGCCTCACCAGCGACGGCTACCGCGAACACAGCGAGGTGCGCAGCATCTATGGCCACGGCAACCTCGGTTGGCGGGTGTCGGACAATATCGAGACGCGGTTCTATGTCACCGCGCTGTCGGACAATTTCGAGCTGGCGGGCTCCTTGCGCCTCGCCGATGCCCTCGCCAATCCGCGCGCCGCGGGCCGCCCGGTGACGGCGGGGCCGGTGGTGCTCGATCCCGGCCCGGTGGCGGATGACTGGGACCGCAATCTTGACGTGTACCGCCTGTCGAACCTCACCCTGATCGACCTCGGCTCGGCCGATCTTGAGTTTGGTGCATGGTATGCCCGCCGCAATCTCGACCACGCGATCACCCGTTTTGCCGGGATCATCGTGCAGGGCGAGGACGAGGTCGGCGTTTCGACGCGCCTTTCCGGCAACCTTCCTTTCCTCGCCGATCAGAGCCGCTGGCAGGTGGGGGCGATCTATGCCTACTCCAGCAACGACGCGAAGACCTTTGTCAACAATTCGGGCGCGCGCGGGGCGCTACGGACACAGTCCGATCAGGATTCGGACACGCTCACGCTTTACGGACAGGCCGATTTCGGGCTGACCGACGCGGTCACGCTGATCGCAGGTGGGCAATATGCCCGCGCCACGCGCGACGTGACCGCGATCCTCAATGCGGTGACGGGCCGGGGCGAATATGACCAGTTCAATCCCCGCATCGGCCTGCTGGTGGATGCGGCCGAGGACATCCAGTTTTTCGGCAATATCAGCCGCAGCTTCGAAGCCCCCAGCCTTGCCGATCTTACCAGCGGCGGGGCCTTCCCCTTCGCCCCGCTCGATCCCCAGCGCGCGACCGTGTTCGAAATCGGCACGCGCGGGCAGGCGGGGATCGTCTCATGGGACATCGCGCTCTACCGGGCGGAGCTCGAGAACGAGTTCCTCGACCTTGCCGTGCCTGGCGCGCGCGGGCTGGTGACGGTGACCACCAACGGGGATCGCACGATCCACCAGGGCCTTGAGTTCGGGCTCGATGTGCGTCCCTTCAAGGCGGCGCTCGAGAAGAACGGCCAGGCCCTGCGGTTGAGCGCTGCCTACACCTTCAACGACTTCAGCTTCGATGGTGACGCGGTCTATGGCGACAACCAGCTCGCCGGCGTCCCGCGTCATGTGCTGATTGCCGAGGCCCGGTTCGATCAGGTGGAGAAGTTCTATCTCTCCACCACCCTGCGCTGGATCCCTGATGGCCCGTGGGCGGACTACGCCAACACCGAAAGGGCTCCCGGCTATGAAACCGTCCAGATCACCGCCGGCGTCACGCTGACCGAGGGGATCGAGCTGTTCGGATCGGTCGAGAACCTGTTCGACACGGCGTTCATCTCCAACGTCACCACCAACGCTAACCAGCGCCGTACCAATGAGGCAATCTACACCCCGGGCCAAGGGCGCGCCTTCTTTGGCGGCCTGCGCGCGCGTTTCTGACGGGAGGCAGCAATGAGTGTGAAGACCAAGACCGCGCGCTGGTCATACTCCAAGCACCAATGGCTGGGGCTGATCGGCGGGATCAGCCTGTTGGTGTGGGGCCTGTCCGGCCTCACCCATATCGCGATGGTGCTGTTCGGCCCGCAGCAGGCGGCGTTCATGCCGCCGGCTGCTTCGGTCGCGCTCGAAGGGGCGCGGCCGATTGCCGAAACCCTTGACGAACAGGGCATCGCCGAGGCGGTGGCGGTCAAGACCGTCCCCGCCCCGGGCGGCGGGGTGCTGTGGCAGGTCACTTCGGCGGCAGACGGCGCGCGCCGTTACTTCCGCCCGGCAGACGGCAGCGAAGTGGCCGGCGGTGACCGGGCGCAGGCCGAATTCCTGGCCCGCCACTACCTCGCGACCAATCGGGCGATCAGATCGGCCCGGCTCCAGACCGAGTTCGATGCGGACTATCCGTGGGTCAACCGCCTGCTACCAGTGTGGAAGCTGGAATTCGCAGGCGACGACGGCCTTACCGCCTATGTCCACACCGAAACCTCGAGCCTTGCGGCGGTGAACGACACCACTAAGACCCGCCTGCAAAGCGTGTTCCGGACACTGCACACTTGGGAATGGGTGCCGCCGGGGATGGACTGGCTGAGGGTGGTGGTGATTGGCCTGATGGTCGGGAGCTTGCTGGCGCTCGGCCTGACCGGTATCGCCATGCTGGTGACGGTGCGGCGCAAGAAGCGCCTTCCGGGTGCACGGGGCTGGCACCGGATCGCGGGCTATGTGCTGGCCCTGCCGCTGATCATGTTCTCGGCCTCGGGGATTTATCACCTCGTCCAGTCGGCGCTGGTGCCGTCGGTGAGCCAGCTCAAGATGGGCCAGCCCGTCAATGTCGCGAGCGGCAATTGGCCGGTCGAGGCGGACTGGGCGCTGATCGCAAAGGGGCGCGATATCGCCTCTGTCGCGCTGGTCGAGGGTGCGGAAGGGCAGCCGCTCTACCGCATCGGCCTTGCCCCGAAAGGCTCGATGGGCGGGGGCGAGCACGATCACGGCCCTGCCAAGCAGCCGTCGGCACACGGCATGGCGGGCCACGATCACGCCGCGATGATGGCGGCGCAGAGTGCCACCAAGGTGCCGACCACCGACGCCGAAATCCGCGAGGCGCGCTTTGTCGGGATCAAGCCCGATGGTCCTGCAATCTACCTTGATGCCGCGACGGGTGCGGTGGAAGCGTCAGGGGACAAGGACCTCGCCCGCGCGATCGCCCGACGCTTCACTGGTGCGCCCGACAGTGCGGTAACGCGAGTGGAACTGGTAACCCGCTTCAGCCACGAATACGATTTCCGCAACAAACGTCTGCCGGTCTGGCGGGTGGACTATGCCGAACCGGTCAACGCCAGCCTGTTCGTCGACACAGGCGCAGGCGTGCTGGTGGACCGGGTGGCTGACGGCGAGAAACCCGAGCGTCTGGTGTTCAGCTTCATCCACAAGTGGAACTTCCTGTTCCCGGTCGGACGGCTCGCGCAGAACGTGCTGGTTGGTGTCTTCGCCATCGGACTGATCGGCTTTATGGCGGTGTTGGGCCTCAGGATGGACCTGGTCCGTCGTCTTCGGGCGCGGCGTTACGGTCAGAGGCGGAACAAGGACGGTAGCGCAACGTGAGCGAATAGAGCCGTTTCCAACCATTCTGATCATGGTGGTGTCTGCTCCTCGTTGTCAGCGAGGAGCAGACCGATCATGTCTCGGTATTTTCGGCGAGTGCGAGCGCGTCTTCGACGTCGACCCCGAGATAACGCACTGTGTTTTCAATCTTGCTGTGGCCGAGAAGGATCTGGACCGCACGCAGATTGCCGGTCGCCCTGTAGATGATTGACGCCTTGGTTCGCCTAAGGGAGTGGGTGCCATATTCGCTTCGCATCAGGCCGATCCCGGTCACCCATTCATCGACAAGCCGGGCATATTGCCGGGTGCTGAGGTGCCCGTTGCGATCAACACGGCTTGGAAAGACATAATCGTCCACCGTCCCACCTCGGCGCTCAAGCCACGCCAAAAGACTGGTCCGGGCATCTGGCAGCAACTCAAACTGAACAGGACGGCTTGTCTTCTGTTGCATGACAATGGCGCGCGTTCGGATTTGCCCGCCACTGACGATATCGCCGATCTTCATTCGAACAAGGTCGCAACCGCGCAGTTTGCTGTCGATGGCAAGGTCAAACAGTGCTCGATCACGCAAACGGCCGCGTTCGTTGAGATAAAATCGGATCTGCCAAATCTGCTTCGGCTTTAGCGCGCGCTTCGCTCCAACACTCCTCCCCGCATTCCAGACGGGCCGCTGGGTGGCGGTCGTTACATTTTCAGACATCTCCATGATCGTTCTCCTGTGACCAAAATGGCCACCGGGAGGATGTCTGCTGGCCTGCAAATTGAGAACGTGGTGCTACTCGCGATCAACTACATGCTATGCCAACGCCGCCATCGCCGCTCAATGAACCGCCGGTTTTGGTGAGATCGGACGTTCCGGTAGCCGGTGCCGATTGGCAACTCTCGACCCAAGCCCAGTCATTCCCGACCGAAGCGCTCAATGTCTGGTTTCGCTAGAATCCGCCATTCCGGTTTCGGGATCGCGCGTCGACCTCGCTCATGACCGAAGATGGGCGGGAAGCGGAAGGGCGGCGTTCAGCCAATCCGTTGTTCGATTAGGAGTAGACCGCAAGCAGCGAGCGGTTACATTTCCGCCATGCCTCGCTCATCCCCTCTCAAACTCAAGATCCAGATCATGTGCGGCGACGAGATTGCGTTGGGCCCCGGCAAAGCCGACCTGCTCGATGCCATTGCCGGACATCGCTCGATCTCGGCCGGGGGGCGCGCGATGGGGATGAGCTACCGCCGCACCTGGCTGCTGGTCGATGCCATGAACCGATGCTGGCAGGGGCCACTCGTGGCAACCACGCCGGGCAACCAGAAGGCTGGCGCACACCTGACGCCGCTGGGCGAGGAGGTGTTGGCCCAATACCGGCAGCTGCAAAGCGCCGCGGAGCGGGCCGGTAGCGCCGGGTTTGACGCGATCGCCGCGCACCTGCTCTCCGCACCGCGCCCCCCGAAACGCAGCGAGGGGCTCGCTCAGGACGACCCTAGCGCCGCAGCCTGAAGGTCACCCCGACAGTGCGCGGATCGCTGGGCGTGCCGAGGATCAGCCCCGAATTGCCCGCCTGGATCGTCAGGTTCTGGATATAGTCCGCATTAAGCAGGTTGCGTGCGAAGATCGCGATCTCCCAGCCCTTGCCTTGTGAGTCCTCGCGCCTGTAGCCGACGCTGGCATTGGTGAGGTTGTAGCCTTCGATCCACGTGAAGCGCGAAAGGGTCGGGTCGCCGAGATAGCCGCTGCGCCAGTTGCTATCGGCATGGAAGAACAGCGCGCCACCCGCCACCGGCACCGCATAATCGGCGCTCAGCGTCTGGGACCAACGCGGAAGGCTCGCCAGCCTTTTGCCAGTAAGGTGACAGGCTGAAGTCGCTGCGGTCTGGCGTTCAAGCGGACAGGGGCCCGCCGGGTAGTCGGTGTAAGTGCCATCGCCATAGGCCAGCGCGCCGATCAGCGTGAGGTTGCCAAGGCGCAAGCTTGAATCGACCTCGATCCCCTGAACGCGCACTTCAGGGATGTTTGAGAGGTAGCCGCGAAGGGCCACGGTCTGGCTCGAATCCACCACTGTCGCCTGAAAATCGCTGACCGTGGTGTGGTAGGCGGCGAGGTTGAGCGTGATGCGTCCATCCCACAGGGTCGATTTGAGCCCGGCCTCCCACGTGGTGTTGCGTTCCGGGTCGACCGCGGCGGTGGACAGCACGGGCTGGTTGTTCGCATCGAGCGGCAGGCCCGACATGTTGATCCCGCCCGATTTGAACCCCCGCGCAAAACTGGCATAGAGCAGGACGTCGTCCACGGGCTCCCAAGAGATATTGGCGCGGCCCGAAAGGCTACCCTCGCTGTCGCGCGCGGAATAGGTCTGGGGGCGCAGCGCACCAAGTCTGGCATTGATGAGCGCGGTGTTCGAGGTGGCCGGCCCGCCGAGCACCTGCGTGCTGTAGTCGCCTTCTTTGGCCTCATAGGTGTAGCGCAAGCCGCCCGTCACCGTCAGGCGCGGCATGATCCGCCAGTTCACCTCGGCAAAGGCAGCATAGCTGTTGGTTGCAAAGCGCGTGTCGCCTGTCTGTCCATAGCCGTCGAGCAGGTTTGCCGGCACCGGTGTCGCATTCGAGCCCGTGGTCGGGCCGATCAGCCACGGCGCGCCATAGGGGCCATACACGCTGTTGGGCTGCCCGGTCAGCACCTGCCGGAAGTAGTAGAGACCCGCGACGTAGTTGAACGCGCCCTCGCCGTTGGAGGCGATCCGCAGTTCCTGGCTGATCTGGTCCTGCCGCGAGGGGATGCGCTGGATCAGCTGGATCGGCAGGCCGGTATAGTCGCGGTCGTTCGCCGCGTCCCAGTTCCAGAACCGCCATGCGCTGATTGAAGTGACGGTGGCCGCTCCGATGTCCCAGTCCGCGGTTGCGCTGACCCCGCCCTCGCTGGTCTTGACCGCCAGTGGCGCATCAATGTCGGTGAGCCGGTCATAGGGGTTGGTGCTGGGCGGGGCATAGCCCGCCGCCGCCGCGAGCGCTGGGAACTGGCGGGCCGCAGGACGCAAAGACGTGCCGACGCGGAGGAAAACCTGCGTGCAGCATTCGCTGTCAAAGTTGGCGAAGTCGGCGATCACCCGGAGCCGGACATCGCTCGACGGCTGCCACAGCAGTTGCCCCCGCACCGCCTGCGCGCCGAGCGTATTCTGGTCGCGCCCGTTGACGATGTTGCGCAGCACGCCGTCGCGCCGGGTGAGCGTGCCGGACAGGCGGAATGCGAGCTTGTTGCCCGCGATCGGTCCCGTTGCTGAGACCCGCGTCTGCACGAACTGGCGTTCGCCCACACTCAGCTCGGCATTAACCCCGCGCGTGAAGCTCGGCGCGGCGGAGACGATGTTGATTGCGCCCGCGGTCGTGTTCTTGCCGAACAGCGTGCCCTGCGGACCGCGCAGCACCTCGATCCGTTCGATATCGGAAAAGTCGAAGGCGGCCGTCGCGGGCCGCGCGTGATAGACGCCGTCGACATAGTAGCCGACGCCCGGCTCAAGCCCGTCGTTCGCCTGGCTCACCGCCACCACGCTTGATCCCAGACCGCGAATTGTGAAGGCGGTGTTGCGCGGATTGGCCGAGGAATAGTTGAGCGCGGGCACCAGCGTCGTCAGGTCGCGGGTATTGAGTGTGTAGGATTGCTCCAGCCAGTTGGTGTCCACCACAGAAAGTGCAGCGGGCACGTCCTGCGCATCTTCCGGTCGCTGCCGCGCGGTAACGATAATGGGGGCGTCGGCCTCGGTCTCGAGCCGCACCTCTTCGGCCATCGCCGGTGCCGACAGGACAAGTGCGGCGCTGCCAAGCAGGCCGGCTGAAGGAATGGTGCGCAAGAGTCCCCCTGATCGGACCTTCAAATCTATATCTGACGATATATAGATATTCCGATCAGGCAATGGCGATTTGTGCCGGGTGTCCCCTCCGGTTGGGCAAGACCCTAATGGCCGCTCAGGGTCGTAACGCGAATTTCGGCTTCTTGGCAGAACCCCGGTCGAAGCTGACTGACCGGTCTTGGCGGAACCGGTCATCCGGCATCTACATCAGGAAGGGCAGCAAAGTCCCAGTCTAGGTCATGCAGCGAAGTTGGAAACTTCGTCCGCTTTTTGGCGATCATCAGGTCGGCCCTGAGGACCAAGATTGGGGCGCGATGCTGACACGGTAGTGTGCAATCGATCAGCTTGCTGAAACTGGCCGACTGCGATTGCGACCCTGGGCGCGATGCCCCCCTTGCTCCCGGATTTTATCATAAAATCAACGGACAGATGACAACAACCCAGTTCTCATCTTCGTTCTGTATGGCGCGCCATATTTTCAAAAACTTAGCTATCGGGCCGACTGTCGTACGGGGTGAGTACGGAAATAGCGGTGGCTTTTCTCGGCAGCGCCGAGGCTCTACGCCCTTCGGGGGGAAGGGGGTCTTCGCAATTGTGCTGCGCGCGCTAGGGCTGCTGGCAGCTCTGCGACATACGCAGATCTCGATTCAGACCCGGTCGTTCTCGAAGTCTTGATTGAACGCCTGGCTCCGCTCGAAGCCGCCATAACGCTTTCGGGAACGAGCTTCTCCTCCGCTTATGATCAGCGGCAATAAGCAATGACGGATCGTGGCTAAAAATCGATGCGGCGGCTAAGCGGACTGATCGGAATTTCTGCGAATTCTTCAGCCTTCTTGCTGCTCCGGCAGCCGCCGCCGCTTCCGACATGGTCTGGATTGCGGAATGGTGACTCCGGATTGCCGATATAAGCCGCAAATGGAGCCTCTTTAGCTAAAAAACATCTGGATTTGCCGGCAAGAGGTGCGAAGCCTCTATATTGATGCGCCTCATCGTGCATTTTGCACTACCCACCCCCAAAAGCGACAACCGTTCACACATGATTTTGCTTCGTAACTTTCCTCTGCTAGGCAAGGCACGCTGATCCTGTTGCGTTTCTTGCATTTAGCTTACGGCGTCGATCAGCTTGTAGTTCGTGAAGCGCATATGGGGTTGTGACAGTTTCGAAGACGATCTGTGGCAGGATGTAAGGGGCCTGACGTACGGACCGGCAAGCACGTGGTTGTTCAGTCGAACATCACAGGCGCCGCAGTATGGATTGCGCTTGCAGATGTTCGCGAAGCTCTGGAGGGGCGGGCGCGACATGAAGGACATGGCAGGGAAGAAGTCATTCGCACATTTGGGTGCGACCAATTGGGATGCTGAACAACTGCAGCACGCCGAGAGGGCACCCCAAGATTTCATCGAGAATTATGAGCCGCTGCTGTCGTGTTGGCAGGCTCTCGACGGGCGCGCCAGGCTGATCATCTCGCGCGACGGGACGCTCCTCGCGACCAGTGACGGTACGCGAGGGATGTTCGTGCAAAACGGCACACGTGCCTGCGCCGCCAACTTGACCTTCGCATGCACTACGATGTCCGGCAGGCAGCTGAAGCGGCTCCTCGGCGCTAAAATTGGTGCGGTCGAAACCGTAGTCCTACCCAAATGGTCAGGTGGTGGTGGCAATTATGTCATTTCGGCTGTCGGCATTTCTGCGACTGCCGTGGCCATCGCCATTCGCGAGGCAGACGATGACTTTGTGACGGTGTTTGCCGACCTCGAGGACGTGTTCGGCTTGACGCCGTGTGAGGTGCTGGTCGTGGAGCGCCTGATGCGGGGATACGGCGCGCAGCACATCGCGAATGATCTCGGTGTGTCGGTGCACACAGTGCGCGCACACCTGCGCCATTGCTACGATAAGCTGGGGGTCAGCTCGCGTGAAGGATTATGGCAGCGATTGGCGCCTTATCGTCTGAACTGATGAAGTTGGGCGTGCCGACTGCTCGCGTTAGCGCAATCATTCGTGCCTCGTACATAATCCAATAAAATAATATAGAAAATCTATAGTCCAATCGTGTGATTTTCGAATCAACGAATCGGTCTATCCACCCCATCGTAACTATAAAAGCGGTTCAAGGATCTCTAGATCCATCATCTAGTTCGTTTCGCAATCAAATGCGAGGCGTTCATGGAGACGCTCGGCTTTTAACGAGGAGGGGTTATCATGCGACTTCTGTATCCCGGCGGCGTTTGCCGCGGGATGGCTATCGCCTGCTGCACAGTGGCGAGCGCTATTATGCCGCTCGAACTTGCCCATGCGCAGCAGGACCCCTGGCCTTCGAACGCCGACACGCATCCGGGCCAGATCGTCTATTCGCGCGATGTGCCTTACGGTAGTGCAACCCGGCGGTTCGAACGCGGAGAAGCCGCCACGGTTCAGCCCGACCAATCGGTGCTAATCGCCAACTCCCTGCTGATTGGTCTTCAACCGCTGAGCGATGCCGAACAGGCATCGGTGTCGGCACCGCTCAGCAGCGTGCTCGGCACAAGCCAGTCGGCCCTGCAAACCGGGTTGTCGGCGCTGACCACGGCCCAATCATCCGAAGGTGACTTCACGCGCGCCGAAGGCGGGGCGACGGGTGTCGGCGGGATCATCGGTAACAGTCTCAGCGCTTTGCCCGCTGCCCTCAGTGTGATTGGCCGCGTACTGGGAGACGGCGAATGACCTCTAACCGCGTCATCATCGCGAGCACAATTGCTATCGTTTTGGCCATAGCACCGGCGGCCGCCCAGACACAGATGCCTGACGCATCGCAGGACAGCATTCTCGTCGAAGTCGGCCAGGGCAGTGACAATGCCGGGCGCGTGGCAATCAACCTCGCATCGGGTTCGAACAACCAGCAGGCCGCCGCTGCCACGATCGCATTGGGCGAAATCGCAGCACAATCCATTGCCATCCGGCAGACGATCCTCCCGGCCGATCTCACGGACCGTGCGACGCGCATCGTCATCGGGCCGGGGGCGTTTTCCAACAACAGCGGGATGGTGAGCCTCAACCTCGCCGCGGGCAACCAGAACCAGGCAGCCAATCTGGCTGCGCTGGCGATCAGCAACACCGGAGCGGTTTCCGACCTCATGCTTGCGCAGGCGAGCGCTCCCACAGAACCATCAGGTGCTTCGGATCAAGGTCTGACTGGCCGCAATGACAGTGTCGTCGTCGATGACACGGCTCTGAGCGGAAACAGCGGCCTTGTGCAGATGAACCTGATTGGCGGCGAGAGGAATTCCTCTGCCAATACCTTCGCGCTGAACCTTTCAGCCGGGGGCAATCCGTGAACCGAAGCAAAGGAGTATGGATCATGAAAACTGCACTTATGACTGCCGTAGGAGCGTCCGCGCTGGTATTTGCCATGCCGGCGGTGGCGCAGGACAATGACGATGGGCCGGGCAGCTATGACGGCCGTTCGGGCGTCGAAGTCGATCTGCGCTATGCTAACAACATCGACACCAGCATCACCACCGATGTCACCTACAACAAGGATGTGGCCCTTCGCGGCAGCGTGCGGCTGGACGGCGATATCGAAGTGGACAGCTCGGCCGTGGCCGTGACCGACGCTAAGCAGTTCCTGACGGGCGTGACTGTCAATTATCGTGAGGAAAACGAGCTGAACGCCGAAAACGGCTTTGTGGCCGAAGTGTTCGGACCCGGTGTCAGCGAAGCCGGAACCGATCCGAACGACGGGTTGCTGGACGGCGTCGGCCAAGACCGGATCCGGGCGGGTTACTTCGCGCCGATCATCAACACGGTCGACACGTTCAACCTCGATTCGTCGGGCAATGTTGGGGTCAACCTGGCGGCCGGCTACTTCAACATGCAGATGAACAGCGCGGCGATTTCGGTGTCGGAAGACAGCGACAGCGAAGCGTCGGGCGGTTGGGCTGAAGCTTCCACCACCGGTCTGCAATCGTTGATCGGCGTGGCCCAGTTCGCAACCCCGGGCGACGTTCTCGACGAAGACGATCCGGAAGCTGGTGGCGGGAGCAACAACTTCCGTGATCGCAATTCGGTGCTTGGTGCGACGGTCACCGGTTCGGGCAACATCGGCGTCAACGTGGCGGCGGGCAGCCTCAACCAGCAGGCTAACCTGATGACCCTTGCCACGGCTTCGAACGCCGATCTGGCCGAGGCCAACGCCGGCCTGATCCAGACCGCGTTGTTGAGCGGTGCAGAGCAGCAAGACAGCATCAACTTCATCACCGGTCTCGATGTTTCCGGTTCCTCGGGCAACATCGGCATCAACATGGCGGCCGGTGTCGGCAATCAGCAGATGAATGCGCTGACGATTGCTGCCTCGCAGGGCGGTGCGCCGGATGGCGGCGGAAACGGCGGCGGTGGCGACCCGAGCTAAGGCTCTCGCCGTCGGGCGGGGAGGACGAGCCCTTACACTCTTCTTCCCCGCTTCCCCGGCTGCAACGCAACCTCAGGAACGCTGCGCCGCAGGGCAGCGCAGCAGCCTTCTACCCGAAGCAAAGGTAGGTTTTCCGTGTCCCACAATTGCGCCTCCCGGTCAAAGCCCCGGTCAAAGCAATGTGCAGTTGCCCTACTGCTCGCAGGAACGATGTTTCTGCCCGGATGCACGCGTGCGCCGGCCGAAAAGACGCCGATCTGGCTGGGCCAGCTGGTAAACGGAGCGCCCACCTTGAGCGCGCGCCCGGTCAGCTGGAAAGCGATGAAGTTCGAGGATCTCGTGCGCCAGCAGACAGACTTCAGTTGCGGTGCTGCCGTCATGGCCACGATTTTCAATGGCGCCTACGGCTATCAGACCACTGAGCGGCAGGTGCTGGTCAATATGCTGAAAGTGGCCGATCCCGATACCGTCCGGCAGAAGGGTTTTTCGCTGCTGGACATGAAGACCTACGCCCGGTCGGTCGGCATGAATGCCGAAGGGTACAGGGTCGATTATCCTGCGCTCGCGAAACTCGAGATCCCGGTGATCGTGTTGATCGACGTGCGCGGGTACAAGCACTTCGTCGTCGTCCGCAAGGTGTTCGGAGATCGGATCGCGATCGGTGATCCGGCGCTGGGTAATCGCACGATGACGCGAGCGCAGTTCGAGCAGTCTTGGAACAACATCGCGTTTCTCGTGATCGGCGCTGACTACGATCCGGACAATGCGCTGGTCGATCCTCCGTCACCGCTCTCTGCGCGCGAATTGCTGAAAGCCACCGCAAGCCTTCCGGCCACCGAGGCCGCCGAATTCGGCTTTGCACCCGGTTACGACTTTTCCTTTTGAGGAGGCATCCATGCGAGCATCGCGTCAATCCGGTCCTAGGGCACATTCGAAGGCTGCTTGCGCGGTCATCATCGGTGGCGCGGCCATTGCGATCGCACCGGTTACCGTTGCGGCCCGGCAGCCCGAACAGGTCGTCGTCGCCGAGGCTGTACGGCTCGGCACGCCGGTCACCGACGCGGAACTGGCTTCTGTCCGCGGCAAGTTCATCCGCCCCGACTCGATTTCCTACTTCGGCATCTCGATGTTGACGAGCTGGCAGGATCAGAGCGGCATCACCACTGTGGCGCGGCTGGTCTTTAACGTCGATTTCGTCAACAACGGCAACGGCAACCCGGTGCCGCAGCTGATGATCGGCTGGGTACGCGAAGGCGACCCGGCGATGGACGTGGCTGATAGCCATACGGGCTACACCCCGCTCATTTCGGCACAGCAGGTCGTTCCGCTCGGCCAGCTTGGGACCACCCAGGGGGCCGCTCAGGCCAATGTCATCGCGGGCGCCGACAACGTCGCACGCAACATGATGCAGGTCACTCTGGTGCCCACGTCGCAGATCCGAGATCTGGAACAGGTAGGACTGACCGCAATCGACGCGACCACGGGCTTCGCCTTTGCCGATGGCGACCGGCTCGAATTCCAGCTGGGCAACAATCAGATCGGCCTGATGCTGACCGGAAACGATGGTGGCGATTCCGCGCTTCAGAACATCGGCGGCGATTTTGGTCGGATGCTTCAGCAGACGATGATCAGCAGCGACGGCAATACCGTATTCAACAACAGCGCGATCATCATCGGGGCCGACATGGCTGCGACAAGTTTCGACGCCGTCAGAGCGACCGAGGCACTGTCCGCCATGAAAGGCCACGGGTTCTGATCATGGGCAAGAGATGCAATCCGCTCGGAAGCCGTTATCGGCTCGCAAGAATGCTGATCGCGGCGTCGGCGGTCGCGGCGGTTTTTACTGGCAGTCCGTCCGCCCAAGCCGAAAATGGCAGCCGCCAATTTGCAGTCGAAGGATCTGGCCGGCTGGATTGCGCAGCCTTCATGGCCGCGCGCGAGGACCGGGGATCGGGCGAGTACCAGCGCCTGATCGGCTTCGTCGAGGGCTATCTGAGCGCGGCCAACCGCTACGAACCCAACACCTTCGACCTTTCGCCGTGGCATAATGCGGCTGCCTTCGACCTCATCCTCGCCAAGCACTGTACGGAAAATCCTAGCGACCTGATCGTTGCCGTGGTGCAGAAAATGGTCGGCGCCTTCCGGCCCGTACGCGTTGCCGAATTTTCGCCACTGGTCGAAGTCGGCGCGGGCGAGAACCGCGCCTTTGTCTACCAGGCAATCCTGAAACGCGCCCAGGCAGCGCTCGGCGCGCGCGGGCTCTATCAAGGTGAGGAGGACGGGGTGTTCTCGCCCGGGATGCGCGATGCCCTCATCGCCTTTCAACGCAGCGCCGAACTTTACGAAACAGGAGTGCCCGACCCGGCAACCCTGTGGACTTTGCTGAACCCTTGAGAGGGGCGGCGATGATGATCCGGGTCCACCTAGCAGGGAGGAAGGACTATGATTTCCACATCTAGCAAGCAGGCACTCTATCTCACCGCGGCAGTTGTCGCGCTCATGCCTGGCGCCGCGCGCGCGCAGGAACTGACGCAGGAAGTGGATGCACTGCGAGCGCAGGTCGTTGAATTGCAGGCTCGCGAGGCCGAGGCCAACGCCCGGCTCAAGGCGCTGGAGGATCGACTTCTGAAGCTCGATTTGCAGCCGATCACTCTGGATGAAGCGGTGACGATCCGTGGGCGGTTCGTCGCTCCCACTGCCAATGCCATGACGCTCGACCCGACGCTCGATCAGTTCCGCCAGCGGCCGCGGTCGACGCCGTTCGAGGACAAGGCTACCCTTGCTGCCTTTCAGGACCTGCCGGCAGATGCGCAGTTCGGCGAAGCTCCCGTGCAGAAAGCGCCCGATCCAACCGAGGCGGTGCAGGACATTGTCCAGCAGCAGCAAGGAACCCAGCGCAGCCGGTTTGGGGCGGAGCTGTCCTTTGGCTATTCGCATTTCGGAGATGCGAGGATCAATCTCGACGGGTTTCTGGCGCTCGACGCGATCTTTCTCGGCACGATCAGTATCGATGAGGTGGATGCCGATATCTTCACATCTGACCTGACGGTGCGTTATGGCGTCAGCGACAGGTTTTTCATCGATGCAAGCATCCCGTTTCTCTATCGCGCGTCCAACTTCCGCAGCGGCGGTGCGGGCGGCGCAGCCAATGCTCCTGTCGAAACGCGGGTCAGCGATCAGGGCCTTGGTGATGTCAGCATCGGAGCAAGCTACCAGATCCTCGCCGAAACAGCGCGGCGTCCCAACCTCGTCGTCAGCGGACGGGTGAAACTGCCGACGGGGCAGGAGCCATTCGGCATTGATTTTGTCGAAGTTCAGGGAAGCGAGGGCAATCTTCAGGTTCCCCGTTCGCTAGCCACAGGCAGCGGCGTATGGGGCGCATCGGTCGGCATTTCGGCGCTTAAGACGATGGATCCGATGGTGGTGTTCGGAAGCATCAACTACTTTCGGAATTTCGAACGTGGCTTTGCCGACATCGACGAAAATCCCGGCGATCAGCCCGGCCGGGTGTCGATCGGCAATGCGGTCCAGTTCGGTGCCGGACTGGCTTACGCCCTGAATGAAACCTCCAGCATCTCGATGTCTTATTCGCAACGGTTGGTCGAGCGCTCCCGGCTGAAGCTTGATGCCGCCGAGAATTTTCAACGCGTCGTCGGAAGTCAGGCGAACATCGGTCTCGTCAACCTGGGTGCGACCTTTTCGTTGGGGCGCAGTCTTTCGCTGGTCACCACGGTCGGGATCGGCCTTACTGACGACAGCCCGGACATGGTCGTCGGAGTGCGTTTGCCGTACCGGTTCTAACCGGTTCCGGCGCCTTGGGAGTGTAGGATCGCTGCGCCACCAATCATAGCTGCAGGGGCAGCAAAGGAAATCTACCTCGTGGATACTTGCTTCGACCTGCGATCTACACGCGGTGACGACCACGGCCCGCTTGTGGCAGTTTGATGGATCTGCTGCGGCACCTGTGTCTCCCAAAACCGTAAGAATAACCTTCCGTAAGCTTGGATCACGACCAGCCCTCCAATGCTCGCACAAGACAGTGCCGTTCAAACTACAGGCTCGATACCCCTGGATCTATAATCGAGCTTTGCGCATGGTACACGGTCGCGGGGTGGGAGAGGACCGTGCCGGGCAGCTTCGACCCGGGAACTTTGCCGCAAAGTCGTCAATCCGTCATCGGTCCAGTTCTCATCTTCGTTCTGTATGGCGCGCCATATTTTCAATATATGACGCAGGCGAAACGGCCTCCAGATTGAAGCCGAGTCAGCACCGCAGGACACCTGCGTTTACCTGATGGCCGCGGGAGCCCAGATGGCTGCCTTCCGCGGCACAATCCCCGAACTTGGTGAGGCACCGCGGATCACCAAGCCCGCGGATCCCGCAACGGTTATCAACGCCTTGAGCAAGCGCTTAGAGGGGGGCGACCCCCGCGTAACGCTAAAGCGAACAGGCACACGAAGCGCCCGTTCCTTCCGCGGTGCGACAAGTCAGCTGGCAGCTGACCGGGCGATCCATTCGTCCACGCGCCGTTCAAGGATCGAAAGCGGCTGCGAGCCCGAGGCGATCAGCAGATCGTGGAAGCCCTTGATGTCGAACTTGCCGCCCAGCGTCTTTTCGGCGCGGGCGCGCAGCTCCATGATCTTAAGCATCCCGATCTTGTAGCCGGTCGCCTGGCCCGGCAGCGTGATGTAGCGCCGCACTTCGGAACGTGACCGTTCGATCGGCTGGCGGCCGGTGGTGTTCATGTAGGTGACGGCCTCATCCTCGGTCCAGCCCATCGCATGGATGCCGGTGTCGACCACCAACCGCGCGGCGCGGAACAGTTCGGCGTCCAGCCGCATGAAGTCCGAGGCGGCATCGGGAAAGGCGTTCATTTCCTTGCACAACGCCTCGGCATAAAGCGCCCAACCTTCGCCGAAGGCGACATAGCCAGTGACCGCGCGGAACTTCGGCCCGCCCTGCTGGCGCACCTGAATGTCGCCCTGCATATTATGACCGGGCACCGCTTCGTGGCACATCAGCGTGTACATCGCCGCAGGGTCAGGCACAGTGCCGACGAGGTGGACATAGGTCTTGGCCGGGCGCTTGCCATCCGGGCTCGGAGCCGAAGCATGGGCGGCGCCGCCCGCGACTTCAGAGAAGGCCGGTTCGCGCACCACTTCGATCCCGTAGGCGGGCAGCGTGCCGAAATAGGGGGCAAGCAACGAACGGGTGTGGGCGACGAAAGCGTTGGCGGTGCCCAGATATTCCGTGCGCGCCGCGTCGTCATACTGGCGCGGCGGGTTGAGACGCGCGCGCTCTGCATAGAAGGCGTGACGATCAGCCAGGCCGGCCTGCTTTGCCAGCGCATCCTGTTCCGCCTCGATCCGCGCGACTTCGGCGCGGCCCGTAGCGTGGATATCGGCGGCGGTCATGTCCGTGGTGGTGACCAGCTTCAGCTCGTTTTCGTAATAGGCGAGGCCATCGGGCAGGGTCAGCGCACCGACCTTGCCGCTGGGGGCGGTGGGCAGGCTTTGTTCGGCCCATGCAATCACCCGGCCATAGGCGGGCTGCAATCCGAGGATCGCGGTGCGAGCCTCTGTCAGTAGCGTGTCGGCTTCGGCCTGCGGTACTTTGCCACCAGCGACCAGAGCTGCCGTCTTGGCCTTCACATCCGCCCACAGCGCCGCGTCATCACCATCCCCGAATGGCGCGCCCGACGTCAACTTGCGGCTGCCGGCGATGATCGTTTCGATCTGGAAGAGCGGCGGGTTGATCCCGGCCGCCTGGCTTGCCTTCGTGCGCTCAATCGCGCGGTCGAGCACGGCGGGCATGCTGCGCAGGCGGGCAATGTAGTTTTTCAGGTCGGTCGCATCGGCAACCGAGTGGGTGTTGATGAGGAAATCGGGCAGCTGGCTATGCGCCGAATAGAGCCGCGAATAGAACGGCGGGCGGTAGAGGCGGTTCTTGTAGGACAGCTCGGCGCGGTCAGCCTCCAGCGCCCAGATATCGAAATTGACCTGTGCTTCGGGCGCAAGCTTCGCCCGGTCGAACTGCGCCTTCATTCGCGCGACGCTGGCCTTGCGCCATTCCACGTCGGCACGGGCGGATTCGTCGCTGGTGTCGTTCCAGCGGTCGCCGCCGTCCTTCAGCCCCAAACGGGTGGCAAGCTGCGGCTGGGTTTTGAGGTAGGCGTCAAACTCGGCATCGAGGAAGGCGGTGAGGCGCGCGTCCTCGCTCTGCGTGGCGGCAGATGCGGCGGGCGCCTGCGCAAAAGCGGCCCCGGCCGGCAGGACAGCTGCGGCCAGTGCCATTGCCAGACTGAACGAAATCTTGTGCGTCATCTTGGGTCCCCTTCGCGCAGCGATGTAGCGTTATCCCGCTGCGTAGCGGGCAAACGAAGGGCGATGAAGCCCCCTTCGTCGATGCGAGTCCGCCGTTCAGCCGAGCGGCAGGCCCAATGCCTCGGCCACGGCGGCGATGCGCAGCTTGCCGCCTGACACATTCAGCCCCTCGGCCAGATGCGGGTCCGCCGCCATCGCTGCCTTTGCGCCCATGTTGGCAAGCTTCAGCACAAACGGCAGCGTCGCATTGCCGAGCGCAATGGTCGATGTGCGCGCCACCGCGCCGGGCATATTGGCGACGCAGTAATGGATCACCCCGTCAACCACGAACACCGGGTCTTCATGGGTGGTGGCATGGCTGGTTTCGAAGCACCCGCCCTGATCGATGGCGATATCGACCACCACCGTGCCCGGGCGCATAGAGGCGATCATTGCGCGAGTGACAAGCTTCGGCGCGGCGGCGCCGGGCACCAGCACTGCGCCGATCACAAGGTCGGCATCGCGCACCGCATCGGCGATCGCCGCAGACGAGGCAAACGCGGTCGTGATCTGGTTGCCGAACTGCGTGTCCAGTTCAGCGAGGCGGCGGTTCGAGATATCGAAGATCGTCACATCGGCGCGCAGGCCGACAGCCATCTGCGCCGCATTCACACCTGCGACGCCGCCGCCAATAATCACCACCTTGCCCGGCTCAACCCCCGGCACCCCGCCGAGCAGCACGCCGCGCCCACCCTGATGCTTTTCGAGGTGATGCGCGCCGCACTGCACGCTCATCCGCCCGGCGACTTCGGACATGGGCTTGAGGAGCGGCAGGGTGCCATCGGGCGCAGTGACGGTTTCATAGGCGATGCACGTCGCCCCGCTCGCCATCAGCCCCTCGGTCTGCGGCTTGTCAGCGGCGAGGTGGAGATAGGTGAACAGCATGTGGTCGGGGCGCAGCATGGCGACTTCAATCGCCTGCGGTTCCTTGACCTTGACGATCATTTCGGCGGCCGCGAACACGGCTGCGGCATCGGGAAGGATGGCCGCGCCTGCGGCCTCATAGGCGCTGTCCTCGAAATCCACACCCAAGCCCGCACCGCTTTGCACCACGACCTCATGCCCTGCACGGGTCAATTCAGCGACCGCGGCCGGGGTGAGGCCGACGCGGTATTCGTTGTTCTTGATCTCGGTGGGAACGCCAACGCGCATCGGGTCTCTCCTGTAATTTTTATGCGCGCAGGTATAACATAATTCGCCTGCACAATCTCGGCGATAAAGGCTCTCACACTGCGGAGGCTGCGCGAAATTCTTGCGCATTTCGGCCACAAGGCGCAGGAAATTCGCGCATGGACCGCATTGACCGAAAAATTCTCGAATTGCTGGCGCAAGATTCGCGGCTGACCGGCGAGCAATTAGGCCAGCAGGTGGGTTTGTCGCCATCGGCAGCGCATCGGCGGGTCAAGGCGCTGGAGGAAAGCGGTGCGATCATCGGTTACCGGGCGCGCTTGTCGAAGGCGGCGCTAGGGAACCCTTCGACCGTGTTCGTGCAGGTCACGCTCACCGATCAACGGCAGGCCACCATGCTCGCGTTCGAAGACGCCATCGGCAGCACGCCGCAGATCGTGGAAGCCTATCTGATGAGCGGCCAGTCGGATTACCTCATCAAGGTGCTGGTGCGCGATGACGCCAGCTATGAACGCATCCACCGCGAAATCCTGTCGGCTCTGCCCGGCGTGCAGCGGTTGGTAAGCCAGTTCACCATCCGTACATTGGAAGGCGGGGAATAACGCCTCCTGCCCATCGCCGCCTGATCATGGTCTACCGCCTGACGCCTGCCGCTGCGTTACATTTGTGGGTCAACATTGCAGTAGAAAGTTAGTTTTGCGGCAACTATAGGACAAAAATGGCCACGCCGATCTACGAATTCGGGCAAATCCCGCGCGTCGAAGCGCCAGCCAAGCCACGTGGCCGTGCCCGGCGCGTGCGCGATGCGGGGCAGGCACCCACAGTCGGCGTGATCTACAACCCGCGCAGCCATCGCAATCTGGGTGCCGATTTCGACTGCGGGTTTTGCCCGCACGTCCACATTGCCCAGCCGCGTGAGCGCGGGCAATTGCCGCTGGCGCTGACCGAATTTGCCGAAAAGGGCATTGATCTGCTTGTCATCAACGGCGGCGATGGCACGGTGCGCGATGTGCTGACCTGCGGGCAGACGATCTTTGGTGATGACTGGCCGGCCATCGCGGTACTGCCCAAGGGCAAGACCAATGCGCTGACCGTTGATCTTGGCGTGCCTGACGACTGGACGCTTCAGGATGCGGTCGATGCGCTCGATCATGGCAGGCGCGTATGGCGCCGCCCGATGGCGGTTTCGGCCGCGGACGAGGCGGGGAAGGCCGCAGGCGTGTCCCGCGTGGCGGGCTTCATTCTTGGCGCAGGCGCCTTCACCAAGGCGACGCAGGCCGGGCAAAGCGCGCACAAGCTGGGCGCATTCAATTCCATGGTCGTGGCGGTCACCGGCCTGTGGGCGCTGCTGCAATCGCTGTTCGCCGGGCGCAGCAATGCCTGGCGCAAGGGCGCACGGATGCGCATCGGGCTGGGAAGCGCCGACGCGCCGATGGCCCATAGTGGCCACGGCAATCCGGAGATGCGGCAGATATTCTTCGCCTCGACGCTCGAACGGCTGCCGGCCGGGATCAATCCCTTCGGCGCACTCAAAAGCGGGCTCAAGCTGCTGGCGATCGATCAGATCTCGCGCCGCACCACGGCGATCATCCCGCTGGTGCTGGTGAGCAAGTTCAAAGGCTCGTTGCGGACACGTGGCATCCATCAGGTCGCCGCGACCCAGTTCAGCCTGTCGATCGATGACCAGTTCATCCTGGATGGCGAGGCATTCCCGGCGGGGGATTACCGGATCGAACAGGGTCCGGAGCTTGCCTTCGTCGCGCCATGAACGTCGGAATGTCATCGCTGACCGAACGCATTGCCGCGCGGCTTTCCGTCCCGGTCGATCCCGCTATTGCCACCTTTGCGCGCGCGCTGGCTGACGCGGCGGGGGCGCGGGCGGTGCTGTTCTACGGATCGAACCTGCGCACCGGATCGCTGGAAGGCGTGCTGGATTTCTACATCCTGCTACCCGGCACCAGTGAAAACACGATCTGGCCGCGGGTCAGCTATCACGAGCGCGCCCACGGGGACGAGGCGCTGCGCGCCAAGGTTGCCACCATGGCGCTTTCCACCTTCGCCCGCGCTGCCGGCGGGGAATTGACCGACACCACCATCTGGGCACGGTTCGTCCAGCCCAGCGCGCTGATCTGGGCCGAGGACGATGCTGCCCGCGAAGAAGTGACCGCCGCCATCGCTGCCGCCGCGACCACCGCTGCCCGGCTTGCGGCCGCGCTCGGCCCGACCAGCGGCACGGCCGAAGATTACTGGCGCGCCCTGTTCCGTGCGACCTACGAAGCCGAATTCCGGGTTGAGAAACAGGGCCGTGAAAACGACATTCTCAGCGTCAATGCCGATCATTTCGCAGGGCTTTTGCCGTTGGCGCTGGAAGCAGCCGGAATTGCCCCGGGCCAGCACGACGTTACGCTGAGCCCGCGCCTTACCCCTGCCGACCGCGCCCGCACGCTCGCATGGTGGAAACGTCGCCGCCGGATGGGCAAGCCGCTTAATCTGCTGCGGCTGGTCAAGGCGAGCACCACCTTCGAAGGCGCAGCGCGCTATGCTGCGTGGAAGATCGAGCGGCACACCGGGATGCCGGTCAGCATCACGCCGTTCCGCGAACGTTATCCGTTGCTGGCCGCGCCGCAGGTGCTGTGGGATTTGCGCGCGCACCGCCGCCGCCAGCGCAGCAGCAGGTAACGCCAAGGCGGCCCGCAGCCGCCCCTTGCGGCCCGCACCCTACATATATCGCATGTTGATCGTCATCCGGGTGGTACCCTCGCCCGCGGTGAAACGCACCGTGTCAACCGCTGGCGCGCGCGGGATGAGGCCGAGGATCTTCTTGATCTTGGGGTTGTTCGACATGCCCGCTCCGTCGGATAGATCGGACTTGCGGTTGCCGTTAACGTCGTGGTGCACCGCGATCGCATAATCGCCCGCCGCAGGCAGCGGCACACACGCCGTCATACCGCTGGCTTGCGGCTTGGCATCGACCCGGATGATATAGCGCTTGCTCACCATCCAGTCGCGGCTGTTGGCGATATAGGCCCGCACAAACAGATTGCCCTGACCCGATTTCAGACCGCTCACCGAAACGAGCACCGCCGGGCCATTGCCGGGCGCGCACGGGCTCATATCGTTGGCAATAACGCGCCCATAGGCGATGCCCTGCGCGGCGGACGGCATAGCCACCAGACCGGCCAGCGCCAGACCGGCCGCCACCAGTGGCAAGCGGGCTGCAGCGCGGCGGGCATGGGGCAGGGTTGCGTGCAGAAAAGCGTTCATGGGCGTCCTTGGGTAAGGGGAGAGGAGCAAACGCGCAAGCGGTCGGCGGTGTTTCAGCCGCTGATATGGGCGCTGCTATAGGGGGGCGTGCCTGAATTGCGGCTTAATCCAACTGCGAAAAGCCGATCACGGTGGAAAAACAGCCCTGCGCGCCTTGTCGCCCGATTCGCGCCTCCCGTATGGCTGGCAAAGCGTCATCATAAAGGCCATTGCCGCCGCCATGCCCGCACCTTTGATTTCCCCGTCCATCTTGTCCGCCGATTTTGCCCGGCTGGGCGAGGAAGTGCGCGCCGTTGATGCGGCTGGCGCGGACTGGATCCACATCGACGTGATGGACGGGCATTTCGTACCGAACATCACCATCGGCCCCGATGTGGTGAAGGCGCTGCGCCCGCACACGACCAAACCGTTCGACGTCCACCTGATGATCGCGCCGGTCGACCCCTATCTTGAGGCTTTCGCCAACGCGGGTGCGGATATCATTACCGTCCACCCCGAAGCCGGGCCGCATATCCACCGCACGCTTCAGGCGATCAGGGCGCTGGGCAAGAAGGCTGGCGTGGTCATCAACCCCGGCACGCCGGTCGAAGTGCTCGACAATCTCATGGATCTTGCTGACCTGATCCTGGTCATGAGCGTCAATCCCGGGTTCGGAGGGCAGAGCTTCATCCCGTCGCAGCTGGAAAAGATCACGCGTATCCGGTCGATGATCAACCGTTCGGGCCGGGCGATCCATCTCGAGGTCGATGGCGGCGTGAATGCCGAAACCGCCCGGTTGTGTGTCGAGGCCGGGGCCGATGTGCTGGTTGCAGGATCGGCCACCTTCAAGGGCGGGCCGGATGCCTACGCCGCCAATATCGCCGCGCTGAAAGGTGCAAGCTGATGGCCACGCTCCTGCGCAACCCAGCCCATGCCCGCGCCGATGCGCTGGTCGAACGGGCCGCGGATGCGCCGGTTCTGCCGCTGGCTGCTGGCATCGAGCCGGACGTTGTGCCGGCACAGCCTGTGCCGGAAGAACCCTCCCGCGCACTGGCCCTGTCCGATGTCATCGCGGTCACGTCCGGCCCCGGCGAGGCGCTGATCCGGTTTGCCTATCGCATCGGTATCCCCGGCCACGCCATCGCCGCGCCGTTCCGCCGTCCGCAGGCCTTGCGGGTGCTGGCGACGGTGGAAAGCCCCAACCGCGGGGATCGCGCGGCGGGCACGGCCCTGCGCGCCGGACATTTCCTGATTCAGGGCGCGCGCCTGCCGATCGCCAGCTTCGATTTCTCTGTCGCCGCGCGCCATGCGCCGGCGGTGGAGCGGGTGGTCCATTCCTTCAGCTGGCTCGCCGATCTCGCTGCCAGCGCGCCGCGCGCCGATTGCGCCGCCGTGGCGGAGCGGGTGGCGGTGCAGTGGCTCCACGCCCACAGCGCCCCCGGCAAAGGGCCGGCGTGGGAGGCCGAACTGGCCGGCCTGCGGCTGGTTGCATGGCTGGTTTATGCCCCGCTCATGCTGGGCGGGCAGGACAAGGCGCTGAAATCACGACTGCTGACCGCAGTTGCCGATACCGCCGGATGGCTCGACAAGCGCGCCCCGCGCGAAAGCGCCGGGTTCGCCGCTGTCGCCGCTTGGGCGGGCGTGGTCGCAGCGGGCCTGCTGCTCCCGAATGGGAGGCCCCGGCGGCTGTTTGGCGAGGCGGGCCTTGTCACAGCGCTGGGCGACATGGTCGGCGAAGATGGCGGCGTCCTGTCACGCTGTCCCGCCGCGCAGATGGATGCGATCCGGCTGCTGACCGATCTCATCGCCTGCTATGATGCGGCGGGTATCATGGCTCCGCCTGCGCTGGCGGTAATGCGCGAACTGTTGGTGCCGCCGCTGCTGGCGCTGCGCCATGGCGACGGGGCGCTCGGCAATTGGCAGGGGCAGGGCGCGATCAGTGCGGACCGGGTGAATGCCGTGATCGAGGCAAGCGGTGTGCGCACCCGTCCGCTGGGTCAGGCTGACGGCTGGGGATACCAGCGCATCAAGGCGGGCGAAACTCTGCTGCAGTTTGACACCGCTCCGCCGCCCCCCGCCAAGCATGCCCGCACCGGCTGTGCTTCAACCCTCGCCTTCGAGCTGTCGGACGGGCCGCAGCGGATCATCGTCAATTGCGGCGGTGCGGCGCTGGCAGGCGGTCAGGTTCCGGCGCGCATCGGGCAGGGGCTGCGGGCGACCGCCGCCTTTTCGACCATGGTGCTCGACAATGCCAACTCGACTGCGGTCCTGCTTCACGGCCAGCTTGGCAAAGGCGTCGAGACGGTCGAGCTGGAACGCCGGATCGTGGCAAGCCGGGGTGCGCGAGAGGCGACCCGGATCGAGGCTGCGCACGATGGCTATGCGAGCCGCTTCGGCCTGACCCACCAGCGCATCCTGACCCTGTCGGGCGACGGCACCGAACTGGCGGGCGAGGATATCCTCATCCCCTCGGCCAAAAACGGCAAGCGCGGCAAGATTGCCTTCGCGCTCCGTTTCCACTTGGGGCGCGGGGTGGAGGTGCAGCTTTCGGGCGACAAGCGCGGGGCAAGCCTGCTGCTTCCCGACGGTCGGCTCTGGCAATTCCGGCTGGGCGGCGATAGGGCGGGCGCCTGCGCGATTACCCTGTCTGCCGAGGATAGCCTGTGGGTCGACGGCGAAGGCCGTCCCCACGCGACCGAGCAGCTGGTGATCGAAGGACTGGCATTGCGCAGCGGGGGGCAATTCTCCTGGCTGCTGAGAAAAACAGGGTAGATTTCGGCATGGCTGAAGGTGTGATCAAGCGGGCGCTGCTGTCAGTGTCCGACAAAAGCGGTTTGGCTGAACTGGGCGCTGCGCTGGCCGCGCGGGGCGTGGAGCTGGTCAGCACCGGCGGCACCGCCAAGGCCTTGCGCGATGCGGGGCTGGACGTGAAGGACGTGTCCGACCTCACCGGCTTTCCCGAAATGATGGACGGGCGGGTGAAGACCCTCCACCCCACAGTGCACGGCGGCTTGCTGGCGCTGCGCGACAATCCCGAACACGTGGCCGCCATGGAAGCCCACGGGATCGGCGCGATCGATCTGGTTGTCGTCAACCTCTACCCCTTCGAAGCGACCGTGGCCAAGGGCGCCAGCCGCGAGGAGATCATCGAGAATATCGACATCGGCGGGCCGTCGATGGTGCGCTCTGCCGCCAAGAACCACGGCTTCGTGACGATCCTGACCGACCCGGCCGATTACGCTGTTCTGCTTGCGGAAATGGCAGCAAATAACGGCGCGACCACGCAAGGCTTCCGCACGCGCATGGCGGGCAAAGCCTATGCCCGCACCGCCGCTTATGACAGCGCGATTGCAAGCTGGTTCGCCTTTGCCGATCCCGATGGCGCGGCGACCCCGTTCCCTGACACCCTGCCCATTGCATTGAAGCGCGCTGACACGTTGCGATACGGCGAAAACCCGCACCAGTCGGCGGCGATCTATGTCCCGCAGGTGGTGGGCACCAAGGGCGTGCCGCAGGCCGCACAGCTTCAGGGCAAGGAGCTGTCCTACAACAACCTCAACGATGCTGATGCCGCGCTGGAACTGGCGGCGGAATTTGCCGGGCAGGAACCTGCCGTGGTCATCGTCAAGCACGCCAATCCCTGCGGCGTCGCGCAATCAGGCTCGCTGCTGGAGGCGTGGGAAGCGGCATTGGCCTGCGATTCGGTGTCGGCCTTCGGCGGGATCGTCGCGGTGAATACCGAGCTTGATGCCGCGACCGCCGAGGCGATCAGCGCGATCTTCACCGAGGTGGTGATCGCGCCCAGCGTCTCCGCCGAAGCGCGCGAAATCTTCGCCAGAAAGAAGAACCTGCGCCTGCTGGAATGCGGCACCCTGCCCGATCCGCGCCGGGGCGGCCTGACGATGAAGACCATTGCCGGGGGCGTGCTGATCCAGTCGCGCGATGCCGGCGCGATTGCCGCGAGCGATCTCAAGGTGGTGACCAAGCGCGCGCCGACGGAGCAGGAGCTGAAGGACTGCCTGTTTGCGTGGACCGTGGCCCGCCACGTCAAATCCAACGCCATCGTCTATGCCAAGGACGGCGCGACCGCGGGTATCGGCGCGGGCCAGATGAACCGCCGCGATTCAGCGCGCATCGCCGCAATCAAGGCGCAGGAAGCCGCCGCGACCTACGGCTGGCCCGCCGCTCGGACAGAGGGTAGCGCAGTCGCCTCGGATGCCTTCTTCCCCTTCGCCGACGGGCTGATTTCCGCTGCCGAGGCGGGAGCGACCGCGGTGATCCAGCCGGGCGGATCGATCCGCGATGACGAAGTGATCGCCGCCGCCGACGCCGCAGGCCTTGCGATGGTGTTCACCGGGATGCGGCATTTCCGGCACTAGTGTGTTGTCCTAGCGCTTCGCTGCTTGAGGACGGGATGTGTTTTGCGAAGGCGCCTCAGCACCTTCGTGCTCGGTGCGTTTCGCGCCGCGTTGCCATCCGACACGGCGGGCCTTGAGCTGGGCTGCTCTCGTCATGGGGAAAGCGGGGTCTGGACAGGGTCTAGGCGGGGCCTAGGGGCACCTAATGGGGGTCCGGGACGGGCCTGGAAGCCGCATCGCGCCTGACTTACTCTTTGTAATTCTTATATTTTACCAGATTCCGCGGCGGTTTTTACCGATTTCGCCGTTTGCGGCGTCTTTTCGCCCTGCCTGAACCCTATCCCGGCCATCCGCCTGTAGGAAAGGCCCCTCCGGTCCCCTACGCCCCCACCCCTTTGCCGCACCTCGCCTTATCCGCCGCACGGTTCGGCCTGCATCGCGCGGCATTGCAACTTTTCCTCAAGCGATCCGTAACCAGTATAGGGCCACGAGCTAATCCGGCCTGACCGCCAGGTTCATCCCGCCGCAATCCGGCAGTGGGCAGAAACAGGCGGTAACCAGCGAATCACGCAAACTCACCGCGAGCGTCCCATGCGACTGTTTTCTTCCGACCTGTATCGCAATTTCGGCATCGGCTTCGTCCTCGGGGCGGCGGTGATTGTCGGTGCGAAGGCGGAAAGCTGGAGCCATGCGGTCGCCGCGCCAGCGCAGGCAGCTGAGGTTCTGAAAGCCCCCGCACCCTCGGACGAGTTCGTGATCGCACCTGCCAAGGGCTGATCCCATGCACAAAATCGTCGCTTTGCTTGCCGCCGGCTCTCTGGCGCTGAGCGCTTGCGCCGATCCCGCAACCGCCGCCGAAGAACCGGTCAACGCCCCCGCCGCGGCCCGCATCGCCAAGGAAGCGAAAGGCCTGAAGACAGCGGTGTTTGCTGGGGGTTGCTTCTGGGGGGTCGAAGGCGTGTTCAGCCACGTCAAAGGCGTGACAGGCGCGGTCGCCGGCTACCATGGCGGCACCCAGAGAAGCGCGAAATACGACATCATCACCAGCGGCATCACCGATCATGCCGAAAGCGTGAAGATCACCTATGACCCCGCGATTGTCCGCTATGACCAATTGCTGCGCATCTTCTTTTCGGTGGTGACCGATCCGACGCTGAAGAACCGGCAAGGCCCCGATGTCGGCGCGCATTACCGCAGCGCGCTGGTGCCGATGAACGCTGAACAGGCCGCCGTCGCCAAAGCCTATCTTGCGCAGCTGGACAAAGCCGGCGTCTGGACAAAGCCGATTGCGACACGGATCGAACCTTACAAGGCGTTCTACCCGGCGGAAGGCTATCATCAGGACTTCATGCTCAACAACCCCAAGCACGGTTACATCCGCCGCTGGGATGCGCCCAAGGTGGCCGCGTTGAAGGTGATGTTCCCGGGGTTTTACCGGGCGAGCTTCCTGAAGGACGGGTGATTGGTGATGGCGCTGATGCGCGACGCCGACCCCTTGCCCCCGCAAATGTCTGACTGGCACAAACCGCTGCGCGCCCTTATATCTGCAGATATGGGACAAACCGCACACAGCCACCATGAACATTCGGGCGCCGATCTGGTTGCGGAGGCCGCACGGGCGCTGACCGCCGCTGGGGAGCAATGGACTTCGATGCGCGAAGCCGTATTCGGCGAACTCGCCCGGCATGACCGCCCGGTGTCCGCCTATGACATTGCCGACAATCTTTCCGCCGCGCGGGGCAAGCGGGTGGCGCCCAATTCGGTGTACCGCATTCTAGACGTGTTCGTGGCCAATAACCTCGCCATGCGAGTCGAAAGCGCGAATGCCTATCTCGCCAACAGCCACCCGGGCTGCGCGCATGACTGCATCTTTCTGGTCTGCGACGAGTGCGGCGAGGCAGCCCATGTCGATGACGAAGACGTAAGCCGCGCCGTCCGCGCCATCGCGGCAGGGCGCAGCTTCAAGGCGGTTCGTCCGGTGCTGGAAATCAGGGGCCTGTGCAAGGCCTGCGCCTGAGAGGGCACATCCGCGCGGGGAAAGGGAACCAAACCGGCTTCCCGTGAATTGATATGCCTCAACGCTTCATCGACACACCCGATTTGCCAGTGTAAGGCTGGGCGGTATGACACAATCGCCTCACACGCCTCTGCTTGATCTGGTCAACACACCCGACGATCTGCGCCGCCTCAAGCCTGAACAGCTCCGCCAACTCGCCGATGAACTGCGCACCGAGATGATCGATGCGGTCAGCACCTCGGGCGGGCATCTGGGTTCCGGCCTTGGCGTGGTAGAACTGACCGTCGCGCTGCACTATGTGTTCAACACGCCGCAGGACAAGCTGGTGTGGGACGTGGGCCACCAGTGCTATCCGCACAAGATCATCACCGGACGCCGTGACCGCATCCGCACATTGCGGCAGAGCGGCGGGCTGTCGGGCTTCACCAAGCGTTCGGAAAGCGAATACGATCCGTTTGGCGCGGCGCACTCCTCCACCTCGATTTCGGCGGCGCTGGGCTTTGCCATTGCCAACAAGCTGAAGGGCGAAGCGGGGCGCGGCATCGCCGTGATCGGCGATGGCTCGATGAGCGCAGGCATGGCCTACGAAGCGATGAACAACGCCGCACAGGCGGGCAACCGGCTGATCGTGATCCTCAATGATAACGACATGTCGATTGCGCCGCCGGTAGGCGGGCTTTCGGCCTATCTGGCGCGCATGGTGTCGTCGTCCGAATACCTCGGCATCCGCAGCCTCGCGAGCCGGACGATCCAGAAGATGAGCCGCCGTCTCCACGGTGCGATCGGCAAGGCCGAGGAATTCACCCGCGGCATGGTGACGGGCGGGACGTTGTTCGAAGAACTGGGCTTCTACTATGTCGGCCCGATCGACGGGCATAACCTCGATCACCTGCTGCCTGTCCTGGAGAATGTGCGCGACACGTCCGAAGGCCCGGTGCTGATCCATGTCGTTACCGAGAAGGGCAAGGGCTATGCGCCTGCCGAAAACTCGGCCGACAAATATCACGGTGTGCCCAAGTTCGACGTTGTCACCGGCGAAAAGGCCAAGAGCGCGCCCAGCGCGCCGGCCTATCAGGACGTGTTCGGCCTGACGCTGGCGAAGCTGGCGGAGACCGACCCGCGGATTTGCGCGATCACCGCCGCCATGCCATCCGGCACCGGCGTGGACAAATTCGCCAAGGCGCACCCCACCCGCACGTTTGACGTGGGCATTGCCGAACAACACGCGGTGACCTTCGCCGCCGGTTTGGCTGCTGAAGGGATGCGGCCGTTCACGGCGATCTATTCCACCTTCCTGCAACGTGCTTACGATCAGGTGGTGCATGATGTGTGCATCCAGAACCTGCCGGTGCGCTTCGCCATCGACCGCGCCGGTCTGGTCGGCGCGGATGGGGCGACGCACGCAGGCAGCTTTGACATCACCTATCTTGCCACCCTGCCCAACATGGTCGTCATGGCCGCCGCGGACGAGGCGGAGCTGGTGCACATGACCTACACCGCCGCCGAATATGACGACGGCCCGATCGCCTTCCGCTACCCACGCGGCAACGGCACCGGCGTTCCGATGCCCGAAGTTCCGGTGAAGCTGGAAATCGGCAAGGGGCGTCTGGTCCGTGAGGGCACCAAGGTCGCGATCCTCTCGCTGGGCTCACGCCTGGCCGAAGCGCTGAAGGCCGCCGACGCGCTGGAGGCCAAGGGGCTGTCCACCACCGTCGCCGACCTGCGCTTTGCCAAGCCTTTGGACGAAGACCTCATTGCAAAGCTTATGCGCACCCACGAGGTGATCGTCACGGTCGAGGAAGGCTCAATCGGCGGCCTCGGCGCGCACGTGCTGACTTTCGCGAGCGATGAAGGTCTGACCGACAACGGGCTGAAGGTGCGCACCCTGCGCCTGCCCGATACCTTCATCGATCACGACGATCCGATGAAGCAGTATGATGAGGCCGGGCTGAACGCCCCCCAGATCGTGGACACGGTGCTAAAGGCGCTGAAGCACAATAGTGCGGGGATCGATGCAGAGGAAGCGCGGGCGTAACCGCCTCCGGTTAGCCCCTCCGCGGGGGATTAGCGCGGCTGCGTGATCAACAGGCTTTCGGGATTGGCGGGCGGCTCCACCGGGGCCGCTTCTGCTGCTTCCGGAGCGGGGGCCGCCGCGTCCGGCGCCGCCTTTAACGCCTCCAGCTCCTCCAGCCACAGCCGGTCCCGTTCCGAGATCGGCTCACCCCTCAGCTCCGCGATATCCCGCCGGCGCTGGGCGAGGTAGGTTTCGCGGCGCAGGCGGTAAGGATCGTCGGAGGCGCGGATGCTGGCGATCTCTTCATCAAAGGCCAGCCGCTGGTCGAGGCCGTTGACCAGAAAATAGGCCGCCGCATATTCCGTTCGGTTGAAGGGCTTGCCCACCGCAATCGGCAGCAAAAACTGATCCAGCGTGCTTCCAGCCAGATCACGCACGCTCGTCGCGCCGGTCACCGGGAGGTACAGATACGCCCCCGGCCCGACGCCGTAAAACCCCAAGGTGTTGGAAAAGCCGTTGCGGCGATAGGGCAGATCCGCCTTCTTGCCCGCCACATCGAACAACCCGCCCACGCCAATCGTCGTATTGATCGCCAACCGCCCCAGCGTTTCAAACGCCTTGCCAATCTTGCCTTGCAGCAGGAAATTCAGAGCGTTGCTTGGTTCACCCAGATTGCGCACGACATTGCCGAGGCCATCGCGCACCGGCCGCGGCAGGCCATCGCGATAGGCATAGGCGACAGGTTCGACCAGCGCCTGATCGACCGCCTGCGTCATCCGGTAGCTGTCTTCGTTGAGGCGCTCCATCGGATCGGCCTTGGGTGGGCCATATTCGCCTTCGACGACGATTTCATTGACCGGCTCCCCGTCCGCCGTTTTGCTGTCCGGCGGCGGGGCCGGGGCACGCGGGTCGGCATCCTGAAGCGCGGCAAGGCCCCATTCGAGCGGCGCGATGGCCAGCTGCGGGGCGGGCATAGCCGGGGCCGATGCCGCAAGCGCGGCGCTCAGGAGAGAAGGCGAAGTGGCAAACATGGCGAGGGTGGGCATTGTTATCCTTTCGCTGTGCCTGTCACACAGGGGCTCCCGCTTGTCTGCGTCATTCTTGCCCTTTACGCAGCGGCTCTATACGCAACCTGAACGATCCTCCCGCAAGGCGCAAGGTACACCCCAATGACGACCACATCCCTGATCCAGATCACCAAAGAAGGCCCTGTCACCATCCTCACGCTGGATCGGGCGGAGAGCATGAACCCACTGGGCGCGGCGGGCGACGGGGACGAGTTTGTGCGGGTGGCAAACGCGATCAACCGCGACATGGAATGCCGCGTGGTGATCCTGACCGGCGCGGGCCGCGCCTTTAGCGCGGGCGGCGATGTGAAGGCGATGCGCGACAAGACCGGCACCTTTGGCGGCACGACGCCCGCGATTTCCGATGGCTACCGCGACAATATCCACCTGATGCTGCGCGCCTTGTACGGCATCCGCGTGCCCGTGATCGCAGCGGTCAACGGCCCTGCGATCGGGCTTGGCTGCGATGTCGCCTGCCTCGCCGATATCCGCATCGCCAGCGAATCCGCCAAATTCGGCGTGACCTTCCTGAAGCTCGGGATCATCCCCGGCGATGGTGGCACGTGGATCCTTCCCCGCGTGATCGGGATGAGCCGCGCAGCGGAACTGTTCTACACCGGCGATGTGATCGACGCGGCCACCGCGAAGGATTGGGGCCTGGTCAGCCGCGTGGTCGCCCCCGATGCGCTGATGGACGAAGCGCGCGCGCTTGCCAGCCGGATCGCGCTGCTCCCCCCGCATTCGCTACGCCAAACCAAGAACCTGCTGCGGCAGGGCCAGCAGACCAGTTACGACACCGCCCTGGAACTTGCGGCCAACACGCAGGCCATGATGCACACCACCGCCGATCACGCGGAAGGCGTCGCCGCGCTGATCGAGAAGCGCGCGGCGGTGTTCAAAGGCGAGTAATCACCCCAGCCACGTCCACACCCCGGCGGGAATGCCTGCGCGCCACAGATGGAGCCAGCTTCCCCCCAGCCACAGCGCCGTGCCCGCGATCAGCGGCACCGCGCCGACGCTGAAAAGCTGTCCCCAGCGCGGCCAGTAGGACGTGCGGCTTTCCCACTGGCCCCACGCCTCACCCATCAGCGCTTCCTTCTTTGCATCCTGCAACTTTGCGCCAACCAGCGCGAGCACGCCCATTGCCAGCGCGGTGACCATCGTGCGGATGCTCCAGAACAGCGCCATGTGCGAAATCGCCCACAGCCCGATCCCCCACATCATCGGGTGGCGGGTGACGCGGAACACGCCTTTCGGTTCAGCGCGGGCCTGTGCCTCGGCCATCGGGGTCGGCAGTGCCGGATTGCCGATGAAGGACCCCGCCAGCAGGATCATCGCGGGCAACGTGATGATCGTCGCCGCGATCCAGCCGATGTTGCCCGAACCCGGCAGGTCGGCAGGCGGCGCGGCGATGAAGGCGAAATATACCCACGCCAGCGTCGCGAAGCTGACCAGAGTATAGGCGATCTGGAACCCGCCCGCCCCCAATGCTTTGACCAGCGGCGCACGCAGCGGGTGCGACATGGCGAAATGCGTGCCGACGAATGCGACATTCGCCGCGACCAGAATCCACAACGCTTCGTTCATAACCCCACCCTCAAAGCAAGGGGAGATCTTAGTCTTCGATGTCGATCAGTTCCACCTTGAAAACCAGCGTCGCGTTGCCGGGGATCGGTCCCCGCCCGACCGGCCCGTAAGCAAGGTCTGCGGGGATCGCGATTTCGATAATCTCGCCCACACCCATCTGCGGGATGGCGCGCTGCCACCCTTCGACCAGCCGGCCCAGCGGGAAAGTTGCTGGCGCGCCGCGCGCATAAGAGCTGTCGAACACCGTTCCGTCGAGCAACCGCCCTTCATAATGGACGGTGATGACATCGGCCACGGTCGGCTTGCGGTCTGAGGCGAGATATTTGATCCAGCGCCAGCGCACCCCGCCTTTGGCAAAATGCCACCCGTCCGCTGCCGTCAGGCCGAGCAGATACATCTGCTGCTGCGAATGCCAGGCCGGGCTTTGCGCGTCGGGGGTGCCCTTTGCTGCGGGCTGCCCGTCCTGCGCGTAAGCTGGCGGCACGGCCAGCAGCAGCGATCCGATCACGGCGGCGGCGAAGGGCTTTGACAGCGCCCGCATCACCAGTCGTACGCCTTGGGCCGGTCGCTTTCATCAAGGTCGATGTAGCGATCGCGCAGGCGGGTCTGGTGGTTGGTGAGGTCCTGTTCGACACCGCCAATGAACACCCGCGTCGGGACGCTGCCCGCCTCAAGCGGATCGTCGGTCCACATCACCACATCGCCCAGCGCGCCCGCTTTCAGCACGCCCGCCTTGCCGCCCATGCCGCTGATTTCGGCGGGGACGGAGCTGATCGCGGCAAACGCTTTGCCCCAGTCCATGCCGCTCGCGCCGGGCATCTTGGTCAGCGCGACAAGGTTGCCCGCCACCTGCTGCAAACGACGCGGGTCCCGCAGGGACGAGGCATTGATCGCGACCTTCACCCCGGCACGCGCCATGCGCCCGGCATTGCTTTGGGTGGCGCCCAACTGCTCGAAAGTTTCGGGCAGGTCGATCAGGCCGTTGGCAATCACCGGCACGCCCGCAGCGGCGATGTCATTGGCGACCAGCCAGCCTTCGGTCGCGCCGACCAGCACCAGATCGAGCTTCGGATATTCCGCCTTCAGCCCCAGCACAGCGCGGATATCGGCCATCCGGTCCACCGCGACATACAGCTTCTGCCGCCCCGTCACCACCGGCACCAGCGCCTCGGCATCGAAGCGAGTGAGCAGCACTTCGTCATCCTTGCCGATCTCGGTCGTTTCAGGGATGCCGTTTTTGCCGACCAACGCCTGCGCCTCCCGCAAGGCAGCACGCAGCAGGGCATGGGCCGCCGCGCGTGATCCGCCTGCGCGGTCTGCCCCGCCTTCGCCAAGGTTGATCATCTGGAACGCACGCGCCTGCATCACCGGCTTGGCATCGCCATCCAGATCGATGATCGCGCCTTGGCCTGCGAAGATCGATCCTGCGGGCAGCATCGTTGTGGCCGCGCGGGTGATCCCGGCAGCGCGGTGGACCAGGATATGCTGCGAGGTCGGATTGATCGCGGTTGCCGCATCCAGCGCTGCGCTGAACGGCGTTTCGCGTGCGGTGATGTCGTTGGTTTCGTCCACCGCCGTAACATCCGCCAGACCAAGCATGGTGACAGTGGCGAAGATGCCGGGGGTAACCCAGGCGCCCTTCGCGTCAATCGCCGCGCCCCCAGCCGGCGCGCCGCTGGCAGCCCCGGCATAGACCACATTCCCGCCGCGCACGACCACCGTGCCACCCTCGACAGGCTCGCTTCCGTCACCCAGCACAAGGCGGGCGTTGGTGATGGTCACATCCTGCGCGCTGGCCTTGTAGCCGACGAAGGCTCCGGCCAGTGAAAGTGCTATGCCCAAAGCGCCGAGGGGCCGCAGACGCGGCGTTTTCGATGCGCCGTTCATTTCACATCTCCTTCGCCCGGCTGGCCAAGCTCGAAATCGCTGACGGGCCGCGTCTTGGGGTTCATCGCGTCGAACATCAGCGCGCCGTCGATCCACACCTTTTCGGGACGGGAATAGACGCTCAGCGGATCGCCGTTCCACAGCACCACATCGGCCATCTTGCCCGCTTCAAGGCTGCCGGTCAGATCGGCGATGCCCATGGCCTTGGCGGCGTTGTGGGTGAGCCACTGGATCACGGTCGCATCGGGAATATCCATGCCGAGCCTGAGGCCGGCGGCTTGCGCCTTGGCGGCTTCCTGGTTGAGGCGCTGAATATCGTTCTGGTCGTCGGAGTGGATCACCACGCAGGCGCCTTCGCGTTGCAGGAATGCCGCGTTCTCCATGATCCCGTCGTAGCTTTCCATCTTGAAGCCATACCAATCGGCCCAGATCGCGCTGCACACGTCATTTTCGCGCAGCAGATCGCCGATCTTGTAGGCCTCGACCGCGTGGTGGAAAGCGGCGACCTTGTAGCCCATTTCCTTCGCCATATCGAGCACCAGCGCCATTTCGTCGGCGCGGTAGCAATGGTTCTGGATCAGGATTTCACCCTTCAACACGCCGACCAGCGTTTCCTTGGCCAAATCGCGCTTCGCCTTGGGATCATTGGCGTAATCGATGGCGGCCAGCCAGGTTTCGCGGTTGACGGCGATGTTGCCCATCCGGGTCGAAGGCATCCGCCCGCGGCTGCCATAAACGCGCTTGGGGTTTTCCCCGCAGGCCATCTTCATGCTGTAGGGCGCGCCGGGAAACTTCATCCCCTGCATGGTGCGCGACGGCACGTTTTTCAGCGTGACCGACCGTCCGGCCATCAGGTTGGCCGATCCGGGGAGAATCTGCAAAGCCGTAACCCCGCCATTGGCAAGTGCGCGGCTGAAGCCGGGGTCCTGCGGCCAAACCGAATGTTCGGCCCAGACTTCGGGCGTGGTCGGGCTGGTCGCTTCGTTCCCGTCCGAGTGCGCCTCAACCCCGGGCGAGGGGTAATCGCCAAGGTGCGAGTGGATGTCGATGATGCCGGGGGTGACGAACTTGCCCGCGCCGTCGAACACCGCGATGTCAGCCGGGATCGGGGTGTCCGGCCCGCCGACCGAGGTGATCTTGCCGCCGCTGAAGAACACGACGCCGTTTTCGATTTTCCCGCCCTTGCCGTCATAGACAGTCGCGCCGCGGATCGCGGTGGCGACGTTGGGGAAGGGCTTGTAGGTCGAGGCGAAGACCGGATCGCCGGCCTTGGTGGCGGCGAATACATTGTCCGATTTGGCGGGGCCATCCGAAGCGCTTGCGGTACCGCCGCTGCCGCCGGTGGTCGCGCAGGCCGACAGCGCCATTGCGGATGCCAGCGTTGCCAGCACGCCGAAGCGCGCTCGCAGCGAAGTATGTGATAACATTACATTCCCTTCCCTTTTCCCCGCAGCCAGATGTGACGGGGAAAAGGGAGGGTGTCCATGTTGTTTATCGACTTTCGCGTCCGGCCCCAGTTACTCGGGCGTTACTCGGGCGTTACTCGGCCGGGCGGGCGGTGACGGGGTAAGCCTCGTCCGCGCCGTCCTGCTTGTCGGCATCGTCACGCAGGGTGTCGAGGTGCATCAGCTTCTTGATCAGCGGGCTGACCAACAGCACGCCGACGCCGACTGCAATCGCCACCCAGCCGATCTGGTTATACACGCCGAGCACGGTTTCCTTGGCCGCGCCCTCACCCGAGGCCGCTTCCGAACCGGTTGCCGAAGCGATCAGGCCTGCAGCAAAGTTGCCGGTGGCCGAAGCGAAGAACCAGGTACCCATGATCAGTGAAGCCATGTTGGCAGGCGCCAGACGGTTCATCGCCGACAGGCCGACCGGGCTGAGGCACAGCTCGCCCGTGGTGTGCAGCAGGTAGATCAGGAAGATGAACAGCACCGGGGTCATCTCGCCCGTTGCCGCACCCGCTACCAGCACCAGGAAGCCCGCACCCAGCTGCATCAGCGCAAGGCCGAACTTGGCAGGCGCCGAAGGCTCAAGCCCGCGCCGCCCCAACCACGTCCACAGCGTCGCGAACAGCGGGGCAAGCAGCACGATATAGATCGCGTTGACGGACTGGAACATCGAAGCAGGCACCTCGAAACCGAGCAGCCCGCGATCGACATGGCGATCGGTGTAGAGGTTGAGCGAAGAGCCCGCCTGTTCAAACAGCGCCCAGAACAGGATCGAGCCGAGGATCAGAAACATCGCGGCAAAGATCCGGTCCCGGTCATGCGGCTCCAGCTTCACGACCGCCGTGAACAGCACGTAGGCCACCAGCGCCGCGCCAGCGAGGCCAAGCAGCGTACCGACCACCGACTGGTTCTGCACCATCCACCAGCACGCAATCACAGCCCCAAGGCCGACCACATAAAGACCCCATTCAAGCCCCTTGGTCAGGCCTGCAGGCGGTTCACCCCGGCCCAGCAGCAACGGCTTGCCCCAGGTGAACACGATCAGGCCCAGCAACATCCCGAAGCCTGCCGCGCCGAAGCCGTAAGCCCAGCCATAGGTCTGGCCAAGATAACCGCACAGCAACGAGCCGAGTGCGGCGCCCAGGTTAATCCCCATGTAGAAGATGGTGTAGGCCCCGTCGCGCCGCACATCGGTGCGCGGGTAAAGCTGCCCGACAATCACCGAGATGTTCGCCTTGAGGAAGCCCGAGCCGACAATGATGAAGGCCAGCGCCAGCCAGAAGATGTTGAGCGTGGAGGCGTCCTGTCCGCCATTGCCTTCAAACCCCATCAGGAAGTGGCCGAAGGTCAGCAAGATCGCACCATAGGTGACGGCCTTGCGCTGCCCGAGATATCTGTCCGCCAGATATCCGCCCAGCACGGGGGTGATGTAAACCAGCGCGGTGTAGGCGCCGTAGATCACGCCTGCCTGGCTGTCGGAGAACAGCCAATGCTGCGTCAGATAGAAGATCAGCAGCGCCCGCATCCCGTAGTAGGAAAAACGCTCCCACATCTCGGCGAAGAAAAGGACGAACAGACCCTTGGGGTGGCCGAGGAAAGTCCCGGCGCTATCCCCGTGCGGAAGCTCAGCTGTAGCCATGTGAACGGATATCCCTTGTGCGCGCCATCCCGAGGCGCGGTCCCATGGGGGCGCACCCTAGCGCGTGCCTCGCGCATGTGAAGCTTTTGTTGCGTGCGCTTGTTATGATCGCGCTCACGCGCGATGCCGACTTCCCGCCCCACCTCCCCATCCGGCCTCCACAAGTGGCTGCTGCAAACTTGACCGCATGGCTGTATTATGGCACTGATGCACCCAGCAAGGGACAGCCATTACCATGAACCCCCACCGCCCAGGCTCCTCAAGGCCCGTCTATCTCAAACTGCGCGATCAGATCGCCGCAGCGATCATTGACGGCGTCTACGCGGAAGGCGCGATGCTGCCCTCCGTACGGGCACTGGCGTCAGAACAGGGGGCCAATCCGCTCACCGTGGCCAAGGCGTATCAGCAATTCCAGAACGATGGCCTCGTCGAAGTGCAGCGCGGCGTTGGCATGTATGTTGTACGCGGCGCTGCCGAACGCCTGCGCGCGGCCGAACGCGATGCCTTTCTGCGCCAAGAATGGCCCGAGATCCGCAGCCGCATGACGCGGCTGGGCCTTGATCCGGCAGACCTTGCGCTCGCGTCCTGACCGTCCTACAACTTACACGAGTGTTTATTCGCGGATTCCCGCAGTCTAACACTCTGCATACAATTGCAGACAGCGGGATTGCATATGCACCCGCGCTGCGATTAAAGGGGGCGCCTCACGGGTCGGAGGCGAATTGAGGAAACGACGGGGTAACCCGCAATTACGGCGTGGTATGGCGGCGAGGCCGACCATGGACGCCGGGAGATCGCAATGATCAGATCCGAGTTGTTGCAGGAACTGCACAAAGACAATCCCGACCTTCGCGCCGACGAGATCGAGCAGGTCGTAGACATTTTCTTCGACGAAATTGCTCAGCGCCTGGCCGAAGGCGGCCGTGTTGAACTGCGCGGCTTCGGTGCGTTTTCGACGCGTGAGCGCGATGCGCGCAGCGGACGCAATCCGCGTACCGGCGAAACAGTGGCTGTGCCCGAAAAGCGCGTGCCCTATTTCAAGGCCGGCAAAGAAATCCGCGAACGCCTGAACCCATAAGGCTGCGTCTGCGTCGGGATTAAGAGCGGGGGCGCTCTTAATCCGTCACGCCGCCAGCGTCCGGGTTTCGTCATAGGCGAGCCCGGGCATGGGAGCCGTGCGCGTACGGCCCGGCGTGCCGACACCAGATGGATCAGCCGTTCCGTGCGGCCGCTGGCGCTCGTGCCGACCGGCACCATGCCATTGCTGGCAAGCTCTGGTCAACGGGCCGCGATCTGTGGCAAGGGCCGAGTCATGCGGGCGTGGCGGAATGGTAGACGCCGGGGACTTAAAATCCCCTGAGCTTTGCTCGTGCGGGTTCGAGTCCCGCCGCCCGTACCACGCAATTCCCCCATTTCTCGATCAATCGCCACGCCGTTCGGGGCACGCGACACCGAGACAGGCTAATTTTGTAGTGCCTTGGGGAGTGTTTCTCAACGGCAGGCATGCTCAGCGCAAACCATTTTACTTTAGTTTCGTTTGTTAACTCTGGCTATTTTCCGTTGGCCGGAATACTCATGCCACCAATGTGTGGCCGCTTTCGCTGGCGACGGTTCAGGTCCATGATGGACATGTCAAAGTAGCTTATCGATGGCCAAATTCCTCGCTTTTCTGCCACCCGAATTCGACGCGCCTCACTATGAACAGAGATTCCGGGCGGGACTTTCTGCGGACAGTTCACCGTGGGGCTTCGGGCATGTTGCGCGTTTCGGCCATGATGTGACGTTCACCCGCGGCCGGGCCTTAGGGTTGTCAGAACGGATCGTTCGAAAGGTCCTGGGCTGTAACTTCTGGCATGCCTGGGTGCATCGCACCGAGCTTGCGGCGGCGGACGCGATCTTAACGCACACCGAACGCGACTACCTCGCTGCGGCTGCGGTTCTGCGCCTGATCGGAGCGCGCGGACCGGTGCTGCAGGGCAATGTTCTCTGGCTCTTCTTCGAGTTCTCCAAGAGGCCTGTATGGCAGCGTCTGTTTGCGCGCTGGGCGTGGGCCCGGGTCGACCTGCACACGTGCAACGCAACCCCCAACGCGGCGGCGGGCAGAGCCCTCGGGATCGGCGACGTCAGCTATGTGCCGTATGGCATCTCGGTCGAGTCTTTTCCTGTCACCCCGCCGGTCGAGCGCAGCGGCGACCTGATAGCCTCTATCGGGACCGATCGAGCTCGTGACTGGGAGGCAGTGGTGGAGATAGCGATCGCCATGCCGCAGATGCGGTTTCGCGTGGCCTCCCAAAATCCAGCGGTGGACCTGGCCGGACTGAGCAATGTCGAGGTCCGGCCCACGAACGGTGTGACCGAGACGAACGCGCTCTACGGTCAGGCTTCGCTGATCGTGCTGCCGTTGCTGCCCAACTTCCATGCTTCGGGTATAACCGTTCTGCTAGAGGCTGTGGCCAGAGGTGTGCCAGTTGTCTGTGGTCGGCAGGGGGGGCTGGACGACTACTTCACCGCCGACGAGGTCTGGTACTACGGGGACGATTGCCAGTTCAAAACCCTGATCGAGGCGACACGGGCATGCCTGGCGGACCCGGCCGAAGCGCGTGCCAAGGCCGAGCGGGCGCAGCAGACCTTTCTCGAACGTCGGTACGACTCGGTTGCCTTCATCGAGCGATTGCTCGCCGTGTTCGATCGGGCGTTCGCCGCGCAACGCTGATCCTGGAGGTAAATCATGCGTTATTGCATCGTTGGTGCCGGCTTTTCCGGCGCCGTCATCGGTCGAAGGCTTGCGGAGGGCGGCCACAAGGTACTGATCATCGACGAGCGCGGGAGCGTTGCGGGCAATTGTCACACCGCTCGCGACGCCAGCACCGGGGTAATGGTCCATGTCTATGGGCCCCATATTTTCCACACCGCCGACGAGCGTGTGTGGAACTACGTTCAGCAATTCGGCGAATGGATCCCTTACCGCCACCGGGTGCAAGCGATGGTGGGCGACCGCGTTTTCTCGCTTCCCGTCAATCTGATGACCATCAACCAGTTCTTCGGAAAAACCATGTCCCCGGCCGAAGCGCGTGCCTTCGTCGCGCAGAAGACCACACCGACTCAGAACCCGAAGAATTTCGAGGAGCAGGGGCTCAATCTGGTTGGCCGCGAACTCTACGAGGCGTTCTTCCGCGGCTACACGCGCAAGCAGTGGGGGGTGGAGCCGACCAACCTACCCGCCAGCATCCTGAAGCGCCTGCCACTGCGCTTCAACTATGACGACAGCTACTTCGCCCACCCGCATCAAGCGATGCCCAAGGACGGCTATACCGCCGTGGTCGCGAAGATCCTGGATCTGCCCGGCATTGAACTCCGGCTCGGCACCCGCTTCGAGGACCTGAACGAAAGCTTTGCCCACGTCATCTACAGCGGTCCGATCGACCGCTATTTCGATTACGCCGAAGGCCGGCTCGGCTATCGCACCCTCGATTTCGAGCGGTTCGAGGCCGATGGCGATTACCAGGGCAGCGCGGTGATCAACTATTGCGACGAGGACGTGCGGTTCACGCGCATAACTGAGCACAAGCATTTCGCGCCCTGGGAGGCGGAAAGCCATGAGCGAACGGTCTGTTACCGGGAGTTCAGCCGGTTCTGCGAGCCTGGCGACGTGCCGTATTACCCAATCCGGCAAGTCGACGAGGAAGCGATGTTGCGCCGGTATGTGGAGCGCGCAAACGCGACCGACGGCGTATCGTTCGTCGGGCGGCTCGGATCATATCGCTATCTCGACATGGATGTCACGATCGGCGAGGCTCTGGCGGCGGCGGATCGGATGCTCGCGTGCATCGCGGAAGGTCAGACCATTCCCGCGTTTTTCGTCGAACCTTAATCCTTTCCGCTACAGGCGGAACTGGCCCAGCCTGCGACGGCGCAGAAGCTGAAGGCGTTGAAGCGTGTTGTTCCGACATGGTCTTGCCCCCCGCAAATCGCGCTGAACCGTGGGTCGGGATTAGCGCCCTCTTAACGCCTCGAACCTATCCCCCAATGGGAAGCATGGGGCAGTTTCGCTCTCTCTGCACGTCTCGCCAGTGCCAGCATCTGGGGCTGTCGGATTGGGGCAACATGGCATGGATACCGCGACGCCTTCCGCACGTCTGGAACCGACACCCGAAACGGTGGGCACCGAGCAGCGCGCCGCGCCCCGCTTCACGCTGCTGATCCGCGCGGCCAAGCTGGTATCGGCACAAGGCGAATTTGTCTGCGTTATACGCGACGTATCCGAAACCGGGGTCAGCGTCCGCCTGTTTCACGCCTTGCCATCGTGCCGGGAATTCGCGCTGCATATGCCCGCTGGCGCAGTCTACGAAATTGCCCGCGTGTGGCAGCGTGACAACGAAGCCGGGTTCACCTTTGCGTCGCCGGTCGAGGTTGTGATGCTGGTCAACGAATCGACCGAATATCCCAAGCGCGGCCTGCGGCTGGCAGTGTGCTTCCCGGTAACTTTGCTCACCATCAGCGGCAATTGCGAAGCGGTGGTCGAAAACCTGTCACAACAGGGTGCGCGTCTGACCTGTGACCGGATGCTGGCAATCGACCAGACCGTGCGGCTCGCCATCCCCGACCTGTCCGGCAAACCGCGCGAAGTGCGTGCCAAGGTGCGCTGGCGGCGTGACCGCGAATATGGTGTGGTGTTTGACGATACCTTTGCGCTGGGGGAATTCGCCCAGCTGGCGGCGCAGCTTCAGGCGCCGGCGCTGCTTGAAGGGTAAGCGTCCTCCCGCTGTCAGGCCGGGACGAATTTCATCGCAACTCCGTTGATGCAGTGACGCTTGCCGGTCGGTTTGGGGCCGTCTGCGAAGATGTGTCCCAGATGCCCGCCGCAATCGGCGCAGTGCACTTCGGTGCGGGGATAGCCGATCAGGTAGTCGGTGGACGTACCGACCGCGCTCTTGTCGACCGCCTGCCAGAAACTGGGCCATCCGGTGCCGCTGTCGAATTTATGCACCGAGGCATAAAGCGGGTTGGCGCAGCCAGCACACACAAAGGTGCCCTTGCGCTTTTCCCGGTCGAGCGGCGAGGTGAAGGCGCGTTCCGTCCCCGCTTCGCGCAGCACGTAGAACTGGTCGCGCGTCAGCAGCTTGCGCCATTGCGCGTCGGTCTTGCCCTTGGGGAAGCTTTTCGCTTCGGCCGGAGCGGCGCTGCAGGCGCCCAGAAATGGCAGCGCCGCACCAAATGCGAGAAGTCGGCGGCGATCGATCAGCGGCAGGCGCATCGGGGGTTTTCCATGTTCACAGGAATGGGCGGTCCCAGCTTAATACGCCCGGAACGCGCCCAGAGTTTCACACGGCCCCGCGCCAACGCGCGTCAGAACGTGGTGATCTCCACCTCAAGCTTGCGGAAACCGTGGACGAAGTTCGCCCGCACCCGTTCCACATCGCCCGCCACGTGGACGCGCATCCGGCGCTTGTGCATTTCTTCCAGCAGCACCTTCAATTGCAATTCAGCCAGCCGCGCACCCACGCAGCGGTGAATGCCGTAACCGAAGGCAAGGTGGCGGCGGGCATTGTCGCGGGTGATGTCGAGCTTGTCGGCATCCTCGAACACTTCCTCGTCGCGGTTGGCGCTGATGTACCACAGCACCACCTTGTCGCCCGCCTTGATCTGCTGCCCGAACACTTCGGTATCTTCGGTGCAGGTGCGGCGCATATGGGCGAGCGGCACCTGCATCCGCAGGATTTCCTGCACCGCGTTGGAGATGAGTTCGGGGCTTTCCTCGTAACGCTTGCGCTGATCGGGGAACTTGTCGAGCGCGTGGATGATGCCGCTCATGGTGTTGCGGGTGGTGTCGTTCCCGCCGACGATCAGCAGCACCAGATTGCCCATGAATTCTTCCGGGCTCATCTGGTTCATCGCGGGCGAGTGGATCATCATCGAGATGAGATCATTGCCCGGTTCCTTGTCCATCGTGCGTTCGATCCAGAGCGTCTGGAAATAGGCCGCCATTTCCTGAAGGATGCCCCAGCGGGTCTCGTCCAGCGCGCGCACAGCGCCAAGCTCGGTATCGCCCGCCCAGTCGGACCAGAAGGTCAGCAACCTGCGGTCTTCCCAAGGGAAGCCGAACAGGATCGCCAGCATCCCGGTGGTGAGCTCAATCGAGACCGTGTCGACCCAGTCGAACACCTCGCCGCGCGGCAGCCGGTCGAGCACTTCGCCCGTGCGGGCGCGGATTTCGGCCTCCATGTCGACCACCGCGCTGGGGGTGAACTTCGGCGCGACCGTGCGGCGCTGGCCGGTGTGCTGCGGGCGGTCCATGGCGATGAACATCGGCAGTTCGCGCCGTTCGATGTTGCTGGCAGCCAGCTCTTCCTCGCTGAGACGGTTCAAGATCGTGATCCCGCCATGCTCCCAGCTTGACGAGAAGGTTTCGGGCAGGGCCTCGATGTGCTGGATCGCCTTGTGGCCGACCACTGCCCAATAGGGGCCGAACGGGCTTTCCGGGATCCAGTGCAGCTGGCCTGCCTTGCGCATTTCGGCGAAGACCGGCTGCCAGCGATCTTCGGAATAGATGTCGGACCGGCTGACATCCCACGGGTGGACATGCTTCAGGCGTTCTTCGGGGTGGCTGGCGAAATGGGCTTTCAGCGCATCGTAAGAAGAAGGCTCGCGGCGCACTTGCGGGCGCTGCGGAGGGGCGATGGTGGCCATGTCTGTCTCTCCCGTCGGGCAGCCTCTGGCATGGGCCGCTCCATCCGAGTCGCAATCTGCCTTAACTTACAACAATGTCAATATTGGTTGCGATTGAAGACTGGTTATACCGAGACGCTATTGCCCTTGCGGCTCTTGTCGCGTCCAGCCCCGCCCGATTTCATCACCCGCTTGCGAAACAGCATCGACCCGCCCTTGACCAGCGCCAGCACGGCAAGCGCCTGCCAGGCCAAGGCCAGCGCATGAGTCCAAAGCTCCGGTTCCAGCGCCGCGCGCGCCAGCATCGCAAACGGCGATGACAGCGGGAAGGCAACCGCTGCCATCTCCAGCGCGGAACCCGGCTGCTTGATGGTATAGGCGGCCAGGAAAAACACCATCAGTTGCAGCATGGTGACCGGCATGGACAGGGTCTGCACTTCGCGCACTGAGCTCGCCATCGAACCGATGGTCAGGAACAGCGCGCCCAGCAGCAGGTAAGCCATCGCGAAGTAGATGACGCCCAGCATGGCGAACACCGGCCAGCCCACGGCGGGCGCAGGCAGGCGCGCAGGATCAAACCCCGTGACCTGCGTGATCGCATCGCCGCCCGCCGCCCACAGGCCGAAAGCCACCAAGCCCCACACCGCAATGCCAACGAACGACACGGCAAGCATCGCGAACAGCTTGCCCATGAACACCGCGTCCATCGGGATTGCCGCAGCGAGGATTTCGATGATCTTGTTCGCTTTTTCCTCGACCAGATTGGACAGCACCATCCCGGCCAGCAACATCGTCAGCAGGAACAACACCATCTGCGCGATCTGCGCGGTCTGGATGCGGCTGGTGCGTTCCGATGCCGCACTGGTGGCGACGGCCTCGGCGGCGACTTGCGGGAAGGCGGCCGGCTGGACGCTCAGCGCATGGCCCGCGATCAGGCCCACCGGCCCCTGCCAGCGCGCGATTTGACCTTCGGTGCCGACCAGGCGCGGCGCGTTGAGCGATCCGGTGATGATTGCGGCATAGTTACCGCGACGCGCTTCCATAAACGCGCGCGCATCGAAGGCCGCATCGCCCGCTGCTTCGGGCACAGCGCGCAGCACGGGTAGCGCCGGACCCAACTGGCCGGACAGCCGGTCATTCGCGGCGATCATCGCCGCGTTGTCATCGCCGCTCATGGCAAGGCCGACTTCAAAACTCACCGATTCCCGCTGCACTTCCCCGCCGATGCTGCCGGCCAACCCGCCGACGATCACAGGGAACAGCGGGCCGAGGAGGAAGAACAGAAATGCACGGCTGAACAGCACGGCAACGAAATCACGCCGGGCGATCACCCATGCGGCCTCCAGCGCACTGAGGCGGGGGCGGATCATATCGCTCATGCGCGGGCTCCTTCGTTATCGGCGGCAAGCTGGCGCGCAGCGGCCTCCCCCGCGATGGCAACGAAGGCATCGTGCAGCCCAGCGCGTTCAATGGAAAGCGAGAGGATACCCGCCTCCCCTTCGATGAGGTGCTTCAGCAGCGGTTCGATCCCGCTTTCGGGCAGCGGGAAATGGAAGAAATCACCATTGCGGCGGGTGTCGGCAGGCAGGGCGGCAAGCCACCCACCTTCGCGGGCCCGCGTTTCCAGCCGCACCTGCGCCGGAATCCGATCACGCGCGGCCTCGACAGAACCGGCATAGGGTACTTTCCCTCCGGCGATAATCGCCACGCCTTCGCACAGGCGTTCGGCATGGTGGATCACGTGGGTCGAGAAAATCACCGTCACCCCGTCATCCGCCAGCGCGCGGATCATCAGTTCCAGCTTGCCCTGATTGATCGCGTCGAGCCCGGAGAACGGTTCATCCAGCACAACCAGCCGAGGCTGGTGCACCAATGTTCCAAGCAATTGGACGGTCTGCGCCATGCCCTTTGAAAGCTGGCGGATCTGGCGGTCAGCCGCATGGCCAAGACCGTGGCGTTCGAGCAGTTCAACCGCCCGCGCGCGGCCTTCTTTCAGTGAAAGCCCCCGCAGCGCGCCCATGAAGGCAATCGCCTCGATGCATTTCATCGACGGGTAAAGCCCGCGTTCTTCGGGGAGATAGCCGATCAAGCGGCCAATATCGTGCGGCCGGTCATGTCCGAAAACGCGGCGTACGCCTTCATCGGGATCGATAATGCCCAGCAGCATCCGCAGCGTCGTGGTCTTTCCTGCGCCGTTCGGCCCCAAAATCCCGTAGATCGCGCCTTCGGGCACGGAGATGTCCACGCCATCCACCGCACGCGTTCCATCAAAGCTTTTGACCAGCCCGCGCGCTTCGATTGCCAGAGGCCGTGAATCGACAGGAGCGGCGCTAAAGCCATTCATCCGATTGCCCGACGCTGTGTGATTGCTTACCGCCATATCCATAGCTTACGCGGTTAGCGGACAGGATTAAACGGGAGCCCTTCCGAACATGGTTAATGCCCCGGTGACATCTGACCTTGCTGCGCGGATCGCCGCACAGGCACAGGCGCTGGGCTTTGCCGTGTGCGGGTTCACAGGCGCGGCGGACAACCCGCTGCGCGCCGCCCGGCTTGAGCAATGGCTGGGCGAAGGGCATCACGGATCGATGGAGTGGATGGAAGCGCGGCTCGAACATCGCCGCTCCCCCGACGGCCTGTGGCCCGAAGCCCGCAGCGTCATCGCCTTGGGCATGAGCTACGCCCCGGCGCATGATCCGCTCGCGCTGGAAGGCTCGCCCGATCACGCTCGCATTTCGGTCTATGCGCAGGGCAAGGACTATCACGATGTCGTCAAAAAGCGGCTGAAGGCGCTGGCCCGCTGGCTGGTGGCAGAAGTGCCGGGGGCGGGTGTGAAGGTCTTCGTCGACACCGCGCCGGTGATGGAAAAGCCGCTGGGCGAAGCGGCGGGGATCGGTTGGCAGGGCAAACACACCAATTTGGTAAGCCCCACCCACGGAAGCTGGCTGTTTCTGGGCGCAATCTACACGACTTTGGACCTCGCCCCGGCAGAGCCGCACCGCGATCAATGCGGTTCGTGCCGCGCGTGCGTGGACGCCTGCCCCACCAACGCCTTCCCCGCGCCATACCGGTTGGACGCAAGGCGGTGCATTTCGTACCTCACCATCGAACACAAAGGCCCGATCGCCGAGGAATTCCGCGCCGCGCTGGGCAATCGCATCTACGGCTGCGACGATTGCCTGGCGGTGTGCCCATGGAACAAGTTCGCTTCCGAAGCGCAGGCGATGAAGGAATTCCTCCCCCGCGCCGAACTGGTCGCGCCGCGCCTCAAGGAATTGCTGGCGCTGGACGACGCCGGGTTCCGGGCGCTGTTTTCCGGCTCCCCGATCAAGCGCATCGGGCGCGACCGGTTCGTACGGAATTGCCTTTATGCGGCAGGCAATAGCGGCGAACGGGCGCTAGCGGAGCAGGTGACAGCGTTGACCACCGATCCCGATCCCGTGGTGGCCGAAGCCGCTCATTGGGCGCTGGCGCGGCTCAGATAAGGTCTTTCAGCGCCACCTCAGGATCGGCCAGCAGCGCCGGATCGATCCTGCCGACGCCGCTTTCCAACAGCTTTCGCGCCTGCACATAATCCTTCATCGTGCCGACACAGTCGAAGGCGATCGGCTTGCCCGCCTTGAGATATACCACCGTGAACTTGCGCATCGCCGGATCGCCGCGCAGCACCGTTTGATCGAAGCCAAGGCTTAATCCGGCGGTCTGGAGCTTCAGGTCATACTGGTTCGACCAGAACCACGGCAGGGCGTGATAGGGGTCCTTCTCGCCCATGATCGCTTTGGCAACGGTGGCCGCCATGTCATGCGCGTTCTGCACCGATTCCAGCCGGATCACCGCGTTATCGGCAAAGGCGTTGGCGTGGGCCGCGCAGTCACCGATGGCGTAGACATCGTCCAGCGTGGTGCGGCAGCAGAAGTCCACATCCACTCCGTTCGATCCTGCTGCACCTGCCGCGATCAGCGGGCCGACTGCGGGGACGATCCCGATACCGACCACTACCATGTCGCAAGGCAGTTCCTCGCCATTGTCCAATCTGACGCCGGTGACCTTGCCCTTATCTTCGCCCAGCACGGCGTGGACACCTGTGTTGAGCCGGACGTCGACGCCCTGCCTGCGGTGTTCATCGGCATAGAAGGTGGACAACTCCTCGCCTGCCACCCGTGCCAGCAGACGGGGCAGCATTTCGACCAGCGTCACTTCGCAGCCCAGCTTGCGCAGCACGGCGGCCGCCTCCAGCCCGATATAGCCGCCGCCGATCACCACCGCGCGGCGGGCGCCGTCGGTCAATGTCTGCATCATCGCATCGGCATCAGATTTGTCGCGAACATAGAAGACCTGCGGCAGCACCGCGCCGGGCACCGGCAAGCGGCGCGGATCGCCCCCGCCAGACCAGATCAGCTTGCGATAGGTGACGTTCCCCCCGTCGCTCAGGGTCAGGCTGTGTCTGGCCGGATCGATCGCCGTCACGCCTGCGCCCAGCCGCAGGGCAATGTCCTTTTCCGCCCAGAATTTCTCGGGCCGGATCATGATCCGCTCGAAACCCTTGTCCCCGGCAAGGTATTCCTTGGACAGCGGCGGGCGTTCGTAAGGCGGGGCATTGTCGCGGCCGATCATCAGGATCGAACCTTCGTGCCCGTGCTGGCGCAAGGCAATCGCCGCCTGTGCGCCGCCGTGGCCGGTGCCGACGATGACGACGTCTGCGTGTTGGGTTGTCGAAACCATTATCTGCCTTTGCCCTTCCGGCTGAATGCGGCCCTTGATGCGGCGCAAACAGCCGGAGGGTCAAGCTAGCGTTTGTGTTGCAGACAGGTCATCGCTCCAGCAGATTCCTTGCCTGACTGGCGATCTGGGCCAGCATCGCCGCGCCCACCGGCGGGCGGGCCTGCGCGCGGGCGATCATTGCCCGGAACTGGGTGACGCCTCCGGCATTGCGCTGCGCCCAATCGGCCACGGCGCCGCGCGGATCGTTCATGCCCGCCTTGGTCCGCATCAGCCGCCGCAGGAATTCGATGCGCATCTGCTGGAAATCACGGGCGAGACCGGACACCAGCAGGCGCTCCCACACGTCGGACGGGCTCATGTGAGCGGCTGTCCCTTGCGCCCAGTCGAGGCCCAGTCGGGTGCCGATATCGGTAAAGGCGTGGGTGAGCAGCTTGGCATCGATCTTCGCTTCCAGCGCGCTTTGCGCAAGGCCAACCGCCCCATCAAAATCGAACAGATTGGCGACGCGTGCCGCGAGCGGTTCTGCCGCGCCCAGCGCGACGAAGTCCTGCCGCAGCGCTTTGGAACGGGCGCGCGGTTCTTCGGTGAGCAGTTCCTCACGACCTGCGACGAGCGCGGTGACACCTTCAGCCAGCGCGCCAATCATGGCACCGGCGGCAACTTTGCCCGAAGCGGTGCGCAGCACATCACTCATCAGGTTGCCGACCGCCGCGGCCAGCCGGTCAAACAGCACCAGCCGCACCGTTTCCGGCAGCGCCGCCTCGTCCAGTTCCCGCCACAGCGGCTCCAGCCCGAACAGGCGTTCAGCCACCACGAAAGCCGCCGCAACCTCGGCAAGGCCGACGCCTTCTTCTTCCGCGAGTTCGAAGGGGTGCACCATGCCGAGCCGGTTGACGATGCGGTTCGACAGGCTGGTGGCGATCATCTCACGCCGCAGCCGGTGGCCGCGGATTTCGTCGGAGAAGTCCTTCCGCATCGGCGCGGGGAAACGGGCCAGCAGAACCGGTTCCAGCACGGGATCATCGGGCAGCGCGCTGTCTTCGATGGCGTCCTGAAGCGCCAGCTTGGCCGAGGACAGCAGCACGGCGAGTTCGGGCCGGGTCAGCCCCTGTCCGTCTGCCGCACGGCGCAGCAGCACTTCGCCGTCGGCCAGCCCTTCTGTACGGCGGTCGAAATCGCCGACTTCCTCGAGCCGCTCAATCAGGCGCACATAGGCCCCCGTCGCCGCCGCGCCGCCGCTTTCCGTGACGGACAAGGCAAGCGCCTGCAAGCGGTTGTCTTCCAGCACCAGCCCCGCGACCTCATCGGTCATCGCGGCGAGAAGCGTGTTGCGGTTTTCCTTCGACAGCTTCCCGCTGGCGGTGGCGGCGGCCAGCGCGATCTTGATGTTTACTTCGTTATCCGAACAATCGACGCCCGCCGAATTGTCGATGAAGTCGGTGTTGATACGGCCACCATTCAGCGAGAACGCGATACGCGCAGCCTGCGTCACACCAAGGTTCGCGCCTTCGCCGATCACGCGGGCGCGCACGTCGGTGGCATCGACGCGCAACCCGTCATTGGCCGGATCGCCCACCTGGATGTGGTTTTCCTGCGGCGCTTTCACATAGGTGCCGATCCCGCCGAACCACATCAGGTCAACCGGCGCGCGCAAGATTGCGCTGATCAGCGCCTCGGGCTCGATTTCGCTGCCGTCGATGCCCAGCACGTCGCGCGCCTCGGCGGGCAGCGTGATCGATTTGGCGCTGCGCGGAAACACGCCGCCGCCTGCGGAAATCAGCGCCTTGTCGTAATCGTCCCAGCTTGACCGGGGGAGCTGGAATAACCGCGCGCGTTCTTTCCAGCTGGCCGCCGGATCAGGGTTGGGGTCGATGAAGATGTGCCGATGATCAAAAGCGGCGACCAGTTTCAGCGCCTTGGACAGCAGCATCCCGTTGCCAAACACATCACCCGACATGTCGCCGCAGCCGGCAACGGTAACGGGCTGGGTCTGAACGTCGATCCCCATTTCGCGGAAGTGGCGCTGCACGCTCACCCATGCGCCGCGCGCGGTGATGCCCATTGCCTTGTGGTCGTATCCGTTGGAGCCGCCGCTGGCGAAGGCATCGTCCAGCCAGAAATCGCGGCCTTGCGCGATGCCGTTGGCGATGTCCGAGAAAGTTGCCGTACCCTTGTCCGCGGCGACCACGAAATAGGGGTCTTCGCCGTCCAGCACCTGCACCGCTGCGGGATGGACCACCCGGCCGTCTGCGATGTTATCGGTGATCGACAGCAGCGTGCGGATGAAGATTTCGTAGGCGGCCCTGCCCTCCGCCGCCCAGCCTTCACGGTCGATGGCGGGCGAGGGGAGCTGCTTGGGATAAAACCCGCCCTTGGCCCCCGTTGGCACGATCACCGCGTTCTTCACGCGCTGCGCCTTCATCAATCCGAGCACTTCGGTGCGGAAATCGTCGCGCCGGTCGGACCAGCGCAGACCGCCGCGCGCCACCGCACCGGAACGCAGGTGGATACCTTCAACCCGCCGCGAATAGACGAAGATTTCGCGCCATGGCACCGGCTTGGGCAAGTTCGGCACCAGCGACGAATCGATCTTGAAGGCCAGCGCCTCGGCTGCAGCTGGGGCAAAGGCATTGGTGCGCAGCACCGCCCCCAGCACCGCGCGGTACAGCCGCAGCAGGCGGTCGTCATTGATCGCGGTGACTTTCGCCAGACCGCGCGTGAAATCAGCCCCGGCAGCGGTGGCGGCGTCATCGCGGTTGCCCGCAAAGGCCGGATCATGGCACGCTTCGAACAGCGCGATCATCGCCGCGGTCACCTGGGGCGCGGCGACCAGCGCATCGACCACGGTGTAGATCGTATAGCTGACCCCGGTCTGGCGCAGATAGCGATAGATCGCGCGCATCCAGTTCGCTTCGCGCGGCAGCAAGCCGGCGGCGGGTATCAGGCGGTTGAAGGGATCATCCTCCGCCGCGCCATTCAGCACGTCGGCAATCGCGTCTTCGATCAGGCTGGAACGGTCCAGCAGCGCGCCCGCGTCGCGCCCGGCGGGCAGGGTCAGGATAAAATCATGGATCGAGCCGAGCGCCGCGTCCGTCAGGTAGGTCGGCACTTCGGCCAGCACGCGGAACCCGAAATTCTCCAGCGCTGGCACGGCGTCTGACAGGGCAAGCGCACCCTTGGTGATATAGACCTTCAGGCGCAGCGTATCCACGCCGTCGGCGTTCAGGCGGTAGAGGCGCACCGCGCGGGTATCACGGTTCGCATCGCCTTCAGCCACCGCCAGTGTGCGCAGCTTGGCAATGTCGAGCGCGGCTTCGTGCGCGCCATAGGTCAGCCGGTAACCGGTCGGAAAAGCGGGAGCATAGCGGGCGGCCAGCGCGGCGGCGCGGCCTTCTTCCTCGGTGGCGGCCAAATGCGTGGCGACCGCCTCGTTCCAGCCGCGCAGCAGTTCGACCAGCTGCGCTTCGATCGCGGCATCATCGGGCACATCGTCGCAGGCGCGCACATCGATCAGGAAGCGCAGCAGCGCCAGCGAACTGCTTTCAACTTCAAGGCTCCAGTCCAGCAGCGCCGCACCGGGCGTGCCCAACAACATCGCCTGGATTTGCAGGCGCACATCAGTGGAAAGCTGATCGCGCGGCAGCCAGACGAAGGCGAAAACGTGCCGCTCCAGCGTGGATCGCACCATGATGAGGCGCGGGCGCGGACGGTCGATGAGCGCCATCTTGGCCGTCACCAGATCGGTCACGCGGGCCGGATCGAAGGCGGTCAGCAGGTCATTTGGCAGAGAGCTGAAGGCGTGCACCAGCGCCTTGCCATTGTGCCCCGCCGGATCGAAGCCAAGCTGCGCGGTCATGTCCTGCACCATGGCGCGCAGCACCGGCACTTCCAGCGGACGCTCGTTCAAAGCGGCGCTGGTCCATAGCCCGGCGTGGATCGACAGCGCATCGATGCGGCCACCTTCGCGCACCGGGACAATGAACAGGTCGAGCGGGCTGGCGCGGTGGACGCGGGCGTGGACGTTGGATTTGATGGCCAGCAGCGGCTGGGGCGTGCCCGCCGCTTCGTGCCGGTCGAACCATTTGAACGCGCGATTGTAGGATGCTTCGGCCAGCAGCTCATCCGCCGAAGCGCGGCAGATGCCGAGCCGTGCTTCGTTGCTGCGATCGCGGCGGCGCGTCATATGACCAAGCTGGGTCAGCATACCGCCCCCCAACCAGCCGAGCAGCGCCCCCGCTTCGGGTGACACCGCTCCGGCCCGTGTGGCATCGGTGGCCATCGCTGCCTGCATGGCTGGCCAATCGCTCACCGCAGCATGGACATCGCCCAGCGTAGTTTGCAGCGCCCCCAACAGCTCGCGCCGCAGGCGGGCATCGACACGCGGGGTTTCGATATAGATCAGCGATTCGCGGGCCGTCGTTTCCTTGGCCGCCATTTCGCCGATCCCGGTAATCGCGCCGCCCGCATCACGCGCAACGGGCATGACCGGGTGCAGCAGGCGATCAATGCCGACGCCCAAGGCCGCAATCGTCGCCGCGACCGAATCGACCAGAAACGGCTTGTCATCATTGATGACCGCGATCCTGAGATGCCGCCGCTCACCCGTCGCGGATTCGATCTGCACCAGCGATTGTCCCGGGGCCCGGACGGCCGCAGCAGCCAGCAGCCAGGTGGCAGCTTCTTCCATTGCGGTCTGATCGACGGGAGCATCGCCGGGCAGCAGCGATGCTTCAAGCTGGAGACGAAGGGCTTTGATCAACGCACCTGAAGGCGTGGCGGCAACGGTCTTCGACCCCATGTTCGGCTCCTGCTCATCCTGCGGATCCGGCTGCGTTTGGCTGTAATATTATTGTGCCGGATTGTTTTTATCGTGTCCGCTCGCGATACGCCTTTACCCCTACCCTATGCAAGAGTGATCAATGCTGACCTAGGCAGCAACCATTTGGCAGCACGCGTCCAGCGTCATTTCAAGACTGCGAATCCGCGCCTGCGGGTCATAGGTCGCGCCGGACAGCATGATCTCGTCTGCGCCGGTGCGCGCCGCAAAAGCCTGAATGCCATGGCGCACTTGAGCGGGCGTGCCGACGGCGGCGGCCTGCCCGATATGGGCCAGCATCGCCTGAGCGGGTGCGGGAAGCGTATCGGTATAATTCGCGATCGGCGGCGGCAGCTTGCCCGGTTGGCCGGTGCGCAGCCGCACGAAGCTTTGCTGCTGGCTTGAAGCGAGCAGGCGGGCCTCCCCCTCGGTATCGGCGGTAAAGACATTCATCGCCACCATCACATGCGGGCGATCAAGCGCTTCGGATGGCTGGAAATCGCGCCGGTACAAGGCCAGCGCCGCGTCCAGATGGTCGGGCGCGAAATGGGCGGCGAAGGCATAGGGCAGGCCCAGCTTGGCGGCGAGGCTCGCGCCGAACAGGCTCGACCCCAGCATCCACAATTCCACCTTTGCGCCCAAGCCGGGAGTGGCTGTGATCGGCAGAGCATGATCCCCCGTCAGCAGCGCGCGCAGTTCCATGACATCCTGCGGGAAATATTCAGCGGCCTGATGCAGGTTCTTCCGCAGCGCCCGTTGCAATTCAGGCCCGGCACCGGGCGCGCGGCCCAGCCCCAGATCGACGCGTCCGGGGAACAGCGCGTCCAGCGTGCCGAATTGTTCGGCGATCTGGAAGGGGGTGTGGTTGGGCAGCATGATCCCGCCTGATCCGATGCGAATGCGGCTGGTCGCATTGCCGATATGGGCGAGCACGACCGATGTCGCCCCTCCCGCGATCCCATCCATCGCGTGGTGTTCAGCCACCCAGAACCGGTCGCACCCGAAAGCTTCCGCCGCACGGGCAAGATCGGTTGTAGCGGCAAAGGCTTCTGTCAGGCTGCCGCCTTCACGCACCGGCACAAGATCAAGCAGGGAGAAACGGGTCATGGCTGCGATTGCTCCTGTGGCGGGGTCAGAGTTGGTGGCGGGACAGTCTCGCCTGCATCCCCAAGTTGCGCAAGGTACTCCTTGGCGGTGGCAGCGGCGGGGCTTTCGGGCGCAAGTGTGATGACCGATTGCCAGCTCGCCCGCGCCGCCGTGTCGCGCGCGCCCAGCACCGCGATCACGCCGGCTTCAAGGCCGATCTCCGGATTGGCCGGGGCCAAGGCCGCGGCCTGCTCGATGGCAGTTTGCGCCTCACCCAGCCGATCAAGCCGGCGCAGCAACGTTGCCTTCAATAACCACCCCTCGCTGCGGTCCGGCGCCAGCATCGTGGCAGATTGCAGCGCGGCCAGCGCCTCCTCACCCCGCCCCAGCGTCACCAGCGCCCGGGCGCGGTCGGTGGCGGCAATCGCTTCGAGCAGAGCGGATTTGGCGGTGCGCGCGTCCGTTTCCGCCAGCGTCAGCAGATCGAGCGCGCCCTGCACATCCCCGCCCGCCAGCGCAGCATTGCCCGCCAGCGCAGCAAACCGCGCGCGGGTGCGAGCCTGATCGTCGGGCGTTTCGGCGCGGGCCGCGACAAAGGCCGCGCGGGCATCATCCCACAGCCCCAGCTCCGCCGATGCCGTGCCGAGGCAGTGATTGGCGAGCACGCGGTCCGTGCCGCTGGTTTCGCTGCGACGGATTTGCGCCATGGCGTGGGCGCGCGCCGGGTCTTGATCAAGCTGGTTGAGACAACCTGCAAGCCACGCACTGGTCGCGTTCATCTCACCCGCCGCATCGGGGCCGGGCAGAGGATCAGACACATTGCTCCGCGGGGGCCGGTCGCGCACCAGATCGTCATTGGGCAGGCCGCCGCTCATCGGATTGGGGCCAACCTGGAGCAGCAGGGCGAGGATCAGGGACAACGGGTCTATCCGTAAAATTCGGCCACAAGGGCCTTGAGGGCGGCAATGTCGCTATCCCGCGACAGGCGATGATCACCGTCTTCTATCAGCGTCACCTGAACGTCGCCCGACCGGAGCATCGCCTTCAGGCGAAGGCTGATCTCCCACGGCACGTCCGCATCCGCCTTGCCGTGCAGCAGCCGCACCGGGCAGACGATGTCGATCGCGCTGTCCAGCCGGAGATGACATTCGGCATCGGCAAAGAAGCCTGCATGGGTAGGCGTCGGTTCAGGGCCGTAGGGATTGGGTTCGAGGATCGTCTCCCCCGCCGCCAATGCCGCGCGTTGTTCTGCCGAATAGCCCCAGCGCGTGAAATCGGGCGCAGGGGCAATGCCGATCAGCCCGGCGAGGCGGTGCTTCAGATGCTCGGCCACCAGCAGCATCAGCCATCCGCCCATCGAAGAACCCACCAGCAGCACCGGCCCGGACACATAGCTCGCCACCAAGGCCAGCACCTCGTCGCGCCAACGCGACAGCATCCCGTCAGCGAAATCGCCGTCACTCTGCCCGCAGCCCGAATAGTCCAACAGCAGGCAAGCGCGGCCCTGCGCCTCGGCTTCGGCGAACAGGGCGGTGGCCTTCCCGCCGCTCATGTCGGACATATAGCCCGGCAGGAACACAAGGCAGGGCGAGGCTTGGGCGCCTGTTCCGTGGGTGTAGCGGAAGGCGACGCGGCGCCCGTCATATAGCGTGTGGTGCATGATCGCGGTCATGCCGCTGTCATGCCTTGGTCGGGGCGGCCAAGGCAACCATTGTGAGGCTTGGCAGTGAAGATAGCCGCTAGGCCAGGACGCAAAGCTCGAGGCGTCAAGATTGATGCAGAAATTTAAGTGCGAAGAGGCGATGCGTCACCTTGCACGTGACTCGCGGCTCCTTGACCCCTATATCAGCGCGCATGGCCATTTTACTTGCCACCACCCGCACAACCATCACCCGGACTACTATCCGGGGGCGGGGGCGCGCGGGTTAAACGCCAGCGCCCGCCGCCCGGTTCGGGGCGGCGCGGTGTTCTCCCCTGACCGTTGATCGATCAACACCGCTCTTCCGGTGCGCCGCTGCTTGTGGCAGGGCGCGCTCCACACGAGACGGAAACCGCGACGATGACCGAACTGCTCAAGATCAGCCTTCCCGATGGATCGGTGCGCGAAGTGCCTGCCGGATCGACCCCGGCGGACATCGCCGCCGCAATCGGCCCAGGCCTTGCCAAAGCGGCGATTGCCGCGCGCGTCGATGGGGAACTGCGCGATCTCACCCGGCCCTTCGATGGCGATGCCGAGCTGGCGCTGGTCACGAGCCGTGACGAGGCCGATGCGCTGGAACTCGCCCGGCACGACTACGCCCACGTGCTCGCCGAAGCGGTGCAGGCGTTGTTCCCCGGCACGCAGATCACCTTCGGCCCCTCGACCGATGATGGCTTCTATTACGACGTGAAGGCCCCCGACAGCCGCGAGCCGTTCAGCATGGACGATCTCCCCGCGATCGAGGAGGAAATGCGCCGCATCATCCGCGCCGACAAACCGCTGCGCCGCGAGGTCTGGAGCCGCGAGGCGCTGATCGCCAAGTGGGCGGGCGAGGGCGAGACCTTCAAGGCGGAATGGGCCAAGGAATTACCCGAGGGCGAGGAACTGACCGTCTATTGGAGCGGGAATGACTGGCTCGACATGTGCCGCGGGCCGCACCTGCCCTCGACCGGCAAGCTCGACCCTGACGCCTTCAAGCTGATGCGCGTCGCCGGGGCCTATTGGCGCGGCGACCAGAACAACGCGCAGCTCACCCGCATCTACGGCACAGGCTGGCTCAACAAGAAGCAGCTTCAGGCGCACCTGACGCGGCTGGAGGAAGCCGCCAAGCGCGACCACCGCAAGCTGGGCCGCGAGATGGACCTGTTCCACCTTCAGGAAGAAGCCCACGGGAGCGTCTTCTGGCACCCCAAGGGCTACCGCATCTGGCGTGAACTCGAAGCCTATATGCGCCGCAAGATGGACGGTTCCGGCTATCGCGAGATCAAGACCCCGCAGCTGATGGACGTGCGCCAGTGGACGCAGTCGGGGCACTGGGGGAAATACGCGCAGAACATGTTCGCGGTGCCGGATATGGTGCCCGAGGTTGACGAGGACAGCGGTGCTGCCTCGCCGAAAGTCGCCGACGATGCCGAATGGCTGGCGATCAAGCCGATGAATTGCCCGGCGCACGTGATGGTCTTCAAGCAAGGCATCACGTCGTACCGCGACTTGCCGATCCGCTTGGGCGAAATGGGCTGCTGCCACCGCAACGAGCCGCACGGCGCGCTGCACGGGCTGATGCGCGTGCGCCAGTTCACGCAGGACGACGCGCATATCTTCTGCACGGAGTCGCAAGTCGTGGCCGAAGTGCAATCCTTCCTCGCGCTCGCCGATTCCGTCTATCGCGACTTCGGATTTACCTATGACATCAAGCTCGCCCTGCGCCCTGAAAAGCGCTTCGGCAGCGAGGCGGATTGGGACAAGGCCGAACAGGAACTGCGCGACGCGCTGACGGCGAACGGCCTCGAATGGGAAGAACTGCCCGGCGAAGGCGCGTTCTATGCCCCCAAACTCGAATGGCACCTCACCGACGCGATCGGGCGCACCTGGCAAGTCGGCACGATCCAGTCAGACCGCGTGCTGCCCGAACGGCTCGATGCCAACTACATCGGTGAGGACGGCGACAAGCACCGCCCGGTGATGCTCCACCGCGCGATCTTCGGGTCGTACGAACGCTTCATCGGCATCCTGATCGAACACTACGCCGGGCGCCTGCCCGCATGGCTCGCGCCGGTTCAGGCGGTTGTGGCGACCATCGTTTCAGATGCGGACGGCTACGCCCACGAGGTCGAAGCGCAGCTTCGCGCGGCGGGCATCCGGGTCGAAACCGACACCCGCAACGAAAAGATCAACTACAAGGTCCGCGAACACAGCCTCGCCAAGGTCCCCCACCTGCTGGTGGTCGGCAAGCGCGAGGCCGAGGAAGGCACGGTTGCCGTCCGCACGCTGGGGGCCGAGCACCAGAAGGTTATGCCCCTGGCGGACGCCATCGCGATGCTGCGCGCCGAGGGCACCCCGCCCGATCTGGCTGCCGGCTGATAGTGGAACTGATCGGGGGCTTTACCGCTAGCCAAGTCGCTATCGCGCTGGTCGCGGCGCTTGGGTCTGCCTTCGTGCGCGGGCTGACCGGGTTCGGCATGGCGATCCTTCTGGTGCCGGTGCTGGCACTGGCGCTGCCACCGGTCGAAGCGGTGGTGCTGACCAATGCCCTATCATTGATGATCGGCGCGACCGAAATCCGCACGCTGGTGCGCGAGGCTGAACGGAGCGCCTGGGTCATCGGCGCGGCCGTGGTGGTGGCGACCCCGCTGGGCCTCTATGCTTTGTCGGTGACCGGCAAGGATGTGGCGCGGCTGGTGATCGCGCTGATCGCGGTCAGTGCCTTTATCGCCATCCTGCTCCCCAGGCGCGGTGCCGCGGTGCCGGGGCCGGTGGTGACAGGCAGTGTCGGAGTGCTGAGCGGGCTGATGACGGGCTATGCTGGGATGCCGGGGCCGCCGGTGGTGCCATACTACGCCGGGCGCGACCTGCCACGTCCGACGATCAAGGCCTCGATGCAACTGATCTTCACGATTGCGGCCAGCGCCGGTCTGGCGAGTGCGACATGGCTCGGCATTCTGCGGGTGGAGCTGCTGCTTTTCGCGCTGGTGATGCTGCCGATGATCATTGCCGGCAACCGGCTTGGCGCGCGGGTTTCAGGCCGGGTCAGCGATCCGGTCTGGCGGATGAGTGTGGGGTTGATCCTTGGCGGGGCGGCCATGGCCGCTTTTGCCCGCATGGTCTGATCAGAAGGGCAGCGCCTGCCCCGCAAGGATCAGCGCGGCAGCGCAGCCAATCACGATCATGCGCCGCGCCAGATCAAGCGAATCGATGCGGGTCGCACAAGCAAGCGGCAGGGCAATGGCAAGAGCGCGGGTCATATTCCGCACTCTCTCCCCAAATCCCTAACGAATCGTTAATTCGTCCCCGGCAGCGATGGCATTTGCTGGCTGGCGCAATGGAAGCCGCCGCCACCCGCCAGCACCGCTTCACCCGGCAGGCCGATGGTATCACGGTCAGGGAACAGTGCGGCGATGGCGGCGACGCCGTCGGCATCGTGGGGGCTGCCGAAGGTCGGCACCACCACCAGATGGCTGGTGATCGCGAAGTTCACATAGCTAGCCGGTTCGATCACGCCGTCGCGGGTCAGCAGGCCGGGCGAGGGGATGCGCACCACCGCGACACCGAACGCCTCGGCCCGCGCGGCGGCATCGGCGTAGATAGCGGCGTTGGGATCGTCTGTGCCGGTGGCCTCCGGCACGACCAGCCGGTTGGGGCCGACGAAGCGCGCAAGGTTATCGACATGGCCGTCGGTATGATCGTTGATCAGGCCATCGCCCAGCCACAGCACCCGCTTGAAGCCTAGCTGCGCGGCGAGTTCGGCCTCGATTGCTGCGCGGGCCATACGGGGATTGCGGTTGGAATTGAGCAGGCATTGTTCAGTCGTGGCGACCAGCCCGGTGCCGTCTCCATCCACCGCCCCGCCTTCAAGGATCATCGGTGTGGCGGTGATCGCCAACCCGGCATCGCGGGCGAGTTCTGCGCCAATTTCCTGATCGCCCGGCATCAGATATTTGCCGCCCCAACCGTTGAAGCCGAACCGGCGCGCCGCGCGGGCGTCACCATCGAACACCACCAGCGGGCCAGTATCACGCAGCCACACATCGCCATAGACGCGCCGCTCCAGCGTCACCTTGCTGCTCACCAGCGCGCGGGCGCGGGCTTCGTTGGCTTCGTCGCGCACCAGCAGGCGCACTTGCTGCCCGCTTTCCGCGACGGCGCTGGCGAAGGCCGCCATCTGCTCTTGCGCCGGCTCCAGCCAGCCGGGCCATTCTTCGGCCAGGTGCGGAAAGCCGATCCACAGCCAGTCCTGCGGCGCCCATTCGGGAGGCATGATCATCGTCATGCGGCGCCCCATTGCAGAGCGCCAAGCGGCACGCAAGCACGCCCTCAAGTAGGGCAGGGGTAGGGGCACAAGGACGCCCTCGAGTAGCGCAGCGATAGGGCCACAAGGACGCCCCCTTGCAGCAACCGCGCCGCGCGGCCAGAGAGGGAGATCATGGGAGAAAACCGGGAACCTGATTGGGCAGCCGCACTGCACCGCGCCCGCAGCCACGCGCCGTTTCTGGCGCGCGCGCTGGAGCGTCAGCCTGAACTGGCCGCACTGCTGGCGGCAGGCGAGGCCGATGCAGGGCTGGCATGGGCCAAGACGCAGGGGCAGGAACCGGACGCCGAAGTGGCGCTCAGGCGGGAACGACTCGGGCTGGCTGCGGCGCTGGCCGTAGGCGATCTGGCGGGGGCTTTTCCCCTTGCCAGGGTGGTGGGCGAACTCACCGCCTTTGCGGATCGCGCGCTGGACCGCGCGATCCG
>JBIKSA010000003.1:0-99969 GCA_044348875.1 Erythrobacter sp. | reverse complement strand
GCGCGGGCGGGGCCCCGGGCGCGCCCCACCGCGATTGCCGAACGCACCGATATGGACGCCGCCGATGGCTTCATCGCGCTGGCGCTGGGCAAGCAGGGCGCGGGCGAGCTGAACTATTCCTCCGACATCGACCCGATCCTGCTGTTCGACCGTGACCGTCTGCCGCGCCGCGCCAGCGACGATCCAGGCGATGCGGCGCAGCGTTATGCGCGGCGGATAGTGGCGCTGCTGGCGACGAACACCGCCGATGGTTATGCCCTGCGCGTCGATCTGCGCTTGCGGCCCGCCAGCGAGGTCAGTCCGCTTGCCGTGCCGGTGGGGGCCGCGCTGACCCATTATCAGGGCGCGGCGCTGGCGTGGGAACGCGCCGCCTTCACCCGTGCGCGGGCAGCAGCGGGGGATGTCGCGGCGGGCGAAGAGTTCCTCGCCCAGATCCGGCCCTTCGTGTGGCGCGGGCAGCTCGATTTCGGCGCAATCGAGGAAATCCGCGCGCTCACCCACCGGATCCGCCACAGCCATGAAGGCCCGCCCGCGCCCGGCCCCGGTTTTGACGTTAAGCGCGGGCGCGGCGGCATTCGCGAGATCGAATTCTACGCCCAGACCCACCAGCTGATCCACGGGGGGCGCGATGCGTCTCTGCGGCTGCGCGGCACACGCGCGGCGCTCGATGCGCTGGCGGCCGCGGGGTGGATCACGGCGAATAATGCCATGACACTGGGGGAGGCCTATGACCGCCTCCGCCAGATCGAGCATCGCTTGCAGATGGTGAACGACCGCCAGACCCACGCCCTGCCGCAGGGCGAGGCGCTGGATAATGTTGCACGGCTCGATGGCCTTGCGGACGGCGCGGCGCTGGTGGCTGAACTGACGGCGATCACCGCCCGCACGGCACGGATCTACGAAGAACTGATCGGCGCTCCCGAAGCCGCGCCGGTCGCCGTGGCCATGCCGGTCAGCGCGCTGGCGCATAATCTGGGCAAATGGGGTTACCCCGAACCTGATGTTCTAGCCGAGCGGGTCGAAACATGGCGCGACGGGCGCCACGCGGCGATCCGCAGCCCGCAGGCCGTGGCGGCGTGGGACAGGCTCGCCCCGGCGTTGCTGGAAGCGATGGCCCGCAGCGACGATCCGATGCGCGCCATTACCCGCTGGGAACGGATCATCGAAAGCGTGCCGTCCGCGATCACCACCTTCCGCCTGCTCGACGCACGGCCCGATCTGACGCGCCGGCTGGTGGCGGCGTTGACGCTGGCCCCGGTGCTGTCGGACGAATTGGCGCGCAAGCCCGAACTGCTCGACACGCTAATCGACAAGGACGCGCTCGACCTGCCGGGGGACGTACCGCAGATTATGGCGCGGATGCGCGGCGCGACAGGGCGCGATGATTACGAGGCGCTGCTCGACGCGATCCGCATCATCACGGGCGAGATTCGCTTCGCGCTCGGCATCCAATTGATCGAGGGGCTGGCCGATCCGCTCGACATCGCCCGTGCCCTGTCCCGCACGGCGGAGGCGGCTTTGCAACTGGCGGCCGAGGCGACGGTCGAGGAGTTCGCCGCAAAGCATGGCCGAATTCCGGGCAGCGAGCTGTTGATCCTCGGCCTTGGGCGGCTGGGTGGCGGGGCGCTGACCCATGCCTCGGACCTTGATATCGTCTACTTGTTCAACGGCGATTTCGCCGCGCAATCGGATGGTCCGCGCCCGCTCGGGGGGACGATCTATTACAACCGCCTCGCCAGCCGGGTCAGCGCCGCGCTGTCGGTGCCAACCGCGCAGGGCGCGCTTTACGAAGTCGATACCCGGCTGAGGCCGCAAGGCAATCAAGGGCCATTGGCGGTCAGCTGCGAAGCTTTCGGCAAGTATCAGCGCGTGGCGGCATGGACATGGGAGCATATGGCGCTGGCCCGCGCGCGGGTGCTGTATGGATCACCCGCCGCCCGGGCCGAACTGGAGGCGGTGCTCGCCGAAGTGCTCCATGCGCCGCGCGGGCATTCGGCGCTGCGGGATGCGGTGCTGCAGATGCGCGGCGAAATGGCGAAGCACAAACCGGCCGGCGGCCCCGTGGATGCCAAACTGGCGCGCGGCGGGCTCGTCGATATCGAGTTTCTGGTCCATTACCTGCAATTGCGCGGTCAGGCTGCGGACGGCAGCCCGTTGGCCGTGGCAGCGCCGGGCGCGCTCGATCCCGATCTGTCGGCGGCGCTGGCGGGGCTGGCGTCCGCCGGGTTAGTGCCCGCTGATCTGGCCCAGCCACACGCCTTGATGAGCCGGATGCTGGTGGCTGGGCGCTTGCTTGCCCCTGACGGACGCGAGCCTCCGCCGTCCGGCGCACGCGCGCTGGCGCAGGCCTGCGGGTGCGAAAGCTATGCCGCCTTGCTGGACGCCTTCGCCGCAGCACGGATGACGGTGGCGGGCGTCTGGAAACAAATCCTGGGCACAGACATTCTCGACACCGAACAGGAGCAAACCCAATGAGCAATTTCCCCCACGTCGGTAACGCCATCCCCGATATCGCCATGGAAACCCCCGAAGGCGGCAGCGTAAAGCCTTCGGATTTTGCAGGCTCCAAGCTGGTGATCTTCTTCTACCCAAAGGACGACACCCCGGGCTGCACCACCGAAAACAAGGATTTTTCCGCACTGAAGACGGAATTCGATGCAGCGGGAACGAAGCTGCTCGGCGTCAGCAAGGACCCGGCGAAAAAGCACGCCAAATTCATCGCCAAACACGGCCTGACCGCGCCGCTCGCCACCGATGCCGAAGAAGGCGGGCTTTCCGACGCGCTTGGCGTGTGGGCGGAAAAGCAGATGTATGGCAAAACCTACATGGGCATGGTGCGCGCGACCTATCTGGTGGGCGCGGACGGCACGATCGCGCAGGTGTGGGACAAGGTGAAGGTTGCAGGCCACGCCGAGGAAGTCCTTGCCGCTGCCAAGGCGCTCTGATCCGTCCCATGACGACCATCGCCCGCGCCATCCGTGCCGCGCTGCTGACTGCGGACCCGCGCGCCAAGTGCTTTGCCACCCGCGAAGTGGCCCGGGCGTGGCGGCGCGGCGACTTGGCGTGGAAATTCGACGTGACCATGCCGGATCAGCCCGCTTGGCCGGATGCACCCGAACTGCTCGCACCCGGCCAAATGCCGAAACGCCGCAAAGGCGGATCGGAGCGCGGGCGGATCGCGCTGTGGCACTCCCTTGCCCATATAGAATTCGTCGCGATCGACCTTGCGCTTGATATGGCGGGACGATTCGGCGCGGAAATGGGCGAGGCGTTCGTTGGCGACTTCCTGGCAGTCGCAGCCGATGAAGCAATGCACTTCGCGCTGCTTGCCCGAAAGCTGCAAACCCTCGGAAGCCATTACGGCGCGCTGCCCGCTCATGCCGGATTGTGGGAAGCCGCTTATGCCACGCGCGGCGATGTGGCTGCGCGGCTCGCCGTCGTGCCGATGGTGCTGGAGGCGCGCGGGCTGGACGTGACACCAGCCACGCTCGACCGGGTGCGGGCGGGCGGTGATGAACATGGTGCGAAAATTCTCGATCGGATACTTGACGACGAAATTCGCCACGTCGCAGCGGGCACCAAGCACTTTTTGCGATGCGCGGAAATTGCCGGACAGAATCCCGAATCTCTCTGGCAAAACCTCGTGAAACTGCATTTCAAAGGCCAAGTTAAGCCACCGTTCAACGACTCAGCGCGTCTTGCAGCCGGTTTGTCGCGCGGTTTCTACGCAGCGATTGCCTATTAACGAATCACCCGGATAACCACACTTCAGCAAATGGCGCGCAACAGATGTGCCGACATTCCTACGGCGCAATAGCCGCAATCGGGACCGGGTCAGTTTATGAAGTTTGCCTTGCGCCAAGTGGTCAAGCTCGCCGTTTCGGGCTGCGCCGCTGTGCTGGTTTCCGCCGCTGCCCCGGCTTTCGCCAACACTGCCAACTCCTCCTCGACCACAACCGCCGCTGTCGACGTTGCCGCGCCCCTGCGCGAAGGTCAGACTGATGCGGTCGATAATGGCGACGCGCGCTTCAAATCGCTGTTCGCCAGCTGGACGCAGCTTGAACGGACCAGCCCGACGCTTGGCACCGGTGAACAGATTGTCGCATTTTCTTCGCCGATCCAGCAGCGCACTGTTTCGGTGCCGTCGCGGATGCCACTGGAAGGCGCATCGCTGACCAGCGGATTTGGTATGCGCACACATCCGGTGCTCGGCGGCCGCCGTGCCCACGCCGGCATCGATCTCGCCGCGCCGACCGGCAGCCCGGTCTATGCCACTGCCGATGGCGTGATTGGCCGGGCAGACTGGTATTCGAGCTATGGGCTGTTCATCAGCATCGGCCACGGCGCTGCGATGGAAACCCGTTACGCTCACCTGTCGCGCCTTGCGGTCACCGCGGGCGACAATGTGAAGAAGGGCGACCTCATCGGCTATGTCGGTTCGACCGGCCGTTCGACCGGTCCGCACCTCCATTATGAAGTTCGCGTGGACGGGCTTGCAGTCAATCCGATTCCGTATATGGTAGAGAGCGAAGCACAGCTGGCCTTCGCTCGCGATGCTCGCCTGACCGGCCAAGGTGGCGAATAGGGACGGCGCGTAAGCTTCACGGATTTGCCCGTGAAAACGGGCCGGACATTGGAGAGGGTGTCCGATCATGGGCGGCGGGTTTACCCGCCGCCTTTTTTTATGTGAACTCAACAGTCGCATACCCAATCGGTAGCATTTCCCATACTCTTTTTGCTTGCGAGCGCCCCCGCTCTCGCTAGATTTTGCGCAAGAAAAATCGTCGCCGCATCCGTGTTCCGGGGGCTGCGCCGCATGGGAGAGAGCCAATGTCGATGCATCCAATCGCGCACGCCGCGACCCGCCCCGATCATCCCGCCGTCATCATGACCGGTTCGGGCCAGCAAATGACCTACGGCGAAATGGAAGCGGAATCGAACCGCTTTGCGCACCTGCTGCGCGCGCATGGGATCAAGTCCGGCGATGCGTTTGCCGTGCTGCTGGAAAACCGCATTGAGTATTTCACGCTGATCTGGGGATCGCAGCGCGCAGGCACCATGCTGGTGCCGATCTCGTCACGCCTGACCGCGCCAGAGGCCGCCTATATCATCCGCGATGCACAGGCGAAGCTGCTGATCACCAGCGCTTATTTTGCCGATATCCTGGCTGACATCTGCACGGAGTGCGATGACCTTGATGTGCTGGTGATGGACGCGGGCGATGCGGAGGATTTCGCAGCCGCCCTTGCCGCGCAGGGGTCCGATCCGATCCCCGATCAACGCGCGGGCATGGTGATGCTCTATTCATCTGGCACCACTGGCCGCCCCAAGGGCATCCGCCCCGCCCCGCCCGAAGACCCCGATCCCGCAGCTCCGGTTCCCCTACTCGGCCTTGCGACCATGGGTGCCGGAATGCCAGCCGACGGATCGATGGTCTATCTCTCCCCCGCCCCGCTGTATCACGCAGCCCCGATCGGCTGGTGTTCGATCGCGCACCGGCTCGGCGGCACGGTGGTGATGATGGAGAAATTCGATCCCGAGGAAGCGCTCAAGGCCATCGAACGCTACAAGGTCACAGACAGCCAGTGGGTGCCGACCCATTTCGTGCGGTTCCTGAAGCTCGATCCCGCCGTGCGTACCCGGTATGACCTGTCCAGCCACAAGCGTGCGCTCCACGCCGCGGCGCCTTGCCCGGTGCCGATAAAGCGCGAGATGATCGAATGGTGGGGGCCGATCGTCAACGAATACTACGCCGGCAGCGAGATGATCGGGATGACGCTGGTGAAGTCCGAACATTGGCTGGCGAAACCCGGCACAGTCGGCGTTGCGGTGCACGGCAAGGTGCACGTCTGCGGCCCGGAGGGCGAGGAGCTGCCGGCAGGGCAGGACGGCCTGATATTCTTCGAAAACGATAATCTGCCCACCTATCACAACGACCCCGCCAAAACCGCCGAGGCGATGCACCCGAAAGGCTGGATGACGCTCGGCGATATCGGTCACTTGGACAGCGACGGCTTCCTGTTCCTGACCGACCGCAAGAGCCACATGATCATCAGCGGCGGCGTCAACATCTACCCGCAGGAGATCGAGAACCTGCTCGTCACCCACCCCAAGGTGATGGACGCCGCCGTGATCGGCGCCCCCTGCCCCGATCTGGGTGAGAAGGTGGTGGCTGTGGTGCAACCCAAGGACATGGGTGACGCCGGGCCTGCACTTGAGGCGGAACTGCGCGATTTCCTCGCCGCCAGCCTGTCCAAGATCAAGATGCCCAAGCTGTTCGATTTCCGCCCCGAACTGCCGCGTGAAGCCAACGGCAAACTGTATAAGCGCGAGCTGCGCGATGAATATGCCGCCAAGGCGGAAGCGGCGTGAGCGGCGAGGCTGTTCTGCCCGGAGACATCGCCCGCCGGGTGATCGATCCGCACGCCTATGCGCAGTGGGACGGGCTGCTCGACACCTTCGATGCGATCCGTGCAAAAACGCCCGTGGCGAAGGTGCAACCCGAAACGCCGGGACTGTTCGACCCGTTCTGGCTGGTCACCGGCTATGACGATGTGATGCGGATTTCGAAGGATAACGCCGCCTTCCTCAACAACCCTCGCCCGGTGGTATTCAGCTTCAATCAGGCGATCGCATTCAGCCGTGCGGCGACCGGATCGAACATGCTGGTGGATTCGCTGGTGGTCTTCGACGCACCGATCCACCCGAAATATCGCAAGCTGACGCAGGAATGGTTCATGCCCCGCAACCTTGCGCGGCTAGAGGATGAACTGCGCGTACTGGCTGCCCGCACGGTCGACCGGATGCTGGAGCAGGGCGGGGACGTGGACTTCGTAAAGGAAGTCTCAGGCCCTTATCCGCTGCGCGTGGTGATGCAGATCCTCGGCGTGCCGCCCGAGGACGAGCCGCGGATGCAGATGCTTACCCAGCAATTGTTTGGCGGGCAGGACAAGGATCTGTCGGGCAGTGGGCTTGAACAGATGACGCCGGAACAGGTGGTGCAACTGGTCGCGGGCGCGGTGAAGACCTTCGAGGATTATTTCGCCGCCCTCGCCGAAGACCGCCGCAAGCATCCGACCGACGATGTCGCCAGCGTCATCGCCAATGCGCTGGTGGACGGTCAACCGCTGCCCCCACGCGACATGGCGGGGTATTACATCATCGTTGCCACGGCCGGGCACGACACCACCAGCGCCAGCACAGCGGGCGCGATGCAGGCTTTGGCGCATGATCCCGGACAATATGCCCGCGTCCGCGCTGACCGGTCACTGCTGCCCGGCATCGTCGAGGAAGCGATCCGCTGGACCACGCCCGTGCAACACTTCATGCGCACTGCGGCGCATGATTGCGAGCTTGGGGGACAGCACATCAAGGCAGGCGACTGGCTGATGATGAATTACGTCGCTGCCAACCACGATCCGGCTCAGTTCCCCGATCCGCGCCGGTTCGATGCAGCCCGTTCGCCCAACCGGCACCTAGCGTTCGGGGCGGGCGCTCACCAGTGCCTCGGCCTGCATCTGGCGCGGCTTGAGATGCGCATCCTGTTCGAAGCGATCTTCGACCGGGTGGCCAGCGTTGAACCTGCAGGCGAGGCCAAGCGCGCGTCCAGCACCTTTGTTGGCGGGTTGAAAACCCTGCCATTGCGGGTCACCGCCGCCTAGGCGCTATTTCAGCAAATCCAGCGCAATCGCCCGCACGTCGGCGCCCATGTCGGGGCGGGACAGGGCGATGGCCAATGTCGCCTCCACAAAGCCGATCTTGCTGCCGCAATCATAGCGGTTCCCGTCGAAGGTCACAGCGTGGAACGGCTGAGTGCCGATCATCTTCGCCATCGCGTCGGTCAGCTGGATTTCGCCGCCCGCCCCCTTGCCCTGATTCTCCAGCACCCGCATCACTTCGGGCTGGAGGATGTAGCGGCCCGAGATGATCTTGTTGGACGGTGCCTCGGCCTGCGGTGGCTTCTCGACGAGCCCCTTCACTTCGGTCAGCGCGCCCCGCGATTCGCCCGGATTGATCACACCGTAAGACGAAACCTGCTCCATCGGCACTTCCAGCACTGAGATGAGATTGCCGCCGACGTTGTTATAAGCCTCGACCATCTGCTTCATGCAGCCGGTGCCGCCCTGCTTTGCCACCATCAACTCGTCCGGCAGGAAGATAGCAAAGGGCTCATCGCCGACGATGGCGCGCGCGCACCAGATCGCGTGGCCCAGTCCCAGCGGCACCTGCTGGCGCACCGCGATCACATCGCCGGGGGTGGCGCGGGTACAATCCAGCACCGACAGATCCTTGCCGCGTTCGGTCATGGTCTGCTCAAGTTCGAAAGCAATGTCGAAATGTTCGACGATCCCGGCCTTCCCGCGCCCGGTCACGAAGATCATCTGCTCGATCCCCGCCTCGCGCGCTTCGTCGACAGCGTATTGGATCAGCGGCCGGTCAACCACCGGCAGCAGCTCCTTGGGCACCACCTTCGTCGCAGGCAGGAAGCGGGTGCCAAGACCGGCAACGGGGAAAACGGCTTTACGGATCGGCTTGGGAGACATTGACGGCTCTTGCTGCTGTTGACGGGAAGGCTCGCGTCCGCCGCTGACCTGCCTTGCGCCATAACACAGGTCAATCATTGTTCTTTCGCGCCAGTGCAAGATGCAGGCGGCGAGTTGCACGACATGCACTTTTCGCTAAGGCTGCGATCATGGACAAACTCATCATCCGCGGCGGCAATCGCCTTTCCGGCACCATCCCGATCTCCGGCGCGAAGAATGCAGCGTTGACGCTGATTCCCTGTGCGCTGCTGACCGAAGAACCGCTGACATTGCGCAATCTGCCGCGATTGGCGGATATCGACGGGTTCCAGCACCTGATGAACCAGTTCGGCGTCACCACCGTGATTCAGGGCACGCGCCCGGAAGATTTCGGCCGGGTGATGAGTATGGAGGCGACCCGCATAACCTCCAACGTCGCGCCCTATGATCTGGTGCGCAAGATGCGCGCTTCGATCCTGGTGCTCGGCCCAATGCTGGCGCGCAGCGGTGAGGCGACCGTGTCGATGCCCGGTGGCTGCGCCATCGGCAATCGTCCCATCGACCTACACCTGAAGGCGCTGGAAGCGTTCGGCGCAAAGATCGAACTGGCGGCCGGATATGTCCGCGCGGTGCAGCCCGATGGCGGGATGCCGGGCGGCGATTTCGATTTCCCGGTGGTTTCTGTCGGTGCGACCGAGAACGCGCTGATGGCCGCCGTGTTGGCAAACGGCACCAGCCGCCTGTTCAACGCCGCGCGTGAGCCGGAGATCGTCGACCTTTGCAACATGCTGGTGGCGATGGGCGCGGAGATCGAAGGGATCGGCACCTCCAGCCTCACCATCCACGGCGTCAAGCGTCTGCACGGCGCGACCTATCGTGTGATGCCCGACCGGATCGAAGCCGGCTCCTATGCCTGCGCTGCGGCGATCACCGGCGGCGAAGTGCGCCTGGAAGGCGCGCGCGCAGACGAGATGATGGCGACGATCCATGCGTTGCAGGCTATCGGCTGCGAAGTGACGTGGGACGCCAAGAGCATCACGGTGAAGGCCAATGGCGCGCTTAAGGCCACCAACCTCACCACCGCGCCCTACCCCGGCCTCGCCACCGATATGCAGGCCCAGCTGATGGCGCTTTTGTGCAAGGCCGAAGGCGCGAGCGTGCTGAAGGAAACGATCTTCGAAAACCGCTTCATGCACGTGCCGGAACTGACGCGGATGGGAGCGGATATCACCACCGAAGGCCGCACCGCAGTGGTCAAGGGCGTGAACCGCCTGACCGGCGCCGAAGTGATGGCAACCGATCTGCGCGCCTCGATGAGCCTCGTTAGCGCCGCGCTCGCCGCTGTGGGCGAAACGACCGTGCGCCGGCTCTATCACCTTGACCGCGGGTATGAGCGGCTGGAGGAAAAGCTCCAGCTCGTAGGTGCGGATATCGAGCGAGTGGACGACTAGGCGGGTTGACTCACCACCAGCCAAACCCGGATCGCGCTGGCGAGCCCGGGCGGGGTGAGTGATTTGATCCGTTCGGCATCGATTCGCGCGACAAGGGCGGCAATCGCCAGCCCCTCGCGCGCAGCCGCGGCGCGCAGCATATCCCAGAACAGCGGTTCCAAGCTGATCGAGGTCTGGTGACCCGCGATGGAAAGCGAGCGTTTGACCGGGGGGTGATAGGGTGAGGGCGTCATCCGCCCGCCATTACCACTTTTTTTGTCGCATCGCTGCTTGCAGAGAACCGGTGCCCACTTTTCTGCGCAACAGTCCGGTTATGCCGCTTCGAAGTCGTCCACATATTCGGGCAGAAACACCGGCTCGCGTTCCGACCAGCCTGGCGCGGTGGCGGCCGCTTCGGACAGCGATTGCAGCAGCAGTTTACGACGCTCCGGGCGGATCACAGGCAAGGCGCTAGCCGCACAGAAAGCCGCAGGTAGATATGGGCGCACGCCTGCGCCGAGCAGGCGTTCGTAAAGGAAGCGGAAGGCGGAAAAGCACCCCAGCCGCTCCTGTTCCAGATCAAAAGCGGCAACGCGCACCAGTTTGCCAAGGAACCGTTCGACCTCAAAGGGCAAGCCCTGCTGGGGAATCAGCGCACGCAGAGCTTTCAGATCCTGATAGGCGACATACTGCCTGCGGATCGCAACATTCTCCGCCTCGTTCCGTCCCCATCTCCGGAACGCGTCCGTGCGGGCCAGTCCGATGTCGAGACTGCGCTTGATGTAACGCTGTTCAGCCGGGGCGAACCCGGCAAATTCCCGCATCTCGGCAATCGACATCATCATGTTGCGTGTCTCCTTCGGACGGGGAGAACTGTCGCAGGGGATGGTTAATTTAGCGTTAGGTAGGAGGAAGGACAGATCGGCCCGCCAAAGGATGGGCCGCAAGCGTGACCACGCGCCGGCCGGTCGGCCGCCCCTGGAGAGGCAACGGCGAAGCCGCCTGACCGCGAGCGAAAGAAATCAAATCAAACCCGCCAGCGGGCTTGAAGGATCGGCATACATCCGCCGCGCCATGCGCCCCGCAAGGTAGGATTCGCGCCCGGCCTCCACCGCCAGCTTCATCGCACGCGCCATGCGGATCGGATCTTTGGCTTCGGCAATGGCAGTGTTCATCAGGATCCCGTCGCAGCCCAGCTCCATGCCAACGGCCGCATCGGACGCCGTGCCGACACCCGCATCGACCAGCACCGGCACCTTGGCACCTTCCACGATCAGGCGAATCATCACGCGGTTCTGGATGCCGAGGCCCGATCCGATCGGTGCGCCCAGCGGCATGATCGCCACTGCGCCTGCATCTTCCAATTGCTTCGCCGCGATCGGATCATCGGCGCAATAGACCATCGGCAGGAAACCTTCTTTGGCCAGCACCTCGGTCGCCTTCAGCGTTTCCCGCATGTCGGGATACAGCGTGCGCGCTTCACCCAGCACCTCCAGCTTGACCAGATCCCAGCCGCCAGCCTCGCGCGCCAGCCGCAGCGTGCGCACCGCATCCTCACCGGTAAAACACCCAGCGGTGTTGGGGAGGTAGGTAATTTTCTTCGGGTCGATGAAATCGGTCAGCATCGGCGCCTTGGGATCGCTGACATTCACGCGCCGCACCGCGACCGTCACAATGTCAGCGCCGGAGGCCGCAACGGCCGCCGCATTCTGTTCAAAGCTTTTGTATTTGCCCGTGCCGACGATTAACCGGCTGCGGAAGGTGCGACCTGCGACCGTCCAGGTATCCGCGGCGTGATCACCCCCGCCGACGAAGTGTACGATTTCGAGTCGATCACCCTCGACCAGCGGCGCTTCGGCCAAGGTGGATCGCGGAACAATGTCGCCGTTGCGCTCGACCGCGACCTTTTCAGGCGTCAATTCAAGCTCGCGCACAAGATCGGCGATAGTGGCAGCAGCGCTGCGATGCGGCGCGCCGTTCAACGTGATGCTCTTGGTCATGGCGCGAGACATACGCACTCGCCCACAGGGTGCAACCACAGTTTGCGGAGTGCGTTAATGCGCGGCGTGGATATTCAGCCAATGCGCAAGGGCAACGATGGCAACGCCCGCCAGCGTCAGCAGGAATTCGTTGGTTCCGTGCGGCACGACCAGAGCCAGACCCATGAACACAAGCCCCACCAGCGCGACCCCGAATGGCAGCGCGCGCCGATGCCGCAGCATCCCCAAGCCAATCGTCACCGCCGCCACGCCCAGCGCCAGCAGCAGCCCGACGCGGTGAATATTCTCGTCCAGCAGGAAATGACCGCCAAGCCCCAGGGCCGAAATCACCACCAGGGTCGCCAGACAGTGCAACGCACACAGCCCCGCAAGCGCGATCCCGAGACTATCGAGTCGGCGGCGAAAACTGGGGCGCAGCGAGCCACGAATCGTGGGAGGGACAGCGTCTGGGGTCATTACCATTCAGCCCATATGTGATGTTGTCACATTATGCAAGGCAACTTGCGGTGGCCGCATCGTGCTTTGCGCCAAACAGACTTGCACTGGCGTCCGGGTGAGCACAAAGAACGCGCATCATGGCTACGTCCGCCTCCGTATCGACCCTCTTTCCTTCCGCCGCCCCGTCCCGCGCCCGCCCGCAGGCGATTGCGCGCTGGCTGGAGGCGGTTGCCGTGCTGGTGGTGATGATCGTCGTCGTTGGCGGGATCACCCGGCTGACCGAAAGCGGGCTGTCGATCACGGAATGGAACGTCGTCAGCGGCATCCTCCCCCCGCTGTCCGAACCAGCATGGCAGGCCGAGTTTGCGAAATATCGCACCACTGCCGAATTCCAGATTGAAAGTGGCCCGGCGGGCATGGACCTTGCCGCGTTCAAGTTCATCTTCTTCTGGGAATGGTTTCACCGGATCCTGGGGAGGGTCATCGGTCTGGCCTTCCTGCTGCCGCTGATCGTATTTGCGGCGCGGCGCGCGATTCCGGCCGGATATGGCTGGCGCCTGACGGCGATGTTCGGCCTGATCCTCGGGCAAGGGGCGCTGGGATGGTACATGGTGTCTTCAGGCGTAGGCGACACCGAGCTGACCGATGTGAGCCATTTCCGCCTGTCCGCGCATCTGCTGACCGCGCTGTTTCTGCTGGCGGGGCTGGTATGGACGGCGCGCGATCTCAGGCAGCTAGCCCGCGATGCAGCTGCGCCGCCTGCCCCGTTGACAGCCGTGGCGGCACTGGTCGGGCTGGTGCTGTTCGTGCAATTGCTGCTGGGCGCGTGGGTCGCCGGGCTGAATGCTGGGCACGCCGCCTATGATTGGCCGCTGATGAACGGGCGGCTGGTGCCCGATGCGGACTGGTCGCGCGGGATGGTTTGGGCTTTGACGCACGATCCCTTCCTGCTGCAATTCCTGCACCGTTGGTGGGCATGGGTCGCGGTCGCGGCGCTGGTGTGGCTGTCGCGCCGGGTGCGCAAGACCGACCGGTTCGCCAGCGTAGCGGTGCATACCGCTTTCGGCGCGATGGTGCTGCTCGGCATCGCGACGGTGATGAGCGAAGTATCGCTATGGATCGCCGCGTCGCACCAGCTGGTCGGCGCGCTGACAGTGGCGGCAACGGTGCGCGCGATGCATTCAGACGGGCTTGCCCGCAAGGCGGCGTGATGTCCGGAGCGGCGCTCATCTGGTGCCCGTTCCCGGATCCTGACAGCGCCCGCGCCGCTGCCGATGCCCTGCTCGATGAAGGGCTGATTGCCTGTGCCAATATCCTCGGCAGTATGGAATCGCGCTTCGTGTGGCAGGGCGCGCGCGCCAGCGGCACAGAAATTCCGGTGCTGTTCAAGACGAATGCAGACGCGTTGGATGACGTTGTCACGCGGCTCGGCGAACTGCACCCTTATGATACCCCGGCGATCATCGGCTGGCATGCAGATGCCGCCCATCCGGCCACGCTTGGCTGGCTGGCTGGGGCCGTATCTGGCTAGTGGTATTATTTTACCGCATCGCAAAATGGCGCTTTTGCTTGACTTTGGAAGGGGTCGGCGACATCTGCGCCCCACTTCTCTCTCAGGCTTGATCGCGTGGGGGTGATTCTTCCGGACATTCTCCGCAAGACAGTTTCGAACCAAGGATACAAGCCATGAAGGCGCTCACCAAGCAGACCCGGTCGATCAAACCGGCCGAGGTCGAAAAGAACTGGCACATCATCGATGCCGATGGCCTCGTCGTCGGCCGTCTGGCCTCGATCATCGCCAACATCCTGCGCGGCAAGACCAAGCCGAGCTACACCCCGCACGTCGATTGCGGCGATCACGTGATCGTCATCAACGTCGAAAAGGTGCAGTTCACCGGCAAGAAGATGGGCGACAAGGTCTATTACAAGCACACCGGCCACCCCGGCGGCATCAAGGAAACCACCCCGGCCAAGGTGCTGGGCGGCAAGTTCCCTGAGCGCGTCCTCGAAAAGGCTGTGGAACGCATGATCCCGCGCGGCCCGCTTGGCCGTGACCAGATGCGCGCGCTGCACCTCTATGTCGGCACCCAGCATCCGCATGACGGCCAGAAGCCGCAGGTGCTCGACGTCGCTTCCATGAACCGCAAGAACAAGGTGGCCGCATAATGTCTGATGAAACCACCACCGTTTCGGATCTCGCCGACCTCAAGGACATCGCCGCTGGCGTGCCGCAGGGCGATGCTGCCGAAATCGCCCGTGTCGCCGCTCCGCTGCGCGACCGCGAAGTTGACGCGCAGGGCCGTTCTTACGCCACCGGTCGCCGCAAGGATGCGGTTGCCCGCGTGTGGGTCAAGCCCGGCACCGGCAAGATCACCATCAACGGCCGCGATCAGGAAACGTACTTCGCGCGTCCGACCCTGCGTCTGGTGATCAACCAGCCCTTCACCATCACGGACCGCACCGGCCAGTATGACGTGATCTGCACCGTGCGCGGCGGCGGTCTTTCGGGCCAGGCCGGCGCCGTGAAGCACGGCATCGCTCAGGCGCTGACCAAGTACGAGCCGGAACTGCGTTCGGCCGTAAAGGCTGAAGGCTTCCTGACCCGCGACAGCCGCGTGGTCGAGCGTAAGAAGTACGGCAAGGCCAAGGCCCGCCGCAGCTTCCAGTTCTCGAAGCGTTAAACCAAAAATTCGGTTTTGCCGAAGAAATACAAGGGGCTGCGAGAAATCGCAGCCCCTTTTCTTTGTAGCAGGGTCGTAGCAGGGCTGAGCAAACGCTGCCGCTAGATCGGCAACGCAAATGCGCAAGAGCCCGAAATGGTTTGATTAGCACGGTTGGGAAAACCGCTACAATAATGGGTCTTGTGTCAGACGTTGCCGGCGCTTGGTTCAACCAGCGCACCAAGATGCCGGATTGAACACGGCATTATAAGGTTCTTGGCTTGCCCCGCAGGAGTGTCGGGATGCTTAAACATCCTGAACTTCCCCTAATTTTTAGCCCGTTATGGCTTATTTGAGGCAAAGCTTGATTACAGTGCGGCACCTTGTGGCAGGGCTTCAATTACCTCTGCGAACAACGCCAGCGGGTCTACACCGATTGCCCGCGCGATGATGGCAAATTCAACAACATTCAGGCTTCGCTCACCAGTTTCTATTTTGGAAACAAAGGACTGTGGTTTTCGAAGGCGCCTCGCAAGATCCGCCTGACTCAGCTCTGTTGCCAGCCTTGCAGCCCTCAGGACTTGCGGCATGACATTATTCGCAGGTGTGGGGATTCGGGTTGTCATCACACTGCCCATAAAGCGCAGTCGTGAATAACCCATTTCGGGATAGATAAGTCTGGACATTATCCCGTATTGGGATATCTCAGGTCTTTGTTAAATATATTCCAGTTCTTAAGAATGATTGTATTTGAAGCAAGAAGGCATTGTATGTGTTAGGAATTTAAAGGATGGAAAAGAGAAAATCTTACATTGGAAAGATTGACGCATCTTTCGATTTTCTTCTTATGGGTCGCACCATACTTGGAGATATCATACCCGACAGTGACAGCGAAAAAGCAATTGAATTAGCCTGCACACTTGTGGCTCAACTTATAAAGTCCGCTGTTGATGAATTACAGTCGGCCCCGCATTCTGTTATATCGACAACCGATAAATTGAGATTGGCGAGTGGTCTCATTCAGAGCGAAGATGTGAGGCATTCAAGTTCTAAAGCGCCGCTTGTCGACGTTGACGAACGTATCGGAGCGCGGCTCAGGGAGCTGATGGCAGTTTCTTGAAATAGCCCGTTCACGGATATGCCGCGACCCTCAGGCTGGATGTTGAGTGTTTTACGTTCATTCTGGTTCATGGCCGCAGAAGCGAACGATTGGAACGCGCGATCAATGCACCGGCGGATCGAGTCGCGGCACCCGTCCGATCGGTGCGACCGGTTCATCGGGCGTGCGCGGCGGCATCGCATTTTCAGGCACGTCCTTGATCATCATATCAGGCGTGGACGCCTGTTCCAAATTGCGCACGGCCACCTCCAGCCGCGCGCCGTCCCAGACCAGCTCGTTGAAGCCGGGCGGGGTTGAACGCACGCGCTGCGACAGGGTGCCCGCGCCAATCATCCGCACCGGGCCTTCGCTGGTCGGCTCGGCAATATCGAAGGCGTCATGGACATGACCCGACAGCACGCCGAGCACGCGCCGCTTGGCCAGTTCCCGCAAGGCGTCTTCGCCGTGACGGGTGAGCGCCGTGCCATGCGTGCCGACTTCGCGCAGCGGGTGATGCACCGCGACCAGCGCCCGCGTTCCTGCTGGCAGCGCATCGAGCGCGGCCAGACAACGGTCCAGCGCCTGCGGCGTCACCCAGCCTTTCGACCAGTTCAACCGTGGCTGCCAGCGCCGCACCGTCTTTAGCGGCACGATCGCCAGACCCGGCAGATCAATCTCCCGCTCAACCAGCGCCTTCATCCCCTCGAACCGCTTATAGGGCGTCGCAAACCGCTCGATCGGGTTGAAATACGGCATATCGTGGTTGCCGATGCTGATCGTCACCGGCACCTCCAGCGCAGTGATCCAGCGTGTCGCGGCGGCGAATTCGTGGTGACGCGCGCGCATCGTGTGATCGCCGGTGATCACCACCGCATCAGGCCGCGTGGTCGCAATCTCGCGCCGCACCCAATCCAGCGCAACGCGGTCTTCCAGTCCGAAATGGATGTCCGAAAGGTGAAACAGGCGAAGGGGATCAAACGTCATGGGCGGTCGCTAGCAAATCCACGCCGCACAGCTCGATGGTGAAGCGGAAAGGGGAGGGGCATTCGGCAGGCTCGCCGCCGATCAAGCATGCAAGCGGACTACCATCAATGCTGCCCAATTCAATCGCTTCGGCCAGCCCCAGCCAGCATGCGGCGTTTACGGATATGCTCATGATCGCAGCCCATCCTCCTGCCGAGGGGGCACTATACCCGCCCGTTCAGGATCAGCCATGCCGCGACCAGATTGACGGCGGTATACACGGCGTAAGCCCACGCATAGCCCGGTCACCCTTCAACTGACAGCAACAACGCGAAGAACAACACCGTAAATTCGCTGACCAGCGCCACCACGCGGCCAAGCCGCTGGCTGGGCTGCGGCAAACGCGCGAACAGCGGGTGCCGGGGTTGGAACACAGCACGATTAATCGCGAAGTTGGCGATTCCCAGCACGAAGATGATGATCGTCGCCCATCCCACCCGATCAATATGGGGCTGCACCGGTCGATTGGAAACCGCCATTTGTCGCCCGTTTCGCGCCATTGGTCACGTTGCCGCCGCGCAGATCGCGTCAGCGAAACCGTTTCAACGACCAGCCATCGCCTTGACGCGGGCGAGATAGGTGCGGCCGATGCGGAGCGCCTCGCCATTGACGAGTTCCGCCGACCACACGCCCAAACCATCGTGCCGCAGCCCACGGATATGATCGCGGCGCAGGATGGTCGAGCGGTGGATGCGGATGAACTGTTCGGGATCCAGCCGTTCTTCCAGCCCTGCAATGGTCTGAAGCAGCAGGTAGGATCGCCCCGCTTCCGGCCCGCTGACGTGGAGGCGCACGTAATCGCGCTCGGCATCGATCTGGTGGACTTCGCTGACCGCGATGCGCAGCAGTTCCGACCGGTGCGGCACCCATAATTCGTCGAGGTGGCGGCTCACCTTCTGGCGACGCTGGCCGCGGCGGGCGACGGCGCGTTCGATCGCACGTTCCAACCGGTCAGCGGACACCGGCTTCAGCACATAATCCACCGCTTCCAGATCGAAGGCTTCGACTGCGAAGTGATCATGCGCGGTGACGAAGATCACCACCGGCGCCTGCGGCTGCTGGGCAAAGTGCCGCGCCACGCCCAGCCCGTCGAGTTCCGGCATCGTCATGTCGAGCAGCACCAGATCGGGCGCCAGCTTTTCGGCCAACCGCAGCGCGGCGGCGCCGTCGCTGGCAGTGCCCACCACGCGGACCGTGGGGATTTCGGCGCAGATCACCTGCACCCGCTCCACCGCGAGCGGCTCGTCATCGACGATCAGGGCTCTAAGGGCAGCGGTGTCGCTGTCGGTTTCAGTCATGGCGATGGGTTTCGCGGTTCAGGGGGCGGGACAGGGGGATGCGGATTTCGGTGCAGTACCCGCCCGGCACCGTGGCCGAACTGAAGCCGATATCGGGGCCAAACCGCGCCTCCAGCCGGTCCCGCACATTGGCAAGGCCGATGCCAAGCCCATGGGTGCTGCCCTGCGGCACGCCCGGCCCATCATCGCCGACCGTGATCACCAGCCGCTCAAATTCCTCACGCGCGGTGACAGTGATGGTCACTGGCCGCGACACCGGAGAAACCGCATATTTGACGGAGTTTTCGACCAATGGTTGCAGGATCATCCCCGGCACACGGGCGTCCTCCAGATCGTCCGGCAGGTCAAAAGCGCACACCAACCGGGTGGGGAAGCGCACGGCCTCGATATCCAGATACAGCTTCTGCAAGTCGAATTCGTCCCGCAGCGCCACATCGGCGGTCGGCTCAGTTGCGAGGCTGTGACGGTAGAAGCGGCTGATCGTCTGGATCATCATTTCCGCCCGGTCCGCCTTGCCGATCAGCACCAGCGCCGACAGGGAATTCAGCGTGTTGAACAGGAAATGCGGGTTTACCTGATAGCGTAAGGATCGCAGTTCAGCGGCTTTCGCGGCAGAGCGGAACTGCTCCTCCCGCCGCTGCGCCGCCCGGGCCTGCACGCCTGCCAGCAACGCGAAATAGGTCGTCGCCCAGGCGAGCAGCAGGAAATAGCGGCCCAAAGCGATGTCGAGCAGCTTGCGCCAGAAATCCATCGCGGTTTCGGCCGGCTCGATGATCACCGCCTGCGAATCCACCACGTCTTCCCGCTCGCCCGGCATAGGGGTTGCGGCGCCGTCCGCCGGATCAACCCGCCGCACCGGCACATCGACCAGCAGGTTGCCGCTTTCATCGCGCCGCAGGTTGATGTTGTATTTCTGCGCGTAGGCCTGCTCCATCGCCGCCGACATGTCCTTGAAGACAAGGTAATTGACCTGCCCGATCGCCAACGCGACCGGCAGGGCAAACGCAATTGCGGCGGAAATCTTGAGCCAAAGGGGCCGGTTGTCGAACAGCCGCAGCAGCAGCCACAGCACGATCGTCATCGCGACGCCGACCCCGGTGACCAGCAGGCGCCGCCAGCCAAGTTCGTATTGCGGACCGAAATCCAGCACGACGCTACGAACCGTGGTGAGGATGAAATAGGTCGCCCACAGCACGACCATCGAAAACAGCACCGTGCGGAAAGACACGGTGGCGGCGGGTTCGCCAGGGTCGGCTTGGTTAGGCGCGGTCATCGTCATGCTGGCCCAAAGCGATAACGCCCCCGCCCGCGATGCGCCACTAGCCAAGGCGCTCATCGTCGGGCGGGGTGGGGTCTTGGTCGAATGACTTACGCCGTGGGTTTGATCATGTCCTCAGGCACCACCCACTGCGCGAACTGCTCCTCGGTCAGCAGGCCGAGTTCCAGCGCGGCTGCCTTCAGGGTTGTCCCTTCAGCGTGGGCCTTCTTGGCGATCTTGGCCGCGTTGTCATAACCGATATGCGGGTTCAGCGCCGTCACCAGCATCAGGCTTTCGTTCAGAAGCTGGGTAATGCGCGTGGTGTTCGCCTCAATCCCGACGACGCAGTTATCCGTGAAGGCGTGGGACGCATCCCCGATCAACTTCATCGATTGAAGCACGTTGTAGATCATCACCGGCTTGAACACGTTAAGTTCCAGATGCCCGTGCGATCCGGCGACCGTCACGGTCATGTGGTTGCCCATCACCTGCGCGCAGACCATCGTCATTGCTTCGCACTGGGTCGGGTTGACCTTGCCCGGCATGATCGACGAACCCGGCTCATTCGCCGGAAGCGACAGCTCGCCAAGGCCCGAACGCGGGCCGGAGCCGAGCAGGCGGATGTCGTTGGCGATCTTCATCAGGCTGACCGCGAGCACATTCAGCGCACCCGAAATCTCCACCATCGCATCATGCGCGGCCAAGGCTTCGAACTTGTTGGGTGCGGTAACGAACGCGTGGCCCGTTTCCGCGGCAGCCTGGGCAGCGAATTCCTCGGCAAAGCCGACCTTGGCGTTGATCCCGGTGCCAACCGCGGTGCCGCCCTGCGCCAGTTCCAGCACACGCGGCAAAGAGGCTTCGACGCGGGCGATGCCGTATTCCACCTGCTTGGCATAGCCCGAGAACTCCTGCCCCAGCGTCATCGGAGTCGCATCCTGCAAATGGGTGCGCCCGATCTTGACGATGTGGCTGAATTCCTGGGCCTTGGCATCCAGCGCGCCGTGCAGCTTCTTCAAAGCCGGGATCAGGTGATCCAGCGCCTCGCTCGCCGCGGCAATGTGCATCGCGGTCGGGAAGGTGTCGTTCGAAGATTGCCCCATGTTGCAATGATCATTGGGGTGCACCGGAGTCTTGCCACCCTTGTTGCCGGTGAGAATCTCGTTGGCGCGGCTGGCAATCACCTCGTTGGCATTCATGTTCGACTGGGTGCCACTGCCGGTCTGCCACACCACCAGCGGAAACTGATCGGCCAGCGTTCCATCGATCACTTCGCGCGCGGCGGTGACAATTGCCTCGCCCAGCTTGGCATCCAGCACGCCCAGCTTCATGTTGGCCTTGGCCGCCGAAAGCTTTTGCACGCCCAGCGCGCGCACCAGCGCAGGCGGCATTTTCTCGCCGCCGATCGGGAAGTTGACGATACTGCGCTGCGTCTGCGCGCCCCAGTGCATTTGCGCGGGAACCGCCACCTCGCCCAGCGAATCAGTCTCGATCCGCACGTCTTGCCCGTTGTTGGTCATGTCACTCATCGAAGCCATCCCTCACTAAGTCGAATACAATCCCGAAGCTTTCGGCGCTCCCCTAAGCACTGGCACGCGGTTTGGTCAAAGGCGTAAAATCGCCAGCAGCGATGGAATAACTTGCGGGCCAAAAGCCTTGGAACCACGCCCGGGCACGTTTATGGAGGGGATTGACTGACTGTATTGCATTCCTAATACAGTTGTTCCGAAAGAGCATGAGCACCATGACCACGACCTTGCCCGATACTGCCCGCGCCCGCCGCGCGATGATCGACAGCCAGTTGCGCACCAGCGGCGTGAACGAGGAATATGTGCTCGCCCGGATGCTGGCCGTCCCGCGCGAAGATTTCCTGCCGCAAGACAAGGCGGCGCTCGCTTACATTGACCGCGCGGTTTCGCTCGGCGCGGACGGCCACCTTGCTGCGCCGCTGTTCTATGGAAAGCTGTTGCTCGAAGCGGCACCGCTCCCCGAAGACCGCGTGCTGGTGGTAACCGGCGGGACCGGATACCTGCCCGCGCTGCTGCGCCCGCTGGTGGCTGATGTGACCGAAATGAAAGCTGCCGATGCCGCCACAACGGGCGCGACCGGCGCCTATTCGCTGATCGTCATCGACGGCGCGATCGAACAATTGCCCGACGGCATTGGCGCGCAGCTTGCCGATGATGGCCGCATTGTCACCGGCCTTGTGCTCCGGCAGGTCACCCGGCTCGCCGCAGGGCGCAAGGTGGCAGGGCAGGTCAATCTCCAGCCGGTCGAGGATATGGGCATCCCGGTGCTCCCCAGCTTCATCGCGCCTAAGGGTTGGACCTTCGCGTGAGGGCCGTGCCCGCCTCGTTTTTCGCTGGATCGGCAAGCCTGCTGGCGCTCGCTGCATTTGCTGCCCCTGCCCAGGCCGATAACCTGCGTGAGGCGCTGGCGGCGACCTACACCAACAACCCTACGCTTGAAGCGGCGCGCGCCAACCAGCGCGCGACGGATGAGACGGTGACGATCCAGCGCGCGCAAGGGCTGCCATCGGCAAACATCAACGCGACGCATATCGAGTTCATTCAGCAATCGGCCAACGCCTTCACCGCGCCGGAACGTAACCTCGGGGTGACGGCGCAGGTGCTGGTGCCGGTCTATTCGGGCGGAGCGATTCGCAACGGTATCCGCGCCGCGCGCGAGCGGGTGGAGGCCGGGCAGGCCGATTTGCGCAACACCGAAAGCGCGGTCTTCAGCCAGGTCGTTGCCGCCTACATGGACGTACTGCGGACCGAAGCGCTGGTGGCGCTGGCCACGAACAACGTCGCCGTGCTGCGCACCAATCTGGAGGCCACCAGCGACCGGTTCCAGATCGGCGATCTGACCATCACCGACGTCGCGCAATCACGCTCGCGCCTCGCCGTGGCGGAGGGTGATTTGCAATCGGCCGAAGCCAACCTGATCGCGGCACGGGAAACCTATGTTCGCCTGGTCGGGCAGGACCCGGGGCAGCTGGAAGCCCCGCCGCCGCTGCCTGGCCTGCCGGATACAGTGGGCGATGCGCTGGTGACGGCGCTGGAAAACAACCCCAACCTGATCGCCGCCAAACAGCGTGCCGAAGCAGCCGGATTCGACACGAAGGTAGCAGGCGCAGGCCGGCTGCCGACTGTGGGATTATTCGCCAACGGCGATTACAGCGACTTCTTCGGCACGCTGGGCGGACCCATTGCTGCCAACTTCGCGCAGAGCGAAAAGACCGCCAATGCCGGGGTGCGTGTTACCATCCCGCTGTTTCAGGGCGGACTTCCCGCCGCCCGCCAGCGGCAGGCCGGGGCCCGTGAAAGTGCTGCGCTGGAAGACGTGATTGGTTCGGAACGCCAGATCATCGCCGAAACCCGCGCCACCTATGCCAACTGGCAGGCCGCCAACGGCGTGATCAAGAGCGCGCAGGCCGCGGTGGAAGCCGCCGAACTCAGCCTTGAAGGCGTGCGCGCAGAAAACTCGATCGGCAATCGCACGATCATCGAAGTGCTGAACGCCGAACAGGAATTGGTGCAGGCGCGCGCGCAGCTCGTGACCGCTCGGCGCAATGCCTATGTTGCAGGGTTCACGCTGCTCGCACTCATGGGCAAGGCCGAGGCACGCGATCTCAATCTTGATACCGGCGGCCCGCTTTACGATTCGGCGATCAATGCCAAACGGGTGCGCGGCAAGCGGTGGGACTGGGACCGCGATCCCGAACCCGCTGCGAAATCAACCAGCACCGTTGACATTCCCGCTGCGACGGCAACAATCGGGCCGCAATTGCTGCCCGGAGAATGATAGCCATCTCGATTCGAGACGGCGCGGGCGTAGTGACGGGGCTTGATAATGGGTCAGGATAACGAAGCTTCGGTCGAGGAAATCCTCGAGTCGATCAAGAAAGTGATCGCCCGGGATAACCGCGCCGGTGCGTTGGAATCGCGGCGGAAGCGCGCGTTCGTGTCCGAAGATTCCGAACAGGAACCCGCTACGCTGGCGCGCCCGCATCAAGTGCGTGACGCTGACGAGGTGCTGGATCTTTCCGACATGGAATGCGAGCCGGAACCTTCGGCCCTCCCTCTGGATGTGGCAGACGAGACGCCCCTCATCGCCGATACCGTGCGCGATGCGATGCAGGAAAACCTTGCCGCGCTGGCGATGCTGGCTGAACCGGGAGCGCGGCCGCAGATCGTGCGTTCGGGCGAAACCTCGCTCGAAGGGCTGACCCGCGAATTGCTGCGCCCGATGCTGGCCGAATGGCTGGCAGCGAACCTGCCGGCGATGGTGGAAAGCCTTGTGCAAGCGGAAATCGCCCGGATCGTCGGCAAGCACCGCTAAGCTCTGGCGCAAGCCTGGCGGGCGGGCTAATCCCGCCGCCATGCAAATGTCCAAGTTTTCCGGCGCGCTGAGCGCCGCAGTCGCCCTGCTCACTGTCCCGCTGGCCGCGCAGGATAGCGCCCCGCCCGCGATTACGCCCGTCATCCCCGGCGTCTCCGCACCGCCGATGACCGCCGTCGACCTCGTTACCCTGCCGCGCCTCGGTGCACCGTCCGTCAATGCCACCGGAACGCTGGCGGTTTACAGCGTCACGATCACCGATCCGGAAACGTTCAAGCGCAGCCCGGCGCATTACCTGATCGACCTGACCAAGGCAGGGGCCACACCGGTGGCGCTCACCATCGGGATCAGGGCGAGCGATCTGGCCTTCGCCGCCGACGGCCAGCTGTACTTCCTCAGCAGCGAGCATCCCGATACAGGCGCAGACGTGCGCAGCCGGGTGTGGCGCGTAACTTTGGGCCAGAATGGCACGGTCGGTCAGCCGCAATTGGTCGCCGGATATGATGTCGACATCGCCGGTTTCAAACTCGCGCCCAGTGGCAACCGCATCGCCCTGTGGGCCGAAGTGCCGCGCACCTGCGCGACCTTGGGCTGCGCCGATGCCAAGCCGGCCCATCTCCCCGGCCCCGGCACCGGACGGCTGTATGACGGCAAGGACGGCTTCGTCCGCCACTGGGACCGCTGGGCAACCCCTGGCACCCCCAACCGGATCTTCACGTTCCTGCTGAAAGATGGCATCGCGCAAGGGCAGGGCGTCCCCGCCGATGGCGCCGACCCGGCGAACGGCATCACCGCAGACACGCCGAGCATGCCCTATGGCGGCGGGGAGGAAATCGCCTTCGCCCCCGATGGCGGCGCGCTGTACTTCACTGCGCGGCTGTCCAACGCGGCAGAGCCGACCTCTACCAACCTCGACATCTACCGTTCCGACCTTACCGGCGCAGCGCCAAAGCTGCTGACGGCAGCCAATCAGGCGACCGACACCACTCCCGTCCCCTCGCCCGATGGCCGCTACCTTGCGTGGCTGGCGATGGACCGGCCCACCTATGAAGCCGACCGGCTCTCGGTGCGATTGATGGACCTGAAATCGGGGACGGTGCGCAACCTGACCAAGGACACCGACCTCAGCTTCGCCAGTCTTGTCTGGAGCGCCGACGGCAAGCACCTGATCGCCACCGCGCAGAAGGTGCTGGATACCCCCGCCTTCAATATCGATCCGGTCAGCGGCAAGGTGACCGAACTGAACCTGATGGCCGGGAACGAGGCGCACATCGCCAATCTCGTCCCCCTGCCCAAAGGCGGCGCGCTGTTTACTCGCGATTCGCTGGGCGGACCTGCGGAACTGTACCTGTCCGATGGCATGGGGCAGGCCCGCCCGCTGACCGACGTGGCCACCAGCCGGATGGGGCAGATGGCCAACATCGTCACCCGCCGTTTCAGCTTTGCCGGGGCTGATGGCGACACCGTGTGGGGCCAGATAACGCGGCTAGCGGATCAGCAGGGGCCGATCCCGGCGATCCTGTACATCCACGGCGGGCCGCAAGGCAGTTACAACGACAGCTGGTCAAACCGCTGGAACCCGCGCGTGACCGCGTCGCAGGGCTATGCCGTGATCTCGATCGATTTCCACGGCAGCACCGGATACGGGCAGGCCTTCACCGATGCGATCAATCGCGATTGGGGTGGCAAACCGTTGGTCGATTTGCAGAAGGGGCTTGATGCTGCCCTGACGCTCGACAGCCAGATCGACAGCACGCGCGCCTGCGCCATGGGCGCCAGCTACGGCGGCTACATGATCAACTGGATCGCCGGGCAATGGGCCGACCGCTTCGATTGCCTCGTCAATCACAACGGCTTGTTCGATAATCGTGCCTTTGCCTATTCGACCGAAGAATTGTGGTTCCCGCGCTGGGATTTCGGCGGCTCCTACGAAAAATCGCGTGAGGTTTACGAACGCTGGAACCCGGTGAACCACGTCAGCAAGTGGACAACCCCGATGCTGGTGGTGCTGGGCGAAAAGGACTTCCGCGTGCCCTATACCCAAGGGCTGGGCGCCTTCAACGCGCTGCAGGAACGCGGCATTCCGGCGCAATTGCTGGTATTCCCGGATGAAAACCACTGGGTGTTGGGCGCGAAAAATTCGGTCCAGTGGCACGATACGGTGTTCGCCTGGCTGAACCGCTGGCTGAAGACGGAGAAGGGCCAATGAGCCGGCAGGAACTGCCTTCGGCGCAGGCCGCGCTTGCCAAGCATTACGGCGATCCGGCCGAGGGTACGCAAATCACCCGTCACATCATGCTGTGCGCGGTGTCGGACAAGCAGAAGTGCTGTTCGCGCAAGGAAGGCGAGGAGGCGTGGAGCTTCCTGAAATCGCGCCTCAAGGAACTAGGTCTCGTCGGCCCGCAGCGCACCGAAGAAAGCAAGCGGGGCGCAGGCGGAGGCGTGCAGCGCAGCAAGGCCGATTGCCTGCAAATCTGCGCCGCAGGGCCGGTCGCGGTCGTGTGGCCGGACGGCATCTGGTACCACTCCTGCTCACCTAAGGTGCTGGAGCAGATCATTCAGGAGCATCTGGTGGGCGGAACCCCGGTAGAAGATTACAGGCTGACACCCACCTCCTAATCGTCCTTGGGGGCCCAAAATTCGTCGCGGCCCGGCAATTGGTTGTCGACCGCTTCATCGTGACCCGTGCCGTTGGACAGGAACGCCAACCCCATCAATCCGCCACCCAGCAGCATCGTCAGGCTGATGCCCAGCGCGACCGCGATGTAAAAGTGCACCGAAATCATGCCATTATAGGCAAACAGCAACCCCATCGCGATCACCACAGTAAGGGTTGTCGCGGCGAGCAGCCATTTCATGATCTGGCGATAACGCGCCCAGGCATGGGCAGCGTTCACAGGATCGTCGAGCGGGGACTTGCGGGTCATGCGTGGGACATGGCGTGCGATGTGCGGCAATGCAACGCGCAAAGGCTGCAATAGACAATTCGCGCGGTGCAAGCCGGTCGCTAGCGTGATGCGACGGACGGATTCGCTTTTTCGCCCGATGCATGGCACCTTCTCGATCTGAGAGAGGGAGTCTTGCTATGACAATTGCCCGAATCATCGCCCAGCGCGGCCCATCCGAAATCATTGCTTGCGACGTCGCCACTCCGGTTTCCGAAGTGGTGCAAACCCTCGCCAGCCGCCGCATCGGCGCGCTTCCGGTGCTGCGTGAAGGTCGTGTGGTCGGCATCGTATCGGAACGGGATGTGATCTATCGATTGGCCGATGATGGGGGCACCTGCCTTGATCTGCCGGTCGAACAGATCATGACATCGCCCGCGGTGACCGTTGAACCCGGCACCACGGTTGACGAAGCGCTGGGCATGATGACCCGCCGCCGGTTCCGGCATTTCCCGGTGGTGGAGGGCGGCGAGCTGATCGGCTTCATCTCGATCGGCGATCTGGTGAAGCACAAGATGGACGAAGTGCAGCACGAGGCCGAGGCGCTGCGCAATTATATTCAGGCAGTCTAACCCTTGAGCCGCGCGGCCCGCCGCCCTAGGTTAGCAGGATGACCGCCCAGCCCCTGATCCTCACCCCGTCCGCCGCCAAGCGTATTGCGCTGATTGCAGAAAAGCAGTCGCGCCCCGCGATCCTGCGGCTGGCAGTCGAAGGTGGGGGCTGCTCGGGCTTCCAGTACAAGTTCGACCTTGCCGAAGCACCCGACGCTGATGACAGCATTTCGGAAACAGACGGCGTAAAGCTGGTGGTGGACCCGATGAGCCTTGATCTGATTGCCGGTAGCACGGTGGATTTCGTCGAATCGTTGGGCGGGGCCGCCTTTAAGGTCGAAAATCCGCAGGCCGCCGCTGGCTGCGGTTGCGGGGCCAGCTTCGGGATTTAGGTTAGACCCGAGCGCCGCTTTGCGGCATCAGGGCGCGCATGAAAATCGCCACCTACAATATCAACGGTATCAAGGCGCGGCTGCCGCGCCTGCTGGAATGGCTGGAAGAAACACGGCCCGCTGTTGCCTGCCTGCAAGAGATCAAGACGCAGGACGAAGGCTTCCCGGCTGCCGATTTCGAAGCGCTGGGATACAGCGCGATCTGGCACGGGCAGAAAAGTTTCAACGGGGTGGCGATCCTTGTCGACACTGCTGCGGGTTATACCCTTGCCGAGGTGCGGCGCGGGCTGGGCATTTCCGGCCCCAACGAAGGCGACGAGGAACAGGCGCGCTATCTTGAAGCGGACGTCAGCGGGGTGCGGATCGCCTGCCTGTACCTTCCCAACGGCAACCCGCATCCGGGGCCAAAGTTTACCTACAAGCTGGCGTGGATGGAACGCTTGCGGGCGCACATGGCCGAACTGTGGGCAGAAGAAGTCCCTGCGGTGGTGCTGGGCGATTTCAACGTGATCCCGCATGATGACGATGTCTGGTCGGTCAGGGCGATGCAGGACGATGCCCTGATGCAGCCCGAATCGCGCGCCGCTTATGCCCGCTTGCTGGCGGATGGCTGGACTGACGCGGTTCGCACCCATAACCCGCGCGGGGGCGTGTGGACGTACTGGGATTATCAGGCGGGCGCGTGGCAGCGTGACCACGGGTTCCGGATCGACCATATCCTGCTGTCCCCCGAATGCGCCGACCGGTTGGAATCCGTCGGCGTCGACAAGGCGCATCGCGGGCGCGAGAAAGCCAGCGATCATACGCCTGTCTGGGTGAAGCTTTCTTTGTAATCCTCGTCGCGTGTCGCGCTTCGCGCGCGCCGCAAGCCCGACCGGGCGCCCGCAGAGGTGTGGGGGTTTGCCCCACACCAGCCGCAAGGATCACCTGTAAAAGATATGCGTGTCGATCTGTGCGAGCCGCGTTTTCGTCTGGCTCCAGCCCGGTCGGACATAACGCGCGTGGAAGAACACCGCGTTGCCGGCCTGCGCTTCCCACAGGCCCTTGTGTGCAATCTGGGCGACCGCGACGGCGCGGGTCCAGGCGGCTGAGCCTTCGCTGATGTGTGGCATGTTCCGGCCGCGCATGAAGGAGAACTGCCCCGGCTGGGCGACAACGCCGCAATAAGAGCGGGGGAAGCGGCCGTCTTCGGTACGGTTGATGATCACCTGCGCGACCGCCAGCTGCCCGGCCAGCGCTTCGCCGCGGGCCTCGAAATAGACCGCACCGGCAAGGCAGCGCATGTCGGCATCCATCGGCTCGGCGGTGTCGACCATACCGACCAGTTCCGACAGCGACCCCGCTTCGGTCAGGACGGGCGCGTCACGCGTTTCCAGGCCAAGTGGCTGGACCACTTCTTGCGAGACAAATTCGATGGGTTGGGGAACCAGCTCGGGCGCTTCTACCGGTGCGGGAGTGCTGAGCTGATCGCTGGCGGCTTGCGCCAGCACGGCGGCATTACGGCCGCTCGGAAACAATGTGGTTGCGAAAGCCACAGCGGCGATCGCAGCAATAGTGGTGGTCTTGCGACGCATAAACTCTACTTATTCGGCGGTGAGCGCGCACAGACGCAGGTGAGAACCTTTTCCAGATCGCCAAGGATGTGGAGGTTCAAAGAAGCCTGCCGGCCGCCCCCCGTCTGCGTGCTGAAGGATACGGCCGAATTGCCGCCCTGCCAGCCTGCGCGAGGAATTGGACGGGGCGACTAGCCCCCTTGCCGTTTACGTCAACGCAATTCGTCGAGCTGCACGACGAACCGTTCTGGATCCACGATATCCACCTCGATCAACCACATATCTTGGTCTTGATTGCACCGGCGGGCCAGATACTCGGGAAATTCGGCAGGGTTTTCAGGATTCTCGCGCTTGACTGCAAGAAACTTACGCGTTCCGTCGAGCTGAGGCATCCTTTCGTAAAGGATCGCCCCTGCGCCGCGATACAGGGTTACAAGCAAGATTGTCCCGGCATCACGCTCCCCTTTGGCCAGCACGGTGCCAAACCCGCCTTTCGATTCGGCGAGGCGCAGGATGCCGCTTGCTTCGAGATGTGCAGGCAGCCGGTCGTGCATGGTCAGAGGCCCGAAGGCCCACCCGCCGCATAGCCCGGCAGGCTCGACAAGGCGATGCGCGATCGCATGAAGGTGCCGGTACCCCGCCCGATCTCCTCGCCCTCCTCGTCCACCAGTCGCGCTTCGGCCACGAACACGCGGCGGCGCCCGCTGACCCAGCGCCCCTCAGCGGTGACCGTCCCGGCGCGCACCGGCTTGCTGAAGAACAGGTTGAAGCTGGTGGTCAGCAGGAAACGGTCTGTCACCAGCGAATTGGCGGCATAGAAGGCCGCATCGTCCAGCATCTTGAAATAGATCGTCCCGTGCGCCGCGCCCGCTGCGTGATAATCTTCGGGCGTCACCGTAAACGTCAGCCGCGACCGGCCTTCGTCAAGGATATGCAGCGCGCTCGCAAACTTGGCATTGACCGGGGCGGAGGCATAGAGCCGCTCCAGCGCCCGGTAATGCTGCCCGGCGCCGCTCGTCGATAGGATTTCGTCACTGGCAGTCATGGCAATTCAGTTCGGATCAGGCCGCGTCGCGCAGAAGCTGGTTGGTGAGCAAAGCATAGACAGCGTCCGTATCGGGCGCATCGGCCAGCATCTGGAGCGTCGTTTCATCCCGCGTCAGGCGCGAAATTGCGGCCAGCGCATGAAGGTGCGTCGCTCCAGCATTTTCGGGCGAAACCAGCCCGCAAACCAGTGCTACGGGCCGCGCATCGGCGGCGGCGAAATCGATCGGCGCTTCCAGCCGGATCAGCGCCAGCGAAGGGCGGCGGATATCCTTTGACCGGCAATGCGGGATAGCCACCCCGCGTCCAAAGCCGGTACTGCCCAACGCCTCACGCGCTTCGAGGTTTTCCATCACCTCGCTCTCGTCCAGTCCGTAAGCTTCGGCGAACAGCTGCGCCATTCGCGCCAGCACCTTGGGCTTGGTATCCAGCCGGGCGAATGCAATCGCCTGCGGGGAAAGAGCGAGGTTGACGTCCATGGTGATATTGACCCCGAATTAAAACGGCCCGGCTTAGGCAAGGAACCGGCGAGGATCCGGTCCGGCTTGCCGTCCAAGGCATAGCCGATCCGGGGCGTAGTCCCTCCTGCTGCCGCCCCATGAACCTTCGAAAACTTGCCCTTTTACTTTAAGTTTCAGGCAGTTCTGGCTCTATCTCGGCTCAACCCATCCAATTGATCCGTCGGCGCGCCGGTAAACCATATTATGCCGTTCCGTTCCAGCGTTTTTGAAAAACAGCGCGGTGGTGTTGCGCAGGTCCATCATCATCACCGCATCGGCAACGCTGGCGGTGGGGATATCGACGCGGGTTTCCGCAATCACCAGCGGCGCATCGGCGACGATTTCTTGCTCGTCATCATCCTCGACGGCGAAGATCGTATAGGCGGCTTCTTCCTCGCCCCGCGCATGATCGGCCTGTTGGTGGCGGTCAGTCAGGCGACGCTTGTAGCGGCGCAGCTGCTTTTCGATCTTGGCGGCGGCATTGTCGAAAGCGACGTGCACATCATGTGCGGAACCTTGCGCCTTTAGGATCAGACCCTGCATCACATGGGTTATGATGTCGCAGGTGAAGGCGCCCGCAGGGGCCTTGCTGAAGGTTACCTGGCTGGACAGGGCGCGGTCGAAATACTTGTCGACGATTGCGCCCAGGCGGTCGGCGGCATGGCTTTGAAGCGCGCTGCCGGTGTCCAACTGGTGGCCGGAAATCCGAATATCCATGAAGCGTAGTCCTCCCGTCGCTGATGAGGATCCTGAAACTGAGGAACTGGCAGCGCGTCGGGTCTTAACGGGCCTTCAGCTGGCCCAAATCGCGCCGGCAATCCCTGCGATGAATTCGCGGTGACGTTCCAGCTCCTCCGGGCTGGCAACATGGGGGCGAGGTTCGCGCCGTGGCTTGTCGGCGGAAGGCCGATGCCAAGGTGCATTGGTGGTGGGCGTGGCGGCAACCATATCGCCCGCCGGATTGTCGACCAGACCGAGTCCGATCTGGCGGCCGCCGGTCAGTTCGACATAGACCTGCGCCAGCAATTCGGCATCCAGCAGCGCGCCGTGCTTCACGCGGTGGCTGCGATCGATCCCGTAACGCGTGCACAGCGCATCAAGGCTGAGTTTCGCGCCGGGATGCCGTTTGCGAGCAATAGCAACGGTGTCGACCATCCGGTCAAGGCTGATCGGAGCGCGGCCAACCAGTTCCAGCTCGTTATTCAGAAAGCCAAAATCGAACCCGGCATTATGCGCCACCAGGTTCGAATCGCCGAGGAATTCGAGAAGATCTTCTGCCCCTTCGGCAAAGCGCGACTTGGTGGAAAGGAAGGCGGCGCTGAGGCCGTGCACCCGCTCCGCTTCGGCCGGCATATCGCGATCCGGGTTGAAATAGGCGTGGAAGGTGCGGCCCGTTTCGACCCTGTCGACCATTTCGACGCAGCCGATTTCCACCATGCGGTCCCCCGTCTTGGGATCGAGTCCAGTGGTTTCGGTATCGAAAATTACCTCACGCATTTGCAGGACTATCCTCCCAAGTCAGGGCACTTGCAAGCGCTGGTTTCGTTCAGAGGGCCGCAATCAGGGCTTGTACCTGAGCGCGCGTTTCCTCCAGCGAAAGGCTGGTATCGATGACGTGATCGGCACGCTCGCGCTTTTGCGTGTCGTGGAGTTGCAGGCCGAAGATGTGCTCGAATTTCTGGACTGTCATGCCAGGGCGGGCGAGCACCCGGGCGCGCTGGACGGCCTCGGGCGCGGAGACGACGACGATGGTATCGACCGACGCGTGCCCGCCGCGTTCGAACAATAGCGGAATGTCGAACACGACAGCGCGTTTGTCATGGTGCGCGTCAAGGAACGCAGCGCGTTTCGCAGCCACGGCCGGGTGGACGATAGCCTCCAGTCGCGCCAGCGCCGCTTTGTCCGCGAAGACCTGATGGCCCAGCCGGTCACGGTCAACGCCGTCCGGCCCGGTCGATCCGGGGAAGGCCGCTTCGATGGCCGGCACCAATTCGCCGCCCGGCCCCTGCATCGCGCGCACCTCGGCATCGGCGTCGAACACCGGGATGCCGGCTTGCGCGAACATCGCCGCGACGGTGGATTTGCCCATCCCGATAGAGCCGGTGAGGCCGATGATTGTGGGTTTGGTCATTGGGTCAGCAACGCTCGCAATTCGGCGTCATATTCGCGCGGGGGCGATTGGCCGAAGAATTTTTGGAAAGCGGTCGCCGCTTGCCCGATCAGCATCGACAGCCCGTCAATGGTCCGATGCCCTTTGGCCCGCGCGCCTTGGAGGAACGGCGTGTCGAGCGGGTAAGTGACGATGTCATACGCGATGCTGCCTGGCGGAGCATGGCTCCAGTCAAACGGAAGGGGGGGCTGTCCCGCCATCCCCAACGACGAGGCATTGATGACAAGATCGAGGCAATCCTCGCGGTCATCAAAGGTGAAATCGGTTGCGCCGGCAAAGTGGGTCAGTTCGATCGCATGATGCTCCCCTTTAGGCGCCAGTTCGTCAAGCAGTGCGCGCGCCTTGGCCGGGTTCCGGCCGGCGACGACCATCGTGAAGCCATGCTGGCCCAGCGCAGCAATGATCGCCCGGGCCGCGCCGCCGGTGCCGATGATCCGTGCCATGCGGAAATAATGGGTCTGCGCCAGATCGGGTTTAAGTGGTTCCAGAAACCCGCTTGCATCGGTGTTGGTGCCGCTCAGGCCGCCGTCAGACCCCCGTAACACCGTGTTCACGGCGCCAATTTCGCCAGCGGGTGGATCGATGCGGGATAGCAGGGGCATCACCGCTTGTTTATGCGGCATGGTGACATTGCACCCGCGCCATAACGGATCCTCGCGCCGGGCGGCAAGATAATCGGGCAGGGCGTCGGGTGTCACATGACAAGCGCGGTAATCGGCCGCGATCCCCAGCTTACTGAGCCAAAACCCGTGAATGATCGGGGATTTGGATTGCGCGATCGGATCGCCGATCACTTCGGCATAAGGTGTATTCATGCGATCAGCACTCCAGCCTCACGCAGGGCACCGAGCAAGGGTAGCAGCGGCATTCCAAGCACCGTGAACTGGTCACCTTCGATGGCGTCGAACAGCTGCACGCCCGGCCCCTCGATACGGAATGCGCCGACAGTATGGCTGATCGCCGGCCATTCAAGGTCAAGATAATGCTCGATAAATCCTTCTGACAAGTCGCGCACGTGCAGGCGGGCCAGGCTAGCCTGGCTCCATTCGCAGCCGCCGTCTTTTACCAGCGCCGCAGCGGAGTGGAGTTCCATCACTGTGCCGGAAAAGAACCGCAGATGCTCGGCCGCCTCCTCACGGCTGCGCGGCTTGTCGAAGCGGCGACCGCCCGCAACCACGAGCGAATCCGACCCCAACACCAATGCGCCGGGGTAAGCCTCAGCCACTGCCGCCGCCTTTGCCACGCTGAGTGCCTCGGCCACTTCGGCGGGGGCAGCGCCCGCCAGCCCGGCCTCCACAGCGCGCTCGTCAATATCGGCGGGGATGCTCTGATACGCCACGCCTGCCGCGTCGAGCATTGCCCGGCGCGAGGCGGACTTGCTGGCGAGGATCAATGGTGCAGTCATATCGGCTTATCCACCCCGTCCACGCGCGCCGGGCGGCGATCTCGTTCTTGCGCCAGACGGATAATCGCCGCCGCGGTTTCCTCGATCGAGCGGCGGGTGACATCGATCACCGGCCAGCCATTATCGCCGAACATCCGCCGCGCAAATTGCAGCTCAGCCTTGACGCGGTCGTTGTCGACATAGGCGGTTTCCGTCGCTTCGTTTAACGATAGCAGACGGTTACGCCGAATCTGGATCAGCCGTTCCGGACTGGTGGTCAGCCCCACCACCAGCGGATGGCGCAGGCCAAACAGCGCCTTGGGGGGAGGACTTTCGACCACCAGCGGGATATTCGCGACCTTGAAACCGCGATTGGCGAGGTAGATCGAGGTCGGCGTCTTCGACGATCGCGACACGCCGACCAGCAGGATATCGGCTTGCTCCCAGTCCTCATGCGCCAGCCCATCGTCGTGCGCGATGGTGAACTGGATGGCATCGACTCGCTGGAAATAACTCTCGTCCATCATGTGCTGGCGGCCCGGGCGGCCATGTGCCTCCTGCCCCAGCTGCGCCTCCAAAGCGGTGGTCACCTGATCGAGCACCGGCACGGCCGGTAGGCCAAGGTGGCGGCAATGCTCCTCCAGCCGCTTGCGCGTTTCCGGGTTCACCAAAGTGTAGAACACCAGACCGGGATGCGCGGCCAGATCGGCCACGATCCGGTCAAGATGCTGGAGCGACCGCACCATCGGCCAGAAGTGGCGGGCAACGCTCGGATTATCGAACTGCGCCAGCGCCGCCTTGGCGATCATTTCCAGCGTTTCGCCGGTCGAATCCGATACAAGGTGCAGGTTGAGTCGGTTCATGGTGCCGATCGCGGAGTGTCTGTGGACAGATCGCTGCATAAACCACGGGAGGGATTGCCGGACAAGCTGGGGAGCGATTTTCATGCCCGCTACCGGCCTTTTTGCCGGGGTATTTGCCAACATGGGACAAGTTTTGTCGACAGGCTGGGAAGAGTGGGGATAAAGCTAGCTTGACGTCCAATCCGTGCGGATTCGATGGGGGGGTCTTGCGCAGGGGCAGGCTGGGGGTAAGCGGGTTGTGTCCGGTAATTCCCGCTTTCCACAGGGCCAACAAACTCCATCAGTCCTTTAAAGTATTATTAGTTTTAGTCTAAGGAACCCTATGCCAGGTCCGCTTCTCGATACACTCAAAGGTGTCCGCCAGCCCGTTGCTCCCGTGTGGCTCATGCGGCAGGCAGGACGCTATCTTCCTGAATATCGCGAGCTTCGCGCTGAAAAGGGCGGGTTCCTTGAGCTTGTCTATGACAGCGAAGCCGCGGCCGAAATCACGGTGCAGCCGATCCGGCGTTTTGGGTTTGATGGGGCGATCCTGTTTTCCGATATTCTGATCGTGCCGCATGCAATGGGGCAGGGGCTGACTTTTGCTGCCGGTGAAGGCCCGCATCTTGCGCCGACCCTGCTGGAAGTTGGGCTGGACAGCTTCACCCCCGCCTTTGAACGGTTCGAACCGGTTTACGAAACCGTGCGCCTGACGCGGCAACAGATCGGGCCCGAAGTGACCATGCTCGGCTTTGCGGGCAGTCCCTGGACGGTCGCTACCTACATGATCGCAGGTGAAGGTTCCAAGGATCAGGGTCCGGCACGCCTGCTGGCCTATCGTGACCCTGCGCACCTTCAGGCGATCATCGATGCCATCGTGGAAGTATCCGTCACCTATCTGCGCGGCCAGATCGATGCTGGTGCCGAAGCGGTGCAGCTGTTCGATAGCTGGGCGGGGAGCCTGGCGCCTGACCAGTTTGAAAAGTGGGTGGTTGCGCCCAACGCTGCGATCACCGCGAAGCTCAAGGAAACGCACCCCGATACGCCAGTGATCGGCTTCCCCAAGGGCGCGGGGGCCAAGCTGCCTGCCTATGCGCGCGAAACGGGCGTGGATGCCGTTGGTCTGGACGAAACGCTCGATCCTGCGTGGGCGCATGCCAGTTTGCCTGCCGGGATGCCGGTGCAGGGCAATTTCGATCCGCTGTTGCTCGAAGCGGGCGGTCCGGCGGTGGCGGCGCGGGTAAAGACCATCATCGATGCTTTCGAGGATCGTCCGCACGTCTTCAACCTTGGCCATGGGATCGGCCAGTTCACGCCGATTTCGCATGTTGAGGAACTTCTTGCCGCGCTGAGGGGCTGAATCGATGCAGGAAGCGCTCTCCTCGATCTACCTGTTCCTCAAATCGGGGCACGTGATCTTCATGGTGTTCTGGCTGGCGGGGCTGTTCATGCTTCCGCGCCAGTGCATCTACATGCTTGATCACGCGCCGGGGTCTGCCGGTGAGGCGAAGTGGGCGACCCGCATGGGGAAACTGCGCAAGATCATCCTCACCCCCGCCATGATCATCGTTTGGGTGTTGGGGTTGAGCATGGCCTATTCGGGCGGCTGGTTGGCGTCGGGTTGGCTCCATGCGAAACTGACGCTGGTGCTGGCGTTGACCGGCTATCATGGCTGGCTGGTGGGACAGACCAAGAAGATGGCCCGCGGAGAGCGGCCCTTATCCGAAGCGCGTTTGCGCATGATCGGCGAAGTTCCGGGGTTGTTGCTCATCGTGATCGTGTTGCTGGTTTACCTAAAGCCGTTCTGAGCGGGCGGCAGCGTTTGCGCGATTGACCTTGCGCCTGCCCGCTCCTATCTCGCTAATACCTATCCGGTATCGGGGCGTCATTTGCTCCGCCAAGGTCTGCTTTCTCCAAGCCCAGCCCTGTCTGATACAGGGCGCCTCTCTCACACAGAGGTACTGACCAGCCGGCCACTCTAAGACTTTCGGAAAATTTACCAATGCATCTCAAAGACCTCAAGCGAAAGACCCCGGCCGAACTGGTCGCGATGGCGGAAGAACTCGGCGTCGAAGGGGCTTCGACCATGCGCCGCCAGGATCTGCTGTTCAGCATCCTGCGCGAACTGGCCGAGGACGAGGAATACGAAGAAAAGATCATGGGCATCGGCACCATCGAGGTGCTGCAGGACGGCTTTGGCTTCCTGCGCAGCCCCGAGGCGAACTATCTCGCTGGGCCCGACGACATCTATGTATCGCCTAATCAGGTGCGCCGCTGGGGCTTGCGCACTGGCGACACGGTGGAAGGCGAGATCCGCGCGCCGCGTGAAGGCGAACGCTATTTCGCGCTGACCACCCTTGCAAAGGTCAATTTCGACGATCCCGACGCGGTTCGTCTGCGCACCAATTTCGACAACCTGACGCCGCTTTACCCCGATCAGAAGCTCAACCTCGACACCCTCGACCCGACGGTGAAGGACAAGAGCGCGCGGGTGATCGATATCATTGCGCCGCAGGGCAAGGGCCAGCGCGCTCTGATTGTCGCGCCGCCGCGCACCGGTAAAACCGTGCTGCTGCAGAACATCGCCAAGGCGATCACCGACAACCACCCCGAAGTGTTCCTGATCGTGTTGCTGGTCGACGAACGCCCCGAGGAAGTCACCGACATGCAGCGTTCGGTGAAGGGCGAGGTGATCTCCTCGACCTTCGATGAACCCGCCAATCGCCACGTGCAAGTGGCTGAAATGGTGATTGAAAAGGCCAAGCGTCTGGTCGAGCATAAGCATGACGTGGTGATCTTGCTGGACTCGATTACGCGTCTTGGCCGTGCATACAACACCGTTGTTCCGTCATCGGGCAAGGTGCTGACCGGCGGTGTGGATGCTAACGCACTCCAGCGGCCCAAGCGCTTCTTCGGTGCGGCACGTAACATCGAGGAAGGCGGCTCGCTGTCCATCATCGCGACCGCGCTGATCGACACTGGCAGCCGCATGGACGAAGTCATCTTCGAAGAGTTCAAGGGCACCGGTAACTCGGAAATCGTGCTTGATCGCAAGGTTTCTGACAAGCGCATCTTCCCGGCGCTCGATGTCGGCAAGTCTGGTACCCGCAAGGAAGAACTGCTGGTGCAGAAGGACAACCTGTCGAAAATGTGGGTCCTGCGCCGCATCCTGATGCAGATGGGCACCGTAGATGCGATGGAGTTCCTGCTCGACAAGATGAAGGACTCCAAGACAAACGAAGACTTCTTCGCCACGATGAACCAGTAGGACGCAGTTTAACGGGCCGGGGGGTCGGGCCGCTATCGACGGACGGGAACAGTGCTTAGTCAGTACCTTTACATCAGCACCGCGCCGACCCTGCCGCGCGAGGAAGTGGACGCTATCCTCGCCGCTAGCGCGCGCAACAATCCGGCGCGGGGTATCACTGGTCTGCTGTTGTTCAATGGACGCAATTTCCTCCAGCTGCTCGAAGGTGAGGAGGGTGAGGTGTTGGCGCTGATGGAAACGATCACCGCCGATCCGCGCCATGCGGGCGTTTCCGTGCTCGACCGGCGGGGGATTTCCCAGCGGACTTGTCCGGACTGGGCAATGAAGCGCGTGCTGATCGCAGAGAGCATCGCTAACCGGCGCGAAATGCTGGAAAGCGACCTGCCCCAGGGGCTTGACCCCGAAGTGCGCAAGATGATCGTCAACTTTGCAGTGCTGAACTAGAATTTGGCGGCGGCGAGCTGTGCTCCCATCATTTCCCAGACCTTGTTGATCGCCTTCAACGGCCGAACCATAACCTTGAAATCGGTGATTTTTCCGTCACCGTTCCAGCGGATGATATCGACCCCGTTGATGCGGATGCCGTCCAGCTCGGTCACAAATTCCAGCATCATCTCGTCCCCGTCCACCAGTTCGCGGACATAGTGGAAGCTGTCGTTCCCCAGCACATGGGCAGCGGCAACAAGATAGGACATCACCACCGCCTTGCCCGCCTGCGGCGTGTGCACCACCGGTGAGTGGAAGACCGCATCATCGGCGAGCAGGTTGGAGAGGAGGGCGGGGTCGCCCGCACTCTGCATATATTCGTGCCAGCGGGCGAGATTGTCGCCGCTCATCCGAGGTGCTCGGCGAAGAATGCGGCAGTGCGGCTGTCGGCAAGGTTGGCTGCATCCTCATGGCGCCGCTTGCCTGTCTCGGTGGCGAAACCGTGGTCCAGGCCATCGTAATCGTGCAGCGTCACCTTCGGGTGATCATCCAGCCCAGCGTGCATGGCTTCTTGTGTTTCACGTGGAACAAAGCCGTCAGCCGTGGGGATGTGCAGCATCACCGGATTGGCGATGGCGAGCTTTTCTCCCAACAGCCCGTCGATCCCGACGCCATAATAGCCGACGCTTGCGTCAACATCGGTGCGAGCGGCGCTCATGAAAGCGAGCCGTCCGCCGAGGCAATATCCGACGCAGCCCACTTTGCTGACGCCCAGTGTGCGGCGGATGTGGTGGATGGTCGCTTCGATATCACGGATGCCGGCGTCTTGATCGAACTGGCCCATCATCTCCAGCGCGCGCTGGAATTCCGCTTCGACATCAGGATCAGTTTGGACCCCCGGTTCAAGCCGCCAGAACAGATCGGGCGCAATGGCAAGATAGCCTTCGGCAGCCAGCTTGTCGCACTTCTGGCGGATTCCCGGGTTCACACCGAAAATCTCTTGAATGACAATGATGGCAGCCTTGGCCGCTCCTTCAGGCTGCGCCACATAGGCGCCAAAGCTTGTGTCACCTTCAAGGGTGGAGATGGTGGCGTTAAGGCTCATCAAGGGTCTCTCTCTCGATTAGGGGCTGAGATGGGTCTATCCCTTGCCTTGCTCGCCTGCCAAGCCCAAATGAGTGGGGTGCGAGCGGGAGAGGAGATCAACGCCATGAAGATAACCATCGAAGTCGATTGCACGCCCGAGGAGGCCCGCAGCTTCATGGGCCTTCCTGATGTGAGCGTCGCCAACAATGTCTATGTTGAAAGCATCGCGAAGGCGATGCAGGGCGTCTCCAACCCTGACCAGTTGCAGCAATATGCTTCGGCCTTGGCGCCAATGGGGCAGGTGGGGCTGAAGCTGTTCCAGAGCTTCGTGGAAAACGGGATTAAGGCGACGTCACGGGGCAGCGAAGGGCCGAAGGGCTCCGATTAATCTTACCATGAACGATGGCCCGACGATTTTTGCGCTTTCGAGCGGTGCGCCGCCGGCTGGCGTGGGTGTAATCCGCGTGTCGGGGCCGCAAGCTGGTGCCGCCTTGCAGGCCCTGGCGGGAAGAATTCCGCCGCCGCGCAGAGCGTCGCTTGCAAAGCTGCGCGACGCAGCGGGGGCGCTGTTGGACGAGGCGCTGGTGCTATGGTTTCCGGGGCCGAACACTGCGACGGGTGAGGATCTGGCCGAGGTGCATTGCCACGGCGGACGGGCGGTGATCACGGCCGTTGAGGGTGCGCTGGCAGCGCAACCCGGGCTCCGCCGAGCCGAGCCGGGCGAGTTCACCCGCCGCGCCTTCGCCAATGGCCGGATCGATCTGGCTGAAGCGGAGGGGTTGGGCGATCTGCTCGCCGCGGAAACCGAACTGGCGCGGGCGGCTGCGCTAGCCAATCTCGGAGGCGCTTTGTCTCGGCAGGTTGAAAGTTGGCGCGAAACAGTGCTGGCCCTGTCTGCTGAAGTCGAGGGCGTTCTGGATTTCTCGGACGAGGAAGATGCCGCCAGCCTCCCGGAATGTTTCACGTGGAACATTTCTGCACTGGCCGCTGAATTGCGCGAATGGCTGTCGCGGCCGCGTGCCGAGCGATTGGGCGAGGGGTTCCGGGTGGTGCTCGCCGGGCCGCCCAATGCCGGCAAGTCCACCTTGTTCAATACGCTGGTGGAAAGCGAAGCGGCGATCACATCGCCCATCGCCGGGACGACCCGCGACGTGATCGAGCGCAGCGTTGCTATGGCCGGCGTGCCATTCACCTTCGTCGATACCGCCGGGCTGCGCGACGGTGCTGAGGCCGACCAGATCGAAGCGATTGGCATCGCCCGTGCCGAAGCCGAATTGACCCGCGCTGATCTTGTTTTGTGGTTGGGGCGGGAGGGCGAGGGACCAGCTGGATGCCGGGAGATTGCCGCACAGGCCGACCGAGAGGGCTTTGCTCCGAAGGAGGCGGCGTGGTTCACCCTGTCCGCTGCCACGGGTCAAGGGGTTGCAGCGCTAAAGGCTGCGCTGGTTGCGTTGGCGCGCGATGCCTTGCCTAAACCGGGGGAGGCCGCCCTCAATGCGCGTCAGCACGCGCGCCTTTCCGACGCTGCCGAAGCTATCGGCGGAGCGCAGATGCTTTCTGATCCGTTGTTGATCGCTGAGGAGCTGCGCCGCGCCAGGCTGGCGTTTGACAGGCTGATCGGTCGGGCCACGACCGAGGATATGCTCGATACCCTGTTTGGGCGTTTTTGCATCGGAAAGTGATCGCCGAAACGGAAATGTTTCACGTGAAACATTTCGTGTGAGACGCGACACGGCGAATCCGCTTTGACGATTCCGCAGCCACGCCCTATCTGCACGGCCATGCATTCCTACGATGTCCTGGTAATCGGCGGCGGTCACGCCGGGGTTGAGGCTGCTTGTGCAGCCGCCCGCATGGGCGCACGCACGGCGCTTATCAGTTTTGACCTCAACGCAATCGGTGCAATGAGCTGCAATCCGGCAATCGGCGGTCTGGGCAAGGGCCATCTGGTCCGCGAAGTTGACGCATTGGACGGCGTGATTGCCCGAGCGGCGGATGCTGGCGCGATCCACTACCGGATGCTGAACCGCTCCAAAGGCAGCGCCGTTTGGGGTCCGCGCGTCCAGGCAGACCGCGTACGCTTCAAGGCGGCGGTTCAGGACATCGTGCGTGCGCAGGCCGGCCTGACTCTGGTGCAGGGTGAGGCAGCGGCGTTGGTGATGAACGGTGGGAAGGTTGCCGGACTGGAACTCGCCGATGGCACAATTCTCCATGCCGCCCGCGTGGTGCTATGCACAGGGACCTTCCTCGGCGGGGTTCTGTTTCGGGGAGAGGAGCGGTTCGAGGGCGGACGTATCGGCGAGGATTCAGCCAAGCGCCTTGCGCAGCAGCTGCGCGCCGCCGATTTGCCGATGGCACGGCTGAAAACAGGTACTCCGCCGCGGCTTGACGGGCGGACGATCAATTGGGGTGTGCTGGAGGAACAACCTTCCGATGGTGAGGCCTGGACCATGTCTTCGCTCACACCGCGCCGCGCCAATCCCGAAATATTTTGCGCGATCACCCGGACCAGCCAAGCGGGGCACGATGCGATCCGCGCCAACCTCCACCGGTCGCCGCTGTTCTCAGGGGCCATCGGAGCGGCAGGGCCGCGGTACTGCCCTTCGATCGAGGACAAGATTCACCGCTTCGGCGACCGCGAGGGACATCAGGTGTTTCTTGAGCCGGAAGGCCTGGATACGCCGATGGTCTATCCCAACGGGATCAGCACATCGCTTCCGGTGGATGTTCAGGAAACCGTCGTGCGCACCATGCCGGGCTGTGAGCGCGTGGTCATCGTGCAACCCGGCTATGCGGTGGAGTATGACCACATTGATCCGCGTGCTTTGACCTCTGACTTGCAGGTGAGGGCGATACCGGGACTCTACTGCGCCGGACAGATCAACGGGACGACCGGTTATGAAGAGGCCGCCGCGCAGGGCTTGGTCGCTGGGCTTGAGGCTGCATCCGCGGCGCTCGGTACACATGCGCCGCCGCTTGACCGGGCTAACAGTTATATTGCGGTGATGGTCGATGATCTGACGCTGCAGGGCGTGACCGAGCCCTATCGAATGCTCACGGCCCGTGCAGAATATCGGCTGCGGTTGCGTGCGAACAATGCTGCCACGCGGCTGACTGCGCTAGGCATCGAAGCTGGGTGCATCGGTGAGGAGCGTTGCGCGTGGTGGGAGCGGCGCGAAAGCACGCGGCAAATGTTTCACGTGAAACATTCGGAGAAGGTCCACGCACGCGAACTCGCTGATCGGGGGCTTCCCGTTCGACGTGATCATGGCGAAAAGACGCTGGCTGAATGGTTACGCTACGATGGCGTAAGCCCGGAGGGGCTTGCGCCCTGGCTGGGCGACATCACCGCGCTTGATCCGGTTCTGGCGGAAGAGATGGCCGAAGATGCAGCCTATGCGCCGTACCTCGCGCGTCAGGATGCCGAGCTGCGCGATCTGCGAGCAAGCGAGGCTTTGCCGCTGGTTCCGAACTTCCCGTATGGCGAGGTGCCAGGCCTTTCGAACGAAATGATCGAGCGTCTGACCATGGCTGCCCCAGGCACTCTCGCCGCAGCAGGGCGTGTTCCGGGAGTAACACCGGCGGCGCTATCTGCGTTGCTTGTCCATGCTAGGCGCAAACAGACCGAAGGAAATCGCGCGGCATGATCAGCAATGAAGAACAAGCCCGCGATTATGTTGCCGGATTGACCGATGCCGACGGGCTGGAGCGGATCGAACGATTTGCCGCCTTGGTGTTAGCGGAGAATCAGCATCAAAACCTGATTGCCAAGGCAACCGAGCCGCATCTGTGGCAGCGCCACATAGCGGATTCGGCCCAGTTACTCGAAAATGTTTCACGTGAAACATTGGGCCCCAACGGGAGAGGGCCTTGGCTCGATCTTGGAAGCGGGCCGGGCTTTCCCGGGCTGGTCATCGCTGCGCTTTGCCCGAATATGCCGGTTGTTCTGGTGGAGTCGCGCGCGCGGCGTGTCGATTTTTTGCAACGCGCTGTCGAGGCGCTGGGCCTCACGAAGTGCAGCGTCGAGGGTCGGCAGTTAGAACGTGTTTCGCCTTTTGCGGCGCGCGTCATTTCCGCGCGGGCATTTGCCCCGCTGGCGAAACTCCTCACCTTGTCCGCACCCTTCTCCACAAGGCAAACCGCATATGTGTTGCCCAAGGGGCGCTCTGCTGCGCAAGAGTTGCAGGACTTGAAGCCTTCGCTCCGAGCAATGTTTCACGTGAAACATTCCTTGACCGATCCCGAGGCCGGGATCATCGTGAAGGCATGACGCGAGACGCGGGCAGATTCAGCCGAATTTGCCTGCGGGAAGGACGGGAACCATCATGCCGAACCCATCATGTTTGTAATCGCGATCGCCAATCAGAAGGGTGGAGTGGGTAAGACCACTACAGCGATCAACATCGCAACCGCGATGGCCGCAACCGGTTGGCGCACGCTGCTGATTGATCTTGACCCGCAGGGCAATGCCTCGACCGGGCTGGGCGTGCATTCCTCCGCCCGCGAGGTTTCGAGTTATGATCTGCTGGTTGACGAGGTGGCTCTTTCCAGCGCGATTGTGCCGTCCAATATCCCACGGCTCGATGTGGTACCCGCGACGGTCGATCTGTCCGGCGCGGAAATTGAGCTCGTCTCAGTCGAAGGCCGCACCCATAGGCTGGGCAAGGCGCTGGCCGGTCATACCGGGCACGAGATCTGCTTCATCGATTGCCCGCCTTCGCTTGGCCTGCTGACGCTGAATGCGCTGTGTGCCGCCAATACACTGATGGTGCCGTTGCAGTGCGAGTTCTTCGCGCTCGAGGGGCTTAGTCAGCTGCTTCAGACCGTGGATCAGGTGCAGCAGCGCTTCAACCCCCAGCTGGGTATCATCGGCGTGGCGCTGACCATGTATGACCGGCGCAACCGGCTGACTGATCAGGTGTCCGATGATGTGCGCGATTGTCTGGGCAAGCTGGTGTTCGAAACGGTGATCCCGCGTAACGTTCGCCTTTCAGAAGCGCCGAGCCACGGATTGCCTGCGTTGATTTACGACCAGCATTGTACCGGCAGCCGCGCGTATATGGCGTTGGCGCGTGAATTGATCGGGCGATTTCCCGCAGAAAGACGAGCCGCATGAACGATAACACCGAACAAACTGCCGATGTCTCTGCTGTTTCACGTGGAACTTTGGAAAAGCCGCGGCGGCTTGGCAAAGGCCTTGGTGCGCTGCTGGGTGAGGCGCGGCGTGAGGAACCGTTGATGCGGCGTGAAGATGCGCCGGCCGATGTGCCGGCGACAGGTTCATCGCCGCTGCGCAATGTGGCGCTGGCGAGCATCAGGCCGCTGCCCGGCAATCCCCGCAAGGTTTTTGACGAAACCGCCCTTGACGAACTGGCGGCATCCATCGCCACGCGCGGCGTGATCCAGCCGATCATCGTCCGTCCACACCCCAATGGCGAAGGCTATCAGCTGGTCGCAGGTGAGCGGCGCTGGCGGGCGGCGCAAAAGGCGCGGCTGCACGAGATTCCGGCGCTGGTGCGCAACCTGTCGGAACGCGAGGTGATGGCGCTGGCGCTGATTGAAAACCTTCAGCGCGAAGACCTCAATCCCGTGGAAGAAGCGCGCGCCTATCACCGCCTTTCCGAAGACGAGGGCATGATCCAGGTCGACATCGCCAAAATGGTCGACAAGTCACGCAGCCATGTCGCCAACATGATGCGGCTGATGGCGCTGCCCGATCCGGTGCTGGACCTGATCCAGACTGGCAAGCTGTCGATGGGCCATGCCCGCGCCCTGATCGGACGGGACGATGCGCGCGAATTGGCCGAGGTGGCAGTGGCCGAAGGGCTATCGGTGCGCGATGTCGAAACGCTCACCCGAAAGCCTGCCAAGAAGGCTGACGCACTTTCGCATAAACCTTATCAACCTGCTGAAAATGCAGATATTATCGCCGTGCAGCAACACCTTGAGGAGTTCCTCGGTCTCAACGTGCGGATCAAACCCGAGGTTGATCCGCGCAAGGGCACAGTGACGATCCGTTACACCACACTCGACCAGCTGGATTTGCTCTGCCAGCGGCTTACCGGTGGCGAATTCTGATATGTGAAGGGGGGCGCGCCGTTGGCGGGCTCCCCCCTTTCCACGCCATCAGGATCGCAGATCAGCGGCCGCCGGTCTTGATCATCTTCGGCGAAGGGCGCGGCGCGGGTGCCGGGATCACCCGCGATGTGCCGGGGGCTGTATAAGTCTCGTATCGCTCCGTTTCCCGCACCACCACCTGCTGCTGCACTTCGGTGCGCACCGGAATCACCACCATCTGCTGCGGCGGGGCGTAGGTGTAGCCGTAGGCGGCGGGGTAGCCGTAGCCGGAATAGGCGATTTCACGACTGGCGATTCGCGGGTCCACGCCGCCAGATTGCGACAGGTAGGAATCGAGCGCGGTCTCACAATATTCGCGGTCGCGCTTCTTGCCGTTCCCGAACAGGCTGCCGATCAAACCGCCAATCAGGCCGCCGCCACCCGCGCCAAGCACCGTGCCGAGTACGCGGTCACCAGCTCCGGCGATCTCGTAACCGGCAAACCCGCCGCCCAGGGCGCCGAGCAAACCGCCGACGATAAGGCCAGTGTCATCGCGGTTGCGTCCTTTGATGCGGCGGCGGCATTCGTCGATCCATTGCGAGCGTTCGAACACCGCTGGGGCAGGGGCGTAAGCCATCGGCGGGGCATAGGCTTGAGGCGCCCAGCCCTGGGGTGGATAACCTTCCGGACTGTATCCCCGCTGCGGCGCCATCGGCGCTGCTGGCAGCGGGCGCGGCGGATCGATTCGGCGGGTGCGGGTGATCGTCTCGATCCCGTTGACCGTCGAAACTGTCTCGCCAATCTGCATCGCAGCAGGCGCGGCGCGCATATCAGTGGGGAGGGTGCGCAATTCGGCCTGGCTCATCGGGGTGAGCGGCGGCAAGTCCCCGTAGTTCTGCGCCTGCACCGCAGCCGGAAGGGCGAGGGCAAGAGCAACGAGCGGCAGGTGCGATGAAAGCTTCGGCATGAGTGGATTCCCCTCAGGTCAGCCGGAGTCAGCTGATGGTTGCCAAAAGCTTACCATCGCAACCATCCTGTCCCCAAGTGGCGCTGTCAGCGCTGTCCCGTTTCGGGAAGGTCGCCAGCAGGTTACCTCAAATCCGGGCCGATAGCAGCGCGGCGAGCGCCTCTACCCCGGCGGCGTCTTCAGCGGTGAACCGGGCGGGGGAGGGGCTGTCGAGGTCGATGACCGCCACCACGGCGCCATCGCGCAGCACCGGCACGACCAATTCGGACTGGCTGGCCGCGTCGCAGGCGATGTGGCCCGGGAAGGCGTGGACATCCGCCACAAGTTGTGTGGCGCGACTTTGTGCCGCTGCGCCGCACACGCCCTTGCCGAAGGGAATACGGATGCACGCCGGGCGCCCGACAAACGGCCCCAGCACCAGTTCTTCCACTCCGCCGCGTTTGGCGGGTGCCACGCGGTAGAACCCTGCCCAGTTCAGGTCGGGCAGAAATTCCCATAATAGCGCCGCGACATTGGCCATGTTGGCTACCGCATCCGGCTCGTCCGCCGTCAGCGCATCGGCTGCGGCGATCAGCTCACGGTAGAGCTCCCCGGCAGCGAGCGGGGTGGCGGGCTTGAAATCATACATGGCCGGAACAGTCTTTCATCGCTTGCTGCCGAAGGTTGAAGGTTGCCGCCAGCGCGGGCGGGCCTTATTCAGCCCACATGGCCATTTTCCGCAAAATCGCAATCGCCCTTGTCGTTCTCGTCCTCGTGGCGGGCGTCGCCCTGTTTTTCCTCAGCCGCGGCGATACCGCCGATCTTTCGGTGGAGGAGGTGACCGGCACAGATCCGGTCTTGCAGGAAGGCGATGCGCAGACCGTCCCGACGGTGCAGATCGCCGAGCCTGTGGGCTGGGCCGCGGGCGAGGCTCCGACACCTGCCAAGGGGCTTGAGGTCGTCCGCTTTGCCGAGGGGCTGGACCACCCGCGCACGCTCTTCACATTGCCCAATGGCGATGTGCTGGTCGCGCTGACCCGTGCGCCGAAGGTGGAGAATCCCGACCCAGGGATTCTTGACCTGATCAAGGGCTGGATCGCCGACACGCTGCTCAGCAAGGCAGGCGCGACGGGCGAATCCCCCAACCAGATCGTGCTGCTGCGCGATGCCGATGGCAATGGCAGCGCGGAAACGAAGCAGGTGATCCTGGACGGTCTTGCCTCGCCATCGGGCATGGCATGGAAGGATGGCACGCTTTTCGTGGCCAACCACAATGCGGTGCTGGCATTCCCTTATGCGTTGGGCAGCGACAAGGTGACCGGCGGCCCTCGCAAGCTGATGGATCTGGCGCCCGGTGGCGGGCACTGGATGCGCAATCTGGAACTGTCGCCCGATGGCACACAGCTGTATGTCGCGGTTGGATCTGTCAGCAATATCGGCGAATCCGGGATGAAGGTCGAAGAAGGCCGGGCGATGATCTGGGAGTATGATCTTGCCAAGGGCCGCGCCCGCCAGTTCGGTGCGGGACTGCGCAATCCCAATGGCCTTGATTTCAGCCCTTGGACCGGCGAGCTTTGGACCACCGTGAACGAGCGCGATATGCTGGGATCGGACCTCGTGCCCGATTATCTCACCAACGTGCCGGTGGGCGCCCAATATGGCTGGCCGTGGGTCTACTTCAAAACCAACCGGGATCGCCGGGTTGATGCGCCGATGCCGCGCTTCATGATGGAATATGTGCGCAATCCCGAATACGCGCTTGGCCCGCACGTGGCGGCGCTGGGGTTGGTGTTTTCGAAGGAAGGCGACCGGATGGGCGAAGGCTTCGCCAGTGGAGCCTTCATCGCGCGGCACGGATCGTGGAACCGCAAGCCGCCGTCGGGATATGACGTGGTGTTTGTTGATTTCGACGATCTCGGCAATCCGGTGGGCAAGCCGGTGCCGGTGCTGAGCGGGTTCCTCAACGCAGATGGCACAACCCGCGGCCGGCCCACATGGGTCGAATGGGCGAGCGACGGGTCGCTGCTGGTGTCGGACGATACCGCCGGGATCATCTGGCGGGTGCGATCGCCTTCAGCCGCGCCGGCTAAGGCGATTGCGCGGCTGGCCGACGATCCGCTTCCCCCGCGCCAGATCACCGATCCCCAAGCAGCGTTTGAGGCGGATTACCTGCGGAAGCAGGCGGGCCAGAAGACGAATTAAAGGCTGAGGCCCGCGCGGCCCGCCAGTTCGGTCGCGAACTGCAGTGCGGTGCGGCCTGACCGGTTGCCGCGCTGGATGGCATAAGCCATCGCCTCATCGGGATCGAAGCTGATCCCCAGTGGTGCGGTGTATCCTGTAAGGATCGCGAGGTAGGTGTCCTTGTCCGCGGGGTGGAAACCTAGCGTCAGCCCGAAGCGATCGGCCAGCGCCAGTGCATCGTCCCGCTCGTCGCGTTCGTGGATGGCGGCGCTGGTATCTTCACGCTCGACAATCGCACGGCGGTTGGCGGTCACCACAAGGCGGATAAGCGCCGGGCGCGGAGCAACCCCGCCGTCGAGCAGGCTTCTGAGCGCCAGCATTTCCGCCCGCCCATCCGCGCCGAAGCCGAGATCGTCGATGAACAGCAGAAACGCGCGGGGTTGCTGCGCCAGTTCGGCAATCAGCGCAGGGAAGCCGGACAGCGCGCCGGGGGCTAGCTGGACGAGGGCGAGGGTTTGCGGGCTGTCCCGCTGAACATCGGCCACCGCCGCCCGCACCAGCGCCGATTTGCCCATGCCCCGCGCGCCCCACAGCAGCACATCATGCGCCGCCGCCCCGCTGGCCAGCCGGGCGCAGTTGTTGCGTAGCGCGACTTTCTGCGCGTCGATCCCGTGGAGGGCATCCAGCGGCAGAGCATCCAGCACCGCAACATCGCGCGCCCGCTCGCCTTCCCAGATGTAAGCGGGCGAGCCAAGCCAATCGGTGCACGGGGGCGGTGGGGGCGCCAGCCGTTCCAGCGCGGCGGCAATCCGTTCCAGCGCGCCTCCGTCCACCTCAGCCTACCAAAGCTGAAGTGGGCAGGGCGTAGAGCAGTTCAGCGCCCGCCGTCGCTCCGGCCTTCAGCCCGGCGGCTTCGGGCACGATTCGGTCGAGGAAGAAGCGCACCGTCACCGGCTTGGTCGCCGCCAGTTCCGGCGCTGCGCCTGCGGCTACGGCATCGGCTTGCTTCATCAGCTGCCACGCGGCAACTGCGACGGCTGCCATGGTGCAGAAGGGAACGCTGCCAGCCAACCGATCATCCAGGCTCGCATCGTCGCGCATCCAGCGCGCGACATTGGCGCAGTCGCGGGCGAGGGCCGACAGGGCGAATTCGTTAGCAGCTTCGCGGGCGATGGTTTCGAACAACGCGATCATCGCTTCTCCCCCGTCCAGCCCTAGCTTGCGGGTGACAAGGTCGGCGGCCTGGATCCCGTTGGTGCCTTCATAGATCGGGGCGATGCGCGAATCGCGCCAATGCTGCGCCGCGCCGGTTTCCTCGACGAAGCCCATTCCGCCATGGATCTGGATGCCAAGACCCGCGACCTCGACCCCGATATCGGTGCCCCATGCCTTCAGCATCGGGACGATGATCTCCGACCGGTTGCGGGCCACGTCGTCGCCCAGATTGCCGCGATCGACCTGCCCGGCGCAGTAATAGAGCAGTGCGCGGCTGCCTTCGGTGAGCGCCTTCATGCGCAGGATCATGCGGCGCACGTCAGGATGCTCGATGATCGCGACGGCGCTTTTGTCAGGCGATCCGGCGCGGGCGGATTGCACCCGGTCGCGCGCATAGGCGAGCGCCTGCTGCGTGGCGCGCTCGGCGATTTGTGCGCCCTGGTTGCCGACATTGATGCGCGCATTGTTCATCATCGTGAACATCGCGGCGAGGCCCTTGTTGGGCTGTCCGACCAGCTCGCCGATGCATTCGCCATTGTCGCCGTAGCTCATTACGCAGGTAGGTGAGGCGTTAATGCCGAGCTTGTGTTCAAGGCTGACGCAGCGAAGATCGTTGTGGGAGCCCAGGCTGCCGTCCGCGTTCACGTGATATTTCGGCACCACGAACAGGCTGATTCCCCGCGATCCTTCCGGCGCCCCCGGCAGGCGGGCCAGCACCAGATGGATGATGTTTTCCGCCAGATCATGCTCGCCCCAGGTGATGTAGATTTTCTGGCCGGTGATCCGGTATTTGCCCGTGTGAGGGCCGCTTTCGATCGGCTCGGCGGTCGAGCGGAGCGCGCCCACATCGCTTCCGGCGGCCGGTTCGGTGAGGTTCATGGTGCCGGACCACAACCCGCTCACCAGTTTGGGCAGATACTTCGCCTGCTGGTCCTTCGTCCCGTGATGTTCCAGCGCTTCGATCGCGCCTACCGACAGCATCGGCAGCAGGGTGAAAGCCATGTTTGCTGCGCCGAGGTTTTCCAGCACATTGCAGGCGAGGGTGAAGGGCAAACCCTGCCCGCCATGCGCGATGGGGGAGGCGATCGCGTTCCAGCCCTGCTCGACATAGGCACGGTAAGCAGCGTCGAAGCCTTCGGGCAGGCGCACCACGCCATTCTCCAGCTTTGCCCCCTCCAGATCGCCTTTGCGGTTCAGCGGCGCGAATTCGCCGGCTGCGAACTGGCCGACACCTTCGACGATGGCTTCGACCAGATCAGCCTCGGCATGGGCGAAGCGTTCGGTTTGGGCGAGTTCGTCGATCCCGGCATTGACGCGGATGGCGAGCAGCTGGTCGGCGGTCGGCGGGGTAAAGGGGGTCACTTCGGGGGCGTCCTTATGCATCGAAAAGGGCTGCGCTCTTGGCAGGGCGGGCAAACGAATATAGCGCCGTGGCATGGGCGGCAAGAACGTTACGGAAGTGCTGGCCGCAGGGCCACAGGAGATCGCGAGAGCGGCACACTGCCTCGAGTCGGGCGGGCTTGTCGCTGTGCCGACCGAGACGGTCTATGGCCTCGCCGCGCGGGCGGATTGCGATGATGCGGTGGCGAAAATCTATGCTGCCAAGGGCCGCCCGGATTTCAATCCGCTGATCGTCCATGTGCGGGGGTTGGAGCAGGCGGCGCGCTATGCCCTATTGTCGCCGCAGGCGATGGCGCTGGCCGAAGCGCATTGGCCAGGGCCGTTGACGCTGGTGTTGCCTCGCCGCGCCGACGCCGGGCTGGCAGGGGCGGTCACTGCGGGTCTGCCGACCATTGCCCTGCGCGCGCCCGCGCATCCGATAATGCAGGCGCTGCTGGAGGCGGTGGATTTTCCGCTTGCCGCGCCGTCTGCCAATCGGTCCGGCTTCATCAGCCCGACGTGCGCCGAGCACGTGCTCGCCTCGCTGGACGGACGGATCGATCTGGTGCTGGATGGCGGCCCGACCACAGCAGGCGTGGAATCGACGATTGTCGCGGTGCGCGCCGATGGCAGCGTCGAGGAATTGCGCCCGGGGCCGTTGCAGATCGCTGCACAGGCAGCAGGCGGCGGGATTGAGGCCCCAGGGCAACTCGCGAGCCACTATGCGCCCGGCAAGCCGCTGCGGCTGGACGCGGTTCATGCCGACGCGGATGAATTCTGGATCGGGTTCGGCGCGATAGTCGGCGATTGCACGCTATCAGCCAGCGGTGACATCAGCGAAGCGGCTGCGCGCCTCTATGCCTGTCTTCACGAAGCCGCCCGCGCCAGACAACCCCGTATCGCCGTCGCGCCTGTGCCGGATAACGGTGTGGGCCGCGCGATCAACGATCGGCTGCGGCGGGCGGCGGCTTAATTCCGATCCGGGTCCAATGGCACCCCGGGCATGAGCGCCTTCATTTCGGCGCGGATTTCCTGAGCCTTCTCGCAAGCCTTGTCATTGCCGTCGGCGCAGCGTTCCGCCTGCCGGTCGTAATCGCGGCCAAGATCGCCCAGCCGCTCTTCACGCTTGCGGATTTCCCGCCCGCGATTCTGGTCGGATTCGGACTGGCTGGTGGTGGCAAGGTCCACTCCGCGGCTCGCCACTTTGACGGGCAGTGTAACCGCGCTGACCGCAGCTTTGGCGAGACAGCCCTGCAAGGCAATCGCGCAAAGCCCGAGGGCAAGGATTTTGAAAGTCTGCATATCCAACAGCTTATCGCCTGCCGGTTGCCATAAGGCAAATGTTATTCTGCGGGCTTGGCCGCGGGCTCAGGGATGGTGGCGCTTGCGCCACCGCTTGCCGGCGCGCAATTAAGCGTCCCCGACCCCATCGCGTTGACGGTGCATTTGGCCGTCCCGGTTACGGACACATCGCCTGCGCCGGCAATATTCGCTTCAACCGTCCCGTCCGAAGCAAAGGCAACATCGCCCGCCCCGCCGATGGTGACCTCTGCCGTGTCTGCTTTGAGCGCGGCGAGTTCCACATCGCCGCTGCCGCCGATGACCACTTCGAGCGTTTTGGCCGTTCCCGCCCCGCGAACGGTGCCGCTGCCGCCGATATTGATGCCAAGCTTTTCGGCTGCGACCTGGCCGAATTCGACCAGCCCGCTGCCGCCGATGTTGATTTCGGCATTGCTGGCCAGCGCGGGAGCCTTGACCGTACCACTGCCGCCGATCACGACCTCGCTCGGTGCTGGCATGGTGATGCGGATAGTGGCGTTGCTGTCGCCGCTCCAGTCGGCAGTGCGGGTGATGCCGATCACTTCGCTGTCACGCACAAAGCGCAGGCTTTCCGTGCCGGTGCCTTCCACCTTGATCGCGAAGGTATCGCCTTCGGTGAGGATCACCGTGTCGCCCGAGGCCAAAAACAGCTTGGCAGGCGGAGCGCCAGCCAGTTCGATGTCGGAAAGGGGTACGCCCTTTTGGCCGTTGATCTCGATGTCCGACGCCTCGCAGCCGGTCAGCGCGAGCAGCGCCATGATGGGGCCTGCGGAATTAAGAATAGAGTTGCTCATGCCGTCTCTCCCGTCAGCGTCATACCGTATTGTTGATATAATACACCGCCGCTGCGAGCACAAGCCTCGCTCAGACAAAAAGGGCCGCCCCGCAGGGCAGCCCTTGATGTTCGCCTAAAGCGGGAAGGCCGATCAGGCTTCTTCAGCGCTTTCGTAATACTGCGGAGCGTGTTCGCGCAGCACGTCGAGGATTTTGTTCAGCGCCGTCGGCTCGTCCGTTTCTTCCATCGCCGCAAGTTCGCGGGCGAGGCGGCTGGACGCGGCTTCGAAGATCTGGCGTTCCGAATAGGATTGTTCCGGCTGGTCTTCCGGGCGGAACAGATCGCGGGTCACTTCGGCGATCGACACGAGGTCGCCCGAGTTGATTTTCGCTTCATACTCCTGGGCGCGGCGCGACCACATGGTGCGCTTGACCTTGGGCTTGCCCTTGAGGGTTTCCATGGCCTGCTTCAAAGTCTTGTCCGACGACAGCTTGCGCATCCCGATCGCTTCGACTTTGCCCACTGGCACGCGCAGGGTCATGCGCTCTTTTTCGAACCGCAGAACATAAAGTTCGAGCTGCATCCCGGCGATTTCCTCGCTCTGGAGCTCGATCACCCGGCCTACACCATGCTTGGGGTAGACAACATAATCGCCGACGGTGAATGCGTTAGCGGTGCTTGCCATGCAAGTTCCTTTCAATCGGCCGACCTGGCAACGGGGGAGAGCGGACGAATCACCCGGCGGCGCGACTTTGCCCATTACAGGGCGAGCGCCGGGTGCAGATCATCCGGTTAGGGGGTTGCTGGTGTCGGGCCTTCCTGGTTTTCCACGCCTGCGCGGGCATCAGCCTAGCGCGGTCACCACATTATATAGCACGTCTTTAGCAAAATTGCGAGTCGGGTGTTGTGATAGCCTGCGATGCTTTGCAGATTAGCGGGCCTGCTTTAATTTCAGTCGCCTTCGCCCGGTTCGATGCTGAAGTATTTCTCGAACTTGCCCTTTTCACTCTTGTGCGCGTCGGCATCTTCCGGCGGCGCTTTCTGGCTGGTGATGTTGGGCCATACGGCAGAATACTGGGTGTTGAGTTCAAGCCACTTTTCAAGCCCGTCCTCGGTATCGGGAAGGATGGCTTCGGCCGGGCATTCCGGTTCACATACGCCGCAATCGATGCATTCGCTGGGATTGATAACCAGCATGTTTTCGCCTTCGTAGAAGCAGTCCACAGGGCACACTTCCACACAGTCGGTGTACTTGCACTTGATGCAGTCTTCGGTGACGACGTAAGTCATTGCGGCTCTTTCACGAGAAGTCTTCGGGATCGTCAGGCTGGCGGGCAGCCGTGAGTGGTGACGCTGCTATTGTCATTTGCCCTTTACGGTCAAGAGTGTCGCCGTCAACCTCGCGATAATGAGAACACGCTTCGGCTGGCGAACCGCGCTTTTGGGGCAGCGAGGTGAGTTCGATCACTCGCACGCTGCCGCCCACCATCAACGTCAGCACATCCCCGATACGCGCCGGCTCCGCCCCGCGCAGCACATGGATTCTGTTACGCCGCAAAGCGCGGGTTTCGATGAGCGTCTGCGCAGCCGAGCGGGTGCGGGCGAAGCGGAGATAAACGAGCAGCCGGTCGATGCGGATCGACCTCGGCGTTTCGATATCCCCACCCGGCTTCATCCCTTGAGCAGGTCCGCCAGCTTGTCGAAGGCACCGCTGGCGCGGGCCGGGCCGGTGTCTGCGGCAGGTCTGGGGGCGGTCTGGGCCGGTCTGGCGGGCCGCTGAACGCCGTCACGCGGGGGTCTGGATTTATCCGGACGGCCCTTGCCTGGCGCGCCCTTGTCGGGACGTTCGTTTCTCTGCTGCTGACCTTTCCGATTGTCAGGCCGGGAATCCTTACGATCCGTCCGGCGCTCCTCCCGCTCACCCGGACGGCGCGGCCGCCAGTGCCAGCGATCGGGAGCGGCGGGGCCATGCGCGCCTTCGGCCAACACGCGTGCACGATCACAGCGGAAGCCGGCACTGCCGAGCAGACGGCGGGCATTCTCCGCCTCCAGCCCCACAGACACAGGCAGCGCCAGATCGAGCCGGAAGGCAAGGTTGCGCTCCTTCGGATGGGCCGCGGTCGCCGCAGCACGCGCATCAAAGGCGGCGCGCAGAATCTTCTCGGCCAGATCGACGCGGATCGCCTGCGTTCCGGCATAGCGGTAACCGGCAGGCAGGCGGCCCTTGGCCCAGCTCCCCTCCGCCAGCACCGGCAGCATCGCGTCTTGCACCGGGCGCAGATCGAGCCCCAATGCGTGCAGCAGGCGGCGCGGCGCGGGCTTCAGCAGCGGTGCATCGAAGATATCCAGCGCGCCGAAAGTGATGCCCAGCTTGCGCAGATAGGGGCGCATTTCCTTGGGCAGGTTTTCCAGCCCCGCTTCCTCACGGCTGATTACACCGCGCGCTTCGATCAGGGTGATGACCAGCGCCCGCGCCTGCGACCCTGCGTTGGGATCACGCGCGGCCTCGGCCAGCTTGCGCAACGGTTCCAGTGGTTCGAGCTGCTTGTCGAGCCAGGCCGCCAGCCCGGCCTCAAGCTTCCCCTTGGCGCTATCTGTCAGCAGCACCAGATCGCGCGTCAGGCCGAGCTTCGGCGTACCGAAATTGCCTGCACCCGGATGGCCTGGGAAGCTGATGTCGGCCAAAGCCCGGCCTTGCCAGCGGATTGACCCGCCGGAGATTGCCAGCTCTGCCAACCCCTCGTCCAGCAGCCATTCCGCGCGGCGCTCCAGCAACGCGGGCAAGGCCTTCTCGCCCGCCGCCAGCAGCATCCGCCGGTCAGCCACGCCGGCGTCGGGATCGACATGGAAGCGGAACCCTTCGAGGCGGCCAATGCTCTCCCCCTCCACCGTTAGATGGCCATCGGGTTCCAGCGTAACGGGCAGCGCGCTTGCGTCCTGCCCCAGCGATTTCATCAAGAGTGTCGTCCTTCGGTTCACAAATCTTTCGGTCAGCCGCGCGTGCAGCGCATCCGAAAGCTTCGCCTCGACCGCGCGTGCCCGCGCTGCCATTTCGTCACGCGCCAGCACCCAATCGGGGCGCTGGCAGATATAAGCCCAGCTGCGAATCGCCGCGATTCGCCCTTGCAGCGTGTCGATGTCGCCCTGCATCCGGTCAAGTTCCGCGATGCGTGCAGCGACGAAATCCGCGCCCAGATAACCGCCGCGCAGGTCATCCCACAACCGCGCGACAAATCGCGCGTGCTGTTCGACGCCCAGATTGCGAAAATCGGGGAGCGAACACGCCTCCCAGAACCGCCGCACGCTGCCAGCGCCGCGCACGGTATCGGCGATCGGATCGGAGGCGAGGCGGCGCAGCACCGCCATATCGATCGCTTCGGGCGCGGCTTTCAGCATCGGCTTTTCGGGCCGCGCTTCAAGATCGCCGATCAGGGCAGCCAGCGAATCAAATCGCGGGTTGGCATCGCGCCAGAACAGGTGGGTCAGCGGCGCGAAGCGGTGCTCCTCGATCGCGTAAACCTCCTCATCGGTGAAGGCGAGCGGTTCGCCATCGCCCTTCCCGGTGCCGGACAGCGTGCCAAACGTCCCGTCGCGTTGATGCCGTCCCGCGCGCCCGGCGATCTGCGCCATCTCCGAAGGCGTCAGCCGCCGTTTGCGGTGGCCGTCGAATTTTGAAAGTGCCGCGAACGCCACATGATCCAGATCAAGGTTCAGCCCCATGCCGATCGCGTCGGTGGCGACGATGTAATCGACCTCGCCCGATTGGAACATCGCGACCTGCTTGTTGCGGGTTTCGGGTGACAGCGCCCCCATCACCACCGCCGCCCCGCCGCGGAAACGCCGCAGCGCTTCAGCCATTGCGTAAACCTGCTCGACCGAGAAGGCGACCACGGCGCTGCGTTTGGGCAGGCGGGACAATTTGCACACGCCCGCATGGGAGAGGGTGGAGAAGCGCGGGCGGCTGGTCACTTCGGCGCGCGGGATCAGCGTCTTGACCATCGGTTCCAGTGTCGAGGAACCAAGGATCATCGTCTCTTCCCGCCCGCGTGCGTATAGCAGTCGGTCGGTGAAGATATGCCCGCGTTCCGGGTCCGCGCCCAATTGCGCTTCGTCCAGCGCGACGAAGGCGACGTCGCCCGCCGTGCGCGGCATGGCTTCGGCGGTGCACAGGAAATAGCGGGCGTCCGGCGGCTCGATCCGTTCCTCGCCGGTGATCAGCGCCACCTGCTTGTCGCCCTTGATCGCGCGCACCCGGTCATACACCTCGCGCGCCAGCAATCGCAGCGGGAAGCCCATCATGCCGCTGGAATGGCCGCACATCCGCTCGATCGCCAAGTGGGTCTTGCCGGTGTTGGTCGGGCCGAGGACAGCGCGCACGCGCGTATCTTCGCCGGGGCGGGAGGGGGGAAGCGCGGTCACGACGGGCAGGGTTCTGTCAGGCTTGTCACCCCCCCGCAAGGCCATGTGACAAAGCTGGACCCACCTACGCACCTTGCCTTATCGCATGCAGGGCGCATCTGATCGTTGGTTAAGGCGGGATTTACTTTGATCTGGCAGAGAAGTGCGACAAGGCGAAAATGTTGGGGTGCCCCCGGTAGCGACGAACTCGCTTCGCTGGCACTGCTTCCGGGGCAAGAATGTTGAACCAAGCGCACAAAGTGAATTACGCCGGGGAACCGGACCGGGCGCCGGACGCGGCGGGCTCCGTGGCGGAAAGCTCTGCGCTTGGTCCTGTGCTGTCCCCTGCCAGCGATCCCGAAGCCGCGCGCGAATTGCTGCCTTATCTGCGCAATGCCCAGAAACTTGCCCCGCCGTCGCGGGCGCAGGTCGCCAAGCGTGCGATGGCGGCATGGCTGGCGGGCACCGCGCAGCGTTACGAGGCATGGCGTCTTGGCGCCTCGGCCTGGTTCGCACGGATCGATCTGGTGCCCGATCTGGCTGAGGATATCGGCAGTCGCCGATGGCTGCGCGGGCTTGGCACGATGGTCGGGATGGGCGTGGCCGCGCTGGCCTTCTGGCCCGATTTCACGCCTTTGGAGGCCCGCCCCTCCATGCCGCAAACGGACGAAGTGCGCAGCGAACTGCGCAGCCAGATGATCCTGCCGCTCGCGCTGGGCGCGGATAGCGGGCGGCGGATGGGGCCGACGCAGGCGGTGATCCCGCTGAAAAGCGCGCCCGAACGGCCGCAGATCCAGATGGTGGTCACGCTGGCGCCGGGTGACAGCTTTGTGTCGATGCTGCGCCGGGCGGGCGTTGCCGCCGGTGACGCCGACCGGGCGGCCGCGCTGGTGGGACAGGCCGTGGCGGTGGGCGACATTGCTCCCGGCACGCAGATGGACCTGCTGCTGGGCCGCCGCACCGCTCCGGGCGAACCCCGCCCGCTCGACAGTCTTGCCTTCCGGGCGCGCTTCGATCTGGAGCTTGAGCTGACCCGTCCCGGTGTCGGCGTGGCTGCCGCCGATGGCACGCCCGCGATCCCCTCTGGCCCGCTGGCGTTGAAGCGCAACGCGATCCGCGTCGATGAAACTCCGCTGCGGGTGCGCGGGCCGGTGGGCAACAGCCTGTATCGGTCAATGCGCCAGGCGGGTGTTCCCGCCAGCGCGGTGCAGGAATACCTCAAGGCCATCGACGCGCAGATCGATATGGAGCGGGAAGTCCGGCCCGACGATGAGTTCGACATTATCCTCGCCTACCGCCGGGCCGCGACCGGTGAACGACAGGCCGGGCAATTGCTGTTTGCCGGTGTGGACCGCGGCGGACGCCCGCGCACCCAGCTGATGCGCTGGGGCAGCGAGGGGCGCTTTTACGAAGCATCCGGTGTGGGTGAGCAGCGGCGCGGGCTGCTGGCGCCGGTGCCGGGGGCGATCACGTCCAACTTCGGGATGCGCCGCCACCCGATCCTTGGCTATCACCGGATGCATGCGGGGATGGATTTCAAGGCGCGTCATGGCACGCCGATCGTCGCGGTCAGCGATGGCCGGGTGAGCGCGGCGGGCCGTTCCGGCGGTTGCGGGATCGCGGTTCGGCTGGAGCATGGCGGCGGTCTTTCGACCCGTTACTGCCACATGAGCCGCATGGCGGTAAGCGGCGGCATGGCCGTGCGGCGCGGGCAAGTCATCGGCTATGTCGGATCAACCGGCCTGTCGACCGGCCCGCACCTCCATTACGAAATGTATCGCGGTGGCCGCTCCATCAATCCTGCCAGCGTCCAGTTCGTCAATCGCGCCGAGCTTTCCGGGACCGCCCTGATCGATTTCCGCCGCCAGCTTATCAAGCTGAAGGAGATCGAGGTGGGTGCGGCGCTGAAGGAGCTTGACCCCAAGCCGGGAGAGGTCAGGGAGCCGGTGCGCGAGATCGAGAAGGTCGACATGACAGCGCTTCCTGCGCCCCGCGCCCTCGCGACAGGTAAACTGTAACGAGCGCTTGTCGCCGGGATGCGAATGCGCCTAAATCCTGCTCCATGACAGGAAGCTATCCCAACACCCGCCTGCGCCGCACCCGTGCCACCGGCTGGAGCCGCGCGCTGCATTGCGAGACGATCATCACGCCGTCAGATCTGATCTGGCCGCTGTTCGTTACAGCCGGAAAGGGCGTGGAAGAACCGATCAAGACGCTGCCCGGCGTATCGCGCTGGTCGGTCGACGGCATCGTCGCGCGGGCCAAGGAGGCCGCGGCGCTCGGCATTCCGGTGATCGCGCTGTTCCCCAACACCCCGCATCATCTGCGCAGCGAAGACGGCGCCGAAGCGCATAATCCCGACAATCTGATGTGCCAGGCGATCCGCGCGATCAAGGATGCTTGCGGGGATAGCATCGGGGTGCTGACCGACGTGGCGCTCGATCCCTATACGTCCCACGGGCAGGACGGGCTGGTGGATGATGCAGGCTATGTCGTGAATGATGCGACTGTGGCGATGCTGGTCGATCAGGCCGTCAATCAGGCGAACGCGGGCGCGGACATCATCGCGCCTTCGGACATGATGGACGGCCGCATCAAGGCGATCCGCATGGCGCTGGAGATGAACGGGCATCCCAATGTCCAGATCATGTCCTACGCCGCCAAGTATGCCAGCGCCTTCTATGGCCCGTTCCGCGATGCGGTGGGTTCAGGCGGGCTGCTGAAAGGCGACAAGAAGACCTACCAGATGGACCCCGCCAACACCGACGAAGCAATGCGCGAAGTGGCATTGGACATTGCCGAGGGTGCCGACAGCGTCATGGTGAAGCCGGGCCTCGCCTATCTCGACATCATCTACCGCGTTAAGCAGCGCTTCGACGTGCCGGTCTTCGCCTATCAGGTGAGCGGCGAATATGCGATGATCGAAGCCGCACAGGCCGCGGGCATCGGGGACCGCGATGCGCTGGTGCTGGAAAAGCTGATTGCCTTCAAGCGCGCCGGGTGCAGCGGCATCCTGACCTATCATGCCGCTCACGTCGCCCGCCTGCTGAATGGCTGAAGCACCGGCTGCGTTCCGCTACGAAACCGCCCGCCTCGTCTTGCGCGACTGGCGCGCGGACGACTGGCCTGAGTTCTGGCGCGTCACCAATACCCCTGCGGTGATGCGCTGGCTGGGCGGGGTGGCGGGTGAAGCGGAGCGGGATGCGGCGCGGGCGCGGCTGGAAAGCTACCAGTCGGATCACGGACACACCTTCTGGGTGCTGGAGCGCAAGGACAATGGCGCGCTGCTCGGCTTTTGCGGGCTGAAGCGCTCCAACCAGCCGGGCGGGCCGCAAGGCATGATGGAGGCGGGCTGGCGGCTACGGGAAGATGCTTGGGGGCAAGGCTATGCCATGGAAGCCGCCGCCGCCTCACTGGATCTGGCGTTCGGGCGCTTTGGCGCGGAAGAGGTGATCGCACTGACGGTTGAGGGCAATACCGGTAGCTGGGGGCTGATGCGGCGGCTGGGCATGGCGCGGCGCGAGGATCTGGATTTCGACAGCCCGGACTTCGATCCTGCAAATCCGCGCATCATCGCTTATGCCATCACCGCTGATGAATGGCGGGCGCAGGAGGCATGACCGCAGCGGTGCTGACCACCGAGCGGCTGGTGCTGCGCCCGATCCGCGCGGACGATCTCGATCCGCACATGGCGCTGCTCAATACGCCCGCAGTGATGCAATATCTTGGCGGGGTGCAGCCGCGCGCGGTGATCGCGGCCAAGCATGACGCCGCGCGCGCGGGGTTTGCATCCGAAGGCTTCGGCTTCATGATGATGGAGGAGCGTGCGACCGGCGCAATCGTCGGTCATTGCGGGCTGCGCCGTGTGGCCCATCCGCTCGCCCCCAATGCGGGCATGGATCACGAAATCGGCTGGCTGGTGCGCGAAGATCGCTGGCGGCGCGGCTATGCCTATGAAGCGATGCGCGCGGTGGTGGACTGGGGCTTTGCCGTGATCGGCGCGCCGCAGATTGTTGCCCTGACCGTTCAAGACAATGTCGGCAGCTGGCGGCTGATGGAGAAACTGGGCATGGCGCGCCGGTTAGACCTTGATTTTATTGACCCTGCAATGCCACCCGCACACAATCCGACAATCCAGTACGCGATGACCCGCGTGCAATGGGAGGCCTTGCCATGACAGACCAAATCGGCGCGAGCGCAGCTGCATCACCGCGCCGTTGGCTGTTTGCAATCACGATCCTGACCGGCAGCTTCCTGCTGTTCCTTGTCCAGCCACTGGTTGCACGAATGGCCCTGCCGCGGCTTGGCGGGGCGCCCAACGTCTGGAACAGCGCGATGCTGGTCTATCAGGCGTTGCTGCTGGGCGGATATGCCTATGCCCACGCGCTGTCGCGGTTGAGCGTGGGGCGGCAGGCGATGATCCATCTGGCGCTGCTGATCATCGCCGCGCTGACCCTGCCTATTGCCTTGCCCGACATTGCCCCGCCGCCGCCGGGGCGTGAGGCGATTTGGGTGCCTTGGCTGTTCTTGCTGACGATCGGCCCCTTGTTCTTCGTGGTGTCGGCGCAGGCCCCGCTGATGCAGGGCTGGTTCGCCGCGCATCCCAAGGCGGGCGATCCCTATCCGCTTTATGCCGCCTCCAACCTCGGCAGTTTTGCCGGGCTGCTCGCCTATCCGCTGCTGGCTGAGCCGCTGTTGCCGGTGAGCGCGCAGAGCGGCGCATGGGCGGCGGGTTACGGCGTGCTGTTCGTGCTGGTCGCGCTGACGGCGCTGGCGCGGCGCGGTGTGGGGGTTGCGGCGCCCGCGCCCGATGCGGCTGAAGCTGACGCCGCGGCGGCGGCGCCCGGCATGGCGACAATTGCCCTGTGGCTGGCGCTGGCGGCGGTGCCTTCGGGCCTGATGCTGTCGACCACCACGCACCTCACCACCGATATTTTTGCGATGCCGCTGCTGTGGGTTGTGCCGCTTGGCCTTTACCTGCTGTCCTTCTCGATCGCCTTTGCCGCCAATCGCCGGATATCGGATCTGCTGACCCGCTGCGCCCCGCTGGTGCTCGCGGCGGGCGGGGCGCTGGCGATGCTCGGTTCGGCGCGGCCAAGTATGGTCGCGGTCGCGGCGAGCCTTGTGCTGCTGTTTGTGGTGGCGGTGACGCTCCATGCCCGGCTTTATGAAACCCGGCCTGACCCTGCGCGCCTGACCCAGTTCTATCTGGTGATGTCGGCGGGCGGCGTGCTGGGCGGGTTGTTCACCGCGCTGATCGCGCCGCTGGTGTTCGACTGGACGTGGGAGCATCCGCTGCTGATCCTCGCCGCCGCTGCCCTGCTACCGCTGCGCAGCGGCACGGGCTGGCTGGGGCGGATTTTCACGCGGCCCGAAACCTTCCGGATCGCGATCATATTGATGGTGTTCCTTGTCTTCACGGGCGCCGCCGGGGTCTTGCGCGAAATGCAGACCAGCCCTGCGTGGAGCCTGACCGATGTCGCTTTGTTCGCCGCGCTGATCACGGCAGCAATGCTGCTGACGGCGCGGCGCTGGGCGTTTGTTGCCGCCTGCGCCGCGCTGATCGCATCGCTGGGTGCGCTGACCCAGGCACAGACCAGTTTGGCGGGCGCGCGCAGCCGCAGCTATTTTGGCATCTACACGGTCAAGGACACCTCGGACGGATATCGTCAGCTGCTGCACGGCACCACCCTGCATGGCGCGCAGAAGCTTACCCAGGGCGAGGAGATGACCTCCACCACCTATTACGGCCCTCGGTCAGGCGTGGGTCTGGCGCTCTCAGCGTCGGAGCGGTTGTTCGGCAACAATGCGCGGATCGGCGTTGTCGGCCTCGGCGTTGGCACGCTCGCATGTTACAGTAAGCCGGGGCAGGAATGGACTTTCTTCGAGATCGATCCCGAAGTGCTGGCCTATTCGACCCGCGGGGAGTTCAGCTTCCTTGATCGCTGCGCCCCCAAGGCGCCGACGATCATCGGCGATGCGCGCCTGCAGCTGGAACGGCTGCCAGCGGACAATTTCGACATTCTGGTGGTCGATGCCTTTTCCTCCGATGCCATCCCGCTGCACCTGCTTACGGCAGAGGCGCAGCGCGTCTATTTCCGCGCGCTGGCGGCCGATGGTGTGCTGATGATCCACATCAGCAACCGCTTCATCGATCTGGAGCCCGTGCTGGCCGCGCTCGCCCGGGACGGCGGGTTGGCGGCGACGATCCGTGTTGACCGGCCCGATAATATCGCTCGCTCGTCGTCCAAGTGGGTGGCATTGTCGCGCGATCCGGCGCAGCTTCGCGCCCTGGAACAGGGCGATGAATGGCGCCCGCTCGCGCCCGCTTCACCCTCTGTATGGCGGGATGATTATGCCTCGATCCTGCCGCATCTCATCTGGAATAACTTCCTTTAAGGAGCCACCCATGCACCGCCCCGGCGTGAACATCATCCCGATCCACGGCAAGACGCCGAAAATCCACGACACCGCCTTCATCGCGCCGGGCTGCACGATCATTGGCGATGTGGTCATCGGGGCGGGAAGCTCGATCTGGTACAATTGCGTGCTGCGCGCCGACGTGTTCAGCATCCGCATCGGGGAACGCACCAATGTGCAGGACGGGAGCATCCTCCACTGCGATCCGCCGCGCCCCGGCGATCCCGACGGCTGCCCGCTGGTGATCGGCGATGATGTGCTGATCGGCCACATGGCGATGGTCCACGGCTGCACGATCCACGATCGCGGCTTCGTGGGCCTCGGCGCGATTGTGATGAACAAGGCTGTGATCGGCAGCGACGCGATGCTGGCGGCAGGCGCGATGCTGACCGAACGCAAGGTGATGGGCGCGCGCGAGCTATGGGCGGGACGCCCGGCGGTGAAGCTGAAGGACCTGACCGACGCCGCCATCGCCGGAATGCGGGTCGGCGTGATGCATTACACCGAAAACGCCAAGGCGCACGCGGCGGCAGTAGCCGCCGCGCTGGATTAGGCTGCGGGCGGGCGCAGATACTTCATCATGTAGCCCACATAGTCGATCTTCCCGACCGGCACGCCTTCCATCCGCAACACGGAATAGACCGCCATCAGATGAAAATAGAACTGCGGCGTGGCCCAATCGCGGCAATATTCGTGCGCCTGCATCACGAAGGTCATGTCGTTGGGCAGGGTGAACTCAACGGTGTCGCTGCTCGCGGGCCATGTGGCGGGATCGGTCGCGGTAACCAGCGCCTGCGCGCCGGCAATCCGGGAGCGGGCTTCGGCAAGGGAGGTGATCTCGCTGTCGTCCGACGGAAGACCAAGTCCGCCTAGCCGGTTGAGCGCCGTCACCACTTGGTCAAGCGTGAAGCGGATCTGGGTGTGGAGCGGAAACATGTCCTCCGCCAACCGCGCCTGAAGCAGCGCCTCGCCCTTTTCGTGGCTTTCCGCCTTGGTCATCAGTTGATCGAGCGTGCCGAGCATGTTGGCATAGGTGGCAAGCGCGGCGGTGGCGTAGGACATGGTTCTCTCCCGTTGCGTTTTGCAACCCATTACCGCGCACAACGGTTTGGTCAATCCTTCACCAACGCCCGCAAACCTTCAATCCGATCGGCTTCATGCGCGGGCTTGTCCCAGCGGATCCGGTGGATGCGGGGGAATCGCATGGCGAGGCCGCTCTTGTGGCGTTTGCTGGTGTGGACCGAATCGAACGCCACCTCGAAGACCAACTTGCGCTCCACTTCGCGCACCGGGCCGAACCGGTTCAGCGTGTTCTGCCGCACGAACGTGTCGAGCAGCTTCAATTCGGCATCGGTGAACCCGGTATAGGCCTTGCCCACCGGCAGCAGCTCCGCTCCGGCATCGGGGTCGCCATTCCAGCAGCCGAAGGTGAAGTCCGAATGGAAGCTCGACCGCTTGCCGCTGCCGCGCTGGGCATACATCACCACACAGTCGATTAGCAGCGGATCGCGCTTCCACTTGTACCACAGGGCGACCTTGCGACCCGCCACGTAAGGGCTGTCGCGGCGCTTGAGCATCAGGCCTTCGATCGCCTCATCGCGCGCGGTGTCGCGGACGGCAGCCAGCGCGGCGAAATCCTCGGCCTCGACCAGTGCGGACAGATCGAAACGCGACGCGGGCAACTGCGGCATCAGATCTTCGAGAGTCGCACGGCGCGACGTCCACGGATGTTCGCGCCAGTCCCGCCCCTCCAGCAGCAGCACATCATACAGTCGCACGAAGGCGGGATATTCCTTTAGCATCTTGCCCGAGACGGTCTTCCTTCCGAGCCGCTGCTGGAGCGCGTTGAAACTTGCGGCACCTCCTGCCTCTCCCCCTTGCGCGGAGCCGCGCACCAGCAATTCGCCGTCCAGGACGGCGTCCACTGGCAGCACGTCCAGCAATTCGGGGAAGGTTGCCGAGATATCATCGCCCGAACGCGAATAGACGCGGGTTTCCGCGCGCCCTTCCTGATCGGTGGTGCGCACCAGCTGCACCCGGATGCCGTCCCATTTCCATTCGGCCGCGTAATCGGCGAGATCGACCGTGCCATCCTCAAGCGGGTGGGCGAGCATGAACGGCCGGAAGCGCGGCGTATGGGCCAGATCAGGCGCGTCACCGCCGTCTGCGGCCCACGCGAACAATTCGGCATAGGGCGGGGCGAGCGCGTGCCAATATTCCTCCACCTCCTCGACCGGGACCTCGAAGGCGAGCGCAAAGGCGGTTTTCGCCAGTCGGGTCGACACGCCCACGCGCATTCCGCCGGTGGCAAGCTTGATCAGTGCATAGCGGCCCTTGGCGTCGAGCCGGTCGAACAGGGCGGCCAATTCTTTGGATGCTGTGGAGCGGGTGAGGGCAGCAAGGCGCTCTACCACTTCGGCCAGCGACAGGTCGGGTTCCGGTGCAGCATTCTCTGGTTCCGGCCAGAGCAGGCTAGCGGTTTCGGCCGTGTCGCCCACAAAATCGCGGCTCAGCGCCCACAATACCGGATCGACGCGCTCCATCATCAGATTGCGCACGGTCGAGGACTTTACCGCAGGAAAATCTAGCCCGTCGGTCAGCGCAGCCAGCGCCCAGCCACGATCGGGATCGGGGCTTTCCCGCAGATAGGCGGCGATCAGCGCCAGTTTGCGATTGCGGCTGGTGGTATAGACCAGCGCATCGAGAAGGGCGGCGAACTCCTCCATCACAGCAAATCCGTTCGCTCATTGCGCCGCCATCCGAATTCGCTATTTGTTGCCGCCGGCGCGAAATTCGCGCGCGTCTTCAATAAGGAATTGCCTCCATGAACGTCTCGCCTTTCGCTGCCCTTGGTCTTGCCCTTGCTGCTCTGACGGTTCCCGCCGCCGCTATCGCGCAGACCGCTGCGCCTGCCGCCACGACTGCCGCGGCCTTCACCATCGACACGCCGATCGAAGCGCTTGTCGCCGATGCGCGCGCCAAGGCTGTGCTGGACAAGCACGTTGCCGGCATCAATCAGCACCCGGCCTATGACCAGTTCAAGGCGCTGAGCCTGAAGACCCTCGCGCCGTTCTCGCAGGGCATGATCACCGATGAACTGCTGGCAAAGATCGAAGCCGATCTGGCTGCCATCAAGTAAGCATCCATGGGCGGGGGCGGGGGTGTCAATCATCCTCGTCCTCGTACCCTACCAGCGCCAGCGCACGCGCGCGGCGCTGACCCAGCTCGCACCAGCGCAGCAGCGCCTCCTCACGGCCGTGGGTAATCCACGTTTCCTGCGGGTTTACCTCGATGATGGTGCGGGTGAGTTCGTTCCAATCGGCATGATCGGAAATCACCAGCGGCAGCTCCACCCCGCGCTGCCTGGCGCGGGCGCGCACCCGCATCCAGCCTGACGCCATGGCCGTGACCGGATCGGGCAAGCGGCGGCTCCAGCGATCATTCAGTGCGGAGGGCGGGGCGAGGATGATGCTGCCGCGCATCGCGTCCTTTGACGGCGCATCGCTGACCAGTCTGAGATCGCCCAGCGCCACCCCGTGTTCCTCATATAACCGGCATATCCCCTCCATCGCGCCGTGCAGCCAGATCGTGTCCGTGTGCCCCGCTGCGCGCAGTTCCGCGATCACCCGCTGCGCCTTGCCCAGCGCATAGGCGCCGACGAGGACGCAAGCGTCCGGGTTCTCCGCGCGCGCATCAAGCAGCTTGCCGATTTCCTCGGAGATGGGTGGATGGGTGAAGACAGGGAGGCCGAAAGTCGCCTCGGTGATGAAGATGTCGCAAGGGGTGACCTGGAAGGGCGCGCAGGTCGGATCGTGGGTGCGTTTGTAATCGCCAGTGATGATCACCCGCTCGCCCGCGTATTCGAGCAGGATTTGCGCCGATCCCAGCACGTGTCCTGCGGGCAGGAAGGTCGCCATGACCCCGCCGCCGATGGCGATGCTTTCGCCATATTCTGCCGGCATCGCCCCGTCCGAAGTTGCGTAGCGCAACTTCATGATCGCCAGCGTGGCAGGGGTCGCGATGCTTGCGCCATGCCCGCCGCGCGCATGATCGGCATGGCCATGGGTGACCAGCGCGCGCGGCACCGGGCGGGACGGGTCGATCCACGTATCGGCGGGCACGATATGGATGCCCCACGGCTCGGACCGGATCCAGGAGAAGGGGGCGTTCATCATGTCTTTAACAAAAAGGGCGCGAAAGAGGTTCCTCTCTCGCGCCCCTGTTTTGTTTCCTTGTGCGGATTAGCCTTCGCCGGCCTCCGGCGCAGGCTTCGCGGGGGCCTTCTTTTTGGCGGCAGGCTTCCTTTCCGGCTTCACCTTGGGCGGGGCCGGGGTCATTTCGAAGCTCGGCTTGTTGTCCTTGATGCTGACATGCACCTCGCCGCCGTCCGCCAGCTTGCCGAACAGCAGCTCTTCGGCGAGCGGCTGCTTGATCTGGTCCTGGATCAGGCGAGACATCGGACGCGCGCCGTAGAGCTTGTCGTAGCCCTTGTCCCCGAGCCACGCACGCGCGTCGCTGTCGAACTGGATGTGGACGTTCTGTTCGGCCAGCTGCAATTCGAGCTGGAGGATGAACTTGTCGACCACGCGGGCAACGATGCTCTTGCCGAGATAGGCGAAGGGTACGATCGCATCCAACCGGTTGCGGAATTCGGGGGTGAACATCTTGTTCACCGCCTCGGTCCCGGCATCGGCCTTGGACACATCGCCGAAGCCGATACCGCTGCGCGCCATGTCGGACGCGCCGGCATTGGTGGTCATGATCAGCACCACGTTGCGGAAATCGACGGTCTTGCCGTGGTGATCGGTCAGGCGGCCATTATCCATCACCTGCAACAGGATGTTGAACAGGTCCGGGTGAGCCTTCTCGATCTCGTCGAGCAGCAGCACGCAATGCGGGTTCTGGTCGATGGCATCGGTCAGCAGACCGCCCTGATCATAGCCGACATAGCCCGGAGGCGCACCGATCAGGCGGGAAACGCTATGGCGCTCCATATATTCGGACATGTCGAACCGCTTCAGCTCGATCCCCATGATCGTGGCCAGCTGGCGCGCAACTTCAGTCTTGCCGACGCCCGTGGGGCCGCTGAACAGGAAGGAGCCGATCGGCTTGTCCGGATCGCGCAGGCCCGCTCGGGCCAGCTTCATGGCGGTCGAAAGCCGTTTGATCGCCTCATCCTGACCGAAGACAACGTGCTTCAGATCGCGTTCGAGGTTTTCAAGCGCCTTCTTGTCGTCCTTGCTCACCGATTTGGCCGGGATGCGCGCCATCGTCGCGATGACCTGTTCGATCTCGCGCGCGGTGATGGTCTTTTTCCGGCGGCTTGGCGGGACGAGCATCTGCATGGCGCCGACTTCGTCGATCACATCGATCGCCTTGTCGGGCAGCTTGCGGTCGTTGATGTAACGCGCCGACAGTTCCACCGCGCTCTTGATCGCCTCGGGCGTGTACTTGACCTTGTGGTGATCTTCGAAGGCGGTGCGCAGACCCTTGAGGATCTTGATCGTGTCCTCGATGGTCGGCTCGTTCACGTCGATCTTCTGGAACCGGCGCAGCAGGGCGCGGTCCTTTTCGAAGTGGTTGCGGAATTCCTTGTAGGTGGTCGAACCGATGCAGCGGATCGCACCGCTCGACAGCGCCGGCTTGAGCAGGTTCGAGGCGTCCATCGCCCCGCCGCTGGTTGCACCTGCGCCGATCACCGTGTGGATTTCATCGATGAACAGGACCGCGTGGGGCATCGCTTCAAGCTCGGTGACGACCTGCTTCAAACGCTCCTCGAAATCGCCGCGATAGCGCGTGCCAGCGAGCAACGCGCCCATGTCGAGCGAGTAGATCACGGCTTCGGCCAGAACTTCGGGCACATCGCCTTCGACGATTTTGCGCGCGAGGCCTTCGGCAATCGCGGTTTTCCCGACGCCCGGATCGCCCACATACAGCGGGTTGTTCTTCGAACGGCGGCACAGGATCTGGATCGTCCGGTCAACTTCCGGCCCGCGCCCGATGAGCGGATCGATCTTGCCGTTTTCCGCCTTGGTGTTGAGGTTGACGGTGAACTGGTCGAGCGCCGTTTCCTTCTTGTTGCCGCCGCTCTCCTTAGCCTGTTGCGCAGGTTCTTCAGACTTGTCAGCGCCTTGCGGATTCTTGCCTTCGACCTGGCGGCCGCCCTTGCCGATGCCGTGGCTGATATAGCTCACGGCATCTAACCGGCTCATGTCCTGCTGCTGGAGGAAATAGACCGCATAGCTGTCCCGTTCGGAGAACAGCGCCACCAGCACATTGGCGCCGGTGACCGTGTCCTTGCCCGACGATTGCACGTGCAGGATCGCGCGCTGGATCACCCGCTGGAAACCCGCCGTCGGCTGCGGATCGGCGCCGTCCTCGGTTTTGAGCGACTGGTATTCCTGATCCAGATATTGTTTCACGACCTCACCCAGTTCGGCGAGATCGACCCCGCAGGCCGCCATCACGGCAGCCGCGTCCTCATCATCGATCAGCGCCAAAAGCAGGTGTTCGAGCGTGGCATATTCGTGCCGCCGTTCGGACGCATTGCCGAGCGCGTTGTGCAGTGTGCGTTCGAGGTTCTGGGCGAAGCTGGGCATGGGAGAGGCCTTTGTCAGCGGGAGGGTGCTCGTGGCTAGCGAACGAAGGAAGCCATTTTCCGACAATATGGGTGGGGAGGCGCGAATTGCGAATCCCTGCGAAAAGATACGCCGGCGAAGTTGAACGGGATCACGCGCTGCCCTTTCCGAAGAGGGCATCGGCCGCGCTGCGGTGCGCGGCGGCTTTATCCCGGTGCGCCTTCACCCGCGCGATTTCTGCTTCGAGCATCCCAATCCGCTCAGCCAGTTCGGCTTGCGAATAGGGGCCGAGGTCCTCGCCTGCGAGGCGAGTCGCCGCGTCTCCGCTGGGCCGGGGGCGATCGGGATCTTCCATTGCGACGCAGCATCCGCCCCAAGCGGCTTGCTGTCAATCGGCGAGACGGTTATTCGCCTGATCAAGATGGTTAAACAGGCGGCAACAAGGGGCGCATAGTAATGCTCGTCAGCAACGGATCGCAATTGCCTCAGGAAATGCAATCGGTTGGCTTCGATGCGCCCGGCAGACCCGAGGTGTTGCGGCTCCAGACCTCGCCTCTGCCGCGCGTTCGACCAGATGATGTGTTGATCAAGGTCGCCTATGCCGGGGTCAACCGGCCCGATTGCCTGCAACGCGCAGGTGCCTATCCCCCGCCGCCAGGCGCATCGCCGCTGCTTGGGCTGGAAGTGGCGGGCGAGGTGGTTGCCGTCGGCAATGAAGTCCCGCGCGAAATGATCGGGCAATATGTGGCCGCGCTTACCCCGGGCGGGGGCTACGCTGAATATTGCGCGGCGCATTGGCAGCATTGCCTGCCGGTGCCGGAAGGCATGATGCTGTCCGAAGCGGCGGCCTTGCCGGAAACCCTGTTCACCGTGTGGCACAACCTGTTCGAACGCGGATTGGCGCGCGACGGGGAAAGCGTGCTGATCCACGGCGGCACTTCGGGCATCGGCACCATGGCGATCATGCTGGCCAAGGCGTTTGGCATGCAGGTCATCGTCACCTGCGGCGACGCCGCGAAATGCGCCGCGGCCGCGCGCATCGGCGCGGATCTGGCTATCAATTACCGCGACACCGATTTCGTGGAGGCGGTGATGGCGCATACGGGCGGCAAGGGCATCAATGTCGTGCTGGATATGGTGTCGGGCGATTATGTCGCGCGCAACCTGAAGTGCCTTGCCGAAGATGGCCGCCATGTGACTATCGCCGTGCTGGGCGGGGCCAAGGCCGACATCAATATGGCGATGGTGATGATGCGCCGCCTGACACTGACCGGCTCGACCCTGCGCCCGCGGTCCGACAGCTTCAAATCCGCGCTCGCCGACGAGATCGCCGATAATGCCTGGCCGATGTTCGCCGATGGCGAATTGTCGCCAGTGATGGACATGACCTTCCCCCTCGCTGAAGCTGCCGCCGCCCATGCGCGGATGGAAGCGGGCGAGCATATCGGCAAGATCGTGCTGGAAGTAGCCGGTGGGTGAGGCGCTGACCCTCCACGAAGACCCCCGCAGCGGGAATTGCTACAAGATCAGGCTGACCGCCGCCCTGCTCGGCCTGCCGCTTACGACGCGGGCCTATGACATCATCAAGGGCGAAACGCGCACGCCTGAATTTCTCGCCACCGTTAATGCCAACGGACGCATTCCGGTTTTGCAGATCGGAACGGGAAGCGAAGCGCGCTTCCTGCCGGAAAGCAACGCCGCCTGCTGGTATCTCGCCCATGGTAGCCCGCTGATTCCGGCGGATCGTTTCGCGCAAGCCGATATGCTGCGCTGGATGTTCTTCGAACAGTATAACCACGAACCTAACATCGCGACGCTACGCTTCTGGCTGCGGTTCGTGGGGGAGGCGAACCTCTCGTCGGAACAGCGCGCGCAAATCATGGCCAAGCGCATGGCAGGCTGCGCCGCGCTTGATCTGATGAACCGCCATCTGGCGGACAATGCGTTCTTTTGCGGCGATGCCGTGACCCTCGCCGACATTGCGCTGTTCGCCTATACCCATGTCGCCGAAGAAGGCGGCTTTGGCCTCGGCGATTATCCGCACATCCTTGCGTGGATTGCCCGGATGCAGACGCTGCCCGGCTTTGCGGCGATGGATTGACGCCGAGCCGTCCGAAAACTGACCCGGAACCGTCAATTTTCTGAGAATCACCTGTAACATTTCCCTGCCACACAACGGCGGGCGAGACATGATATACAGGGATTTCCCATGACAGCTGCCGATCTGACCGATCTGATCAGCGACAATATCGCCAGCTTCCCGCTGGCAGCGCCGCTAACCCCCGAACCTGTCGGGACCGAGCGACGGCAATATCGCACGATTTGGATCAGCGATGTTCACCTGGGCACCAAAGGTTGCAATGCCGCGCTGCTGATCGACTTCCTCGACCATGTCGACAGCGAGACGATGTATCTGGTCGGCGACATCATCGATGGCTGGCGCCTGAAAAAGAAGTTTTACTGGCCCGCCGCTCACAACGACATCGTCTGGCGCATCATGAAGCGCGCACGGCGAGGCACGCGGGTGGTCTATATCCCCGGCAATCACGACGAGATGTTCCGCCAGTTCACCGGACTGAACTTCGGCGGGATCGAGGTGCGGCGCGCCGCCTTTCACGCTACCGCCGACGGGCGGCGCCTGATGGTGCTGCATGGCGATGAGTTTGACGCTGTCATGCTCTCGCACCGCTGGCTCGCCTTCGTGGGGGACCATGCCTACCACCTGATGATGAAGCTGAACGTGACAGTCAACGCGGTGCGGCGCTGGCTGGGCAAGCCTTACTGGTCCTTGAGCAAGGCAGCCAAGCACAAGGTCAAGAACGCCGTCGAATTCATCGGCAAATACGAGGAAGTCGTCGCCCGCGCCGCCTGGGAACGCGGCGTGGACGGGGTGGTGTGCGGACACATCCACACCGCCGAATTCCGCGCCTTCGAACATGATGGCCGCACCATAGAATACTGGAACGATGGCGACTGGGTGGAAGGCTGCAACGCGCTGGTCGAACATCACGACGGGCGCATGGAAATCCTCCACTGGCCCGACGAGATCAAGCGCCGCTGCGCAGAGCCGGCTGATGCCATCCCAACGCCCGCCGATTCCGCGTTGGAGGCGGCGTGAACCGCCACACAACGATTACCGCAGACACGGCTGCTTTCGGCCCTATTCCGATTGGGCTGGGCCCGCATGCGCCTGCTTCGATCGCGATCGTTACCGACGCGTGGCACCCGCAAACCAATGGCGTGGTGCGCACATTGTCGACCACCTGCGACGTCCTGCGTTCCTGGGGGCATGAGGTCACGGTGATCTCGCCCGAGGCCTATCCTTCCATCCCCGCGCCGACCTATCCGGAAATCCGGTTGGCGCTGACGGCGCCGGGCGCTGTCGGGCGGCAACTGGCGAAAATCGCGCCGGTTGCGGTGCATATCGCGACCGAAGGCCCGCTGGGCTTAGCTGCGCGGCGGTATTGCCTTAGCCGCAAGGTGCCCTTCACCACCGCCTATCACACCCAGTTTCCCGATTATCTGGCGCGCCGCACCGGCCTGCCGGCCAGCACGTTCTGGCCCTATATCCGCTGGTTCCACCGACCGGCACAGCGGATCATGGTTGCGACCGAGACGATCCGCGCGCAGCTGCGCGAACAGGGCTTGACCCAGCTCACCCATTGGAGCCGCGGGGTCGATCTGTCGTGCTTTTACCCCGCCGCCCCGCCCCCGCCCGAATATGCCGGAATGCCGGGGCCGATCCTGCTCTATGTCGGGCGGATCGCGGTGGAGAAGAATATCGAGGCCTTCCTCGCCTGTCCCTACCCCGGCACCAAGGTGGTGGTCGGCGACGGCCCGGCGCGCGCAGCACTGGAGGCGAGGTTTCCCGAGGCACGCTTCCTTGGCAAGAAGAGCGGTGTCGAGCTGGCCGGCTGTTACGCCGGGGCAGACGTGTTCGTTTTCCCGAGCCGCACCGACACCTTCGGGCTGGTGATGATCGAGGCGCTGGCCTGCGGCACGCCGGTCGCCGCCTTCCCTGTGGCAGGGCCGCTCGATATCGTCACCGACACGGTCGGGGCGCTGTCCGAAGACCTCGCCCGGGCGATCGACGCGGCACGGTATTGCGACCGCAAGGCCTGTGCGGAATATGGCGCGCGCTATTCATGGGAGGCGGCCACCGGCCAATTCCTTGCGGGTCTTGTCGCCCTGCGTGAAGAACAGGCCGTGTCGCTGCAAGCGATGCCTGCGTTCTGAATCCATTCCTTGCCGTTTGGCACCGCTTCGCTTATTGAGCGCGGCAAGGCGGCCGCTCCGAGAGGGGCGGCCCTTCTATTTTTAACGGAGATTCCCATGGCTACCAAGGATCAGCCCAAGCCGCTGATGCCGCACGCCACCGCGACGTGGCTGGTGGACAATACTGCGCTCTCGTTCGAGCAGATTGCGGAGTTCTGCGGCCTCCACATCCTCGAAGTGCAGGCGATGGCCGATGATCTTGCGGGCAGCAAGTACACCGGCCGCGATCCCGTGCACGCTGGCGAGTTGACGCAGGGCGAAATCGAGCTGGGCCAGGCCGACTCGGCCTATTCTCTGAAAATGCACAAGGCGCCAGTCGAAGTGACCCGCACCAAGGGTCCGCGTTACACACCAGTGTCAAAGCGTCAGGACAAACCCGATGGCATCGCGTGGATCCTGCGCAACCACCCCGAGGTATCGGACGCGCAGATCGGCAAGCTGATCGGCACGACCCGCAACACCATCGGCGCGCTGCGCGATCGGACGCATTGGAATATCCAGAACATCACGCCCAAAGATCCGGTGACGCTGGGCCTGTGTTCGCAGCGTGAGCTTGACGCAATGGTTGCCAAGGCCGCCAAGCGCGCCGGGATCATCGAAGACGCCGAATCTCCGGTCCGGTCCGAGCGTAATGATCGCGAAAACCTGATTGCGGAACTGCGCGCTGAGCGCGATGCCAACGTCAAGGCCGCCGGACAGGCCGCCCAGGAAGCCGAGGCCGAAGCATGGCTTGCCGCGCGCCGCGCTGCCGAAGCTGCCGAAGAAAAGATCGATCCGGAAAGCGGGTTCATCTGATTATGACATGCTTGCCCGGCCGCCATAATGGGCGGCCGGGCAAGCGGTTTATCTGTTGCGACTTTCGCTTGTGCGGCGGGCGATTGTGAGCGAAGATATTGATATGATTGTCAATAGCGTCGCAGCCTATCACCACCCCCTCCCGCTCGACACCCGGTTTGAGGCGGTCAGCCTCCCGGCCATGTTCGAACGCACCCGGGATGCCAATCCGGAAGCACCGTTCCTGCACTTCCTTGGGCGCACCTATTCCTATCGCGAAATTCATGCCCAGGCGCAGCGGTTTGCCGCTGGTCTTCAGGCAATCGGAATTGCCAAGGGCGACCGGGTCGGCCTGTTCCTGCCCAATGTGCCGATCTACGCCGCCGCCTATTACGGGGCGATGATGGCGGGGGCCGTGGTGGTCAATTACTCGCCCCTGTATTCGGTCGAGGAGTTGAGCTGGCAGGTGGCCGATTCCGGCACGCGGGTGCTGGTGACGGTGGACGTGCCGGACCTTTACAAGACCGCGCACAAGGTGCTGGGCGGATCGGCGCTGGAAACGCTGGTGGTGGGCAGCCTTGCCGACATGCTGCCGTGGCACAAGGGGCTGGCGCTGAAGCTGCTGAAGCGCAGCCAGATCGCCGCTGTCGTCTATGGCGCGGATGTGCGCAGCTGGGCAGATATGACGCCCGCCCGTGTACCCGCTGCGGTGGAGTTGACCGCGCAGGATCTCGCCCTGCTGCAATACACCGGCGGCACCACCGGCCGGCCCAAGGGCGCGATGCTGGGGCATGACCAGCTTTCGGTGAACGCGCAGCAGGTCGCATCGATCAACCCCTTCGGCCATGCTACCGACGAGGTGTTCATGGGTGCGCTGCCGTTCTTCCATGTCTTTGCCAACACCGCGCTGCTCAATCACGCCATGGCCACCGGCGCGTCGATCGCGATGGTTCCGCGGTTTGAAACGAAGCAGGTGCTCGCCACGATCCAGAAGTACCGCTGCACCGGCTTCCCCGGAGTGCCGACGATGTTTCAGGCGATGCTGGATCACCCCGATCTGGCAAAGACCGATCTTTCCAGCCTGAAGGTTTGCATTTCCGGCGGCGCGCCCATGCCGGGGCCGGTTCACCTGCGGTTCGAGGAGGCGACCGGCGTGCGGCTGGTTGAAGGTTACGGCCTGACGGAGAGCGCGGGCGTTGTCTCGGTCAATCCCTATGAAGGCACGCGTAAGCGCGGCACCATCGGCCAGCTGGTGCCGGGAACCGAAGTGATCCTGCTCGACAAGGAAGATCCCGCGAAACTCGCCCCCGCAGGTGAACCGGGCGAACTTGCCGTTCATGGCCCGCAGGTGATGCGCGGTTATTGGCAGCGGCCGGAAACCGATGCCGAGACTTTCGTGACGGTGGAGGGCAAGCGTTACTTGCGCACCGGCGATGTCGCACGGGTGGATGCGGACGGGTTCCTCGAAATCGTCGACCGCATCAAGGACATGATCGCAGTGGGCGGGTTCAAGGTCTTCCCTAGCGTGGTCGAGGACGTGATCCTGGAGCATCCTGCTGTGAAGGAGGCGCTGGTGATCGGCGTGCCCGAAGAATATCGCGGCGAGGTGCCGCGCGCCTACGTCACCCTGAACGACGGCGGGTCAGCCACCGGCGATGAATTGGCGAGCTGGCTCAATGCGAAAATCGGCAAGCATGAACGGGTCGATCAGGTGGTGCTGCGCGAAACCCTGCCCAAGACGATGATCGGTAAGCTGGATCGCAAGGCCTTACGGGCAGAGGTGCTTTAGGGCCGAACATCGCGAAATGTTCCACGTGAAACATTGCCGACCGGCTCGCGCAGCGGCGCTCCGAACGGCGGCCAGCGGCTCTCTGGAAAGGTTCTAAGCCGGGTCTGGAAGCGGCAAAGGCAGGCCAAAGGCCGATCAAGCCGCGACCGGTTTACTCCGCCGCCTCGACATTCGCTGATGGCACAGCTCTCACAGCCTGCCTTGCGTTCGGAGCAAAGCGGCCATCGACCTGCGCGCCCTGTTCGATGGTCAGCGCATCGTAATGCACGTCGCCATCGATCTGTGCGGTCTTGAGGATCACCAATTCGCGCGCGGTGATCGATCCGGAAACTTTCCCGGCAAGGCGGGCGCTTTCGGCCACTACCGCGCCGTGGATGCTGCTCTTTTCGCCTTGCACCAGTGAGGCGCACTTGATGTCGCCTTCAATCGTGCCGTCGATGTGAAGATCGGCTGTGGCGCTGACATCGCCCTTGATCACGACATCCGCGCCGATCACTGAAAAAGTCGAACCCGAAGCCATGCTGTTGCTCCTGTTAGCGGGCCGCGGCGGCGGCGGGGCGAGGTGATCCTGCTCTGCGGACTTCCTTGAGAACATCGGGGGCAGCCTCCAGAAACGGGCGCGGGTTGACCGCGCGATCATTGATGCGAACTTCGAAATGCAGGTGCGGCCCCGTGGAGCGGCCGGTGTTGCCGAGCCCGCCAATGGTGGTCCCCGCAGCGACCTCCTGACCAACCCGCACCCCGATCCGCGACAAGTGAGCATAGCGGGTCAGCATCCCATTACCATGCGTAATCTCGATAGCCTGACCATAGCCCGATTTCCAGCCAGCAAAGGTCACGCGGCCCTCGGCAGCGGCAAAGATCGGCGATCCGACCGCGCCCTTGAAATCAATTCCGGCATGCATCGCACCGCGCCCGTTGAAGGGATCGCGCCGATACCCGAAGCCTGATGTGATGTTTTCGACGCTGGCAGGGACGACCTGCGGAATGCCGTCCATCGCGCGTTCCAGAACCGACATGCGCGCCAGGCTGAGGCCGAGCCGTTCGAAGCGCGGGTCAATATCGTCGGTATTGAAGATCGCATCAAAGGGACCGCCCATGGCCTGCTGCGTTTCGCGGCTGAGAAGCGTGGGATCAAGGTTCAGTTGGCGCATTGCGGCCTCTGCACGGCGGGCGCGGGCATCGGCAAAGCGGGTGAGGCGTTCAGCGAAGGCGAGTTGGCGGGCTTCGACTTCGGCAAGGCCGCGGGCCTGCGGGATCAGGGCGCCCACCTTTTTCACGGTGGCGGTGGTTTCAGCCGCCGAATCGGTGACGGTGTCGCTGGCGGCGGCTTCCTCCACCATGTCCTCGGGCAGCATCCGCGCCATTTCTTCGAGGAACTTTTGGCGCTGCTCAAGATCGCTGACGACCTTTTCAAGGTTGCCGCCATAGGCCTTGATGCGCTCATCGGCGCTGGCAACTTCGGCCCGCTTTTCAGCGAAGGAGGCAAGGTCAGCCGCGGCCCGGTATTGACCCCAAGCCATCACGGCGAGCGCGATCAGCCAGAGGAACGCAACCGCGATTGCACACGCGACGACGCGCATCTGCAGCTTCGATGAAATCTTGATGAAGCGCACGTCGCCATCGGCGCGCATGAAGAACTCGCGATCGGGGAACCATTGCCGCAGCCGGTCGCCCCACGCCTGTGTGGAATTTCTGTCTGACAAATGCGGTCCCGATTTCGTTATCTGTGCTCCGCAGCGCGGCTATCAGTGCACCTACATATGGTCGAATCCTATGTCTGCCTCACAGGTGAGGTGACGCGGATTCACGCTGAAGTGATGGCCACCTCGTCCGCCCGTGTCACATTCACCTCGCTGCACGGGCGAATCGTATCAGGAACTTAGCGAATCGCGGGGTCGGCAGCGGGCCTGACAGCCGCGCGCCGCGGTGCTAAGGCCAACGGTATGACCAGCATGATCGCCCCGCAATCGGCAGCCGAGGCTGACCAACCCGAAGCCCTCGTCCTGCGTTTGGCCGCCGCCGCCCGCGCTGCCCAGCGCCAGCTTGCCGCGATGCCGAGCGACGCGCGCGCCGCTGCGCTTCACCATGCGGCCAACGCGTTGCGGGCGGCCACTCCGGCGGTGCTGGAGGCCAATGCGCTGGACATCGCCGCAGGAGAAGCGAATGGGCTGACCAAGGCGATGCTGGACCGGTTGGCGCTGGACGCCGGGCGTATTGCCAGTATCGCCGATGCGGTTGCCGCTGTCGCGGATTTGCCCGATCCGGTCGGGCAGGTGATTGACCGATCGCAGCAGCCCAATGGCCTGAAGTTTCAGCGCATTCGTGTGCCCATCGGCACCATCGGGATCATCTACGAAAGCCGTCCGAACGTCACAGCCGATGCTGCCGCGCTGTGCGTGCGGGCGGGCAACGCGGCCTTGCTGCGCGGGGGGAGCGAGGCGGTGCATTCAAACCGCGCAATCCACGCCGCGCTGGTCGGAGGGCTGGTCAAAGGCGGGGTGCCTGCGGACGCCGTGCAGCTTATCCCGTCGCAGGACCGCGCGTGTGTGGGCGCGATGCTCACCGCCAGCGGCCTCATTGACATGATCGTGCCGCGTGGGGGCAAAAGCCTTGTCGCGCGCGTGCAGGCCGATGCGCGGGTGCCGGTGCTCGCGCACCTCGATGGCATCTGCCACACCTATGTTCACGCCGCTGCTGATCCGGCGATGGCACAGGCCATCGCGCTCAACGCCAAGCTGCGCCGCACCGGCATTTGCGGGGCGATGGAGACGCTGCTGATCGATTCGTCCTTTCCCCAAGGCGCGGCGCTGGTCACCGCGCTGATCGATGGCGGTTGCGAAGTGCGCGGTGATGGGCGCACGCAGGCGCTGGACCCGCGGGTGATCCCGGCCAGTGCCAACGACTGGGACACCGAATATCTGGATGCGATCCTGTCTGTCGCGGTGGTGGACGGGCTGGAAGAGGCGCTTGGCCACATTGCCCGCCATTCATCGGCCCATACCGACACGATTATTACCGATGATCCGGTGGCGGCGGAGCGGTTCCTCAGCGATGTCGACAGCGCGATCGTCATGCACAACGCCTCCTCGCAATTCGCTGACGGGGGCGAATTTGGGCTGGGCGCGGAGATCGGGATCGCCACCGGACGCCTGCACGCGCGCGGGCCGGTCGCGCTGGAGGGTCTGACAACCTACAAGTGGCAAGTTCGCGGGAGCGGGCAGACCCGGCCCTGACGCGATGTCCCGACGCAAACTGACCGGGCTGCTCGGCGGCAGCTTCAACCCCGCGCACGGCGGGCACCGGCGCATTACGCTGTTCGCAGCCAAGGCGCTGGGTCTGGACGAGACGTGGTGGCTGGTTTCCCCGGGTAATCCGCTGAAGCCGCAGGCTGGCATGGCGCCGCTGAAAGCACGGCTGCTTTCGGCCCGCGCGCAGGCCCGCCGCGCCGCGATTGTGCCCACGGGTATCGAGCAGCAGCTTGGCACCCGTTACACTGTCGATACGCTTGCCAAGCTGGTGCGCCGCTATCCCAAACGGCGATTCGTCTGGCTGATGGGGAGCGACAATCTCGCCCAGTTGCACCGCTGGAAAGACTGGCGGCGGATCGCCCGGACAATGCCGATTGCGATAATTGCCCGCCCGGGCTATGATGCAGAGGCCATGACGAGCCCCGCCATGGCCTGGCTCCGGCGCTATCGCGTGCCTGCCGCCAGTTTTCGGAAACGGGGGCAATGGAGCGCACCGGCCCTGGTGTTATTGCGTTTCGATCCAGACCACCGCTCGGCCACGGCCATTCGCCGTGCCAATGCCGAGTGGGCCGAAGCTTTGCTCGGCAAGGATCGAAACGTGCCTGTGCGCGATCGGCTGACATTCCGCAGCATCCGGTCCGGGGAGGACGCATGAAGCGCGCTTATTGCGTTTCGGCTCGCCTGCCCGCCGGTCTGTGTTATGTTCGCCGTCATGGCCTTGAACTCTGGAGATACCCGATTGCCGACGACCGAGGCGCTTCTTGCGTCACTTCCGCAGGGCGCGGTGCAAGCCGCCGCCCATGCCGCCGAATCAGCGGCGCGCTCTGACATGAGCGGTGCCGATCTGCACCAGTTGGTGCTTGCGCAGCTTGATGATGATCAGGCGCAGGACATTGTCTCGATCCCGCTTGAGGGGAAGAGCTCGATTGCCGATCACATGGTGATCGCCAGCGGTCGTTCGACCCGGCAGGTCGCGTCGATGGCGCAGAAACTGGCCGAGGTTATCAAGAAGGCTGGCTTCGGCCACGCACGGCTTGAAGGCCTTCCGGCTGCCGATTGGGTGCTTATCGACGCGGGCGATGTGGTCATCCACCTGTTCCGCCCCGAAGTGCGCACCTTCTACAACCTTGAACGCATGTGGTCGTTCGAGGGCGGTGAGCCGACGCAGGGCCGGGCGTAATTGGTTTTTCGCTCGCCCCTCCGGGCGAGCGTCCTCGGCGCGGTTCAAGCCCTGCGAGCTTGAGCGCCTGCGGGCGGGCGGTCGCCCTTGCGGCCTGCGTTGCAGCCCGTTTGGCTTTGCTTCATGAGGGGCGCTTCATACTTTTACACATCATCGCGCGTGGGAAAATCGGCCGGTCGCCCGAGGGCGAGCTGGTGGATCGCTATGCCAAGCGCATGACCTGGCCGGTCAAGCTCACCGAATGGCCCGATACGGGCGCGGGGAAGGTGGGTGAACCGCTCAACCCTTGCCGCACCGTCCTGCTTGACGAGCGGGGCAAGGCCATGACGTCGGAGCATTTCGCGGCGCTGCTGGGACGTTGGCGGGATGAGGGCGTGCGGGAAACCCGCTTCATGCTCGGCGCGGCGGACGGGCATTCCGATGCCGAACGGGCCGGGGCCGACCTGTTGCTCGCCTTCGGCCCGGCCACCTGGCCGCACATGCTGGCGCGGGCGATGCTGATGGAACAGCTGTACCGCGCGACGACGATTCTTGCCGGCCACCCCTATCATCGGGCATAATGTCACCATGCGGGGGCGTGGCATCCTTATCCTGGTGGTGATGTCCGGCGTCAGTGCGGCGCTGGCGCTGACTTTGCCCGCCAGCATGGCCGCGCCAGCCATCGCTCTGATCGAGCCGGCCGAGGCCGAGGCCGCACTGGCCCGCGCTACCCGCGAAAGCCGTCTTGCCGAAAGCCGCGCCTCCCGGCTGACCCGCGACGCCGAAGCCGCGACCGAGGCGGCCCAGCGCACCGCCAACGAGGCCGCCGCGCTCGCCGCTCGCATCCAGCAGGCCGAAGCCGGGATCGAAGTCGCCCGCGCACAGCTTACCATCGCGAAAGGCCTGCGCGCGCGCCTTACTGCAAAACTCGCCGTCAAGCAGGAGCCGACCGCCCGCCTCGTCGCCGCGCTCCAGACTGCCGCGCGCCGTCCGCTGGCGCTTTCCGCATTGCAACCCGGTTCCCTCACCGATGTGGTGCATGTGCGCGCCGTGCTGGCCACCGCCGTGCCGCAAATTCGCGAACGCACCGCTGCGCTCCGCAGCGAGCTTGATCGCGGCCGCGCGCTGGAGGCGCAGGCTGCGCAGGCCGTCACCCGCCTGCGTGATGGCGAGGTTGCGCTGCGCGAGCGCCGCAGCCAGCTTGCCACGCTGGAACAGCAGCAACGCATCGCATCCCGTACGGCGCGCGGCGCTGCGCTGCGTGAGGCGGAGCGAGCCTTGGCGCTGGCGGAAGACGCGCGCGATCTGGACGGGCTGGTGGACAAGCTTGGCGAAGTGGCGGCATTGCGGCGTGAACTTGCCGCGCTGCCGGGGCCGGTGCTGCGCCCGGACAATCTGGCCGCAGTCCTTCCAGCAGCGGCCGTGGATGCCCCTGTGCCATCGGCAAGCGGGCCGCCGCCGGGCGATTTCCAGCTGCCGGTGCAAGGCCGCACCCTGATCGGCTTCGGTGCGCGGCGCGATAGCGGGCTGGCTTCGACCGGGCTGACCGTTGCCCCGGTCAAAGGCGCGCAGGTCGTCGCCCCCGGGCGCGGGCGGGTCGCCTTCGCCGGAGCCTATCGCGGCTTCGGACGAATCGTCATCATCGAACACGCCGGCGGCTGGACCAGTCTCGTTACCGGGCTTGAGCGGGTTGATGTCGCGGTGGGCGACATCGTGATCGGCGGCAGCCCGCTGGGGCTGGCCAGCGGGGCAGGGCAGCCGGTGACGATCGAATTGCGCGGTGATGGGAAACCGGTCAACCCGCTGCAATACCTGAGATAATTCGGCGGCCCGCGATAACGGCTGGCAGGCCGCCTGTCTCGGGGTGGATCACCAGACCGGTGATCGCGCGTCTATCTGGCGTTAAGCTCGGCAAGCCTATACATTCGCGGTTCAAAGGAGCTTTGCACCCCATCATGAAAATCGCCGCTCTCCTGCGCAGCGCCGCGCTGGTCACTGCCGTCGCGCTGATCCCTGCAACCACCGCCACCATGGCGCAGGTCGATGGCCGCGCGGGGCCGGAATTTGCCAAGCTGTTCGCGGTGTTCCAGCGGGTCAAGGCGAGCTATGTCGAGCCGGTTGACGATGACAAGCTGATCCGCGGCGCGATTGACGGGATGCTGGCATCGCTCGATCCCCATTCGGCCTATCTCGACGGCGGCGATCTTCAGCGGCTCGAAACGATGATCGACGGGCAGTATTCGGGCCTCGGCCTGTCGGTGATCATGGAGGATGGCGCGGTCAAGGTGATCTCCCCGTTCCGTGGCAGCCCCGCTGAAACCGCAGGGGTCAAAGCGGGCGATTTCATCACGCACCTTAATGGAAAGCTGATCGTCGATACCAAGCTGGATGACGCCGTGGCGCAAATGCGCGGGCCGTCGGGCACGTCGATCCGGCTGACGATTTTCCGCCCCGGCCGTGACGAGCCGCTGGAGCTTGATGTCACCCGCGGGGTGATCGAGCTGGAGCCGGTCACGTCGGAACTGGCGGCGGGCAATATCGGGATCATCACCGTCAACGAATTCTCCGCCAATGTCGGCGCCGATGTCTTCGCCGAATGGCAGCAGATCAAGAAGCAGGCGCCGGGCGGGCGCGTCAGCGGGCTGGTGCTCGACCTGCGCAACAATCCGGGCGGCAGCCTTGATGAATCCGTGGCCCTGTCCGACCTGTTCCTGACCGATGGCCGGATCGTCAGCCAGCGCGGCCGCGCGCGCGGCGAAACGATGCTGTATGATGCCGAAACGGTCTATCGCGGCGATATGGCCGAAGGCGTGCCGATGATCGTGCTGATCAATGCCGGTTCCGCCTCGGCTTCGGAGATTGTCGCGGGCGCGCTTCAGGATCATCGCCGCGCGCTGATCATGGGCGAACGCAGCTTCGGCAAGGGTTCGGTCCAGTCGTTGTTGCCGCTCGGCAAGGACGCGGCGCTGAAGCTGACAACGGCGCGTTACTTCACCCCGGCGGGCAAATCGGTGCAGGAGGGCGGGATCAAGCCCGACATCACCGTGCCGCAGATCTCCGACCCCGATTTCGCACTGCGCCAGAAATACCAGACGCGCGAAAGCGACCTGCGCGGCCACCTTATCAATGAATTGGGCATCAAGGACGAAGAGATGGAGGCAGACAAGATCGCCGATCCGCGCTTCCAGCTGACGGCCGCCCAGCTTGAAGAGCAGGGGATCAAGGACTTCCAGCTGAACTACGCGATGGAAACCCTGCGCCGCACGACGAAGAGCACCGTGGCGCTCCGCCCGGCGCGTCCGGCCAAACCGTAAGGCGCAAGGGGTGGACAATCTGGTGAAGGCCCGCGCGCTCGCCGTGATGGTTCCGGCGCTGTTGCTGGGCGGGGCTTATGTGGCGCAATACGTCTTCGGCTTGCCCCCGTGCGAGATGTGCTGGTGGCAACGTTACCCGCACTTTGCCGCGCTGGCGCTGGGTATGGCCGCGTTCGTGGTGAAGCCGCCGCAGGTGTGGACGGCGCTGGCGGGGCTGGCGATTCTGACATCCGGGTTGATCGGCGGCTTCCATGCCGGGGTCGAATATGGCTGGTGGCAAGGCATCACCGGCTGCACCGCGCCGCTATCGGGGGTCGACGTGCTCGATTTCAAAGCCGCGCCGCTGATCCGCTGCGACATTGCGCCGTGGAGCTTGCTCGGCATCTCGCTGGCCGGGTTCAATTTCCTGATTTCTGGCACTTTGGGTGCGGCCATTGTGGCGCTCGCCGCGTATCGCAAGTAAGGGATAGAGCATCGCGCCGAAAAGCGGGAACCGGTTTTCGGCTTAAGGTGATGCGACAACAATGCTCTAGCAAAGGAGCCGAAGATGCAGCGCGATGAACTCCACCGGATGATCCGGGTCGACCAGGCCGGTGAATTCGGTGCGACCCGCATCTATGAAGGCCAGCTTGCCGTGATGGGCGACCGCGGGCCCCATTCGGCTGAAATCCGCCACATGGCCGCGCAGGAGGCCGAACACCGCGCAAAGTTTGATGCGCTGCTGGCACGGCGCGGGGTGCGCCCCACGGCGCTCCATCCGTTCTGGTCGGCGGCAGGCTATGCGCTGGGCGCAGGGACCGCGCTGCTCGGGCCGGAAGCGGCGATGGCCTGCACCGCTGCGGTCGAGACGGAAATCGACAAGCATTACTCCGAACAGCTCGACAAGCTGCAAGCGACAGGCTCCGATCCTGAACTCGCCGAAATGATCGAGGCTTTCCGCGAGGAGGAGCGCGAACACCGCGATGCGGCGTTTGCCAACGGCGCCGAACGCGCGCCCGGTTATCCGCTGCTGGCAGGTGCGATCCGGCTGGGCTGCCGCATTGCGATCAAGGTCAGCGAACGGCTCTAGCCGCGTTCCACCGGCGCGCGCCGGCCGACCGGCTGCCACGGCTGCCCGATCTGCTTTGCCAACCGGTCGCGGACGCGCCAGACGATGCCGACCCGCCTTTCGGCAATCCCCGGCAGGCTGCTCAGGTCGCCGCCCAGCCACGGCAGGAAGGGATTGCGGCGGGCATAGGACCAAAGCTCCACCCGCTCGCCCGGCCGCTGCGATGGGCCCCTTGCGTGAAAGCCCACCGTGTCGGCCACCACCAGCGTGTTGGCGGGTACAGCCAGCGCGCGGTGCGGCGGCAGCTTGATGGCCGCCAGATCGCCTTCCCTGATCCGCGGCGAACCGCGCGCCGATAGCCGGTCGATCGCTTTGGGATCGGTCAGACTGCGCGCTCGTTCCCAGGCCAGCCGTTCCGGCGTGAAGCGGTGCGATCCCGGGACATAGGTGAACGGCCCGTCCTCGACCGCCACAGGGTTGAGGAACAGCCACGCCTTCAATGATGCGTGAAAGCTGTCGGCGTGCAGCGTTTCCTGCGGGTCAATTTCATTCCCGCCCGCCTTGCTGACAATCGTCTGGATGTAATGCAGCGGCGTGATTCGGTAGCTGGCGACATAGTGGAACAGGGCCACGATATCCTTGCGCGCCAGCAATGCGCGCAGGGCGGGAATGGCCCGCAGCATATCGGGGTCGATCGCCATGCGCCGGGTGATGGCGTCCCCCTGCCGCATCTCCCGAACCGGCCCTTCGTAGCCGAGCACCGCTTCGCGCAGGGCCGGGAAGGCATCGGGCGGGATGATATCAGGGATCGCCACGAAGCCGTCCCTGTCAAACGCCTCACGCCATTCGGGCCGGACGTGGCGGGCAAGCCGCGCGCGCCGCCACCGGCACAGCGCATCGGCAATCCTGACCCGCGCCGTGTGCAGGCCGATAGCGTTGAGCCGGCGCGAACCGATGAGCGGATTGTCGAGGAAGCTCTTGGCCCCGGTTGCCAGCTGGAGCCCCCATATCGGGGCCATTAGCGCCTTGCGGATCATATCGGCCAGTCTGCTTTGAATGGGTCGTTGCGAAGCAGAGGCTTAGAACCGAAGCGCTTTAAAGCAACGAACTTTTTCGAATCTGCGGCGGAACGCGCCTTGCTGCGGCTGCCCCGCCACTCTCCGGCCAAGGGGCAAGCCTTCACCCCCCGTTCAGCGCAGCCGCACTAGACAAACACCCTTGCGCGCGGGCATTGCTGGCCCGGTCACGTCCGCGCACCGTCAGAGGATCAAAGCGCCATGAAGCAATTGCTTATTCCCGCCGTCGCCCTTGCTGCACTCGCCGCCGCTGGCCCCGCTGCGGCGCAAAGCGCGAACGAGAAGATCAACATGGTGATCGCCTATAACGAATCCGAATGCCCCGTTGCCCAGCCCGGCGAAGTGGTGGTGTGCGAGATTTTGGTCGAGGAAGACCGTTACCGCATCCCTTCAAACCTGCGTTACAGCGACGATCCGGCGAACAAGGCGTGGGCGAACACGGTCGAAGAAATCAAATATGTCGGCGATTTCGGCACGATGAGCTGTAGCCCGGCGGGCGTGGGAGGCATTACCGGCTGCAACCAGAAGTTCATCGAGGCCGCTTACAAGGACCGTGCCGAGGCCGATGGTGTGCGCTTCGGTCAGCTGATTGAAAAGGCCCGGGCCGAACGCCTTTCGACCATCGACGCCGAGGCTGCTGCCCAGCAGGAGCGCGTTGAAATGATCGAGCGCGAATATATGCAGCGGCTTGAGCGTGAACGCCAAAGCGAACTGCCGAGCGAAGGCGCGCTTCCGCCGCCGCCTCCCGTGCCGCCGAAGTAAGCCTTCGGCTCAAACACCGTAATAGTCACGGTACCACGCCACAAACCGCGCCACGCCTTCGCGGAACGGGGTTTGCGGCGAATAGCCGGTCAGCGTCCGCAACAACGAGGCATCGGCCCAGGTTGCGGGCACATCGCCGGGCTGGATTGGCAGATAATTGCGCACCGCCTCGCGCCCGCACTCGGCCTCGATCGCGGTGATGAAATCCAGCAAACGCACCTTATCGCCATTGCCGATATTGACCGTCCGGAAGGGGGCGACTGGGGACAGGCTGTCGCCCTCGGCAATGTCATCCGCGCTGTCCGGACGCACCGGGGCTGCATCGATCAGCAGTCGGATACCGCGCACCAGATCGCTGACATAAGTGAAGTCGCGGTACATTTCGCCATCATTGTAGATGTCGATGGGCGTCCCTTCGAGGATCCCGCGCGTGAACTTGAACAGCGCCATGTCCGGCCGCCCCCACGGGCCATAGACCGTGAAGAAGCGGAACATGGTCGTCGGCAGGTTCCAGAGGTGGGCGTAGGAATGGGCCATCGCCTCGTTGGCCTTCTTGGTCGCGGCGTAGAGTGTTAGCGGGGTGTCGACCTTGTGCATTTCCGAAAACGGCATTTCGGTATTCGCGCCATAGACGGACGATGTCGACGCCATCAGCAAGTGACCGACCTGCAACTCGCGGGCGCATTCCATGACGTTAAACGCGCCGGTAAGGTTCGCATGAACATAGGCGCGCGGGTTTTCCAGACTGTAGCGCACCCCCGCCTGCGCGGCGAGGTGGACGATCACGTCCGGCTTTTCACCCAGTGCGAGCGCGCGCAGCCGGTCGAAATCTTCCAGCATGCCTTCCGTACAGGTGAAATGCGGGTGCTGGAGCAGCATCTGGTGCCGCCGCTGCTTGATCCGCACGTCATAGTAATCGGTCATCCCGTCATAGCCGACGACGCGGAAGCCTTCCTCCAGCAGCAATTGCGACAGGTGAAATCCGATGAAGCCGGCCGATCCGGTGACGAAGATGGTCTTCACTTGCGGATCCTTTTCGCAGGAATTTCTGTCAGATGGGCTATGGGTGAAGCAGCAGGGCGTCAAGGCCGCGGCGGGGTTGCCGGATCTGCGGGCCTGCGGCGACGGCCAGCGGAAAGAGCGATTCCAACTGTGACAATGACCGGCCCCAGCCAGTCGGCGAGGCGCTCGGCAGTCTGCCAAACGCGCCCGTCAAACACCGCGTGCCACGGCATATTGCCGCGCAGCCCCTGCCCGAACTGTTCGATCCAGCGATATTCCGCCTGAGCGACTTCACGCCCGATGAAATAGCCTGACGCAAGCGCGGCGCCTGCCCACCAGTTGCCGGTGCGCCATCCGACGATCCCCTGAATGACCGCGGCGACGACAGCATGTTCGATCAGGCCAAATCCCATGTCCCGGTACTCCGTAGATCAGGTCGATCAATCAGGCTGAAGCGGCTGTCCTTCAAACCTCGCAACGGCATGGGCCACCACCTTGCCGATCGCCTCGTCCGAGAAGAATCCTCCGGGGATCAGGCAGTTTTCAATCAGAACCCTGCGGAACGCCGCAAAGGTAGCGGAATCGGGCGGCGTTGCCTCGGTCCAGAACCGGTCGAGCCCGTCCTGAAATGTCATGTCCGGCAGATCATAAACCGCCTTGCCCAGCACGACGACTGGCACGCCGCGCGCCAGTGCAAGCGTGCCGCTGGTGCTGTTGACGGTGACCATGCCCAAAGCTTGCTCGGCAATCGCTTCGATGTCGCCCCAGGCGAGATAATCCACCCTGTCGGCAATGCCGAACCGCTGCGCCAGATCATTGGTTTCCAGCTGCCAGTCGCGTACGCCGTTATCGAGCGGATGCTCCTTCACCACCAGCCGCGTGCCCGGCGGCGCGTGCTGTGCGAAGGATTGCAGAACCAGCTTTATCGGCTCCATCATGCCCGTGAAGGGCGAATGCAGGCGGATCTGCGCATCAGAATCCAGCTGTAGGGGAAACAGATAATAGTCCGCATCCTCAGCCTCCAGCCGGGCCAGCAGCTCTGCACCCTGCTGGCGGCGTTCTTCGCGTCGGTTCAGTTTGCGCGCCCATCCCATCCCTTCGACCAGCGGGTGCCACGGCCGGTGATTGAGCCATCCGGGATAGCGCCAGCGGGTCAGCACATCGGCCACATTGTATAGCAGCCCTTCGGTGGCACGGCGGCGGAAGGATGAGGGCACCTTCTGGTGATGCGGCACCGGCGGCAATTCGGCGGCGAAGGTGCGGTACCACTGCGGATCGCGGGGCAGTTGGCTGTGGCCGTTGACCCCCCCGATTTCCATCGTCACCCAATCGGGGCGAATATAGCCTTCCTCGAATACCCAGATCGTCACGCCGTTCTGGCGGCAAATCTCGAGCGCGGGGATGTGGTGATCGCGGCAATCGCCGAACAGCATCACATCGGTGATCCGGTGCTGGTCCAGCAGGCGGGCGAAGGCTTCGGGCCAATCGGCCAGTGTCCCGCGATAACTTATCGCGTTTGGCAGCCGCCAGAACGCGCCATCGCCGCCGTTGAAATTGACCTTGAAGACTTCATGCCCGGCCTTGTGCAGACCCTTTCCGAGCTGACGGAAAAACGGCCCCATAAGGCCCTGAAGCAGCATCACACGGCGCTGCTTTTGCGGGATGCCCTTGGCGGCGGGAAGGGCGTCTGGAACGGTCATGTGAGAATCGGAGCCAGGCTGAAACACATCATATAGCGCATCCGCCCTAGTCCCTTGCGGGCAAGCTTGTCGATGCTCTGCCGGAAAATTGTTTTTGCTTTTGAGCACATTTCGACGCAAGCGCGACATCATGGCGAAAATAGGGCGTAGCGCGATGGGGATGGTTGACGGGAAGGTGGCAAATTCCCGTCACGCGGCGTGCTGCTGATGACGGAATTGCTGCGCGACCTTTTCCTTTTTGCCCCGGTGTTTGCGCTGCTCGTGATCGTGGCAGACGCCTGCGCTTCGCCCCGACGCTGGGCATCGGTGCTGCCGCGCAGCCTGTCCGGAACGCTGCTTCTGCTGCTGGTTACGGCCTTCGTCTTTGCTGTGCTGTTGGTCATTACGGGCGCACCGCCCATCGCCGCTGTCGGTGTTATCGCTTTGGTTGCTGCTTTTTCGGTGATCTCCAACATAAAGCGCCGGGTGCTGGATGAACCGCTGGAATTCTGCGACCTTGCGCTGATAATCGTGATTTTTCAGCAGCCGCAATTCTACTTTTCGGCGCTGCGGCCGTGGCAGACGGTCCTTATTCTGGGTGGTTTGGCCGGAGTGGCGGCAACGCTCGCGGCGCTGACTACCGCCGATCTGGAACCGCGGGTGGCAGGGGCGGCGATCGGGTTGGCGGCATGGGGGGGTCTACGGCTGTTGCTGCCGCGCGTGCGCGGGGCGGGGCTGGCTCCTGTTCCCGATGCCGACGTCGATGTGCAGCGGTTCGGTCTGGTGGCCTGCCTGCTGCTGCACTGGTACGACTGGCGCCGTTCGTCCGATCCTGCGCCCTGCAACGAAGCGCCCGTTCCGGGAAAATCGGGGCAGCTGGTTGTAATCGTCCAGTGCGAATCCTTCACCGATCCCGCCGATTTGTTCCGCGATTCCGCGCTGGCGCTTCCGGGTTTGGAGAAAGCGCGCAAGCTGGCATGGCAGGCGGGGCGACTGTTGGTGTCGGGTTTTGGGGCCTATACCATGCGCACCGAATACGGCGTCCTGTTCGGGCGGGACGAGGCGCTGCTGGGCACGCGCCGGTTTAACCCGTTCCTGTCGGCGAGCGGGGAGACCAGCTGGGCCTTGCCGAATCGCCTGGACCGCAAGGATTGGGCGAGCTGGTTTCTGCATCCCCACGATCTGCGCTTCTACGGGCGCGACCGCCTGATGCCGCAGAGCGGATTCGGCACGATGGTGGGGGAGGAGAGTTTCGCTCCGCCCGCTCCGGGTGAGGGGCGTTATGTCAGCGATGCGGCGATAGCCGACCAGATCATCGAACTGGCGCAGGATCGTTCGCGCGCCGGCCTTGTCTTTGCTGTCACGATCGAGAATCATGGGCCGTGGCCGCCCGGAGACAAGGGCGTGGCGAACGGGGCAGAGCCCTATCTGCGGCTGCTGGCGAATGGCGATGCGATGCTTGCCCGGCTGGTTGAAGAACTTCCGCGGACGGGCCGCCCCGTGATCCTGTGTTTCTTTGGCGACCACCGGCCCAGCATCCCGGGCGCCAGCGAACCGGGGCCAGACCGGCATACGCATTATGTGCTGCTGCGCTTCGCCGCCGACGGCACCCCGCTTAAGACCGCCGCTCCTGACCAGGACATGACCCCGGCCGAACTGCACCACGCCATTCTTGCCGCCGTCCGTTTAGGGGAGGCGGAGCGACAGCAGAAGCCGGTCACGCAGGAAGCGGGGCAGTAGCCCGTCAAGCCAGCGCAGCAGCAGGAAACGCCGGGGCACGACCACTTCTGCCTTCCCGGCCATGACGGCAGCAATCGCCCGCTCGGCCACGATCCCTGCGGAAATTTCGCCAGGCCGGGATCTCGGCGCAGCGCCCGCCCTTGCCCTTGCCGCGAAAAAGCCGGGGGTGATCAGGGTCACGCTCACCCCGCGATGGCCTACGGCAAGCCGCAGCGCGTCGGCATGTCGGGCAAGGCCTGCCTTGCTTCCTGAATAGGTCGCCGCAAACGGTAGCGAATGGGATGCAGCGGCCGTGCCCACCAACCCGATGCGCCCTTTTTCGCGCGCCGCCATGCGCCCGGCCAGCGCCGATGCCATTGCCGCGGGCGCGGTGTAATTCCCCTGAATAAGCCGGATCACCTGCGCCGGATCTTCCACAAGCGCATCGGGTGGAAGCGTGTCACCCTGACCGGCGACAAGCAGGGCGATATCGAAGGGGTCAGCATCGTCCTCCTGCGCCAATGCGCCAAGAACAGATTGGAAATCAGTGAGGTCAATTGACCGCACTGCGACTGTTGCACCGTGTTCGCGGCTGAGCGCGGCAACGTCGTCCAGACGCGCCCGATCACGGCCCCACAATGAAAGCCTCACCCCGGGACGGGCCAGCCGTGCCACCAGTTCGCGGCCCAGATTTCCGGACGCACCGGTAATCAGAACGCGGGCATGATCGGGATGCGTCAGGCTGGATTCCTTCCTCAGGGCAACCCCTGTGACATGTTCGCAACTGCGGTATTCTGCTGAGTTCTTAAGGGGTACTTTGTAGGAACCTGACGGCCATACGTTCATTTTTCAAGGCCAAGCGAGGACAATTCATAGTCAATTTATGGAAGCATTATTACCTGTGATGGTGTAGTTGCGGCGCGGCGGAATCGATGGAGGCAGACATTAGCAGGGTATCGGGCGATGGTTCCAGCCGTTTGAGGCTGTTCCGGAGCGCGCGCCTGGAGCGGCTGACGGTCGTTTCGGCGGGCGGCTTTGCCGCGCTCTGGGCTGTTCTGCTTCCCGCTATCGGTTTGACCGGAGCGCTTACCGCCTGGACGTGGACGGCGGTGCCGCTGATGATTGCCGGGTTGATCGTCTGGACGTTCACCGAATATGCGCTCCACCGCTATGTCTTCCATCTCCAGCCCAGTTCGCCGATGCTGAAGCAAATGGTGTTCGTGATCCACGAAAACCATCATGCCGCGCCCAATGATCCGCTGCGCAACCTCATGCCTCCGATCGTCAGCGTTCCGGTGGGGGCTCTTGTCTGGCTGCTTTCGCTGGCTGTCTTGGGCCTTTCGGGAACGTGGTTCCTGCTGGGCTTTATGGTCGGCTACGTCGCCTATGATCTGGTGCATTTTGCCTGCCACCAGTTCCCGATGAAGGGGCGGATCGGGCGCGCGCTCAAGGTGCACCATATGCGCCACCATCACCTGAAGGTGGGCGGCAACTACGCGATTACGGGACTGATTTGGGACCGCGTCTTCGGGACGCTGATCTCATCCGTCCCGAAAGGCTGAACGGTCGTGGTGCTCGACAGCTTGTCTCAGGGCCGACATGGAATCGAACACGGGCGTTCCGGGCTCTTCGCGGATGGCCTCGGCCGTGCCGTATCCCCAGGCCACCAGAGCGAACGGCAGTCCGGCCGCGCGCGCAGTGGCGACATCAATGGCCGAATCCCCGCAGTAAAGCGTGTTGCCGGTATTTCCGCCGATGCCTGCCAGCGCCGCCCACGCACTGTCGGGCGCGGGCTTTCGCGGGCGATCCGGGCTGCTGCCGACAATCGCGCGGAAATGCTGTGCAAGACCGAGGTCGCCAAGGATCTTCTCGCACAGGAACTGCGGCTTGTTCGAACAGATCGCCAGCCCGACGCCTGCCGCATCCAGCGCCGCCAGTGCATCGCTTACGCCGGGGAATGGCAGGTCATCGGGTACCGCAATGGTCCGGTGAATGCTGCGAAACTCGTCAAGCTCGGCAGCGGGATTTGCTGAATGCGCGCCCAGCACCGCCGCAATCATTGCCTCGCCGCCAACGGCGTCCATCCGGCGGATGATCGCCCGATCCGCGCCCACGTGAACGCCGCGTTCTTCAAGCATCCGGTCAAGGATCGCTGCTGTGAGGCGAGCACTGTCAATCAACGTGCCGTCAAGATCGAAGATGATGTTGTCCATGAGCACTCTTTAGGGCTATTTGCGCAAATTGCTTCGGGTCGCGCCGTGCAGACAGGCACTTTTGGGGGGGCAAATGCAACAGGCATCAACTGAAAAGCACATCGAACCGTCAGGCGAGACAACCCAGCCCAGTTCCCGCGATGCGCATCTTGCCGTGGGTCTGGGTGTTATCCGCATGGAAGCCGATGCGCTGAACCAGCTGGCCGATTTCCTGGGTGACGCGTTCGGCCAGGCGGTGGACATGATCCTTGGCTGCCGCCAGCGGGTGATCGTTTCCGGCATTGGCAAATCGGGCCATGTCGCCCGCAAAATCGCGGCCACGCTTGCGGCGACAGGCACACCGGCTTTGTTCGTGCACGCTGCCGAAGCGGCGCATGGCGATGTTGGCATGATTAGTCCGGGTGACGTGCTGATCGTCTTCTCCAACAGCGGCGCCACGGTTGAAGTGCAGCCGCTGTGCATCTACGCCAAGGCCATCGGCTGTCCGGTGATTGGTATTTCGCGCAACCCCAATTCGCTGCTGTCGCGCACGGCGGACCTCGGCCTGCTTTTGCCCAAGGTCGAGGAAGCCTGCACCTCCAGCCTTGCGCCGACTACGTCGACAGCCATGATGCTCGCGCTCGGCGATGCCCTGGCCGTCGCGGCGATGCGGGCGCGCGGGCTTTCGGGATCGGATATCCGCGCGCTTCATCCCGGCGGTGAGATCGGGCTGCACCTGCGCAGCGTTGAAGATGTGATGCACGCAGGCGACCGGCTGCCGCTGGTCGGCTTGGCCTCGCCGATGCCGGATGTGCTGGTGACCATGACAGAAAAGCGTCTGGGCATTGCCGGTGTGGTCAATGAACAGGGCGAACTGGTCGGCATCATCACGGACGGCGATTTGCGCCGCCGCGCCCGCAATGTCGTGTTCGGCACCGCCGCCGATGTGATGACCGATATGCCGCGCACGATCCTGCGCACGGCGCGGGTGCAGGAAGCGCTCGAGCTGATGAACACGCACCGCATCACTGTGCTGTTCGTGGTTGACGAGCGGCAGCCGCGGGTGCCCTTGGGGGCCGTGCAGATCTACGATATCGCGGTGCCGCCGGCACCCGAACCTACGCTCGGCGCCCCACGCTAGTTGCCATGTCGCGCATCCTGATTATCATCCCTGCAAGGCTGGCCTCGACGCGTTTTCCGGCCAAGCCGCTGGCGATGTTGACCGGCGCTGACGGGGTGCCGCGTCCGGCGCTGCATTACACATGGCAAGCCGGCCTTGCCGCGGCTCGGGCGTTGGGGCCGCAGGCGCGGTGCGTGATTGCGACCGACGATCAGGCCATCGCTGACCTTGCCGATGCAGAGGGCATGGCGGCGGTGATGACCCCCACGTCCTGCACCAACGGGACCGAACGCTGCGCTGCTGCGCTTGTCGCGTTGGATGAGGCGCCGGACATCGTCGTCAATCTGCAAGGCGATGCCCCGTTGACGCCAGCGGCGATGGTTGCTGCTGTGGTCGCCCGGCTCGAAGCCGATCCGGGGCTTGCGATGGCTACTGCTGCCACCCCCGCCAGCCCCGCCGTGCTTGCCCACCTGCAAACCGATGCCGCCGCAGGGCGCGTCGGGGGGACGACGGTGGTGTGCAACAGCAAGGGGCGTGCGCTGTACTTCTCCAAATCGATCATTCCCCACGTCACCCCCGGCACTACGCCTATCGAGAGCGTGCTGCTGCATCTCGGCCTCTATGCCTATCGCCCCGCAGCCCTTGCGGATTACGCCGCGCGTGCTCCTGCACCGCTTGAGTTGCAGGAGGGGCTTGAACAGCTCCGCTTCATCGATGCCGGCCTGCCGGTGGGTGTGGCGATCTGCGCGGCTCCGGGCTGGGAAATGATTGAACTTAACAACCCCGGCGACATTGCTTTGATCGAGCCTGAACTGGCCCGTCGTGCCGCCCTGGAGCTTGCCTGATGTTACCCGCTTTCCGCCGCGCACCCGGCGCGCCGCCGTTCCTGATCGCGGGCCCTTGCGTGATCGAGAGCGAGGCGCTGTGCCTCTCCATCGCCGAGCGCTTGCAAGGTATCGGCGCGCGTCTGGGCATGCCGGTGATTTTCAAGGCCAGCTTTGACAAGGCCAACCGCACCTCGGTGGGCGGGTTCCGCGGTCACGGGATGGAGGAAGGTCTGCGCGTGCTCGAAAAGGTGCGCCGCGAAACCGGGCTGCCCGTTCTGACCGACGTGCACCTGCCTGATCAGATCACCGCCGTCGCCGAAGTCGTGGATATGCTCCAGACGCCGGCGTTTCTGGCGCGGCAGACCGATCTCATCATGGCCGCTGCCGCCAGCGGTCGTCCCGTCAACATCAAGAAAGCCCAGTTCATGGCCCCGCCCGACATGGCGGCCGTGCTGGGCAAGGCCCGCGCCGCGGCTGATGGCGCGGGCATTGCCGATCCGCAAATCATGCTGTGCGAGCGTGGGTCCAGTTTTGGCTATAACAACCTCGTGGTTGATATGCGCGCGCTGGTGATCATGCGCGAAATGGGCGCGCCGGTGGTGTTCGACGCGACGCACAGCGTGCAACTGCCCGGCGGCGGCGGTGATCGGTCGCTGGGTCAGCGTCAGTTTGTCGAGCCTTTGACCCGGGCCGCCATGGCCGTGGGTGTGGACGGTCTGTTCATGGAAACCCATCCCGATCCGGACAGCGCCCTGTCCGACGGGCCCAACATGGTGCCCTTGGATCAGCTGGAAGAGCTGCTGCGCAAGATTGCGGCGATCGCCGCGCTCGGCTGAGATGGTGTCCTCGCCAATCCTTACCATTCCGCCGTTCCCCGGCGCACGTCCGCCGTGCTTCGCCACCCCCGGCGGCGGCGGTCAGGGTGAGCCAGCGGAGCTTCTGTCTGCCTTGGCGCGTCACCGGGTGGGTGGCTGTTACTGGGGCGCGCTGGTGCCTGTGCCGGCGGGCGACGTTATGCTCGACGGCACGAATGATCCCGTGCCCGACGCGGTGCCATGGGACGCCGCCTGTGATCCCTGGCCCCTACTCGACGCAGCCGTCGCGGTCCGCTTGCCCGAAAGCGATCCGCGCGGGCTTCTGGCGCTTGCGGCTGGCGTGCCGCTCACGCTTGTTGCCGCTGACGGGAGCGAGCGGGCTGCCAGCGATGATGACCGCGATCGATTGCTGACAACGCATCTCACGGGATGGAGTTGGATCAACCCCTTCAGCCTTGCCCCGATGAGCCCGATTGAGGCCATCACCCAGTGCGGCGATTGGCGCCGCCTGATCGACGCAAACCGCCCGATCCAATCGGTCATGGGCATTGCCTACTGGAAGAAGCCGACGGTTACGGCGCTGCTGTGGGGCGGATCGAAGGTGCCCTATGGCCGCAGCCCGCATGATTTGCCGGAGGGTGCTCCGGTGGCGATCTGGCGCGCGCGGCTTTCCGCCTCGCAGCAGCGCGCCATCGCTGAGGCCCAGCCTGCGATCATCGAGATCGAGGACGGCTTCATCCGTTCCAACGGGCTGGGGGCCGATTGCGTGCCGCCCCTGTCGATCATCGTCGATGCCGCAGGCCCCCACTTCGCCCCGGGCGAGCCGAGCGAGCTTGAGCACCTGCTGCAAGATGGTGCGTTCCCCGCAGATCTTCTTGCCCGCGCGCGGGCGTTGCGTGAGGCCATCGTGGCCGGAGGGCTATCGAAGTACGAGACCGGCGGCGCTGAACATCTGCCCCGTCCCGGTGGGACGCGCCGCCACGTGCTCGTCCCCGGCCAGGTTGAGGATGACCGGGCGGTGACCAGCGGCGGGGCGCTGCCCTCCAACCTTGAACTCTTGCGCCGGGCCCGTGCCGAGGCGGGGCCGGACGCCTACCTCATTTACAAGCCGCACCCCGACGTGCTGGCAGGCCATCGCCGCGGGCTCATACCCCAAGAGGAGATGACCGCGCTTGCCGACGAGGTGGAAACCCAAGCACCGATCGCAGCCCTGATAGCGATGGTTGACGAGCTGCACGTCAACAGCTCGCTCGCCGGGTTCGAGGCGTTGATGCGCGGCAAGCAGGTGACGGTGCATGGCGTGCCGTTCTACGCCGGCTGGGGACTGACCGTCGATCGCGGCCCCGTGCCTGCGCGCCGCACCGCGCGGCGCACACTCGACGAGGTGGTGGCCGCTGCCCTGCTGCTCTATCCGCGCTATCTTGATCCTGAGACGGGACTGCCTTGTCCGGCAGAAGTGCTGGTGGAGCGGTTGTCGACTGGTCCTATAAAGTTTCGTCCAGGGGCCCGCGCCGTGGTGGCTTTTCGGCGTTCGACAGGACAGATTAAACGGCTTCTGAGGGCTCAAGGATGAATGACAAAAGAGACCGTGACCTCTTTGCCAGGCCAGTTTCTCACAAAATCCTAAATGCTCAACCTTATGCGAGGCGTCAGGGGACCATTTGCTG
>JBIKSA010000047.1:0-16000 GCA_044348875.1 Erythrobacter sp. | reverse complement strand
TATCGACCTCGGCACCACCAATTCGTGCGTTGCTGTCATGGACGGCGGCAAGCCCAAGGTGATCGAGAATTCGGAAGGCGCGCGCACCACGCCGTCGATCGTTGCCTTCACCAAGGATGGCCAGCGCCTTATCGGCCAGCCTGCCAAGCGTCAGGCCGTCACCAACCCCGACAACACACTGTTCGCGATCAAGCGCCTGATCGGCCGCCGATTTGAAGATCCGCTTACCAAGAAGGACATGGGGCTCGTTCCCTACACCATCACCAAAGGTAAGAACGGTGACGCGTGGGTGAACGCTGGCGGTGAAGATTACAGCCCGTCGCAGGTTTCCGCCTTCATCCTCCAGAAGATGAAGGAAACCGCCGAGAGCTATCTTGGCGAAACCGTGACGCAGGCGGTGATCACTGTGCCCGCCTATTTCAACGACGCCCAACGTCAGGCGACCAAGGACGCCGGTATGATTGCCGGTCTGGAAGTGCTGCGCATCATCAACGAGCCGACGGCGGCTGCACTCGCCTACGGAATGGACAAGGACGAAGGCAAGACCATCGCCGTTTATGACCTTGGCGGTGGAACTTTTGACGTTTCGATCCTGGAAATCGGTGATGGCGTGTTCGAAGTGAAATCGACCAACGGGGACACATTCCTTGGCGGCGAAGACTTCGACAACGCGATTGTCGAGTTTTTGGCCGATGCCTTCAAGAAGAAGGAAGGCATGGACCTCAAGACCGATAAGTTGGCCTTGCAGCGCCTGAAGGAAGCGGCCGAGAAGGCCAAGATCGAACTGTCGAGCACCGCTTCGACGGAGATCAACCTGCCGTTCATCACCGCGCGCATGGAAGGTGGCACAACCACCCCGCTGCACCTGGTGGAAATGATTACCCGCGCCGATCTTGAAAAGATGGTCGACGCCCTGATCCAGCGCACGCTCGATCCGTGCAAGAAGGCGCTGGCTGACGCGGGCATCTCGAAGGATCAGGTCGACGAAGTGATCCTCGTTGGCGGCATGACCCGTATGCCCCGCGTCCGCGAAGTGGTGGAGCAGTTCTTCGGCGCGAAGCCCCACACCGGCGTGAACCCCGATGAAGTCGTCGCCATGGGCGCCGCCATTCAGGCGGGCGTGCTGCAGGGCGACGTCAAGGACGTGCTGCTGCTTGACGTGACCCCGCTGTCGCTTGGCATCGAAACGCTGGGCGGCGTGTTCACCCGCATGATCGATCGCAACACCACCATCCCGACCAAGAAGACCCAGACCTATTCGACCGCCGAAGACAACCAGAACGCGGTGACGATCAAGGTCTATCAGGGTGAACGCGAGATGGCGGCGGATAATAAGCTGCTCGGTAATTTCGATCTGATCGGCATTCCGCCCGCCCCGCGCGGCGTGCCGCAGATCGAAGTGACCTTCGACATCGATGCCAACGGGATTGTCTCGGTGGCGGCGAAGGACAAGGGCACCGGCAAGGAGCAGACGATCAAGATCCAGGCATCGGGCGGGTTGTCCGACAACGACATCGATCAAATGGTCAAAGATGCCGAAAAGTTCGCCGAGGACGACAAGAAGCGCCGTGCGGCGGCAGAAGCGCGCAACCAGGCCGACAGCCTTGTCCACGCGACTGAAAAGCAACTGGAGGAACACGGCGCCCGCATTGATGCGGCCACCAAGACCGAGGTTGAAGAAGCGATTGCCGCCGTCAAAACCGCGCTCGAAGGCGGCGATGCCGATGACATCAATGCCAAGGCGCAGGCTCTTACGCAGTCGGCGATGAAAATGGGTCAGCAGATCTACGAAGCCGAGCAGGCCGCCGGACCTGATGGCGAAGGCACATCTGCGGGCGAGGCAGCGCCCAACGAAGACGTCGTCGACGCCGAGTTCTCCGAGGTTGATGAAGACAAGAAGGGCTAAGGCCCCGATGCAACCCAGCACGCAGTGGATGCGTCCGGATCACTGGTCTGGCGTATCGGCTGCGGCTGGTGACGGGGATTAGGTCACAAATATGCCCAGCGCCCAAATCGATTACTACGCCACGCTCGAATGTGCCCGCGATGCTGACGGAGCTACGCTGAAGAGCGCCTATCGCAAACTCGCCATGAAGTTCCATCCGGACCGCAATCCGGGCGATTCCGAATGCGAGTCTAAGTTCAAGGCGATCAACGAGGCTTATGATTGCCTCAAGGACCCGCAGAAGCGCGCGGCCTATGATCGATATGGGCACGAAGCTTTCACCCAAGGCATGAGCGGGGGCGGGGGCGGCGGGCCCTTCGGCGGCGGCTTCGGGGGACGCGGCGACTTTGGCGATATCGGCGATATCTTCGAAACGATCTTCGGCAGCGCCTTTGGCGGCGGCGGAGGGGGGGCTGCGCGCCAGCAGAACCGGCGCGGCGCAGACTTGCGTTACGATATGCAGGTCAGCCTTGAAGAGGCCTTCCACGGCAAATCGACCGAGATAGAGATCGAGGTCAGCCAGGCTTGCGATACGTGTGACGGCACTGGGGCAACGCCCGGCACCAGCGAACGCCAGTGCAATCTGTGCAAAGGCATGGGTAGTGTTCGCGCCAAGCAAGGGCTGTTCGTGATCGAACGTCCGTGTCCGACCTGCAGCGGGCGCGGCACGGTGATCGAAAACCCCTGCCGGTCATGCCGTGGCGAAGGTCGGATCGACAAGGCCCAAACTTTGAAGGTGGATATTCCTGCTGGCGTCGACACCGGCACCCGCATCCGCCTGTCCGGTAAGGGCGAGGCCGGACAGCGCGGCTCACCGGCGGGCGATCTGTACATATTCCTCCACGTCAAGCCGCACACCGTTTTCGAACGTGAAGGCACGACGCTCGCTACGCGCGTGCCGGTCACCTTCACTACGGCGGCGTTGGGCGGCTACGTGGAAATTCCCGATCTTGATGGATCGACCAATCGCCTGGATATTCCGGCAGGCATCCAGTCTGGCAAGCAGTTGCGCATACGCGGCGCTGGGATGCCGGTGCTGCAAGGGCGCGGGCGCGGCGATCTGGTGGTCGAAATTGTAGTCGAAACCCCGACAAAGCTTTCCCGCCGACAGAAAGAAATCCTTGAAGAATTCAAGGCGACCGAAACGGGCGATGAATGCCCCGAAAGCCGCGGCTTCTTCAACAAACTCAGGGACGCCTTTGGGAGCTGAGGCAGTGCTTCCTTCGCTTTTGATCGTTGATAATTTTCTGGCTGACCCGTGGGCCGCCCGGCGTGCGGCCTTGGCGTTGGACTATGATCCGTCGAAGCAGCACGGCAATTTCCCCGGGCTCAATTCAACCACCACGCTTGAAACCGCTCCTATCGATGCGGCAGTTTCGCGCCTGCTCGGGGTAAAGCTTGGCCCCGCACCCGGCACTCAGCATGGGGCGTGCCGCCTGACCACAAAAGGCGCAAAGGGCAAAAGCGGAGTGCATATCGATCCGGCCGCCTATTCAGGCATCCTCTACCTTTCGCGCCCGGAAGACTGCGCGAGGCCGGACGCGGGCGGCACCGATTTCTTCCGGCATAAGCGCACCGGGCTTGAAGCCGTTCCGAACGATCCTGCCCGCATTGCGGCAAGCGGTTACGGCGATATCAATGCTCTGGTCGAAGACGTGGTCAACAAGGACACCACGCTTCCTGCCAAGTGGGAACGGGTGATGCGCGTGCCGGCCCGATTCAACCGGCTGCTGCTGTTCTCGCCTTGGCAGTTCCACAATGCCGCGCCCGGTTTTGGGTCGACGCCCGAAGATTCGCGGCTGGTGATGCTGCTGTTTTTTGGATCGGTGCAGGGCTAGCCCATCCGTTCGCGCACTTCCATTCGGATCTGGTCGATCAGACCGCGTTGGCAGCGTGCCGCGTTTTCCTCCTCCTCCAGCACCGCAAGGAATGCCGCACGCTTAGCGGTGCGTATGGCTTCGCTCGACACGCTGCCGGGAACGGTTGATGCAAGCAGGTCGATCATCCGTTCCGCCCCGTGCAAGCGGCCCCATAGATAATCGTTCTCGCGGTAATCACGGCTGAAGAACGCGCCAAAATTGTAGAATTCAATCCCCCGCAAAGTCGCCGCCGTTCCGCCATCGCGGATCGAGAGCGCATCATCGGGGGAAATGCGGTCGATCTTGACCGGGTTGAATTCATCCAGCCCCTCCCGCCGCGACAGGGGCAGGGTTGCGACATCATAAAACGGAAAGCCCAGATAGGTCAGCAGCATCCGCCGCTTGAGCAGCTTGGGCATGTCCTCCAGCGCGTCGATTAACAGCTGCTCTGCCACGAGATCGTTCGCGGGTAGCAGGCGCGCGTTCGCCAGATAATCCAGCACTGCGCCGGGCGATTGCACCGCGTCGACCGCCAGTTCACAGAAGCGGGCAGAGCGCAGCACATCCTCGTCGGCGCGGTAATACAGTGCGAGGATTTCGTATAACCGATCCCGCGCCCGGTCGATCGCATCTTCGGCAATGGCCGCGCCAAGCTGCCAATCGCGCGCCAGTTTGCGGGCGAGCAGTTGCAGGCGGCGGATGCGAAAGCCGGTGTCATGCGCGCGGAAGAAGCCGATCGCCGCGTCGGTCGCGCCGGCCTGCGCATCGGTCAGCTGATCCAATCCGCGCGCCTCCAGCTCGCTGCGGAAGGCGTTGACCAGCAGCATCACATCACCCCGCGGTTGCCCGGCTGCCTTCAGCGTCAACCGTGCAAGCTGTTCCAGAATGCCGTCAAACTTGGTGAGCGCATAGGCACCAAAGGCATATCCTGCACGCTCGGCAGCGGCCTGCTGCGCTTTGGCCCGCCAGCTGGCAAGCCGCTTGAGCGTGGGGCGGTCGAGCAGGAAGGTGTAGCCGAACAGTCTTTCCACCGCACGGTCGATATCGCCCTGCAGGTCCAATATGATGCGCTTCAGCCGCGCGGCATCACGCGATTGCAGCTCGATCCGCTCCAGATCGTCACGGATCGGCTGCTCGCGCGGGATCGTGGAGAGCGATCCGAAGATTGCGCCGAAGAACCCGATCTCACGCAAGCGCGTTCCGGGGGAAGGGTTGGCACCTTCGGGACGCGGGTCGAGATAGACGAAGCGCCGGTCGACCTCGCGCTGGGCAGGGCGGCCGTAAAGCGCGCCCAGCGCCGCGCCGAACGGGGCATTGACCAGCACCGCGCCATCGATCAGCGCCACCTCGTCCACCGTACCGCGTGCAAGGTGGGCGGGCATGATCCGCGCCAGAAACGCCTCTCGTGTGGCCCAATTGTGCCCTTCCTCCGCGGCGAGCCTGTCAATTTCGGCAAGCGTCAGCGGCGGGAATGCTCCGGGGAAACTTGCGGTCGCACGCGCAGCCAGCACCAGTTCCAGAGGATCGCCTAGTGCCGCTTGTTTGCCTCCATATCCCACCCGCGCACGGAAATTGATTGGCAGGCGATGCTCGGTCTCCTCAACAAAGGCGGGCGAGTTGAGACGCAGCGTTTCGGAATGGCCGCGAAAATCGGTTGCGGTGACGGCAAGGTCGATGGGGTATCCTGCGGGCAGCAGGGGGTTGCCATCGCCTTCGTCCGCCATGCGCGTGAACGCTTCGAACAGCATCGAAGAAAAGCGCGCGCCCGAAAACGGCGGGCTGAACCAGCGCCCGCGCACCAGACAGGATACCTTGGCCCTTACCTCAGCGCGGGTTTCGAGGGAGACCGTGGCGCTTACCGCGTTGCCCGGACGGTTGAGAAACCATTCGGCAATTGGCTGCGCCCAGAGCTTCCCGTAGCGCCACATCGGTTCAGCATCAGGGTCGGTCAATTCGTTGACATCGGCATTGGTGAGCCACAAGTCGGTCAGCGGTTCAAGACTGTGGCCGGCATGGATCGCCTGGGCCAGGAACACCGCATTGATCCCGCCCGCGCTGGCCCCGGTGAGAATGTCGGGCAGCACCCGCAGCTGCAACCCGTGATCGCGCGCGATGAGCCCGAGGAAATCACGGTACGCCGCCGCAACACCGTCGAGCCGCACTGCGGACGGATGATGGAACGCGCGGCTAGCCCGGGCAAGGTGCCACACCTCCTTGGTGATCCCGTGCATATAGACCGCAAGACTGACCCCGCCGTAGCACACAAGTGCAAGCCGTAATTCTTTCTCACGCATGATGTTTGTCTAGCGGGCCGGACAGGGAATGTGCAATTGCGTTCAGCATCTGTTCTCGTTATGGGGCACATCTATGGCAAAAACAAAACGCCGCTACGTGTGTCAGGAATGCGGCTCCGTCTCGCACCGATGGCAGGGGCAGTGCGCCGATTGCGGGCAGTGGAACACGCTGGTTGAGGATGTCCCGGCGACGGTTTTCTCGCAAAAGCACGACCTGTCGAGCGGGGGGCGGGCCGTGGCGTTCGAACCGCTCAATGCACCTACCCAACTGCCGGTGCGCAAATCGACCGGTCTTGCCGAGTTTGACCGGGCGCTGGGCGGCGGACTGGTGCCGGGTTCGGCAGTGTTATTGGGCGGCGATCCGGGCATCGGCAAATCAACGCTGCTGCTGCAATGCGCCGCAACCATCGCGCGGGGCGGCAATGATGTGGTCTATGTCAGCGGGGAGGAAGCTGCCGGGCAGGTCCGCCTCCGGGCAAGCCGCATGGGCGTGGCGGATGCGCCGATCCGGCTCGCGTCCGAAACCTCGGTACGTGATATTCTGACGACCTTGGGACAGGGCGCGCCGCCCGCGCTGCTGGTTATCGATTCGATCCAGACCATGCATTCGGACACGATCGAAGGCGCACCCGGCACCGTTAGCCAGGTGCGCGGATGCGCGCTGGAATTGATCCGCTATGCCAAGGAAAGCGGCTGCGTGGTTGTGCTGGTCGGCCATGTCACCAAGGATGGCACGATTGCGGGTCCGCGCGTGCTGGAGCACATGGTTGACGTGGTGATGAGCTTCGAAGGGGAACGCTCCCACCAGTACCGAATTCTTCGCGCGTTGAAGAACCGCTTTGGTGCGGTGGACGAGATCGGTGTCTTCGCCATGGCGACCGAAGGGCTGGAGGAAGTCGCCAACCCATCACTGCTGTTCCTTTCGGGCCGCGACACGCCGTTGGCTGGCAGCGCGGTGTTCCCGGCGCTGGAAGGAACGCGTCCTGTTTTGGTCGAAATTCAGGCGCTGATCGTCCGCTTGCAATCTGGTGCGACGCCGCGGCGGGCGGTGGTAGGATGGGACAGCGGGCGGTTGGCAATGCTGCTGGCTGTGCTTGAGTCACGCTGCGGGCTGAATTTTTCTTCAGCCGAGGTCTACCTGAACATCGCCGGTGGCTACCGCTTGACCGATCCTGCCGCAGACCTTGCAGTCGCGGCTGCGCTGGTGTCAGCGCTGGCTGATCGAGCCTTGCCGGACAAGGCTGCGTGGTTCGGCGAAGTCAGCCTTGCTGGGGAAATCCGACCCGTCGCCCATGCCCCCTTGCGCCTCCGTGAAGCGGCGAAGCTCGGCTTTGTGCGCTGCTATGGTCCAGCCGGTGCGGCGGCGGGCGGAGCAGGCTCGGATTACCGGGGGCTTGCTGCACTTGCGAACATCGTTGACCAGGTGATGGGGAGCGCATAATCTTTCTGCGCCATGGCTCTTCTCGACATCATAATTGTCATTATCGTTGGCGTGGCCGCGATCGGCGGCTTCATGCGAGGGCTGGTGCAAGAAGTGCTGAGTCTGGCCTCTTGGATCATGGCGGCGCTATCTCTGCATTTCCTTCATCCCGCCCTTACCGAAGGGCTGCGCACATTCTACCGCGCCGAGCCTGCCGTTTCGTTGCTGGCCTTCGGGCTGTTGCTGCTGATCCCGTATGCGGCGATGAAGGTCATCATCGGCAACGCCAGCCAGGCGTCTGATGGCGCTTTGCTTGGGCCGATCGACCGGGTTCTCGGCTTCGGTTTCGGCGGCGTGAAGGGGGCGCTGGTAGCCGTTTTTGCCTTTTCGTTGCTGGTCACAGGCTTCGACGAAAAGTGGGGTTACACGGGCCGGCCCACGTGGATCACGACGGCACGTTCATATACCGCCGCGGACGCATTTTCCCGCCAGTTGATACCGGCGATTGCGGTGCGGCGCGATCGCTTGCGCGGTGAATCCGAAACGCAGGAGGCCGCAGCCGTCAAGGCTGGGGGCTGACCTCGGGTGACACAGCGCGTTTCGGCGAAGCTGTATTCGCCAGCACTTCTGGGTCTGGCGACAAGTCTCGCCGATTATCCGCTGACCGATGATCTGCCTTTGAGAGCCGAGGCGCGTTCGCGGAGCTGCGGCAGTGTCATGACGCTCGGCATGGCGCTCGACCATCAAGGTTTGATTGCCCGGGTCGGTGTGAAGGTCAGCGCGTGCGCCATTGGGCAGGCATCGGCTGCGCTGCTGGCTCAGGCCGCCGAAGGCACCGATCCGGACACCGTGCGCCTCACTGCGCAAAGCATCTCAGCTTGGCTGGCAGGCAATGCCACGCTCCCCCAATGGCCGCAGATCGAGATGCTTGCGCCGGCGCTCGATCATCCGGGCCGGCACGGCGCGCTCTTATTGCCGTGGAATGCGGCTGTCGCAGCGCTTTCAAGCGGGCCGGACGCGCGCTAGGGACATAGGCAAGATAGGGACGCCGAAGGGCGCATAGGGAACAGATAGACATGGCAGAGGCGCAGGCGCTCGCGATGCGCGAACCGTCCGATAAGGAAATCAGGCTGGTGATCGGCGCGTCGAGCGCGGGCACTGTCTTTGAATGGTATGATTTCTTCATCTACGGAACGCTCGCCTACATCCTCAAGGATGCGTTCTATGCGACCGACAACGAAACGTTGGGCCTGCTGCTGGTGTGGTCGACCTTCGCGGTAGGGTTTGCCTTCCGCCCGCTGGGTGCGGTGCTGTTCGGATTTCTGGGCGACAGACTTGGGCGCAAGTATACGTTCCTCGTTACAGTGACCCTCATGGGGATTGCGACGGCGGGCGTGGGCCTGATCCCGACAGTCGATACCATCGGCATGGCCGCACCTATCATCGTCATCCTGCTGCGCGTTATTCAGGGCCTTGCGCTGGGCGGCGAGTATGGCGGCGCGGCGATTTATGTGGCCGAGCATGCTCCGCCAGAAAAGCGCGGGTTTTATACCAGTTTCATTCAGGCGAGCGTGGCCGGCGGCTTCGTATTGTCGATCATTGTGGTGCTGGCCTGCCGCGCGCTGATCCCGGCGGATGCTTTTGCGGCGTGGGGCTGGCGGGTGCCGTTCTTGCTGTCCATCGCATTACTTGCGATTTCGCTGTGGATGCGGCTCAAGCTGTCGGAAAGCCCGGTGTTTCAGGCGATGAAGGAAGCGGGCGAGACATCGGGCAATCCCTTCGTGGAAAGCATGACCTATCCCGGCAACCCGAAGCGCCTGTTTGTTGCACTGTTCGGCATCACCGGCATTCTTACGACGGTTTGGTACACCGGGTTCTTCTCGGCGATGAGTTTCCTTCGCGGCCCGATGCATGTTGCCGATCTGACCGTGGAACTGGTGCTGCTGGTATCGGGCCTGATCGTGATGAGTTTCTATGTCATCATCGGCAAGTGGTCGGATCGCGTGGGTCGCAAGCTGCCGATCATCATCGGTTCGGCGCTGACGTTGGCTTTATTGTTCCCACTGTTTTGGCTGATGGGCAGCTTTGCCAATCCTCAGCTTGACGCGGCGGCCGAACGTGCGCCGGTGGTGGTAAGCGGACCGGCTTGCGAGACCGATCCCTTTGCCGAGTTGTTCCAGCGCGACCAGACCGATTGCGGCAAAGTGCTGGAGACGCTGACCGCATCGGGTGTGCGCTACACGCTGAAGCCCGGCGACACGTTGAACATGACGGTGGGCGGCGCAGAAGTGGCGATTGACCCAGCGTGGCTGGCTGACGGCGCGGCGCGCAAGGCCGGGCTTCATGGGGCGCTCGGGCAATACGGGTTCGACTTTTCCAAGCAGCAACCGCCGCTTGCCAATGTGATCGGCATCGTTGCGGTGTTGCTGGCCTTGGGGATGCTGTCGGCGCTGACTTATGGCTCGGTCGCAGCGCTGCTTTCCGAGATGTTCCCGCCGCGCATCCGCTATTCGTCGATGTCGATCCCCTATCACATCGGCGCGGGCTATCTTGGCGGGTTCCTGCCGCTGATTGCCGGGGTGATCGTGGCGCGGACCGGCGATATCTATGCCGGGCTGTGGTACACTTGGGCCGTTGTCGCCTTCGGTTTGCTGGTCGCGTGGTGGGGCATCCCGGGCGGTCCGCCCAAAGACTTTGCAGATGATTGATAGCGCAGTTCTGCCACCGCCCAGCCTGCGCCTGACTGTCGACACGGAGGCCCTGACTGCTAATTGGCAGACGCTTGATGCACTTTCGGGCGCCGGCACAGCCGGGGCGGCGGTAAAGGCAGATTGCTACGGGCTTGGCGTCGATACCTGCGTACCGGTTTTGCGCGATGCAGGCTGCGAGAACTTCTTCGTCGCCCACTGGAGCGAAGTCGCAGCCGTTGCGCGGCATGTCCCCGGGCGACAGATCGCGGTTCTTCACGGCCCGCTAGACATGGCCGACTGCGCCTATGCCCAAGCGACCGGCGTTGTACCGGTGATCAATTCCTTGGAACAGGCCGAGCTCTGGTCGGCCAGTGGCGGCGGGCTGTGCCACCTGATGGTCGACACCGGGATTAACCGGCTCGGCATTGCTCTTGCCGAAGCTGCCGATCCGCGCATCGCCGCGCTTCAAGTTGATATCCTGATGAGCCACCTTGCCAGCGCGGACGAGAAAACGTCCTTGAACGGAAGGCAGGCCGGTCTGCTCGGCGAAGCGGCGAATGCCATCCCCCACCGCCGGGTTAGCCTTGCCAACAGCGCCGGAATTGCCCTCGGAGCGGACTTCGCCTTCGACCTCACCCGCCCGGGCCTTGCGCTGTATGGCGGCGTTCCCCGTGCGGAACTGGCCGCGGCAATCCGCCCGGTCGTGCAGGTCGAAGCGCGTCTGCTGCAATGCCGCAATATCGCGCCGGGCGAAGGCATTGGCTATAATTCCGCCTTCATCGCGTCCACGCCCATGCGGGTCGGCACGGTTTCAATCGGCTATGCCGACGGCTTTCTACGCAGCCGCGGCCCGGGCAATGCGCTCCGGCATAGCGGTCGTGCTCTGCCGATCCTTGGCAAGGTATCGATGGACATGGTGGTGGTGGACCTTGCCACGGCCCCTGATCTGCAAGCGGGCGACTGGCTTCAGGTCCCGTGGAACATCGCGGATGCGGCACAGCAAAATGCGCTTTCGCCTTATGAAATGCTGACAGTGATGGGCAGGCGGTTGCGGCGCGGTTGAAGCTTTCGGGTGGGCGATGTTGCACCGCAGCTTGTGCAGGTGCTAAGGTTGGCCCAAGAGGATCATCAACCTGGGATAAAAATAACAATGGTCGGCAGATCGAAAACCGCAACGGGCGAGATTGGTGATGCGATCATCATCAAGAAATACGCGAACCGGCGGCTCTACAACACCGCTTCATCCAGCTACATCACGCTGGAAGATCTGGCCAAGATGGTCCGCGAGAATGTAGAATTTCAGGTGCTGGATGCCAAGACCGGTGATGATATCACCCATTCGATCCTGACCCAGATCATCATGGATGAAGAAGCCAATGGCGGCCAAATGCTGCCCGTCAGCTTCCTTCGGCAGTTGATCGGCATGTACGGTAATTCGATGCAGGCCATGATGCCGTCCTACCTCGAAGCCAGCATGGCCAATTTCCGCGACAATCAGTCCAAGATCCGCGAAGCATTCGAAAAAGGGCTGAGCGCGACACCCTTTGCCGCGATCCATGAAACCAACATGGCAATGATGCGCGCGGCGGCTGATGTGTTCATCCCGGGCTTGGGCAAGGCGAAGGACAAGGACAAGCAGGCCGCCAAACCCGCAGCAGCATCGGGTGATACCCGTGACGAAATCGCCATTCTGCGCGATCAGATGGCAGCAATGCAAAAGAAGCTGGACGATCTGAGCAAATAACGCAAAGCGCGCACGCTCCAGCGGTCAAAGCCGCCCCAGTTCAAGCAGGAAGCCCATCGCCGTGTCCCAGATCCGCCACGCGCTTAACGTCAAGCGCGAAGACGACTTTGCCAAATGGTACCAGGAGGTCATCTCCGCCGCCGATCTCGCCGAGGAATCGGGCGTGCGCGGCTGCATGGTGATCAAGCCGTGGGGCTATGGCATCTGGGAGCGCATCCAGCGGTTGATGGACGACCGGATCAAGGCTGCGGGCGTGCAGAACTGTTACTTCCCGCTGTTCATCCCGCTGTCGAACTTCACCCGCGAGGCCGAGCACGTCGAAGGTTTCGCCAAGGAGATGGCGGTCGTCACCCACCACCGCCTGATCGCGGATGGCAAAGGCGGGCTGATCCCCGATCCCGCCGCCAAGCTGGAAGAACCGCTGGTGGTGCGCCCGACGTCGGAAACCATCATCGGCGATGCCATGGCGCGCTGGGTGCAATCGTGGCGCGATCTGCCGCTGCTTACGAACCAATGGGCCAATGTGGTGCGCTGGGAAATGCGCACACGGATGTTCCTGCGCACCAGCGAATTCCTCTGGCAGGAGGGCCACACCGCGCATGAAAACCGTGAGGATGCCTTGGCGGAAACCCACCGCGCGCTGGAAATGTATCGGGCCTGTGCCGAGGATGACCTCGCTCTGCCCGTAATTGCCGGTGAAAAGCCTGAGAACGAGCGTTTCCCCGGCGCGGTCGAGACTTGGTCGATCGAGGCGATGATGCAGGACGGCAAGGCGCTGCAGGCGGGCACGAGCCATTACCTCGGCACCAATTTCGCTCATGCGGCGGGGATCCAGTATCAGGACCGCGAAGGCAGCCAGCAATATTGCCACACCACCAGCTGGGGCGTGTCGACGCGCCTCATCGGCGGGGTGATCATGACCCACGGCGATGATGACGGATTGCGCGTACCGCCCGCCATTGCGCCGCAGCAGATCGTCATCATTCCGATGCTGCGCGAAGCGCCTGAGGATGCCGAACTGATCGCCTATTGCGAAGGCGTGCGCGCCGCACTCGCCACGCAAACCGCGCTGGGTGAGAAGGTGCGCGTCCTGCTCGACACCAAGCCCGGAAAGGCTGCGGCCAAGCGCTGGGACTGGGTACGCAAGGGCGCGCCGGTCATCATCGAAGTTGGCCCGCGCGACATGGCCGAAGGCAAGATTGCCGTCCTGCGCCGTGACCAGTTGTGGAACGCTGCCAACGGCAAGCCGGCCTTTACCTATCCCGCGCACGCCGAGTTTGTCGGTGGGGCAGGGGCCCTGCTGGTAGACATCCAGTCGTCGCTATACGAAGAAGCCCGAAATCGGCGCGATGCCAACATCACGCGCGGCGTGACCGATTGGCAGGCGGTGGTCGATCACTTCGACAAGGGCGGGAAATATCCGGGCTGGGTCGAAGTCGAATGGGCCAAGCCAACCGGCGCTGCGCTGGAAGCCGTTGTGGAAAAGCTGAAAGCGCAAAAGCTTACCATCCGGAACGTCCCGCGCGGCGGAGAACCGGCCAGCGGATCCTGTATTTTCAGCGGCGATCCTGCGTCTGAACGCATTCTGGTGGCACGGTCTTACTAAGGCTTCGGCTTGGGGTTGCACCTGCGGAATAGGGCGGGCAGACAAGTGGCATGATAAAACGTGCCCTGCTGCTGGCCGCCCTTGTTGCTGCCCCCGTCGCTGCTCCCCTCGCTGCCCAAAACAATCCTGCCGCCAAGGTTTCTGCCGACCGGCTGAAGGCCGATGTTGAAAAGTTGGTGGCGTTCGGCACCCGGCATACTCTGTCCGTGCAGGATGACCCCCAGCGCGGGATCGGCGCGGCGGTCGACTGGGGGCTGGCTGAGTTCAAGCGCATCGGCGCAGAATGCGGCGGGTGTCTTGAAGTGCTGCCCGTCGGCGAAATTGTCACCGGCCCGCGTGTTCCCACGCCAACACGGGTGCGCAATGCGGTGGCGATCCAGCGCGGCACCGAACGGCCTGACGAAGTTGTGATCGTGCAAGGCCACATCGACAGCCGTGTGTCGGATGTGATGGATGCGACATCAGACGCGCCGGGAGCCAATGACGATGGCTCAGGCACCGCGCTGGTAATTGAAGCGGCGCGGGTGCTTTCGGGCGCCAAATACCCCACCACCATCATCTACGCCCTGCTGTCGGGCGAGGAGCAGGGGCTCCACGGCGGACGCATTCTTGCGGATTGGGCAGAGGCGCAGGGCTTCACCGTCAAGGCTGTGCTCAACAACGACATCGTCGGCAATTCCTGCGGATCGGACGGCTATTGCGAGCCCAAGGTGGTGCGCGTCTTTTCCGAAGGCCCGCGTGCCGATCTGACCGATCGCTTGCGTGCGGCCCAAACCCGCTTCGGAGGCGAGAATGACACGCCATCGCGCAACCTGTCACGCTGGGTGGCGGACCTTGCGGCAAAGAACACCGATGGCCTGCAAGTTCGGCAGATCTGGCGCACCGACCGCACGGGCCGCGGCGGAGATCAGGTGCCGTTCCTCCAAAAAGGCTACCCCGCTATCCGTTTTTCCGTGGGGGTTGAGGATTACGATCACCAGCATCAGGACCTTCGGACCGAAAACGGGGTCGTCTATGGCGATACCATCGCGGAGATGGACTTTGCCTATCTTGCCGGGGTGACGCAATTGAACGTGCGGGCCTTGGATGCACTGGCCCGCGCGCCCATGCCTCCCAAGGTGAGCGTGGATGCGGCGGTGCGGGTGGATACCGAACTGAAATGGAAAGCGGTCACCGGCGCGCAAATCTATTCCGTGGCCGCCCGTCCGACCAATGCGCCGGAATGGGGTACGGATAACGCACTCGTCCATATCGACGGCCCGCAGGCTGACAATAACGCGGCCGACGCCGAGGGGCGTGAATTCACCCACATCAAAAAGCTTCGCGGCGACGACTGGATGTTCGGCGTTGCGGCCTGCGCGGCGGGATACTGCTCTCCCGTATCCAGCGCGGTTCCCGGCGGAGCCTTCGCGCCGGTGGCCAAGGAATAACGCAAGCCTTCGACAAGTCCCACTTGGGTGGCTAAGGGGGGGCATGCCCAAGCCCCCCAAACTTCCCCAAGGTATGCCGACGCGCCAGCAGGTGCTCGATTTCATCCAGTCCTCGGATATTCCCGCCGGTAAACGCGAGATCGCCAAGGCATTTGGGCTGAAGGGGCAGGAGAAAATCAAGCTCAAGGCGTTGCTGAAGGACATGGCCGAAGAAGGCCTGATCGACGGATCCAAAACCGCCTTCCACCGCATGGGCGGGGTACCGAAGGTCACGACGCTCAGGATCGTCGCTGTCGAGGATGGCGACCTGGTTGCCGAACCCGACAATTGGGATCCCGAAGCCCCCGGCAAGGCGCCGCGCCTGATCGTGCGCGAACCCAAGCTGCGCGGTGCGAAGCGCCCCCCAGCCTTGAAGCGCGGCGACCGGATTCTCGCCCGTACCGAGGAGACGGACGCCGGCTGGATCGCAATTCCGATGAAGAAGCTTCCGGCCCGCACCGAAGGTCTGATGGGCGTTGTGGAGATCGACAAGACCGGCAAGGCGTGGCTCGCCCCCGTGGATAAACGCGTGCGTCAATCCGCGCTGATTGCCGATCGTGGCGAGGCCGAGGCCGGCCAGCTGGTAATCGCCGAACGCGTTGGGCGCTCCGAACGCGCGGGCGTGAAGGTGATCGAGGTAGTGGGCGATCCGTTCGCCCCGCGCAGCTTCAGCCTGATTGCCATCGCCAAGCACGGCATCCCGCATGTTTTCCCGGAAGATACGCTTGAGGAAGCGCCCCGCGCGGCCAAGCTCAAGCTGTCTGAAAAAACCCGCGAAGACCTGCGCCACCTGCCTATCGTCGCCATCGATCCCGCTGATGCGCGCGATCACGATGATGCGATCTGGGCCGAGCCGGACGGGCAGGGCGGCTTCAACGCGCTCGTCGCCATCGCCGATGTCAGCTTCTATGTGCGCCCCGGCAGCGCGCTTGACCGCGAAGCGAGGAAGCGCGGCAATTCGGTCTATTTCCCC
>JBIKSA010000135.1:0-3942 GCA_044348875.1 Erythrobacter sp. | reverse complement strand
CGATCGTGTCGTGCCGATGCTGCCGGAGATCCTCTCCGCTGATGTCTGCTCGCTGAAAGAAGGCGAAGACCGTGCGGCGATGGCCTGTCACTTGCACATCAACGCCGACGGCAAGGTATCAAGTTTCCGCTTTACCCGCGCAACTGTGCGAATTGCGCACAACATCGCCTATGAGGACGCGCAAAAGGCGGTGGATGGTGGCAACCCGCCCGAATACCTCGCCCACTTGTGGGATGCTTGGAAGGCGCTCGCCGCCGCGCGTAATGCCCGCGATCCGCTTGAGCTGGAGCTGCCCGAGCGCCGCGTGGTGCTGGATGCCAAGGGCCAGATCGCCGAAATCGCCATCCGCGAACGGCTTGATGCGCACCGCGTGGTTGAGGACTTCATGATCGCCGCCAACGTTGCCGCGGCCAAGGCGTTGGAAGCGAAAACCGCACCCGTCGTCTATCGGATCCACGAACCGCCAAGCCGCGAGAAGCTGATTGCGTTGCGCGATTACCTCGCCACGATGGGCAAGAAGCTGGCGTTGGGACAGGTCGTGACGCCGGGCCTTTTCAACCGGATGCTCAAGGACATTTCGGACGAAACGGAAAAGGCGCTGGTGATGGAGGCGGTTTTGCGCAGTCAGACGCAGGCCTATTATGGCCCCGCCAATGCCGGGCATTTTGGATTGAGCCTTGGGTCTTACGCGCACTTTACCTCGCCAATCCGCCGCTATTCCGATCTTTTGGTGCACCGCGCGCTGGTTGACGCTTACAAGCTGGAACAACCTGAGCCGCCGGGCTCACTGCCAGCTACAAGCGGGCTGTCGGACCGCGACCGCGCAAATCTCGGCCAAGTCAGCGACGCCATCAGCCTGACCGAGCGTCGCGCGATGGAGGCCGAGCGTGATACCATTGATCGCTACGTTGCCGCGTGGCTTTCAGGCAGAGTAGGCGAGGTTTTCGACACCCGCATCACCGGCGTGCAGGCCTTTGGCTTCTTCGCCACCATCATCGGGATGGGCGGCGATGGGCTGGTGCCAATATCGACGTTGGGAGGCGAATATTTCCGCTATGACGAAGCGGCCAAGGCGCTGGTCGGCTCGGATAGCGGGACGACCTATGCCAGTGGTGACCAGTTGAAGCTGAAGTTGGCGGAGGCGAATGCGCTCACCGGCGCGCTCAAATTCGTGCTGCCCAATGCAGACGCGCGGGCCATCGAACCGCGTGGCAACCGCCCCGATGATCGGCGACGCGGTGCAGGCGGGGGGCCGAAGACTGCGGGCAAGTTCTTGGTTGGCAAGCGCGGGCGCCCCGGCAATATCCGCCATCAGGGCCGCAAGAAGTAGCGACGCTCAGACCTGATGGTCGCTCTTGGCCTCATCGTAATCGGCGGGGACTATGTAGAGCGGGCAACGTAGAGATCCGGCCGCCGCCGAAAAATGTGTCACCAAGGGGCCGGGTGCCGCGCCCTTGGCCGCGCCCAACACTAGCGCGGCGACCTCGGCGTGCTCGGCAAGAAATTCGCTGACGATCTTCTGTCCCAGTCCGATCTTCACCGATATGGTCGGCATGATCCCGCTTTCGGCGAGCAGATTGCCCGCAACCCCATGCGCCAGCATTTCGGCTCGGTCACGCGCCTCGGCCTCGATGGTCGCCTGCACTGCCCCGAATGCGCTGAAGTTCTGCTGCGGCACCAGGGCGAGCAAATGCACGGCGCCCCCCACCGCCACGGCGCGGCGTGCAGCATAACGCAAGGCGGCGGTTGCTTCCTCGCTCTCGTCGATAATGACCAGAAATGTGCGCATTGTGCCGGGCCCCGTTAGGAGGGTGGATATCAATGCATTCGTATGGAATGGCAAGTCCTACCGCGCTGCCCTCTTGCCCGACGCTAGGGAATTGGCCAGAGACGGGCGCAAAGATCGATTACGGGAGTTTCAGCGGATCATGGCCCTCGACATCAAGATGCCGGCATTGTCGCCCACCATGGAAGAAGGCACGCTTGCGAAGTGGCTGGTGAAAGTGGGGGACACGGTGTCCTCCGGCGATGTCATGGCCGAGATTGAAACCGACAAGGCGACGATGGAATTCGAAGCGGTGGATGAAGGTGTGATCGCCGAAATCCTGATCGCGGAAGGCACCGAAGGCGTGAAGGTCGGCGCGGTGATCGCGCGGCTGAGTGTCGAGGGCGAGGAAGCTGCGCCGGCTCCGACGCCTGCGGTTGAAGCTCCGGCAGTTGACGGCCCCGCCGCTACACCGACTGCGCGCAAGCTGGCCGAGGTGAACGGCATCAATCTGGCCGGCATCACCGGCACCGGCCCTAAGGGCAAGATCACCAAGGAAGATGTCGAGGCGGCGATTGCCGCAGGCGGCGGTTCGGCCAAGTCTGCAACAGTTGCGGTTCCCGCTTCGGCACCCGCTCCAGCTCCAGCTCCCGCAGCCGCATCAACCTCGGGCGAACGCGTCATCGCCTCGCCCCTCGCAAAGCGGATTGCGGCGGACAAGGGCGTCGACCTCGCGCAGGTTAAAGGCACCGGCCCCAATGGGCGGATCGTGCGGGAAGACATCGAAAACTTCACGCCCGGCGCAGCGGCTCACGCACCTGCTGCGGCTCCGGCAACGAGTGCACATACTCCGGCAGCCACATCTGCGCCCGAAATCGAAGGCGGCGCGCCGTTCGCCGAGGAGAAGCTTTCGGGCGTCCGCAAGGTCATCGCCCGCCGTCTGACCGAGAGCAAGCAGACCGTCCCGCACTTCTATCTCACCATCGACATCCGGCTCGACCCGCTGCTCGAACTGCGCAGCGCACTCAACAAGTCCCTGGAGCCCGACGGCGTGAAGCTGTCAGTCAACGACCTTCTGATCAAGGCGCTGGCCCGTGCGCTGGTCCGCGTGCCGCAGTGCAATGTCAGCTTCCACGGCGACACACTGCGCCGTTACAATCGCGCCGATGTCTCGGTGGCTGTCGCCGCGCCTTCGGGCCTGATCACGCCGGTCATTACCAGCGCGGACACCAAGGGCTTGGCGGCCATCTCAACCGAGATGAAGACGCTCGCGGGCAAGGCGCGCGATGGCAAGCTGATGCCGCACGAATATCAGGGCGGCACGGCAAGCCTCTCAAACCTCGGCATGTTCGGGATCAAGCAGTTCGACGCGGTGATCAACCCGCCGCAGGGCATGATCCTTGCGGTGGGGGCAGGGCAGCAGCAGCCTTATGTGGTGAACGGCGCAATCGAGGTGGCAACCGTGCTCCATGCCAGCGGCAGCTTCGATCACCGCGCCATCGACGGCGCCGACGGTGCGCAGCTGATGGAGGCGATCAAGCAGCTGTGCGAGAACCCAATGGGGCTGGTGGTGTAACACCATGCCCACGGGCGAATTGACAATCAGGGCAACCGCCATGCCCGCCGACACCAACCCGTATGGCGGGGTGTTCGGCGGGTGGTTGATGGCGCAGATGGCGCTCGGCGCTGGCAGCCTCGCAAGCCGCGTAGGGCAGGGGAAGGCGGTGGTCGTCTCCGCAACCGACTTCGCCTTTCCCGGCGCGATGGCAGTCGGCGACGAACTCAGCGTCTATTGCGAGATCCTTGCCACCGGCACCACCTCGCTCACCATCGCTGCCGAAGCCATTGCCCGGGCACGCAACGGCGAGGCGACCATTCAAGTCGCGCGCGGCACCTTCAAATTCGTGCTGATCGGCGATGACGGACGGCCGCGAGCCATCACGGTGCCCATCGGATGACGGTTTTCCTACCTCGCACAAAATGCCTATTCCTGCATATGTCCCGGTCGTCGGGGACGCGCGCGCGGGCTTTTTGTGTCAACTTTGAAATTACAAACTTCATGCCATTGATTTAAGGCGATAAATACGGATTTTCGAAGTTTACACGGTGTCAACTTTGTAAACTTCGTCGCCAGATCCCCCAACACCTGAAGGCTGAGTGAAATGTCGACTTCCTAT
>JBIKSA010000133.1:0-4012 GCA_044348875.1 Erythrobacter sp. | reverse complement strand
TTCGGAATTTCCTGATATAATCTTGCAATGAATTGCATAAAGAGTTCATTTTTTGCCTTGCCGTATCTCGACATACTAGCATCGGCAAATCGAGTCTTGGCCACGCCCGGTTTGCTGTTTCCGGGCACGTTCGCCGCCGTGTTACCTCCGCTCGTCGCCTCCGCATAAGGCGGATTAATCAGCGCCAAAATCGGCTTCGCGCCCTTCTTGCCCTCGCGCGCATCGGCAATCGCCTGTCGCAGCGCCATCGGCACCTTGCCCGACAACGCGTAATCGATCTCGCCAAAATCGGTCACATCGTCGTTGAGGTAGTCGTATTGAAAAATCTCGGCCCCGGCGAAGGCAGGGTTGCTGCGCATGATCGTCACATCCTCGGCATCGAGCGTGGACATGAACACATTGCGCAGGTTGCTATGCTTGGCCTCCAGATTGCCGACGCCTGCGCACATGTCCCAGACGATGTATTTCTCCTGCCAGTCCGTCCCCAAGGTGGCGTTCAACTGATCATAGGCTTTGTCGACAATGTGCAACGGGGTGTAGAACGCTCCCTTGAACTTCTGGTCGTCCAACGGCAGCAGGCTGTCGCGCCGTTCCAGCAGATAGTGCCGGTGCTTGGGTTCGGGCGGGCGGTGATAGATGTTCCAGAAATTGCGATAGCCACGCTCGTTGGCGAGTTCATATTGTTCGTTTCCGATGATGAACACCGGCAAGCCGCCACTGAACAGCAGACGCGCGGGCAGACGGCGCATCGCCTCATTATGTCCATCATGCATTATGTCGGCAAAGAACAGGACGGCATAATCGGCTTGCCGTTTCACGCCCAGTTCAACCCCGACCATCATTACCCATTTGTCGAACACTTGCCGCAGATTGTCCGGCGTGATTGGGGTGCGGATAATCCGGCATTCGCCAACCGCGTCTTTGGTGGCTTTAATGAACTCGGCTTCGTATCCGTCGATCGGGTAGAGCACGAAATGGGGTTCGATCGTTGGGGCGATTTGTGCGGCCAGCGCCTTGTCCGCCGCCGAACCGGAACTTGGCCAGACAATCGTGTCGTCATCCAAAAGCGGCAGGGCGTGCTCGGTCGCCATCAGCGCCGCCTTTTCCCGATCAATCACACCCAGAAAACCTGGAATGGCTTCCGCTCGCCTGCGGGCGGCGCGGACATAGACTAGCAATTGTGCAAACATCAGCAGCGGCGGGGTTGGTGCTTCCTTGGCCTCAAACCACATGTCGGGGGTCTTGATATCGACCAGCCCCTTGAACACGCTCTTAAAGCCGAGCGCCTTGATATAGGCGTCCTTGACGTCCTCCTCGGTACGGGCGCGTTGCAATTCTTCGAGCAAGCTCAAGATGATACCTCCCGCCCCACATGCTAGAGTTTGTTGGGTCTCAGGCTTGGGAACAGCCGGAAGCAGGACGTCGGGTCAAGTAAAAAGTTATAATGGTTAGCTAACTTTGTTATCGCCTTGATTGGCGTGCAGATACGAAAAGGGGGGCCGGACACCACCCCCTCCCCTCCGCGCGTTGTTTGTTTTCGCCCTCAGGCGCCGGGCGCAGCGCGTCCGCGCTGGTTGTCCTCGCTTCGCTCGTTCAGCTTCGCTTCGGCTTACGCGCCATAAGGCGCGGCGCGCGGTCGCGCTTGCGGCGCTGCGCGCCGTTACTGCGCCACACGCTCGGTTGTTTGGTGCCACACGCGCTGTTGGGGCTCCGGGCGTTGTTAGCAGGCGCGCTGTTGGGGGCTTTCCATTTTCCTACGCGCACATCTGCGTTCATCCCTCCCCGTCATGACATCATCGCCCCCTCTCCCCCGCCCTGCCCTCGTGAACACACGCGCTATCCCTCGGCAGGCGACGTCGGCGGTGGCTTTCACCCAGCCCGACTTTCCCGACGATGATCCGTTGCTGGACTTCTTCCCCTTCATCCACCGCGCGCCGCGCCGCAATTCGATCACGCCGCCCGTCCAGCGCGCCTTCATCCTCGAACTGGCGGCGACCGGCACGGTGAAGGCCGCCGCGACGCGGGTCGGCAAGAGCATCGAGGCGCTCTACAAGCTGCGCGCCCGTCCGGGGGCCGAGGACTTTGCGCGGGCATGGGACGAGGCGTTGGAATGGGGCGTGATGCGGCTCGAGGACTGCGCGATCGAACGCGCGCTGGCCGAGGGGCCGTCGAACCCGCGCGCCAATTCGATGCTGTCCTTCGTGATCCGCCGCCGCACCCCCTACATGGTCGACGCGCGGCTGGTGAAGCCCGGACACTGGCTCTACGACCGCATCCGCTATGAATTGACCGGGGATTGGGGGGACGAGGAGGGCTAGGCGGTCAGGTAGGTGACGAGCGCCCGAACCTTCTTTGACCGCCATTGCGGTGCGGGGGCGAGCAGCCAGTAGGACCGGATCGCCGGCTCCGGCTCGGCAAGCTGGGTCAGGCGGCCCTGCGCCAGCGCGCTCTGCGCCAGGGCAAGCGGCAGGACGGTGCGCCCCATCCCCGCCAGCGCCGAGGCGAGCGCCTGTCCGGGGCTGCCCGCCTTGATACACGGGCTGGTGCCATCGGGCAGCGGCATCCCCGGCCAGTCGATCCACGCATCCCGGTGATCCGGCGCGGCGACGGTGACGCGCATCGCCGGGGCAAGCTGCACCCCCTGCAACTCGCCCGGCCCATCGACCAGCCGGATCGCGAGATCGAGGTTCGCCTCGGTGAAATCGGCGTGCTCATCGGGGGCAAGGATATATTGCACGCCCGGCGTTCCCGCCTGAAACCGCGCGAGGCGGGGGGCGAGCCATTCGGCGTAGAATTCGCGGGGGACGGCGATGGTATAGCGGTCCGACGCCTGCCCGGCCTGCATCGCGGCGACGCTTTCCTCGAACCGCAGGAAGCCTTCGCGCAAGGGGTCGAGGCCGGCCTCACCCTCGGGGGTGAGTTCGAGGCCCTTGGAGGTGCGGCGGAACAGGACGACGCCCAGCACATCCTCCAGCGCGCGGATCTGCTGGCCGACGGCGGCCGGCGTCACGGCAAGTTCGTCCGCGGCGCGGGTAAAGGAAAGATGCCGCGCGGCGGCATCGAACACGCGCAAGGCGTTGAGGGGCAGATGAGTGCGCTTCACGCGATGCGATTAGGCGCGCTTGCCGTCCATCGCAAGACTCACCGGGGCGAGCGCCCCTCAGCCGTTTCAGGCGCGGCGAGCGGGAAGAACGGAATTCGCACTTCCGTGGGCGTGCCGTCGGCGCATTCGAAGGTGTAGAACCCCTCCATCGAACCAAACGGCGTCGTCAGCGGGCAGCCCGAAACGTAATCGTGGCTCTGCCCCGGCTGGAGCAGCGGCTGTTCGCCCACCACGCCTTCGCCATCGACGTGATTCACCATCCCACGCCCGTCCGTGATGCGCCAGTGGCGGGTGAGCAGGCGCATCGCCTGGTGCGAGGCGTTCTCGATGCGGATGTGATAGACCCAGAACCACTTGCCAGCCTCCGGATGCGACTGCTCCGGCAGGTAATTGACGGCGACCCGGACGGTCACTCCATCGGTGACGGCGGCGTGCTGGAAGAATTCTTTCATGTCGGCTCTCAAGTTAGCGATTCTACGCCCGGTCACAAGGGCACAATGCGCTTATTCCCAAGTGTATCCCGTCACGGCGCGGGAATATCGGTAACCTCTCCCGCGAACTTCGCCAGCCGGTTGCCCGCTTGCGGCGGATCGCATAATGTTCTCCCGGCAATCTCGCGCCCGGCCGACTTGGAGACCAGCGATGGATGCTCTCTCTCACACCCTCTCGCGCCGCGCCGTGCTGGCGGGAATTGGCGCCGGGGTGGTGGCAGGCTGCACCCGCAGCGCCAAAGCGCCCGCCCCCCTCGGCTTGCCCATTGATCCCGCCGCCACCGCCGCGCCCGATCTGGTCGACCTTGCCCGCTTCGATCCGCGCCTGCGGCTGGACATCCGCTATGCGACGCCGGCCAACTTCATGGGCCGCGTACTCTATCCCGTAGCCCGCGCGGTGGCCCAGCGACCGGTCGCA
>JBIKSA010000136.1:0-3919 GCA_044348875.1 Erythrobacter sp. | reverse complement strand
CGCCCGCAAGCAGGCCCGCGCGCAATTCAGCGCAGGATTTGCGCGGGCCGCGACCGGCAAGTGCTGCGCACAGATCAAACAGACGCTTGCCCAAGGCACGGGGCATCCCTAATCGCAAGCCCCAACATGGCCGAGGCGCAGACGTCCCCCACCCACGCACCCCACACGCCGCTGCATCCGCGCGATCCGCTGGCGTGGTGTCTGGCGCTGACGGGATTGTTCGCCCTACTGACCGGCTGGCGGCTCGGCATCCCTTCGCAGCCCTACTTCGACGAAGTGCATTACCTGCCGGCCGCGCGCGAGATCCTGGCGCTGTTTACTGAAGGGCAAGGCGCCTATCGCAACCGCGAACACCCGCTGCTGGCGAAAGAGTTGATCGCGCTGGGCATCGGGCTGTTTGGCGATAATCCGCTGGGCTGGCGGATCGCGCCGTGGCTGTGCGCGGTGCTGGCCTATTTCGCCGCGTTGCTCGCGCTGTGGCACGTCAGCCAAGATCGCTTTGCCGCGCTTGTCTTTGCGGTGCTGCTGGCGACCGGTTTTCACCTGTTTATCCATGCGCGCATTGCGATGCTGGATATCGTCATGGTTGCCGCCCTGAGCGTTGCGGCATGGCAGTTCGCCGCTGCCTGCGCCCAGCCCGAACAGGGCCGCTGGCGGCTGGCGCTGACCGGGTTTGCGATCGGCGCGGCATTGGGGGCGAAATGGAACGCGATCCCGCTGGCGATGGTGCCGGGGATCACCTTCTTCATCGCCCGCGCTTTTGCCGGGCGCCGCAGCCTGTTGTTCAGCCGTCGCGGCGCGCCGGTGCCGGGTGTGACGCTGGTGGAGGCTTTCGTGTGGCTCGGGATCGTGCCGCTGATGGTTTACGCGGCGACCTTCATCCCCGGTTACTGGCTGGCCGAGCCGTTCCATCCCTCGCCGCTGGCAGAGCAGGGCTTTATCGGGCTGCATCAGGAGATTTTTTCGCTGCAAAGTCAGCTGAAGACCTCGCATCGTTATATGAGCAACTGGCCGGACTGGGTGCTGAACACGCGCGGGATCTGGTATCTTTATGAACCTGTCGACGGGGCGCAGCGGGGCGTGCTGCTGATCGGCAATCCGCTGACCATGCTGATCGGCCTGCCCGCGCTGGCGTGGTGCCTGATCGCGGGTGCGTGCCGGCGCGATACCGCGCGGCTGGCGGCGGCGCTGGGATATGCCGTCAGCCTCGGCCTGTGGCTGATCGCACCCAAGCCGGTGCAATTCTATTATCACTATTTCGTGCCGAGCTTCTTCCTGCTCGCCGCGCTGGCACTGACGTGCAGCGATTTGCGGCGGGTGCCTTACGGCAAGTGGCTGGCGTGGGGCATTCCGGCCGGATCGGCGGCGGTGTTCGCGTGGTTCTTCCCGATCCTTGCCGCCCTGCCGCTCGAAGGACAGCGCAGCTTCCTTGCATGGATGTGGGTTCCGGGCTGGATGTGAGGTTAGACCTTAGAACCTTCCCCACACGAAGCGGCTCGACAAAGCGTAGTTCCACACCGATCCCACCACGATCCCGGCCAGCGCGGCGATCACCCAGTGGATGCCGCTGCCTTCCATGAAGGTCGCAATCGCCACATTGGCAAAGGCGCCGATGGCACAGGTCGCGATAAAGCCCAGCCAGCCGCGCAGCAGCGCCGCTGCGCCCACCAGCCGCTTGTCGCGGTAGGTCAGCCAGTTGTTGAGCCAGAAGTTGAAGCTCATCGCCACCAGCACAGCCCCCGTCTGCGCCATCGCAAAGCCCTCGCCAAAAGCGAACAGCAGCACGCTCAGCACGGCAAAATGCACCACCACGCCCAGCGCGCCGACAGTGCCGAACAGGGCGAACCGCGTCGGGATCACCTTGCCCAGCGTCTTGTCGTAAAGCCCGGCGAGGAAATCGAACAGAATGGCGCGGTCCAGCTTGCTTTCTCCTTCGCGCCTTGCCGCGAAATTGAGGGGGAACTCCTTGACCCGCATCGGTGCGTCAGCGGTTGCCAACAGATCAAGCAGGATCTTAAAACCGATCCCCGAAAGGCGCGGCACCAGCCGCCGCGCGGTGGCGGCGGACAGCATGAAGTAACCGCTCATCGGGTCGGAAAGTGCAACGCCGGTGATCTTGCGGGCCAAGGCATTGGCGTAAGTGGAGAGCTTCTCACGCTCCGGCGCAGCCCAATCGGCGGTGCTCGCCCCTTCGGCAAAACGGCTAGCGACGCAAATCTCCGCCTCGCCTGATTGCAGCGCGGCGAGCATCCCCGGCAGCAGCGCCGGATCGTGTTGGTGGTCGGCGTCCATCACCGCCACGAACGGCGCAGCGGTGGCGCAGAAGCCCTCAATCGCGGCGCTTGCCAACCCGCGCCGCCCGATGCGCTGGATCACCCGGACGCGCGGGTCGGTCAGCGCCAGCGCGCGGGCTTCGTCCGCTGTGCCGTCCTTGCTGTCATCATCGACGATGATGACTTCCCACGCCGCCGCGGCCCCGATGGCGCGGTCGATCCGTTCAACCAAGGGGCCGAGATTGCCGCGCTCGTTCAGCGTGGGCAGGATGATCGCTAGGTCGAGGCTCATGGCGTTAAAGGCGCGCCCGCACCGCTTCGCCGATCGCTGCCGTGCCGTGACTGCCGCCCAGATCGCCGCCGAGGAAACCGTCCGCCAGCGCCGCTGAAACCGCCGCCTCGATCCGTGCGGCCTCAGCCTCACGCCCGAAGGAATGGCGCAGCATCATCGCGGCTGAAAGGATGGTCGCCATCGGATTGGCCTTGCCCTGCCCGGCAATGTCCGGCGCGCTGCCGTGGATCGGTTCGTAGAGGCCAAAGGTGCCGTGCGCGGTCTGCCGTTCGCCCAGCGACGCGCTCGGCAAAAGACCGATGGAGCCGACCGCGGCGCTTGCCAGATCGGACAGGATGTCGCCGAACAGGTTGCCGGTCAGCACCACGCCGAAGCGTTCGGGATGGCTCACCACCTGCATCGCGGCATTATCGACATACATGTGATCGAGTGCGACGTCCGGGTACTCGGCCGCCACATCCACCACCACATCGCGCCACAATTGGCTGGTTTCGAGAACGTTCGCCTTGTCCACGCTGGTCAGCGGCAGGCCCGCCGCCTGCGCCGCGCGGAAGGCGACATGGGCGATGCGGCGCACTTCGCTGTCGGCATAGGACATGGCGTCCCAACCTTCGCGTTCGCCCGCATCATTCACGCGCTGGCCCTTGGCGCCGAAATAGACGTCGCCGGTCAGTTCGCGCACGATCAGCATATCCAGCCCCGCCGCAATATCCCCGCGCAGCGGCGACAGGCGCTCCAACCCCGCAAACACCCGCGCCGGACGCAGGTTGGCAAACAGGCCGAGGTGCTTGCGAAGACCCAGGATCGCCTGCTCCGGACGAAGATGGCGTTCGAGCGCGTCACACGAAGGATCGCCCACCGCGCCGAACAGGATGGCATCCGCCTCCCGCGCCATGTGCAGCGTTTCATCCGGCAACGGGTGCCCGTGACGGAAATAGGCCGCGCCGCCGACATCGCCTTCGAACAGCGTCAGCCCCGGCAGTGCAAGGCTTTCCAGAACGCGCACAGCCTCCGCCGTAACCTCTGGACCGATCCCGTCGCCGGGCAGGACTGCGATCTTCATGCGTTCATCTTTCATCCCATGCGCGCCAACCGCCCGGTCAGCAGCGTTCGCGCGCCCATAACATCGCCCTTGTGGCCTGCAAGCAGGTAGTGCGAGAGGCGGCGTTCAAGTATCCCCAGCATCGCCATCTGCGCGTCCCAATCCGCGGCAGGCGGCGGGGCGATCCCGCCGTAGCCCAATTCGCACAACAGCAGGGTTTCATAGGCGATCAGCCCGCTCACCCAGCCCCGCGCCGAAGGGGCAACCGCAATCGCTTCCAGCAAGGCTTCCAACCCTTCGTGCAACGAAGGA
>JBIKSA010000092.1:0-7865 GCA_044348875.1 Erythrobacter sp. | reverse complement strand
GCTGGCGTTCGGGCAAGGCGGCGGCGGTCAGTCCGCAAACCCACTGGATTGCGGCGGCCGGCAACGGCTCTGTCATCAAGGCGCCGCGCGAATGTTCAAGTTCCAGGCGGGCGAAAGGCAATTGGTTGGCCGCGCGGACGGTGAATTCGGCGGCGACCCGATTACCCGGCACCATCACCGCGCGCATCTGCCGCCCGCGTCCGCCCGCAACATAGGCGGCGACAAGCCCGGCATCCGCCGTCAGCAGGCGCGCAATTGCGCCCGTCTCGCCCTGTTGGCGCGACGCGAGCAATATCGCCGAGGCGCGCGAGATCATGCCCGCGCTGCGCCGATTACGTGTTCGATTTTGCTTCCAGCGCCGCAAGCCGCGCTTCGAGAGCATCGGCCTGTTCGCGCGCCTTCTGCGCCATCGCCTTGACCGTTTCGAATTCTTCACGGCTGACGAAATCGATCCCGCCAAAGGCTTCGCGCATCCGTTCACGCGCGCTTTCACGGGCTTCGCGGCTCATGCCAGCCATGGTTCCGGCGGCGCTGTTCGCGAGTTTGACAAGGTCGGCGATGATCGGGTTCTGGCTTTGCATTTCTGCTATTTGGAGATGCTTGCGTGGAAGGGCAAGTATCTTCCTTGCTCAGGGGCTCCACGGGCCCGTCGCTGCGGGCGGAGCCTTTGCTGACCTACTTTCGCCGGGCCGGCCTTGCGGACGTTCTTCGCCGTCAGGATTACGACCCACGCGCGACAGACGACTAAAGCTGCACCTGCGTCGCTGCGCCGCTGCCACCGCGTTCGCCGCCGTCGGGGTTGCTGACGGTGAACTGGTAATTGAGCGCTGCGGCAAAACACAGCCAAGCCAGATAAGGGGCCAGCAACAGCGCCGCGGTGCGCCGGACGCGTAGCGCCAGCACCAGCGCAATCAGAAGGCTTGCGATGCCGAAGCCGAGCACCATCAGCGCGGCCATCATGTCCTGCATACCGAAAAACACCGCAGACCAGCTTTGCGTGACAAGGAAATGCACCGCGAAGGCAATCAGCGCGATGCCCCTGCCCGCCGCCCCCCACGCGCTCGCAACCAGCGCCATCGCCAGCCCGATCAGCACGAACAAAATGGTCCACACAATCCCGAACACCACCGGCGGCGGATAGATCGCGGGCTTTTCCAGCCCCGCAAACCACGCCGTGTCCGGTCCGCCCAACTGCCCGGCAGCAAACCCGATAAGCAGCACCAACGGCACCATGAACAGTGCCCAGCGCAGAAAACTGGCGCGCAATTGGGCGCGGGAAGCAAGGACGTTCATGGGCTCTCCACAATCTCCGGCAATCGGATGCACGCCGATACCAGAGCCGCAGTCCCGCGCCAACTTATAGGCCTTTAACCGCTCCAAGTTGAACCATTCGACGATCATTTGCCGAGGGCGCAGACGAAAATGTGGTGAAATTTGGGCAAAAAGTCACGAAAGTTTTTGGGGTCTGCAAAACTGTCTGCTAGAGGCTGCCACATTCCTGCCGTGATTCGAAAGCGCGTTGGCGGCGGGAAGATCAAATAACGCGCTTACGCTCATTACCGGCTTGCCGGACCCATAGGGGAATTTATCATGAAGAAGATCGCTCTCGTCGCCGTCGCCGGTCTCGCTCTCGCCACCGCCGCTTGCTCGAAGCCGGCTGAAGAAGCTGCGACCGAAGCCGACACCACCGCCGTCACCGAAGAGCCGGCTGCGACCGAAACCCCGGCCGCTGACGCCATGACCGCCGAAACCCCGGCTGCGACCGAAACCCCGGCCGCGACCGAAACCCCGGCTGCCTAAGCCTTACGGCTTAGCCCTTCCGGCGTAACGCCGGGAGACGGTTAGAAAGACCGGTAGCAACCTTCGGGTTGCTGCCGGTTTTTTCTTTTGTACGACAGTGAATGACGCGGGACAGAATAAGGCGGGGTATAATCAGCCGCGCTGCGCGCTGATCAGGAACTCGACATTGCCTTGCGGGCCGGTGATCGGGCTTTCGACAATGCCCTGAACCTGCCAGCCCAAACCTTCGATCCAGCCGCGCACATCATCGCACACCCGCTGGTGCAGCGCGGGATCGCGCACCACGCCGCCCTTGCCCACTTCCTCGCGGCCCACTTCGAACTGCGGTTTGATGAGCGCGACCAGCTGGCATTGCGGCGCCGCCAGTTGCAGCGGCACGTCGAGCACTTTGGCAAGGCTGATGAAGCTCGCGTCGCACACCACCCAGTGGCAAGGCCGATCAATCAGTTCGGGGGTCAGGATGCGCGCGGATGTCTGTTCGAGCACCGTGACGCGCGGGTCTTCGCGCAGCCGCCACGCCAACTGGTTGGTGCCACTGTCCACGGCGAACACGTGGCCTGCGCCGTGGGTCAGCAGCACATCGGTAAAGCCGCCCGTCGATGATCCGATATCCATCGCGGTCGCGCCTGCGGGATCGAGGCCGAAATGGTCGATGGCGTGCGCCAGCTTGATCCCTCCGCGGCTGACCCAGGGATGATCGCGCCCGCGCACGTCCAGCGCCGCATCTTCCGCGACCTGATGGCCGGGCTTGTCGATCTTGGTCTCGCCAATGAACACCAGCCCCGCCATCACCAGCGCCTGCGCCCGCGCCCGGCTTTCCGCCAGCCCGCGATCTACAAGCAATTGATCAACGCGGCGCTTTGGCGCTTTGGCGGGACGGGCTGAGGAGGAAGAAGGCTGATCGGGCATGGACAACTGCGGCCTCTAGCGCGCAGAGTGCAGGGATGAAAGCTGGACTTCCACTTCTCGCTCTGACGATGGCGCTGACAGCCTGTGCGCCGACCACCAACGCCCCGCGCCCAGCGGCGCCTTACCCGAATCAGACGGTCAAAACCGTTCCCGTCCCGTCAGCGCCGCCCCCTGTGCCGGCTCGCATTGATGACCGCTGGATCGACCTTCCTGCCACGCCAGGCGAATGGCGCCACCAGACGGCGCCGGGTTTCTCGATGGCGATCTTCACTGGTCCGGGGCAGCCGGATGCGTTCGGCTTGTCATGCAACTCCCAAACACGCGGCGTCATCATCCAGCGCGCTACGACGGCCCGCGTACCGGCGGCGATGACTATCCGTACCGAGACCGTCACGCGGACGCTGGACTCCGCGCCAACCGTGGCCAGGAACACTCTCCTGACGGCAAGCGTCGCACCGGCCGACCCGCTGCTCGATGCGATGGCGCTCTCCAAGGGGCGGTTTGCAGTCGAGGTGGAAGGCCTGCCGCCGCTGATCCTCCCGAGCTGGGCCGAGGTCAGCAGGGTGATTGAGGACTGCCGGTAGCCTTGGGCGCCATGGTTTGCGTCGGTTGCGGCGCGTAGTCACAAGGCCGGACAGCCCGAATCCCCCGGACTTATCCCCAGACTTGCCCCCAGCCTGTCCCCATTGCCAGCCCAAACAGAAAACGCCCCGGGTTTCCCCAAGGCGCGTCGGGCCGCAATGCTGTGCGGCGGGGTGAGATAATGACGCGGGAAAAGATTATTTCAAGACTTGAAGAACACCCCTGCATGATTCACATTATTCCCCGAGGCCAGCGGCGAACGCGGCTCTCGGCCCCCGGTGAAACGCGGGGTCTTGCTCACAAGCGTGAAAGGAGGTGATCCGATGTCTCATGGTTCAGTAGCGAGGTCGGTGAAGATCCCTACGGAGCATACTCGGTAATCCTCTTGCCAAGTAAGGCTTCGTGAGCGGCACTTCCGGCCGCTGACCATGAAAGGGCGTTTCCACCGACGGGCTGGAAGCGCCCTTTTCATTTGCGCTTTTTGTTTTCATCCTCAGGCGGTGGACATCCGTCCGCCTTGGCTTCGCGGCAAAAGCCGCGACGCGCGGTCGCGCTTGCGGTCGCTGTGCGACCGATTGGTTTTGGGCTTTCGCCCTAAGGCGCCGGGCGCTGGTCACTTTGCGATCGGACCCGCGCCATCAGGCGTGGTGCAGAGAAACGCCGCCGCAACACTATTCTTGCTCTCGGGCGCGCGCAGGATTAGGCGCAAATGATGCAATTCACCCGCCTGCCCCACCCCTCGCCCACACCCGATGCCACCCGCAATGCGCTGATCGCCGATCCCGGCTTCGGGACGGTGTTCACCGATCACATGGTAGTGATCGACTATGACGAGGCCTTGGGCGGCTGGCAGACCCCTACCATCGGCCCGCGCCAGCCCATCGCGCTCGATCCGGCGGCGAGCGTGCTGCACTATGCGCAGGAAATCTTCGAGGGCATGAAAGCCTATGCCCACCCTGAAGGCGGGCTGTCGCTGTTTCGGCCCGATGCCAATGCGCGCCGTTTCAACGCCAGCGCGCGGCGCATGGCGATGCCAGAAATCCCGGAGGAGCTGTTCATCGCCGCCGTGCGCGAGGCCGTGCTGGCGGATGCGGCATGGCTGCCCCCGATCGAGGGCGGATCGCTTTATATCCGGCCCTTCATGTTCGCGTCCGAGGCCTTCCTCGGAGTGCGCCCGGCGCGGCAATACAAGTTCATCGTGATCATCAGCGCGGCGGGCAATTACTTCAAGAAGGGCGTGAACCCGGTGAAGATCTGGGTCGCGCAGGGCTATACCCGCGCAGCTCTCGGCGGCACCGGCGCGGCGAAGACCGGCGGCAACTACGCCGCCAGCCTTGTCCCGCAGGCCGAAGCGATTGCCCAAGGCTGCGATCAGGTCGTGTTTCTCGACGCGGTGGAGCACAAGTGGGTGGAGGAGCTGGGCGGCATGAACCTGTTCTTCATTCGCGCCGACGGCAGCGTGATCACGCCGCCGCTGACCGGCACGATCCTGCCCGGCATCACCCGCGACACCCTGATCGCCATGTTGCGGGAAGAAGGGTTGACCGTGCGCGAGGAACCCTACTCCATCGACCAATGGCGCGCAGAAGCCGCCAACGGCACCTTGCTGGAAACCATGGCCTGCGGCACGGCGGCGGTCGTCACCCCCGTCGGCACGGTCGCATCACCCGATGGCGAGTTCCACATCGGGGCAGGCGGCATCGGGCAGATCACCGCCAAGATGCGCGAGCGGCTGGTCGGTATGCAAAACGGCCGGATCGCTGAGACGCATGGCTGGGTGATGCGAATTTGATCCACGTCGCCGCGCTCTACCAGTTCACGAAATTCCCCGATCCCGATGCCTTGCGCGCGCCCTTGCTGGCAGCTTGCGAGGCGGCGGGCGTCAAGGGCACGCTGCTGCTGGCGGGAGAGGGGGTCAACGGAACGATTGCGGGCGGGCCTGCGGAGCTGGAGGCAGTGTTGGCCGCGATCCGCGCCCTGCCCGGTTGCGCCGAACTGGACGTAAAGTTCTCCTCCGCCCCCGAAATGCCATTCCACCGCATGAAGGTGCGCGTGAAGCGCGAGATCGTGACCATGGGCGAGCCGGACATCGACCCCACGCTCGCCGTCGGCCACTATGTCGATCCGCATGACTGGAACGCGCTGATCGCTGACCCCGACACGCTGGTGATCGACACCCGCAATGATTACGAAGTGGCGGTCGGCACCTTCACTGGCGCGGTCGACCCTGCAACGCCATCGTTCCGCGATTTCCCCGCATGGTTCCGCGAACACCGCGACGAGCTGCTCGCTGGCAAGAAGAAGGTCGCGATGTTCTGCACCGGGGGCATCCGCTGCGAAAAATCGACCAGCTTTCTGCGCGCCGAAGGGGTGGAGGACGTCTATCACCTCAAAGGCGGCATTCTGAAGTATCTGGAACACGTCCCTGAAGACCAAAGCCTGTGGCAGGGCGAATGCTTCGTGTTCGACGAGCGGGTGACCGTGCGCCACGGCCTTGAACAAGGCACCTTCCATCTATGCCGCGCCTGCCGCCGACCGCTGGATGCAGCCGCGCTGGCTCACCCGGATTACGAGGACGGCGTGAGCTGCCCCGCCTGCATCGACGAACGCACCCCGCAACAACGCGCCGGTTATGCCGAGCGTCAGCGGCAGGAGGCCCTGGCCAAGGCGCGCGGTGAATTGCACGTCGGCGCGGTGCGCCTGCCCAAGCCGTGAGCCAGCCGCCAATCCTCTACTCCTTCCGCCGATGCCCCTATGCAATGCGGGCGCGCATGGCGCTGTGGGCGGCGGGGATCACGGCGGAATTGCGCGAGGTGAAGCTGGCCGCAAAGCCGCCTGCGCTGATCGCCGCCAGCCCCAAGGCAACCGTGCCGGTGCTGGTGCTGTCCGATGGAACCGTGATCGACCAGAGCCTCGACATCATGCGCTGGGCCTTGGCACAGAATGATCCCGAAGGCTGGCTGGCAGGCGATGACGCGGGCCTGATCGCGGCCAATGACGGGCCGTTCAAACAGCACCTCGACCGGGCAAAATATCCGGGGCGCTATGATGAGGACGGCGTGACCGACCACCGCGCCACCGCGCTGGCACTGCTCGCGCCGCTGGAGGAACGGCTCGCCGCAGCGCCATTCCTGTGCGGGCCGAGCCGCACCCTCACCGACATCGCCCTGTTTCCGTTCATCCGCCAGTTCGCTGCCATCGCCCCCGAATGGTTCGCCGCCCAGCCCTTGCCGCAATTGCAGGCGTGGCTGGGGGCGCTGGCGGCGTCTGATCTGTTTGCAAGCGTGATGCCCAAGTTTGCAGCCTGGCAGGAAGGCGATGTGCCGGTATTGTTCGGGCCGTAACCATTCGCCCCCGCTCCGGCCTTGATCCGGGGCCCTGCTCCCTTTGAAGATAAGCGGGGCCCGGGTCAGGCGCGAGACGCATCGACAACCAGCTTGCCGGCGAGCCGATGAACAGGCGTGTTTGATCGCGCGTGGGGTCACCGCGCTTCACGGCCACCCAATTTGATTATCCGAACATCTTGGCAAGTTGTATCGCACTTATCCGCATGAAGGGCATGGCCTATGTTCGCTTCACCACGACAGGAGACTCACCATGATCGAACTGCGTCCCTTCAACACCCTCGGCGCCGCGAACCACGGCTGGCTGGATGCACGCCATCATTTCTCGTTCTCCAGCTACCACGATCCGGCCCGCCTCCACTGGGGTGCGCTTCGGGTCTGGAACGATGACAGGATCGCGGCCGGGACAGGCTTTCCCACTCATGGGCACAGCGACATGGAGATCATCACCTATGTCCGCACCGGCGCGATCACGCACCGGGACAGCATGGGCAACGAAGGCCGTACCGAAGCGGGCGATGTGCAGGTGATGAGCGCGGGGCGCGGCGTGCAGCACTCGGAATACAATCTGGAAGGCGAGGAAACCACGCTGTTCCAGATCTGGATCATCCCCGACGAACGCGGCGGAGAGCCGAGCTGGGGTGCGCGGCAGTTTCCCAAGGATGGCCGCGACGGAGCCTTCGTGCCGCTCGCCAGCGGGGTGGCCAACGAGAACGACGCCCTGAAAATCCGCGCCGATGCCCGCGTGCTGGGGGCGACGATCAAGGCGGGCGATAGCGTGACCTACACACCGCGGTCGGCCAATCGCCACCTCTATCTGGTGCCCGCCACCGGCCGGATCCGGATCGCCGATATCGAAACAAACGCCCGCGACGGCGTAGCGATCACCGCGCTGGACAGCGTCACGATTACCGCGCTGGAAGACAGCGAAGTGGTGCTGGTCGACGCGGCGTAACTGGCGGCGTGAGTTTCAGACGCGGCTTAGACCCCGCTTAGCCCCCTTTTAGACCCCCTCTAGCCTGCGGCTGGAGGGCGTTTCACGTGGAACAGTGGGTGCCTAGAGATCGGTCCTTGCCAACCGGGGTTTGAAGATCGTGCGGCTTGGGCGGATCACGATGATCGCCACGCCTGCCAGCGCGATCGTCCCGCCAACAATCAGCGGCCAGCCGATCTCGTCGCCCGTCAGCCATGTCCCGAAGGCAATCGTCAGCAGCGGGGTAAGCAGGGTCA
>JBIKSA010000040.1:0-20108 GCA_044348875.1 Erythrobacter sp. | reverse complement strand
TGGACGATGAAGCCGCCTACAAGCTGCTTCAACTCGAAGACCCTGAACGCGCCCTTACGCTCTCGCCGACAGACGCCCAGCGCATTGCCCGCGCTCTGGAGGTAAAGCGCTCCACCGGGGTGACACTCGCGGACTGGCAGCTCGCCAAGGCGGGTGGCATCGGCGAGGACGTGATGCTCCACCCGCTGATCGTCGAGCCCGAGCGGCAATGGGTTTACGACAGGTGCGATGTCCGTTTCCAAGCTATGCTGGAAGCCGGCGCCATTGCCGAAGTCGAGGCCCTGCTCGCGCGCGAACTGGACCCGGATTTGCCGGTGATGCGCGCCATCGGTGTGCCGGAAATCATGGCCTACATTGCTGGCGCGATCGACTCCGACGTGATGATCGCAGCCGGCCAGCAGGCGACCCGGAATTATGCCAAGCGCCAATTCACTTGGTTCCGGCGACAGCCGCCGGCCGATTGGGCGCGGTTCCACCCAAATTATGAATCAGAAAATATCGACATTGAAGGCCATTTTGCATCATTATTGCGCTAAAATGGCTTGACCCATCAGATTATAACCTTTAGCGGCCTCACAACTCGGTCCGATGCGCAACCCCCTGCGTCGGACCGGTTTTTCGTTAATGCGTTTCCGCCTACCCGGCGGATGTGAACAGATGGAGTTCCCCGTGCCCGGTCAGCCGGACCCTGCCCCGCCCGCAGCCAACAAATCCAGCGCCATGAGCGGGGCTGCGATCCTTGTGCAGTGCCTGATCGAGCAGGGTGTCGAATATGTATTCGGCTATCCCGGCGGCGCGGTGCTTCCGATCTATGACGAATTGTTCGGGGATGAGCGCATCCGCCACATCCTCGTCCGGCACGAAGCTGGCGCGGCCCATGCCGCCGAAGGCTATGCTCGCTCCACCGGCAAGCCAGGCGTCGTGCTGGTCACGTCCGGCCCCGGCGCGACCAATGCGATTACCGGGATCGCCGATGCGTGGATGGATTCGATCCCGCTGGTCGTCATCACCGGTCAGGTGCCGACCGCGCTGATCGGGACCGACGCCTTTCAGGAAGCCGACACCATTGGCATCACCCGCCACTGCACCAAGCATAATTATCTGGTGAAAGACCCCGCCGATCTGGCTGCGACGATCAAGGAAGCCTTCCTGATTGCGACCACCGGCAGGCCGGGCCCGGTGGTTATCGATATCCCGAAGAACGTACAAATCGCCGTCCCATCCGAGCGCCGTGGGCTTGTTCGTGCCGGTGCACACCGGTACGCTCCGCAGACCGTTGCGCCCGCCGAGCAGATCATCGAGGCGGTCGATTGGATTGCCACTGCCCAGCGGCCAATCTTCTACACCGGCGGCGGGATCATCAATGCCGGGCCTGAGGCGAGCCGCCTGTTGCGGCAGTTGCAGGACATGAGCGGCGCGCCTGTCACGTCGACATTGATGGGCCTTGGCGCGTTTCCATCGACGCATCCCGACTGGCTCGGGATGCTAGGGATGCACGGAACCTTCGAAGCCAACATGGCGATGAACCAATGCGACGTGATGGTCTGCATCGGCGCACGCTTCGATGACCGCGTCACCGGGCGGCTCGACGCCTTTTCGCCGGATTCCAAGAAGATCCACATCGATATCGACCGCTCCTCGATCAACAAGACAGTGCCGGTCGACATGGGAATTGTCGGCGATTGCGGGACGGTGCTGGCGCAGATGATCGATGCGTGGGGAACGCGGCAGGCGCGCAATCTCGGCGAATGGAAGGCGCGCATCGCCGGATGGCGCGCGCGCGAATGCCTTGCCTACCCCGAACGCTCCGTGAAAAACCCTGGCATGATCATGCCGCAAAAGGCCGTCGAGCGGCTGCACGCCCTCACCCATCAGCGCAACCCGATCATCACCACCGAAGTCGGCCAGCACCAGATGTGGGCGGCGCAGTATTTCGGCTTCGAAGACCCGAACAAGTGGCTGACCTCGGGCGGGCTCGGCACGATGGGCTATGGCCTTCCCGCCGCCATCGGCGCGCAATTGGGGCATCCTGATGCGCTGGTGATCGACATTGCGGGTGAAGCCAGCATCCAGATGAATATCCAGGAACTTGGCACGGCCAGCCAGTACCGCCTGCCGGTCAAGGTGTTCATCCTCAACAATGAATATATGGGTATGGTCCGCCAGTGGCAGGAACTGACCTATGAAAGCCGCTACTCCAATTCCTACTCGGACAGCCTCCCTGATTTTGTGAAGCTGGCGGAAGCTTACGGGTGGAAGGGCATTCGCATTACCGAGGAACGCGATCTGGACGACGGTATCATGCGGATGCTGGATCATCCCGGGCCGGTGATCGTCGACTGCATGGTGGCACAGGATGCAAACTGCCTGCCAATGATTCCGAGCGGTGCGGCGCATACCGACATGATGCTGTACGGCGACAAGGTCGACGGGACGATGGACGACGAAGCCAAGGCGCTGGTCTAGGACACGCACAATGCCAATGAAAATTGCTGAAGCAGCTTCCGAGCGCCACGTGCTCGCGGTCACCGTTGATAATGAACCGGGGATTCTCGCGAAGATCACCGGGTTGTTCACCGCGCGCGGGTATAACATCGACAGCCTGACTGTGGCCGACATAACCGAAGATCACGCGGTCAGCCGCATCACCATCGTTACCAACGGCCCGCCGCGGGTCATTGACCAGATCGAAGCCCAGCTTGAACGGCTGGTTCCGGTCCACAAGGTTACCGACCTCACCACCGCAGGCCCGCATGTCGAACGCGAGCTGGCGCTGATCAAGGTGACCGGCACAGGCGAAAAGCGGGTCGAGGCGCTGCGGCTGGCCGATATTTTCCGAGCCCGCCCGGTCGATACCACCACCGGAAGTTTCATCTTCGAAATCACCGGCCCGCCCGAAAAGGTCGACAGCTTCATCGCCCTGATGCGCGAACTGGGGCTGGTCGAAGTCGGCCGCACCGGAATTGTCGGCATGATGCGCGGAGCGCAGGCCGTCTAACGAAATTCAGCAGATTCAACACACAAGAGAGAACAGTGATGAAAGTCTATTACGACGCCGACGCCGATCTGAACCTGATCAAGCCCAAGAAGATCGCGATTGTCGGCTATGGTTCGCAGGGCCACGCTCACGCCCAGAACCTGCGCGATAGCGGTGTGGCCGAAGTCGCCATCGCCCTGCGCGAAGGATCGGCAACGGCCAAGAAAGCCGAGGCCGCAGGCTTCAAGGTGCTTTCCAACACCGCCGCCGCGCAGTGGGCTGACCTCATCATGGTCCTCGCGCCCGATGAACATCAGGCGGGCATCTGGGAAAACGACCTCAAGGGCCACATGAAGCCGGGCAGCGCGCTCGCCTTTGCCCACGGCCTCAACATCCACTTCGGCCTGATCGAAGCCCCTGCTGATATCGACGTGATCATGATTGCGCCCAAGGGACCGGGCCACACCGTGCGCTCCGAATATGTGAAGGGCGGCGGCGTGCCCTGTCTGATCGCGATCCATCAGGACGCAAGCGGCGCGGCGCATGACGTTGCCCTCGCCTATGCCTCCGCCGTCGGCGGCGGGCGTTCGGGTATCATCGAGACCAACTTCCGCGAGGAATGCGAAACCGACCTGTTCGGCGAACAAGCCGTGCTGTGCGGCGGGATCACCCACCTGATCCAGGCCGGGTTCGAAACGCTGGTCGAGGCCGGCTACGCCCCCGAAATGGCCTATTTCGAGTGCCTCCACGAAACCAAGCTGATCGTCGACCTGCTGTATGAAGGCGGCATCGCCAACATGCGCTACTCGATCAGCAACACCGCCGAATATGGTGACATCACCACCGGTCCGCGGATCATCACGGCGGAAACCAAGGCCGAAATGAAGCGCGTGCTGGCCGACATCCAGTCAGGCCGCTTCGTGAAAAACTTCGTGCTCGACAACCGCGCCGGGCAACCTGAGTTGAAGGCTGCGCGCAAGATGGCCGCCGCCCACCCGATCGAGCAGACCGGTGAAAAACTGCGCGCGATGATGCCGTGGATCGCTGCCAACAAGCTGGTGGACAAGGCGAAGAACTAAGCCTGAAAAATTTACACCGCCCGTCCGCTGCGACGGGCGGTGGAACCATCGCCTTGTGTCGGGCATTGGCTTCCTGCACCTACAGGAGACCCGATCCGATGAACCGCACCACCCTTGCCGCCGTTGCCGCCGTCGCCCTTGCAACAGGTATGACCGCCTTTGCTCCGGCATTGACGGCACAGGGCGCCCCGCAGCTTCCTGGCGCCAAGGATGCCTCGCGCGTCACCGCCGGAACCTACACGGCCGACCCCGCCCACTCGCTCATCGCTTTCGAGGTCAACCACTTCGGATTCAACGATTACTACGGCCTGTTCGGCGATGTCGCTGGCACGCTGGTGATCGATCCCGCCAATCTTGATGCCGCAAAGGTCGACGTGACCATCCCGGTCGCCAATGTCACCACTGCCAGCAAGGGCCTGACCGATCACCTGCTGCGCGCCGGAAAGGACGGCGGCAAGCCCGATTTCTTCGGCCCCGCTCCCGCCGCTGCCCGCTTTGTCTCCACATCCGTCAAGCTCGATGCGAAAGACCCCACCAAGGCGACGATCACCGGCGATCTGACGCTGAACGGCGTGACCAATCCGGTCACCTTCGAGGCCGAATTTACCGGCGCAGGCGCCAACCCTTTCAACAAAAAGGCAACCGTCGGCTTTGAGGCCGAGGCCGAAATCAAGCGTTCGGACTTCGGCGTTAACTACGGCATCCCCTTCGTCAGCGACGAGGTCGAGCTCGACATCAGCGTCGCCTTCGAAAAGCAGTAATTTCGGTAACTCGACAACACCACTTCAATCGGGCAGGCGTGTCGCCACGATGCGCCTGTCCGATTGCCACAACATCGATGATTTCCGAAAGCTGGCAAAGGCGCGGCTGCCGTTTCCCGTGTTCGACTATATCGATGGCGCCGCCGACGACGAGTTGACCAAGGCACGCAACACGACGGCCTTTTCCGGTGTCGATCTGGTGCCGGATGTGCTGGCGGGCGTCGAGACAATTGACACCTCCTGCACCATCCTCGGGCGGAGGTCGGCGCTGCCACTGATGTTGTCCCCTACCGCGGTGCAACGCGCGTTCCACTGGCAGGGCGAAACGGCCGTGGCAAAAGCGGCGGAGAAGTTCGGCCTGTGGTTCGGCATTTCCAGCCTCGCGACCCGCAGTATCGAGGAAATCGCCGCGCTGACCAGCGGGCCAAAGCTGTTCCAGCTTTACGTCCACAAGGACAAAGGGCTGAACACCCACATGATCGAACGCTGCCAGGCGGCCAAGTTCGATGCCCTGGCGCTGACAGTCGACACCATCGTTTCAGGAAAGCGTGAGCGGTGTTTGCGGAGCGGTTTCACAACCCCGCCGCGCTTCACGCCGGCCAGCATCATAAGCTACGCCGCCCGTCCGCGTTGGACGATGGATTATGTGTTGCGGGAAACCGGCTACCGAACCTCGATACCCACGTGTCTGAAGGCAGCGGAAAGGCTGTCAGCATTGCCGAATATTTCAACACGATGCTCGACACGTCGATGAACTGGGACACCGCTGCCGCAATTCGCCAGCAATGGGGCGGGACTTTCGTTCTGAAGGGTGTGATGAGCGCCGCTGACGCCCGCCGCGCGGTCGAGATCGGCGCGGATGCGATCATGATTTCGAACCACGGCGGACGCCAGTTGGACGGCAGCCGCGCGCCGTTCGACCAGTTGCCCGAGATCGTCGATGCCGTGGGCGGGCAGATCGAGATCATCTGCGACGGCGGCGTGCGACGCGGCACCCATGTGATGAAAGCCCTGTGTTCAGGCGCGACCACGGCTTCGGGTGGTCGGCTCTATCTTTATGCTCTGGCGGCAGCCGGTCAGGAGGGGGTTGAACGCGCGCTGGGCATCCTGAAAGACGAGATCGAGCGCGGCATGCGGCTGATGGGTGTGACGCGCATCGATCAGCTGACACCGGACCGTTTGCGGCACCGAAACTAATGGCTGGCCTGTCATAAACTGGTAACGCAAAGGGCGCTTTGGCCAAGAAACCGGACCTGATGGATTGGATACCATGATCACCGTCGCTCGCGCTTTTGCCTTTACGCTCACCGCCCTCGCCCTTGCTGCCTGCGGGAATGAGCCTGCCAAGCCCCGCAATGATGCCGAAAGCTTTGCCGCGCGCATCGGCACGGCGGGTGAGGCGACCCCAGCCTCTGGTGGGGCCCCGGCGCCTGCCGCAACGGTTGCTCCGACGGTCGCCACCCCTGCCCCCGGCGCTGCGCCCGGCCCGTTCGCGCGCGGCACGCTGACTGACCCGGCCTCACGCACCTGCGGCGCGCCGATGATGGGCCCTTTCATCGGCAAGCTGGCCGATCAGTCCACCCGCGCAGAAATTGCCAGAACGATCGGCCGCACCGACAATCTGCGCTTTGTTGCGTTCGGCAGCACAGATTTCGTCAATCCCGATCCGACCAATCCGCGCCTGTCGATCATGCTGGATGCACAGAATATTATCCGCGACGCGCGTTGCGGATGATTTGCGGCATTCCCGACTTGCAGCCCGCGCAATAATCGGCAAAGACTACGGGCCATGACGCGGAACCTGACCCTGCTGCTTCGACTTATGCGCCCTTGGGCGTAGGAAGCCGCGTGCGAGGAACAGCGCGGCACCGCTCCCAAGGGTAACCCGCCGCAGCCTCCCACTCCTTTCGCGACGAGCCAACTTCCATGCCCATGCTCAAAGAGCCTTCCGCCAAGTATCGCCCCTTCGGCCAGATCAACCTGCCCGACCGCCAATGGCCATCGCGCCTGATCGAGACAGCGCCGCGCTGGCTTTCCACCGATCTGCGCGACGGCAACCAGTCGATCATCGATCCGATGGACGCTGTGAAGAAGCGCCGCTTCTTCGACTTGCTGGTGGAGATCGGCGTCAAGGAAATCGAAGTCGGCTTTCCCAGCGCGGGCGCGACCGAGTTCGACTTTATCTCGGGCCTGGTCAAATCCGATGCGATCCCTGAAGACGTGATCGTGCAGGTGCTGACACAAAGCCGCGAAGACCTGATCCGCACCAGCTTCGCCAGCCTTGAAGGCGCGCGCGCAGCAATCGTGCATGTCTATAATGCGGTCAGCCCGGCGTGGCGCGACATCGTGTTCCGGATGTCGAAGGACGAGGTGAAGGCCATCGCCGTCGCAGGCGCAAAGGTGATGCGTGACGAAGCGGCGCGTTATCCCGGCACCGATTGGCACTTCCAGTACAGCCCGGAAACCTTCTCCACCGCCGAGCTGGATTTCAGCATCGAGGTCTGCGCGGCAGTGATGGAGGTGCTGGCCCCCACCCCCGAACATCCGATCATCCTCAACCTGCCCGCGACGGTCGAAGCAGCAACACCCAATATCTACGCCGACCAGATCGAGTATTTCGCCCGCCACCTGCCCAATCGCGAAGCTGCGATCCTTTCGCTCCACACCCATAACGATCGGGGCACCGGGGTCGCGGCGGCGGAACTGGGGCTGATGGCGGGCGCGGACCGCGTCGAAGGCTGCCTGTTCGGCAACGGCGAGCGCACCGGCAATTGCTGCCTCGTGACGATGGCACTGAACCTTTACACCCAAGGCGTCGATCCGCGCCTCGATTTCTCGGACATCGACCGGGTCATCGAGACCGTAGAATATTGCAACGACATTCCCGTCCACCAGCGCCATCCCTATGGCGGGGAACTGGTCTACACCGCGTTTAGCGGCAGCCATCAGGACGCGATCAAGAAGGGCTTCGAAGCGCGCGAGACGCAGAACGACGAAGCGTGGCGCGTGCCCTATCTGCCCGTCGATCCGGCTGATCTGGGGCGCAGCTACGAAGCGGTGATCCGCGTCAATTCGCAGTCCGGCAAGGGCGGGTTCGCTTGGGTGCTGGAGAAAGACCAAGGCATCAAGCTGCCCAAAAAAATGCAGGGCGATTTCAGCCGCCACGTGCAGGCTATAGCGGACGAGCTGGGCCGGGAACTCAACGCCGCCGATATCTGGGATGCCTTCCGCCGCGCCTATCACGTCAAGATCCACCCAAAGCATTTCCAGCTTGTCCGCTACGAGGAAAGCCGCGCATCTGATGGTACCCGGATCTTTGCCGGAACCATCGCGGTGAACGGGGCCGAACAAAACGTCTCGGGCCGCGGCAACGGGCTGATTTCCAGTGTCATGGGCACCTTGCGCGAAGCCTTTGGCGTCGCGCTTGAGGTAGTGGATTACACCGAACACGCCTTGGGCGCAGGCACAGATGCGCGCGCGGCAGCCTATCTTGAATGCGTGGCGCCTGATGGCCGTACGATCTGGGGCTGCGGGATTGACGAGGACATCGCCACGGCCAGCGTGCGCGCGGTGCTCAGCGCAGCCAATTCGGCCGTGGCAGTCTGACCGGAGCTGGCCAGGCTTGCACAGCGCCGCTTTTGCGCGCAACTTTGCCTGGAGAGAGGGAGAGCGCCCGCAGTGAAAGGCTTGCCGCAAAGTCCGGGTGTCCCTGCCGCGCCTCCGGCTCCGAAGGTATCGAGCAACCTGACAACAAGCGATCTTGCCGCGGCCCTGACCGCAGGCTGGCGCGATTTTCTCGCGATGCCGCACTTCGGCCTGTTCTTCGGCGGCGTCTATGTGCTGGCGGGCATTGTCATCGGGTGGTTCACCGTCACCGGAGGCGAACTGAGCTGGCTGATCCCCGCTATTGCCGGTTTTCCGCTGGTGGCACCCTTCGTCGCGGTCGGGCTGTACGAAGCGAGCCGCAGGCGCACAGCGGGAGAGCCGCTGTCATGGCGCGCAGTGCTGGGCGCGCTCAAGGGCCACGGCGATGACCAGATTCTGTCGATGGGGGTGATCGCGTTCGTCGCCTTTTCATTCTGGATGATCGTTGCCCATGCCATCTTCGCGGTGTTCATGGCCGGCATTGGCCTGGGGCGCGATCCGGTGGCAGCCTTGGTGACGCCGCCGGGTCTTGCGATGCTCGGCGTCGGCAGCGTGGTCGGCGGAGCGATGGCTTTCGCCTTTTACGCGATGACGGTGATCAGCTTGCCGCTGCTGGTCGAGCACAAGGTCGATTTCCTGACCGCGATCATCACCAGCCTTGCCGTGGTGCGGCGCAATTCGGCTGTCATGCTGGGGTGGGCGGCGATCATCGCCTTGCTGCTGTTCCTCGCGATGTTGCCGGGGTTCCTAGGGCTGCTGATCGCGTTGCCGGTACTGGGCCACGCGACCTGGCACCTCTATAAGCGGGCGGTGGAATAGGGAGAGAACTGCGTGAACGAAGCCATCCTTGAACCAGAATTGCCGATTATCGATCCCCACCATCACCTGTGGGATCTGCGGGCCATGGTCCCGATGTTCCCAAAGCCTCATCATCACTTCGTCGCCGCGCTGGTGGACAATGCGCATTACACCTTCGACCAACTCCACACGCACCTGACCAGCGGCCACAACATCATCGGCACCGTCTTCATGGAGTGCGGCGCATTCTATAACGGCAGCTATGGCGACGCGCTGAAACCGGTGGGCGAGGTTGAATTTGTAAACGGCGTCGCCGCCCAATCGGCGAGCGGGCTGTACGGCCCGTCGCGCTACTGTGCAGGCATTGTCGGCCATGCCAACCTGATGCTGGGGAGCGACGCAGGCCCGGTGCTGGATGCCTTGCGCGCGGCGGCACCGGGACGGTTCAAAGGCATTCGCCATGCCGGCGCGTGGGATGCGGATGCCGATGTTCTCGGCCCGCCGTTCCACCACCCCGAAGGCCTGTACCGCGACGCGACCTTCCGTGCTGGGTTTGCGGAACTCGGCAAACGGGGAATGACGTTCGATGCCTGGGTTCTGGAACCGCAATTGCCCGATGTGATCGACCTTGCCCGCGCCTTCCCCGATCAGCCGATCTGCCTTGACCATTGCGGCACGCCTTTGGGTGTCGGCGCTTACAAGGGCCGCTTGCACGAACGCTTCGACGAATGGCGCCGCAATATCCACGAGCTTGCCAAGTGCCAGAACGTGGTCGTCAAGCTGGGCGGGCTGGCGATGGCATTCTGCGCTTTGCCGGAAGACGGGCCATGTGCCGGGCATGGATCGGAGCATCTCGCTGCGCTGTGGCGGCCCTATATCGAAACTTGCATCGAAGCTTTTGGCCCGCATCGCGCGATGTTCGAAAGCAATTACCCCGTCGATTACTGGGGCGCTGATTACGCGGTGTTGTGGAACGCGTTCAAACGCCTCACGCGGTCGGCCAGCGCGGATGAGAAGGCGGCGCTTTATGCCGGTACTGCCGCCCGGTTTTACGGATTGGAAGCGCTGCTCGCCTGAACGCGAGCCTCGCCAAAAATCACGCTTGGCACATCAGGAACCCTCGTTACAGACGCGGGTTAACCCAAGACACGTTTTGAGGAGAAACTAATGCCCCTTCCCGCCCCGTTCGATCGCCTGCGCCTGCCGCTGATCGGATCGCCGCTGTTCATCGTCTCCGGCCCGGAACTGGTGATCGCGCAGTGCAAGGCGGGAATTATCGGCAGCTTCCCGGCGCTGAACGCGCGGCCGCAGTCGCAGCTGGATGAATGGCTGCACCAGATCACCGAAGAACTGGCCGCCCACAACCGCGCCCACCCTGATCGTCCGGCTGCGCCCTTTGCGGTCAACCAGATCGTTCACAAAACCCACGACCGTGTCGATGCCGACATGGCGACGTGCGAAAAGTGGCAGGTGCCGATGATCATCACCTCATTGGGCGCGCGTGAGGATATCTACACTGCGGTGCGCAATTGGGGCGGGGTCACGATGCATGACGTGATCAACAACGGCTTCGCCCGCAAGGCGATCGAAAAGGGCGCTACCGGGCTGATCCCGGTGGCAGCCGGTGCGGGCGGGCACGCAGGCGCGCTCTCGCCGTTTGCGCTGATGCAGGAAATCCGCGAGTGGTTTGACGGGCTGGTGGCTCTGTCCGGCTCCGTCGGGCACGGTGCGACAATCCTTGCCGCCCAAGCCTTGCGCGCAGACTTTGCCTACGCGGGCAGCGCCTTCATTGCCACCAAGGAAGCCAACGCCGACGAAGGATACAAGAACGGCATCGTCGAAGGATCATCGGAAGGCATCGTCTACACTAACTTGTTCACCGGCGTGCACGGCAACTACCTGCGCTCCTCGATCGAGGCGGCGGGGATGGACCCGGACGACTTGCCGGTCAGCGATCCCAGCAAGATGAACTTCGGCAGCGGCGGCAACACCAAGGCCAAAGCCTGGAAGGACATCTGGGGCTCGGGCCAGGGCATCGGCCCGATCAAGGAAGTCGGCACGGTCGAAGATCTGGTCGCCCGGATGGAACGCGAATATCACGCCGCAAAGGCGCAGCTGCTCGCCAATTCAGGCTATACCTCATGGGGTGCGATGGCCGAAGCGGCGGAGTGATCCCTACTCAGCAGTCCACAGGCTTTCCGCCATCGCGTCAAGTTCTGTGAAATCGAAGCCGGTGCCGAGCGGGTCTTTGCGATTGAGCACGACCCGCCGACGCTGGGCGAGCAAGCGCCGGCGAAGCGCGCCTTGCAGCAGGTGCAGGCGCATCAATGCTTCGATCAGAGCGGCTGCATCATCGTGGCGGCGGGCCAACGACCAGCGCGCCTCGATCCGGCCGACGCGGGCGATCACTACCTCGTTGTAACGTGGGTGCGGCCCGCGGTGCAGCGGCATGCCGGTGTAAACCGAGGTGGTTTCCGTCGCGGGCAGCAGAATGCCATTGCGGCGGAAATCGTCGAACCCGGCCCTTACCAGTCCGACATGGGCAAACATGTGTCCAAAACAGCGTTGTGACAGCAATTGGCAGGGCAGCAGGTGGTGGCGCTGCAATCCGGGGTTGTATCCCGCCGATCCCCGCGCATTAACCGAGCGGAAGGCGAGGATCGCCAGGTTTTTACTGTGATCCCGGGGGTGCATCCCTATTCGCGGCGCACACTGATCAACGCGCGATTGTGCGACGGCCACAGGACCAGACGCGTGCCATCGGGCGCTACGACCCGCTCGGATGAATCGAGGCGGCCAACGATCACCAAATGATTGATCAGGCGAATGCCAAGCCGCGTGGCTGCCACCCGGTCGGCGGTTAAAGGCGGCTCGATCCGCAGCTCCTGCCCAGTCCAGAAGCCAAGGCCCACACTTTCCAGCGCGCTATCAGGAGCTTCGACGAAGGCGGTCAGGCCCAGCGCCGGGAACGGCCCGCCATCAAGCCAGGCGCTGGTGACGGATTCGAAAAACCGCCGCCCGATCGCCGTCTTTGCTGGCCCCCAACCCACCGCGACGATATCCTCCATCTGGCGCACCAGATCGCAGGCAAGCGCCAGCATTGCGCGCATCATCGGCAGGCTGTTGCCCGCTGCGGCAATATGCGGCCCGGGGCGCAGCACCAGCGCCTCATGTTCCGAGGTCTGGGGCAAGGTGGGAAGATCGAAGCGATGCGCAACATCGGGAAACGGGCCGGCGGGACCTGGGGCAAGCCCGGTGAGATCAAAGGTCATCCCGTCGCGAAGCAGCTCCAGCCAATGCAATTGCCCGGGCCACAGCGTCCCGGCATCGGGCGCGTCGTCAGAATCAGGATCATGGCTGACGCTTACCGAAGGCTGGCGCCCTGCAACATCCCGAAGCGCGCGGCGGTCAGGCCGCTTACCCTTGGCGAAAAGCAGGTACAGCTCGGCAGGCTGAGCGCGCTGCGACTGTGAAATCGTCCAGGCCCCTCTCGTAACTTGACGAATTGACACCAAAATTCCCGTGTTTCGTTTGGCGCGTTTGCCTAGTCTCGTCGAGTCCCCAAACGGTCAACCTGTCCCATTCTGGAGCAAACCCTAGAACACGCCAAGCCGTATCCCCTCCGCCAAAGCCGCGCCGATCTCGCGTGCCTTGTCGAGCGCCGCTTCCGGCACCTGCTTGGCGGCCGCAATCCTTTCGGGGCTTTGCGCCGCCAGATTGACGATCATCGGTTCTGTCACCCGGCGCAGCCGCCATCCCGTCACGATCCGGTCGATCTGCCGCTGTGCGCCCTCCCCGTCGGACCCGGCGGCGATGATCGTTGCATAGGGCCGCCCTTCAATCCGGCCCAGCAGCGGATAATAGGCGCGGTCGAACATCTCTTTCATCAACCCGCTCATGCTCCCCAGATTTTCCGGACAGCAGAACAGATAGGCATCGGCCGCGTGCAACATGTCGGGTAGCGCCCCATCTGCACCGACCAGCCACGCCGCATCCCCCGCCCCTTCGGCCGCCGCCTGCGCCAGCGCCGCACTCGCCCCGGTGCGGCTGTGCCAGATGATCAGCAGGCGTGGCGGGACGGAAGATGCAACAGTCATGACGCGAAGGCTGCGCTGCGCGCCTGTCGATTGTCAACCGCGCCGCCCTGTTGCCGCACCGCGGATTGCGCTAGAACGCAAGGCCATGGCCACCAACCCCTTGCCCCCGCCCGGTTTTGCTCCCGTTCTGGGCGTATCCGCCTCGCTTTCGGGCAAGGCATGGCGCTGGCGCGGCGGCAATATGGAACTGGGTGAGGCGCCGGCAGGCGGGCTGCCCGGCCTTGATCATTCGATCCTCGATCAACTGCTGCTGACCCGGGGTGTTGCCGAAGATGATCTGGCGCGTCACGCCCAGCCCACCTTGCGCGGCTTCCTGCCCGATCCTTCGATCTTCCGGGACATGGACACCGCGGCAACCCGCCTTGCCCACAGTGTGATGACGGGCGAACAGGTCACGATCTACGGCGATTATGACGTCGATGGTGCGACCAGTGCGGCGCTGTTGGTCGAACTGCTGCGGCATCTGGGGCTGGAGGCAGGCTATTACATCCCTGACCGGCTGCTTGAAGGTTATGGCCCTTCGGGTGAGGCGCTGGTGCGGCTGGCAGAAAGCGGATCGCAACTGATCGTCACCGTGGATTGCGGCGCGATGGCGCATGAAGCGTTGGGCATGGCCCGCGATGCCGGGGTGGACGTGATCGTGGTGGATCACCACAAATGCTCGCCCGAACTTCCGCCGGCGACCGCGCTGGTCAATCCCAACCGCCTTGATGAATGTGACATCGGCGCAGCCCACGGCCACCTTGCTGCCGTCGGCGTCGCCTTCCTGCTGGGCGTGGCGCTGGTGCGCACATTGCGCGGCAAAGGCTGGTTCGGCGATCATCGCCGGGAGCCCGATCTGATGGGCCTGCTTGATTTGGTGGCGCTGGGCACAGTTGCCGATGTCGCCGCCCTTCACGGTCTGAACCGGGCCTTCGTGGCGCAAGGTTTGAAGGTGCTCGCCCGGCGCGACCGGATCGGCATGGCGGCGCTGATGGATGCAAGCCGCCTGACGCGCGCGCCGCAATGCAGCGACCTTGGCTTTGCGCTTGGCCCGCGGATCAATGCCGGAGGGCGGATTGGCGAATCGACATTGGGCGTGCGGCTGCTCACCACCACCGATCCCGAAGAAGCCCGCGCCATCGCCGCGCAGCTTTCACAATTGAACGAGGAACGCCGCGCGATCGAAGCCGAAGTGCAGGAAGCAGCCGAGGCGCAGTTGGCGGGCCAGCACAATATGGCGGTGCAGGTTATCGCGGGGCACGGCTGGCATCCCGGCGTAATCGGGATCGTGGCGGGGCGGATCAAGGAAAAGACCGGCAAACCTGCGGTGGTCATCGCGCTCGACGAATTGCAGGGCAAAGGCTCTGGCAGGTCGATCAGCGGCGTGGATCTGGGCGCAGCGATCATCGCCGCGCGCGAGGCCGGGCTGCTGGTGGCAGGCGGCGGGCACGCGATGGCGGCAGGGCTTACGATTGATCCGGCGCGGCTTGCCGATTTTGCCGGGTTCCTTGATGAACGGCTTGGCCGCGATGTGGACCGTGCACGCGCAGGGGCGGCGATGTTGCTGGATCTGGCGCTGGCTCCCGGCGGGCTTACGACCGAATTGGTGGAAACGTTGGAAGCGGCCGGGCCATACGGTGTCGGCTGGCCTGCGCCGCGGGTTGCCATCGGGCCGGTGCGGATCATCAAGGCAGATATCGTCGGCAAGGATCACTTGCGGTTGATTGCCAGCGGCAATGACGGGCGCAGTTTCAAGGCCATCGCATTCCGGGCGGCAGAGAGCGAGATGGGGCAGACCCTTTTACACCGCCATCAGGGCCGTCGTTTCCACTTGGCGGGGCGCGCAAAGATCGACGATTGGGGCAGTCGCCCGGCGGCGGAATTGCAGCTGGAAGATGCGGCTTTCGCCGATTGAGCCGGTGCGTGAGGATTTTCCTGCTGGGCGCACAACTCGGGGGTTGACCGGTCCAAAACACACCCCTAAAGGCGCCTCTCGCAACTGCGACGGCCCCTTCGTCTAGCGGTTAGGACGCGGCCCTTTCACGGCTGAAACACGGGTTCGATTCCCGTAGGGGTCACCACTTAATGAGTGGTTGCTACAGGGCGGCAGGCTTCGGCTTTGCCGCCCTTTTGCGTTTTGGCGCTCCGCTCGCATCAGCCTCACGCCCCCTTCCCTCACCCGGTTCTTGCTTGTAAGCGTCGCCGCCATGGGCAGCGGCCAGAACATCCCCACCGCCGGGATCCTGCTTGCGGCGGTGACATTTATGGCGCTGCTGCTGTTGGGAACCGATGTGGTCATCGCGTTGGCGGTGTTGACGGTGTGGGTGGGATCATTGCTGGTTGCCGCCGGACGCCCGCCTGAACCCCCGAAAGCCAAGGTCAAGCAGCGCCTGACACTTGAGGCGATCAGCGATCTGATTGAACGGTCATCAATCCCGCAGGTCATCACCGACCGCAACACCATCGCGCTGGCAAACCAGACCGCGCGAAAGCTGCTGGGGCCGCATGTGATCGGTCAGGACGCCCGGGTGGCGCTGCGCAACCCTCAGGCGATTTCGCTACTGGATGAAGACAGCCAGAACGAGGCGATCGTTCGCGGGCTCGTGCGGCGGGGGGATATCTGGCAGATCAACCGCCAGATAATCGACGACCGGCTGGCAATGCTCGAATTCATCAACCAGACGGCCGAGGCCGACATTAGCCGTGCGCACACAGATTTTGTCGCCAATGCGAGCCATGAACTGCGCACGCCGTTGGCCGCCGTTCTCGGCTATGTGGAAACATTGCAGGAAGGCAGCGACACACTGGACGCGCCGACCGCGCAGAAGTTCCTTGGCATCATCGAACGTGAGGCAAAGCGGATGCACGCGCTGGTCAGCGACCTGATGAGCCTGTCACGGGTCGAGGCGGAAAAGCACGATCTGCCAACGACACGCATCGACCTGGCCTCGCTCGTCGAACGCGCCGCGCACGATGCGGCGGGATCGAACCGGATGAATCGCGTCAGTGTGGACATCGGCGCCGAACCGGTGGTGGCCGGGGATCGACAACAGCTTGAACAAGTGGTGCGCAATCTGGTCGACAATGCGCTGAAATACGGCGCATCCGACAAACCGGTGACCGTAAAGCTGGATATGGCACAGGGCGATCTGGCGCGGATCGCGGTGACCGATGAGGGTGAAGGAATCGCCCCCGATCAGATCCCGCACCTCACCCGCCGCTTCTACCGCACCGACCCGGGCAGAAGCCGCGCTTCGGGCGGGACAGGGTTGGGACTGGCGATTGTGAAGCATATTGTGGAACGTCACCGCGGCAGGCTCGACATTACCAGCGCGCTCGGCAAGGGCACGCGCGCGGTTGTACGGATTCCGCTTGCCGATAGTGGTGGGCAGGTTAACCCGGACACCTCAACGGAGGACGACGGAGCGGCAGTCGGCACGGGAATCGCACAATTGTCATAAACCTGACTTATTTGTTCAACATGGCGCCGTCATGGCGAAGTAGCCGGAACCCGCCAGCGCTGCTGGCCAGACAAACCTGGCTTGAATATCAACGCGCGCACCAGCAAGGAAAACAGGGCCGTACATGTCGCCGATCACGCTGATCCTGATTGCTTTGGGCCTAGGTCTGCTGGGCTGGCTGGCGGGCCGTGCCAAGGCGTGGAGCTTCGCGTCGAGCGATCCGGCGCTGCGGCCGGCATCGCGTCCGATTTATCATGCCTGGTATGTCGCCCTGTGGGTGGTCATCCCGGTGCTGCTGTTCGTCGTGGCATGGTCGGCCATCGCGCCGCAACTGGTGATGCAAACCGTGCTGGCCTCCTCGGCCGCGGAAAGCCTGCCGCTCTTCGGGTTCGAACGTGACGCCTTCCTTGCCGAAGCCCGCGCTGTTGCGCTGGGTCAAGCGCCGGGCGTGTTCAATAACGAGGCGGAGCCGCTGATCGCGCCGTTCCGCGACGCCTTTGCCCATTACAACACCATCGGTATCATCGTGACGGTGCTGATCGCGATGGTCGGTGGAGCCATGGCGTTCCTGCGCCTGCGCCCGCAATTCGGCGCGCGCACCAAGGTTGAGCGGACAGTGATGATGATCCTGCTGCTCGCTTCGCTGGTGGCGATCCTCACCACCTTGGGTATTTTCGTCAGTCTGGTGTTCGAAACCGTGCGGTTCTTCGGGATGGTTTCGCCTATCGATTTCCTGTTCGGCACCAAATGGGGCCCGGACACGATGGGCAGCCCCGATGCGGTCGATCCATCGCGTTATGGCGCGGTGCCATTGTTCTGGGGGACCATCTTCATCGGCGCGATCATCGCCATGATCGTGGCGATCCCGCTGGGGCTGATGAGCGCAATCTACCTCACCCAATATGCCGACCCGCGGGTGCGCACCTGGATCAAGCCGCTGCTGGAACTGCTCGCAGGCGTGCCGACGGTGGTTTACGGCTATTTTGCCGCGCTGACGCTGGCCCCGCTGATCCGCGATGCAGCGGTCGCCATCGGCATCACCAGCGCCTCTACCGAAAGCGCGCTGGCCGCAGGCATCGTGATGGGAGTGATGATCATTCCCTTCGTGTCATCAATGGCCGACGATTCGATGGCGGCAGTCCCCAGCGCAATGCGCGATGGCAGCCTCGCGATGGGCGCGACCAAGTCCGAAACGATCCGCCGCGTGCTGTTCCCTGCGGCGTTGCCGGGTATTGTTGCCGGCGTCATGCTCGCCGTCAGCCGCGCCATTGGCGAGACCATGATCGTGGTCATGGCCGCTTCGCCCGCCGCCAATCTCACCGCCAACCCGCTCGAACCGATGTCCACTGTCACCGTGCAGATCGTCAAGTTGCTGACCGGCGAACAGAGCACCGATCACCCCGCCACCCTCAGCGCCTACGCGCTGGGCTTTGTGCTGTTCATGGTGACGCTGGCGCTCAACTTCATCGCCCTGCGCGTCGTCAAGCGTTTCCGTGAGGCTTACGAATGAGTTCTCCCGCCCTCCCCCAAGATGCTGACGACGCCCCGCAAACCCGCGGGCCGACGCGCACCCCTGCCTTCGAAAAGCGTCTCGCGCAGCGTTACCGTGCCGAGCGTAATTTCCGCCGCATCGGCCTCGGCGCGGTGGTGTTTTCGGTCGCCGTGCTGGTATTCCTGCTCGGCAATATGCTGATGAACGGGGTGGCCGGTTTCCAGCGTGCGGAACTCGCCGTGACCATCGATTTTGCCCAAAGCGGCGTCACGGGCGATCCGGTGTCACTGGCGGCCCCTTCGGCCGTGCAGACGCTGGAAATGCAGGGCCTGCCCGATGTGGTGACCTTCTTCGCCGAAGAGCAACTGGGCAAGGACGCCGCCGCGGAAATAGCGCCCGAAGGCTGGCGCGATGTCGCCGCCGCGCTGACCGCCGATCCGGACCTGATCACCCGTAGCCAGACATTCTACCTGCCGACCACATCGGCTTTGGCGGGAGCCTTGCAGGGCGAAGGGCCGGCAGAGCTTCGGGCGCTGGCGCAAAAGCTGTCGGACCAAGGCAAGCTGGGGCGCAACTGGGACTGGGGCTTTCTGGCCCGTTCGGACGCGACCAGTCCGCAATCGGTCGGCATATGGGGGGCCCTCAAGGGTTCGATGCTGACGATGCTGGTCACGCTGGTTCTGGCCTTCCCGATCGGCGTATTATCGGCGCTGTATCTTGAAGAATATGCCCCGCGCGGCCGCTGGACCGACATCATTGAAGTGTCGATCAGCAACCTTGCGGCCGTGCCTTCGATCATCTTCGGCCTGCTGGGCCTGTCGGTGTTTCTGGCGCTGTTTCCCAACCTCAGATCCGCGCCGCTGATTGGCGGGATGACGTTGGCGCTGATGACGATGCCGGTGATCGTGATTTCAGGGCGCAACGCGATCAAGGCGGTGCCGCCCTCCATCCGCGACGGTGCCTTGGCGATTGGCGCTTCGCCGGTGCAGGTCGTGTTTCACCACGTCCTGCCGCTGGCTCTGCCGGGAATGCTGACCGGAACGATCATCGGCATGGCCCGCGCGCTGGGCGAAACCGCGCCGCTGCTGCTGATCGGGATGCGCATTTTTGTTGCCACCCCGCCTGAAGGCTTTGCCTCACCCGCCACCGTTCTGCCGATGCAGATCTTCCTGTGGTCCGATGAAATCGACCGAGGCTTTGTGGAACGCACCAGTGCCGCTATCATCGTGCTGCTGGTGTTCCTGCTTACGATGAACGGCCTCGCCATTTACCTCCGCAACAAATTCGAGAAACGCTGGTGACTGTAATCCATCCCAAAATGACCGACCAGAGCGCGAAGATCCGCGCGCAGGACGTCTGTGTCTACTACGGCGACAAAAAAGCGATCGACCACGTCTCCATCGACATTTCGCCCAATTACGTCACCGCATTCATTGGCCCGTCGGGCTGCGGAAAATCGACGTTCCTGCGGTGCTTTAACCGCATGAACGACACGATTGGCGCGGCCAAGGTGACCGGTCTGATCGAACTGGACGGCGAGGATATTCACGGCAGCCGAATGGACGTGGTGCAACTGCGCGCCCGCGTCGGCATGGTGTTCCAGAAGCCCAACCCCTTCCCCAAATCGATTTACGAAAACATCGCCTATGGGCCGCGCATTCACGGGCTGGCCGAAAAAAAGGCGGATCTGGATGTGGTGGTCGAACGCTCGCTAACCCGCGCGGGTCTGTGGGACGAGGTGAAGGACCGGCTGGAGGATTCCGGCACCGCGCTTTCGGGCGGTCAGCAGCAGCGACTTTGCATCGCCCGGGCCATT
>JBIKSA010000067.1:0-11675 GCA_044348875.1 Erythrobacter sp. | reverse complement strand
GCCGATGTTCGTCGTCACCGGCGCTAACGATCCGCGCGTGCCCAAATCCGAAGCCGATCAGATGGTCGCCGCGATCCGGGCGAACGGCGGCAAGGCATGGCATCTGGTCGCCGCCGACGAAGGTCACGGCTTCGCCAAGAAGGCGAATTCGGATTACGCCTTCCTGTCGCAGCTGATGTTCTGGCGGACTTATCTGCTGGGCGAATGACGCCGGCAAAGGGGGCGGGCTGCCACGGCGTCCCGCCCCCGCGGCTTACAGGATATATTTGGACAGATCGGTATTGCCCGCCAGCCCGGCCAGCCGCGCCTCAACGTAGGCGGCATCGACGGTGATCGTCTCTCCGGCATGATCCTCGGCCTCGAAGCTGATTTCTTCGAGCAATCGCTCCATCACCGTCTGCAATCGCCGCGCGCCGATATTTTCGACGGTGGCGTTCACCTGCGCGGCGATCCGGGCGATGGCGGGGATGGCATCATCGGTGATGTCGAGCGTGACCTGCTCGGTCGCCAGCAGGGCCTTGTACTGGGCGACCAGATTGGCCCGCGTTTCGGACAGGATGCGCACGAAATCCGCCTCGGTCAGTGCGCGCAGCTCCACGCGGATCGGCAGGCGGCCCTGCAATTCGGGCAGCATATCGCTGGGCTTCGCAACATGAAACGCGCCGCTGGCAATGAACAGCACGTGGTCGGTCTTCATCGGCCCGTATTTCGTGGCAACCGTGGTGCCTTCGATCAGAGGAAGCAGATCGCGTTGCACCCCTTCGCGGCTGACACTGCCGCCGCGCACGTCGCTGACCGCGATTTTGTCGATCTCGTCAAGGAACACAATCCCGTTGGTTTCCGCGTTCAGCAGCGCCACGCGGGCTACGTCATCCTGATCCAGCCGCTTGTCCGCCTCCTCATCCACCAGCCGGTCCCAGGCATCGGGCACGCGCAGCTTCTGGCGGCGCGTGGGCTTCTTGCCTAGCGCCTTGCCCATCATGTCCGAGAGGTCGATCATGCCGATCTGCCCGCCCATGTTGCCCATGTCGAACGGCGCGGCGGGGGTATCCTTCACCTCGATTTCGACCTCGACATCGTTCATCGCATTCTGGACGATCCGCTGGCGGAAGCTTTCGCGGGTGGCTTCGGACGCGTTATCGCCGACCAGCGCATTCAGCAGGCGGTCCATGGCTGCCGTACTTGCAGCTTCGCGCACAGCCTCGCGGCGGCGCTCCTTTTCCAGCCGGATCGCGTCTTCGACCAGATCGCGGGCAATCTGTTCCACATCGCGCCCAACATAGCCGACTTCGGTGAACTTGGTCGCCTCGACCTTGATGAACGGGGCCTCGGCCAGCTTTGCCAGCCGCCGGCTGATTTCGGTTTTGCCGCAGCCCGTGGGGCCGATCATCAGGATGTTCTTGGGCGTAACCTCGTCGCGCAAATCCGCGCCGAGCCGCTGACGGCGCCAACGATTGCGCAGCGCTACCGCGACCGCGCGCTTGGCTTCGGCCTGTCCGATGATGTGTTCGTCAAGCGCAGCGACGATGGCTTTGGGGGTGAGCGATTGGGTAGCGGGAATGTCCATCATGTCCGTTTCAAGCTGGTGTTACCTGCCCATGTGGCGAGCCCAGCCGCCGGTTCAAGGCCAGCGTCAGCGGACGTTCGATCCAGCGGAAGAACAGCCAACTCGCCGCTATGCTTGCCGCAAGCGCGCTAAGGAAATAGTCCCACGGCCCTGCGTCGAAGAATGGCAGGCTCCCCCAGAACCACAGCCAGAACCAGGCGACCGGCAGGTGCAGCAGGTACAGCGCATAACTCGCATCCCCTGCCCGGTTGACTACGGCAGCAGCAGGCACCGCAAGCGGAGCGCCTAGCGCCGCCACCCCGATCAGCAAGGCGGGAATCCCGGCCCATGCAAGATACTCCCAGCCGCCCGCCGTCGGAACCTCGGGAGCCGGCACCAGCAGCATCGCCGGGACGATCGCGATCAGCGCCAGACAGCGCAAGGATAACGGCACAACGCCGCCGCGCCCGCGCCACAGCGCCAGCCCCATGCCTGCCACAAACATCACCGGCAGCGGGCGGGTCAGCGCGAACAGCAGCGGATCGACCGGCGGCACCCAAGGGCCCGCCAAGATTGCGATGCCCAGCACGCCTATCATCCCCATGATCGCCCGCCTGCGCGGCCACTGCAGAAACAGCCCAAACACGGAATAGAACGCCATTTCATAAAGCAGCGTCCAGCCGACCCACAGGAACACCAGCGGACGCAGCTCGCCCTTACCAGGCCATTCGGGAAGCAGGATCAGCGATTTGAGGATATGCGCCGGATCAAGCGTGCGCCCGAAGAAAATCACCAGCACGCCCGCCATCAACCCGGTTGCCAGCCAGTATGGCGGCATGATCCGCACGAAGCGCCGCTTCCAGAATTCCCATCGCGCGCCCGGCGTGCCGAAGCGGTTGCCCGATGCTTCGACCATCACATAGCCTGATACGATGAAAAACAGCATTACCGCCAGCTGGGCCTCGCGCTCGCCTCGCCAGCCGTCGCCGAAACCGGAACCGAGGAAATCGGCAAAGCCGAAGGCGATATGAACCGCAGCCACGATCAGCGCGGCAAGCGCGCGCAGCAGCTGGATCGCTACGATCTTGCCATCTTGCCCTTGGGTCATGTTCCGATGATTGCCCGCCCTGACGTGCCCTGCGCACGGTGCGGCGGCGGATAGGGCTAAACTGTCTCGACCGTCAAATTGCCGTTGGTGAAGACGCATATGCCTGCCGCGACCGCCATGGCTTTGCGGGCGATGGTCTCGGCGTCGGCTTCATAATCGGCAATCGCCCGCGCCGCAGCAAGCGCGAAATTGCCGCCCGACCCGATCGCGGCAATATCACCCACCGGCTCCAGCACGTCTCCATTGCCGGTCAGAACTAGCAGCGTGTCATGATCGGCAACGATCATCAGCGCCTCAAGATTGCGAAGATATTTGTCGGTGCGCCAATCCTTGGCCAGCTCTACACTGGCGCGCATCAGCTGGCCTGAATATTGTTCAAGCTTCTTTTCCAGCCTCTCGAACAAGGTGAAAGCATCGGCCGTCGCGCCGGCGAAACCTGCGATCACACTGCCATCGCCAATGCGGCGCACTTTGCGTGCGTTGGGCTTCATCACGGTGTTGCCCATCGACACCTGTCCATCGCCGGCAATAACCGTAGTATCGCCCCGCCGGATGCCGATGATGGTGGTGCCGTGCCATTGCACGAGGCCGTGGGCCGAAGGATCGTGTGTCATGCCGGCAATATGGAGCGCCCGCGCCGCGGATCAAGCGCGCGGGTATACCCGAATGCTTACTGCCCGTTAGGGCCGCCGCCCGGACCACCGCCCGGTCCGCCGCCCAAGCCTGCGCCGCCGACCTGACCGATATTGCCAAACAGGTCTTCGAGGAAGCCGCGTTCCCGGCCCAGCGTTGCGGTTTTGTTGCCGTTGGGATCGAGGAACACGACCTTCTCGACCCCGCTGCGCCGCACGTCGCTGACCCTGCCCCCGGCATCAAAGACGATAGCCAGCACCGAATGATCGCGAATGCGCGGCTGGTTGAAGGGCCGCTGTCCGGTCACGCTCGACACGTAATACCAAGTCGGAGTGCCGAACTGGCTGGTGAAGGTCGGCCGCCCCAGCGTGCCTTCGACCGATTGCTGGTTGTCGATCTTGGGCTGGATCAGCGACGTCAGAGTGGGATCAATAATGTAGCCGCGCGATTCGCGGATCGAGGTACAGCCGGCCAACAGCACCGCCGACGCCGCCAGCAGCGCAGCGGTGCGGGCCTTGCGCCAGTTTGCATTAATCGCGCTTGCTGGAATTATTTGCGCCAAACCGTGTCGTCCCGTTTCGTGCTGCGCGCCTTGCGCTCTTGTCTCTTGGGCTTGTCCCTTAGGCGAGGTGCTTTAAGGGGCTAGGCGCAAGCTTGCAACGCACCATATGGGAAAGCGGTGGCGTGCCTGCGTTGAACTGCAGTTGAACGCATCCGCTGCTCGTGCGTTAGCGTAGCGAGCGAAGGGGCTTTATCCCCATCCCGTTGCTTGCCCCTTTGCGCGAAAGGCCCGTAATTTCATGTCCTTCCTCTCCCGCCTGCTCGGCACAGCCCCTGACCCGCGCGAAGGTGTGCGTCCGCTGTGGCACCGCGTGATCGAGCTTGCGCGCGATTCCGACTATTACACCGATTGTTGCGTGGCAGATTCGGTGGCCGGGCGGTTCGACATGATCACCGCTATCCTGAGCGCCGTGATGGTCCGGCTGGAAGCGTCAGAAATGCGCACCGAAAGCGCTCTCCTCGCTGAATTGTTCGTCGAGGACATGGACGGGCAATTGCGCGAATTCGGAGTCAATGACGTTGTCGTGGGCAAGCGTATCGGCAAATTGATGAGCGTGCTTGGCGGCAGGCTGGGGGCTTATCGCAGCGCGCTCAACGGCGCTGATCTGGAAAAACTGACCGCAGCTGTCGGGCGCAATGTCACCTTTACCGAAGGCGCGGACGAAGCCGCCAGCGCGCACGCCGTGGCGGCACGTGTGATGAAGCTGTTCGAACGCCTCGGGCGCTTTTCCGAGGCTGAAATGCTGAAAGCGAGCGCCATCTGGTGAGTGCGCCCCTGCCCCCTTCCGAACTGACCCGCATGGTCAAGGCCCGCCCGCTGCCCGCCGGATCCGTAGTGATCGAGGCGACCGAGGCCGAACGTGTCGCCTTGGCCGCCCGCTTCGGGCTAGGCGCGGTGGAGTTCCTTCGCGCCGAGGTAGCCCTCGAACAGAAGCCCCGCGCAATCCGGGCCACAGGACGGCTGCGCGCTGCGATCATGCAGCCCTGCGCCATCAGCGCCGAGGATTTCCCCGTGACCATCGATGAAGCCGTCGACCTGCGGTTCGTCGAGGAAAGCCAGCGCCCGGCCACCGACGATGAAGAAATCGAACTCGAAGCGGATGATTGCGACGAGATCGAATTCACCGGCGAAATGTTCGATCTGGGCGAGGCGGTGGCGCAGACGCTCGGCCTTGCCATAGATCCTTACGCCGAAGGACCAAACGCCGAAGCTGCGCGCAAGGCGGCGGGTATTGTGGCGGAGGGCGAACAGCTCGGGCCGCTCGCCGATCTGCTGACGGGCCTGAAGAAGGATTGAGCAGCCCTCCCACTGCTTCATGGACGCTATCCCCCGGACATCCTTTGGCGTAGTGTTCCAACTATTGCCTGCCCAAGGAGCGCGTTATCGAAAAACGTCTGATTTATGCCTCACAGCCATTCGGCTTTGATACGGCCATGCTGGCGGGCATCCTGTCGGCAGCGCGGCGCAACAACCCGCGTGAGGGGATTACTGGCGCTCTGATCTGTCGCCATGATCTGTATCTTCAGCTGATCGAGGGGCCAGCAGACGCTATCAACACGCTTTATGCGATGATTGCGGCCGATGATCGCCATTGCAATGTCGAACTGCTTCTGACCGAAGACATGGGCGAGCGGATATTTCCCGATTGGGCGATGATGGATGATACTGCACCGTCGCAGTTCTGGTCGGAAGAAGAAGTGGCGGCAGGCGCGCTCAAGGCCGCCAGCGCGGATGAACTGCGTGCGCCCTTTACCCGGTTGAGCGCAGCACGTCCGGGCGCTTGATCACCCCGCCGCAGCGAGGCTTTGCATCCGCTTCAAGTAGCGCGCCAGCACGTCGATTTCGAGATTGACCCGTTCGCCTTCCGCCAATTGCCCCAGCGTGGTGACGGCGGCGGTGTGGGGGATGATGTTGAGCAGAAAATCGCAGGTGCGATCCTCACGGTCGCGCACATCGTTGACGGTCAGCGACACGCCGTTGACGGTGATAGATCCCTTTTCCGCAATGAACGGCGACATGTCGGCGCGAGCGCGGATTGCGATCTGCCAGCTGTCACCATCCCGCGCGACCTTCACCACTTCGCCCACTGAATCCACGTGGCCGGTGACGATATGCCCGCCAAGCTCGTCGCCGAGCCTGAGCGAAGGTTCGATGTTGAGCTGTGCGCCCGCGGTCCACATCGCGGGTACAGTGCGGCTGACGGTTTCGCCCGAAAGATCGACATCGAACCAAGCATCGCCTGCCGTGCCGCCGCGCTCCACCACGGTGAGGCATACGCCCGAACACGCGATCGACGCGCCGATATCGATGCGCGCCGGATCAAGCGGGGCGGTGATCCGCAGCCGCAGGTCGCCGCGCTGATCGACGGCGGCGATGGTGCCGATGGCTGTGACGATGCCGGTGAACATGTGCGGGTTCCTTCAGGAGTTGCGGGTGCGCCAATAGGCGGCGAAGCTGTCACTGCCAAGCTGGCGACGTTCATGCAGGCGCCACCGCCCGTGTGCCTCGGCAAGACCGGTCAGCCCGATCGTGCCAAGGCTGCGGCGGCCATCACCCCCGATCAGGATGGGGGCCGTGTAGAGATGCAATTCATCCACCAGATCGGCCGCGATGAAGGCGGCGGCAGCGGCTGCGCCGCCTTCGACATAAAGGTATTGCACGCCAGCAAGCCCTGCGATGGCTTCGGGCGATGCAAGAGCGGTTACCCCGTCCGGCACCGCTCCGCGCGTTAGCACCACGCGGGCCGGGGAGCGCACCTCCAGCCCCGGCAACCGCACGTCGAGGCGCGGGGCGTCTGCCCGCCACGTTCCACCACCGACAAGGATTGCGTCATTGCGGGCGCGTCGGGCATGGACATGTGCGCGCGCCGCTTCGCCGGTGATCCACTGGCTCGTCCCATCCGCCAGCGCAATGCAACCGTCGAGCGATGTCGCCAGCTTCAGGGTCACCCACGGGCGGGCATATCTATGGCGGGTAAGGAAGCCCGCAAGGCTGGAAGCCGAGGCCGCGTCATCGAGCAGCGTCACAGCAATCCCCGCCGTCTTCAACAGGGCGATCCCCTGTCCGGCTGTGCGCGGGTCCGGGTCGATCTGGCCCACCACGACGCGTGCCGGCTTTGCCGCGGCGATCAGATCGGCGCAGGCCGGCCCGCGTTCTGACCGGTGCGCGCACGGCTCCAGCGTGACATAAAGCGTGGCTTGAGCGAGCACGTCAGGCGCAAGGCCCGCCAGCGCCGCGGCCTCGGCATGGGGACGCCCCCCGGCGGCAGTCCAGCCGCGTGCGATAACCCGGCCGTCATGTACTGCAAGCGCAGCAACCCCGGGATTGGGTCGGGAAAGCGGCCGCGCACGCTGGGCAAGCCGCGCGGTCGCGGCCATCCAGTCATTATCCGTGTGGGGCGCGCTTGCGGCTATTGTCCGGCACTTTCGGTTGCATGGCCACCGGCATCCGTGCGGCGCTTGGCAGCAGCGGCGGCTTCGGCAGCGCGCTCGGCCTCCGCCTTGGCCTCAATTTTCTCGACATCCATCCCCGCTGCCTTGCCCAGCGCCTTGTACATATCGCGTTTGCGGGCTTCGATCCGCGCTTCCTCGGCTTCGCGCAAGTCCTTGATCTGCTGGTTGGCAGCGTTCTCGGCAGCAATTTCGGCATCCGAACGCCCTGCATCGAGCGTGGTGATATAGGTGATGCGCGGACGCTCCGGCTCGCCGTACACCGTGCTGTTCGCCCCCCAATACAGCATCCCTGCCACCGGCAGGATCGACAGCGTGAGGAACAACCAGCGATAGGGCCGCGGGCGCCGGATCTCGTTCCAGAAATCGGCGATGCCACCAGCAGGGTTGAAGCGAGACGGAACGATGCGCATCGCCGCAATATAGGGTGCGCGCGCGGGATGGCAAAGGGGGACGGGTCGGTTACCCGAAGCCTGCGTAAAGCCCGCGCCCGTGTTCCTTCAGCCAGCTGTCAGCCGCCGTGATTTCGCCTTCGAAGATCTGCCCCAGAAGAGCGTGGAAGGCTGGCGAGTGATCAAAGTGGACAAGATGCGTGACCTCGTGAGCGACAACAGAACGGCGCACGAAATCAGGGGCCTGCACCAAACGCCAGTTGATGCGGATGCGGCTTTTGTCCGAACATGAGCCCCAGCGCCGCTGCGCGCGGGTCAATCCGATCGGCACCGGATCAAGCCGCGCCGCCGCGCAGTAATCGCGCATGTCCGCTTCGGCGAGGCGCAGCGCCTCGGCCTCCAGCCACCGTTTCAGCCGCCCCTCAAGCCCCACTTGCGGGCCGCCGATCCGCAAGGCATCGCCATCGATCACTGGGCGGCGGGGGTTTTGCGGTTCCCATGCTAGGCGCAGCGCCTGCCCGCGATAGCGCACTTCGCCGCCGGGCGCGGGGACCGTGCGTGCGGGCAGTTTAGCAAGCTGATCGGCGAGCCAGAGCTGGCGCGAATGGGCAAAAGCAATCGCCTCGCGCCCCTCGGCCCAGGCGGGCAGAGTGATACGCACTTCCGACCCGTCAGGCGCGAGCCGCAGCGTCAACCGCCGCGCATTGCGCATTCGCTTGAGCACGATCGGCACCCGCGTTCCGCCAAGGTCGATATCGGGATCGGGCGCTTGCTTGACCGAGGCACCGCGCAGCCAATCGATCATGCGCTGGGCTCCCGCCAGTCACGCCGCGCGTCGGGCCATTGGGTGATGTGATGCTCGATCGGCCCGGCATCCACTTCGCTTACCACCCGGCCAACGATCGAAACGCCCGCGCGTCGCACGGCATCGCGGTCCCCCGAAAGCAGATAATGCCAGCCGGGCAAGGGCTGCCCGTCAGCGCGAAGCCGGTAGGCGCAGGTCGACGGCAGCCAGCTAACCTGCTCGACAATCCTGAGCGTCAGGCGCAGGCAGTCGGGGACAAATGCCTTGCGGTTGCGGTAATCGCTGCATTTGGCGCTGCCAGTGTCGAGCAGGCGGCAGGCTATGTTGGTGTCCACCACCTCGCCGGTGTCCTCGTCCTCCAACTTGTGCAGGCAGCATCGGCCGCAGCCGTCGCACAGCGCCTCCCATTCGGGCCGGGTCAGCTCGCCCAGCGGCAGCTCCCAGAAGTGTTCTCTCAGTTCACCCATCGGGCCAGTTCCGCCGCCACTGCCGCGCCGCCCTGATCCGTGGGCAGGGTCGCGATCGGTTCGCCCGCCGGGCCGAACAGGTATGTCACGTTCGAATGATCGACGAGATACCCGCCGCCCGGCTGCGCTTCGCCCTTGGCATAGAACACCTTGAAGGTCTTCGCCGTAGTGGCAATCTGTTCGGGTGTTCCGGTCAGGCCGATGATGTCGGGCGAAAACGCGGCGGCGAATTCGCCCACCACCGCCTGCGTGTCGCGTTCGGGATCGATAGTAATGAAGATCGGTGTGATCTTTGCCGCCTTGGCCGGGTCTTTCGCCTTCAGCTCCTTCAGCCCCTGCGCCACGCGTTGCATATCCGTGGGGCAGACATCCGGGCAAAAAGCATAGCCGAAATAGACGACGCGGTATCGCCCTGCAAAATCCCCCCATCGCACGGTCTTGCCGGCGCTGTCGGTGAGCGCGAAGTCCCCGCCGATCGAGGCCCCGGCCAGCGGCGGTTCCTGCTGCGGAGAGGCGGCATTGCACCCCGCAAGCGCCAATGCAGCGGCAATCGCCAGAGAACGTGCGGAGGAAGGCTTGTTGATGCGGTTCATGCTCTGCTAACTGGTTGCTTGCGATAGGCGCCAAAGGCAGGACGATATGCTTGCCCGGCGCCAGGCACGTTACAGATAAAAGGCCTCGCCAGATACATGGTCTGGCTCCATGTGTGACAGGTAATGCGGAAGGATCAAACCTTGGCTCTCGATGTTTTGCGCAAATTAGGGGCTCGCGGGCCGATTGCCAGCGCCATTGCGCTTGCGCTCGCTGTTCCGGCTGCCGCGCAGTTCCAGTCCGAAGGTTACCAGTTCCTCGAAGCGGTCAAGGATCGGGAGGGCGACAAGGCCACCGAAATGCTGAGCAAGCCGGGCAGCCAGATCGCCAACACCCGCGACATCACCACCGGCGATACCGGTCTGCACATCGTCGTGGCGCGCAACGATGTCTTGTGGATCCGCTTTTTGTTGCAACGCGGGGCGGATCCGAACATCCGGAACAAGAAGGGCGTCACGCCGCTCCAGCTGGCGACCTCGATGGGCTTCACCGAAGGGGTCGAGGCGCTGATCAAAGGCGGGGCGACCGTCAATGTCGCCGACCAGACCGGCGAAACGCCGCTGATTGCCGCCGTGCATTCGCGCAATGTGGCGCTTGTCAGGTTGCTGCTGGAGAAGGGCGGCGATCCTGACCGCAACGACAATTCGGGCCGATCGGCGCGGGACTACATGACCTTGCAAAGCGGCAATTCGCTGCTGAAGCAGGAATTCGACAACGCCGACAAGAAGCGCTCGGCCGCGGGAACCAAGAAAAATTACGGGCCCTCTTTCTGATATGACCGATGCACCAACCGCTTTTGGCGATCTCACTCTGGACGAGCTGCGCATTGCACTCGCGCCCGATATTGCCGCTTCGGCAATCTTCGATGGCTGGAACGAGACCGCGCTCGTCGCCGCTGCCGAAATGGCCGGGGTTGATGTGGATGTGGCCCGGCTGGCGTTTCCGGGCGCAAGGCCGATGGATATGATCGAGGCGTGGATCGCATCAGTCGATCAGGCAATGGAAACGGAGTGGCCGCAGGAACGCCTTGCGACGCTGAAAATCCGCGAACGCATTCGCGTACTGGTCGCCTTCCGATTGGAGGCTGTTGCGCATATCGACGAAGCGGTGCGCCGCGCGCTGGCGGTGATGGCCCAGCCCCAGAATGCGCGGCGTGCGCTGAAGCTGGGCTGGCATTCGGCCGACATCATGTGGCGGCTCGCCGGAGATACGGCGACCGATTACAACCACTACACCAAACGCGCGATCCTTGCAGGCATCTACAGCGCGACGCTGGCCGTGTTCATCAACGATGACAGCGAAGGCAAGGCGGACACACATGCCTTCCTCGAACGGCGCATCGACGGTGTAATGCGGTTCGAAAAGGTCAAGGCGCAGTTCGTGGGCAAAGACCGCGAATTGCCAAGCCTGACCCGCTTCCTGGGGCGGCTGCGCTACCCCGCACGCTGATCCGTGGATTAAGCGCCGGCGGCTGATGCGCCGGCTGCCAAGCTTGCCTATTGTCTGGCACAGATTCGCAGCGCATCTTGCGTGGGCGAGATCAAGACATTGACGGGGAGGGTATTTCGATGGCGGGTTCGCTCAACAAGGTCATGCTGATCGGCAATCTGGGCGCTGACCCGGAAATCCGCAGCTTCAACAATGGCGGCAAGGTCGCCAACCTGCGCATCGCCACGTCCGAAACGTGGAAGGACCGCCAGACTGGCGAGCGCAAGGAAAAGACCGAGTGGCACACGGTCGCGATCTTTTCCGAAGGGCTGGTCAGCGTCGTAGAGCGTTACCTGAAGAAGGGCAGCAAGGTCTTCGTTGAAGGCAAGCTCCAGACCCGCAAGTGGCAGGACCAGAACGGGCAGGACCGTTACAGCACAGAAATCGTGATCCAGGGCCTCGGCGGGACGCTGACCATGCTTGATGGCGCAGCTGGCGGCATGGGCGGCGGCGGTCGCTCCGGCGGCTTCGGGGGGGCAAGCGGCGGCGCTTCAAGCAGCGGAGGCTGGGATCAGGACGGCGGTTCCTCCGGTGGCGGATCGGGCGGCGGCTTCGGCCAGAGCGGCGGTGGCGGTGGCGGCTACGACGATCTGGACGACGACATTCCGTTCTGATCGTTGCCGTTCCGAACATT
>JBIKSA010000104.1:0-6064 GCA_044348875.1 Erythrobacter sp. | reverse complement strand
CAATCGTACCCTACTAGGGGCAGTGCTGGCGGCGTCTCTGGCGTCACCAGCCATCGCGCTCGAGCATGAAGTGGTGATCGACCATGCCGCCGGGCCGATTGCGGCGGATTACAAGGGTTCTGTTTCGGTGAAGACCACGCAGGTCGGTAGCGCTGGCGTCGCCGGTCGCCCGAGCACGCTGGCATGCCGGTGGACGGCCACACTCAATGTCGAGCGCGTCGCCAAGGTCGGCGAAAACCTCCACTCACGCCGTGTGCTGACCCGCGACGAAGTCGCCAGTGGATCGAAGCCGGGCTGGTGCGAAACCAACACCAAGGCCATCGACCGGCTTGTTGATGGCCGCACGGATAACATCCGCAACGCCATGCTGGCACTGGTCGAAGAGGACCGAGCGGCGATCGTCGCCGAAGCCGACAGCGTGACGGCCCGCACGCGGGGCTGACGCTTTTTCAGGCCTGAATGACAGAGCGGGGCGCATCCTTTGCAGGACGCGCCCCGCTTTGCCGTTTGCGATCAGCGATAAAGCAGCATAGCTTGGGCTCGGGATCAGTTCCGATGTCCGCTCGAAGGAGATTTTCCGATGCTGCGCAGCTCTGCCACCCGCCTTCTTTTCACTGCCGCCATGGCCGCCACGCTGGCTGGCTGCTCCGGTGGGGGCACGTCCGATACCGCAGCAAGCGGCGATGCGACGCTTACCGGCGAGGTTCCGCCGGTGTTGAAGGAACGACACGACAATTTCGAAGCGATCGGTGATGCCTTCAAGGCGGTGCGCGGCGAGCTTGAGAAAGACGCGCCCGATTTTACTCTGATCGCAGCCAAGGCCACTGATATCAACGCCCGCGCCGCCAAGATCGAGACCCATTTCCCCGCGGGAACCAGTGTCGATGATGGCTACAAGACCGAGGCCTTGCCTGCGATCTGGCAGAAGCCCGAGGAGTTCAAGGCGGCGGCGCAAAAGCTGGTCGACGAAAGCGCCAAGCTGGTAAGTGTTGCCGGCGGGGGCGACAAAGCCGCTGCGGGCGCGCAGGCGATGGCGATGGGCGGTTCGTGCAAGGGCTGCCACGATCAGTTCCGGCTCGACGACAAAAAGTAGACCGGCATGGACAGTCCCTCCGAAGCGCCGGGCGTCGGTCATCGTGACGTGACGGTGTGGGATCCGCTGCTGCGCCTCACCCATTGGAGCTTTGCTCTGCTGGTTCCGGCTATGTGGTGGACGGCGGAGAATTCGAAGTGGGCGCTGCACAAGCGGCTCGGGCTGACACTGCTCGGGCTGCTGGTGTTCCGGATCGCGTGGGGCTTTGTCGGCCCAGAGACAGCGCGCTTTGCGCAATTCGTCAAAGGCCCGCGCGAGGTGATCGCCTATCTGCGCGGTGCCTTGCCGGAAGCGGCACGGCGGATCGGCCATTCCCCGATCGGCGGCTGGAGCACGATGGCGTTGTTGGGGGCGCTGCTGACGCAGGTCAGCCTCGGCCTGTTTTCGGGCGATCCCTATGACGGGATGACAGGGCCTCTCAATCCGCTGGTGGGGGTGATGGCGGCTGACACGATCACCGAATTGCACGAAACCTTCTTCTGGGTGGTGATCGGCCTGATTGTCCTGCACCTTTCGGCAATCACCTATTACGCCTCGATCAAGGGCAATGATCTCCTCAGCCCGATGGTAAGCGGTGACCGGCCGCCGATGGGTGGGGTTAAAGGGATTGGCCCGATGCCATGGGGCAGGGCGCTGCTCGCGGTGGGACTGGGTGCGGGTTTCGCGCTGTGGATGGCCACCGGCGCCCCGCCTTTGACGTATTGAAAAAGGGGGCGCCTCCCGTCGCCGGGAAGCGCCCCCTCTTAAAGTGGTATCGCAGTCAGCGTTCAGAGCTGGCCGAGCATATGCTCTGCGCTCGAAACCTTGAAATCGCCCGGTTCTTCGATGTTGAGCTGTTCGACCACGCCATCATTGATGACCATTGAAAAACGCTGTCCGCGGGTGCCCATGCCAAAGCCGGAGCCATCCATGGTCAGGCCAACCGCCTTGGCGAAGTCGGCGTTGCCGTCGGCCAGCATGGTGATTGCATCCGAACCCTGTGCCTTGTTCCATGCGCCCATCACGAAGGCATCGTTAACAGCAGTGCCGACAATTTCATCAACGCCCTTGGCCTTGAGGTCATCGGCCTTTTCGACGAAACCTGGCAGGTGCTTGGCCGAGCAGGTCGGGGTGAAGGCACCAGGGACGGAGAACAGCGCCACCCGTTTGCCGGCAAAATATTCGCTCGACTTGACCGCTTGCGGGCCTTCAGCAGTGGCCTTAACCAGCGTGACTTCTGGGATCTTGTCGCCAACGGAAATGGTCATCGTGTGTGCATCCTCATGCTTTGAAAGGTCGGGGGTGTCCGGCGCCTTCTATAGCGGGTACCATCCGTCGGGCAACAAATAGACATATAAAGATAAGTTTATATTTGCCTCGAGACGCCCTTGCCGCTAGGGGCATGGCGCATAACCAGATCTTTGCACAAGGACGTGCCGATCTGCGCTTAGGAGATTGAAGCAATGGCTACCCTCGCTGCCGCCCCGACCATCGAATATGTGATCAAGGACATCGCGCTTGCCCAGTTCGGCCGCGACGAGATCATGATCGCCGAGACCGAAATGCCCGGCCTGATGGCACTGCGCGAAGAATATGGCGCGGCCCAGCCCCTGAAGGGCGCCCGCATCACCGGCAGCTTGCACATGACCATCCAGACCGCGGTGCTGATCGAGACACTCGTCGCACTGGGTGCCGAAGTGCGCTGGGCGACTTGCAACATCTTCTCCACGCAAGACCACGCCGCTGCCGCCATCGCCGCCGCCAATATCCCGGTCTTCGCCATCAAAGGCGAGACCTTGGCCGAATACTGGGATTACGTCGGCCGCATCTTCGACTGGGCTTCGGAAGCCGACCCTGACCTTACCTGCAACATGATCCTCGACGATGGCGGTGACGCCACCATGTTCGCGCTGTGGGGCGCACGCATCGAAGCTGGCGAGGAAATGGGCGAGCCGACCAATGCCGAGGAAATCGAATTCCAGCGGGCGCTGAAGGCGTTCGTCGCTGCGAAGCCTGGCTACCTCACCAAGACCGTCAAGGCGATCAAGGGCGTTTCGGAAGAAACCACCACCGGCGTCATGCGGCTTTACCAGATCGCCAAGCAGGGCAAGCTGCCTTTCCCGGCAATCAACGTGAACGATTCGGTCACCAAGTCGAAGTTCGACAACCTTTACGGCTGCAAGGAATCGCTGGTTGACGCTATTCGCCGTGCCACGGACGTGATGCTGGCCGGCAAGGTCGCCTGCGTTGCCGGTTACGGGGATGTTGGCAAGGGCTCAGCCGCTTCGCTCCGTGATGGCGGCGCGCGCGTGATGGTCACGGAAGTCGACCCGATCTGCGCCCTGCAGGCGGCAATGGACGGCTTTGAAGTCGTCACCATGGAAGACGCTGTCAAGCGCGCTGATATCTTCGTCACCGCCACCGGTAATGAAGACGTGATTACGGCCGAGCACATGATGAGCATGAAGCCGATGGCGATCGTCTGCAACATCGGTCACTTCGACAGCGAAATCCAGATTGCGGCGCTTAACAACTATGACTGGCGCGAGATCAAGGAGGGCACTGATCTGGTCACCTTCCCGGACGGCAAGTCGATCATCATCCTCGCCAAGGGCCGTCTGGTGAATCTCGGCTGCGCCACCGGCCACCCGAGCTTCGTCATGAGCGCCAGCTTCACCAACCAGACGCTCGCCCAGATCGAACTGTTCACCAAGGCGGACGAATATCAGAACGACGTTTACGTTCTGCCCAAGCACCTCGACGAAAAGGTGGCCGCGTTGCACCTCGAAAAGCTTGGTGTGAAGCTGACTCAACTCAGCAATAAGCAGGCCAGCTACATCGGCGTGCCGCAGGCTGGTCCGTTCAAGCCCGATCACTACCGGTATTAATCGGCACTACTGATCATGTGAAACCGCCCGCTCCGCCCCAAAATTACACGGGGTTGGGGGCGGGCGAGTTCATCACCGTTGCGCTTGTGCGTCCACGCGCATAGCGGTTGAGCGATGGATATCTCGCCCCTTTCGTTGGTGCTGATCGCGCTCGTGCTGGCCGCTTGGGCGGTGGGGGCGTCTCTTGTCGTGTTGCGCGCGAACCGGAGTGTGAAGCGCGCCAAAGCGGCCCGCACCAGCCTCAAGCGAATGCAGACACTGCTCGATGTCGCGCCCGCGCTGCCACTGCTGGTGCGGGTTGACGGTCGAATTGAGGCGCCTGACAAGCTGGCGCGGCTGCTGGGTTTGGCGGCCATGCCGCAGTATCTTTCGGAACTTGCCGCACCTGCGGGCAACCCAAAAGCTGGCGGGCTCGCCACCGGACAGCTCGAGCAGTTATGGGCAAAAATCCAGATCACCCAGAAAAGCGCTGCGCCGTTCCGCATGGCGATAAACCTGCCGAACTCGCAGCGGAGCCTCGCGCTATATGGCACGCTCGCCGATCCACAGGTTTCCCCGGGCGGGGCCGCGTTGGTGTGGGTATTCGACTTCACTGAAAGCCATGCCGAGATGGCGCGCCTGCGCGATGCCGCGACGCGCGCGACAGGAGACTTTGCCGCGCTCGTCGGGTTGATCGAGGCTGCGCCCATGCCGATGTGGTTTCGCGGCGCTGACCTTACGCTCCAGCTCGTCAATCAGGCCTATGTCGATGCCGTGGGCGCGACGGGTGCTGTTGAAGTCGTGCAGGGCCAGATCGAGCTGCTTGAGCCGGAGGAGGGGCAATCCCCGGCGGACATCGCACGCGCGACGCTGCAAAATCAGGACAAATCCGAACGGGTTGTCGCCGCGACGATCCACGGCGCGCGCCGTTCCCTGCGGGTCAGTGACCTCCCGCTGGGGCAGGAAGGCGTGGCGGGCTATGCCATCGATATCGAAGAGCAGCAGCAGGTCGCCCGCGCTTTCCGCGCTTTCCGTGATGCGCAGCGCGCGCTGCTTGACCAGCTATCGGTTGGGGTTGCGCTGTTCGACGGCGAGGAGCGTTTGACCTTTGCCAACCGCCCTTTTCGGCGGCTGTTTTCGCTCACCGACGAAGCGATCGATGCGAATACGCCGTTCCAGCGGTTTCTGGCCGAGGCGCGTGAGCGTGGTCAGACGCCCGAAGTGCGGGATTTTCCCGAATGGCGCCGCGAACGGACGGCATGGTTCGGGATGCAAGATTCGATTGAGGAGGCATGGCCACTGGCTGGCGGCACCCATCTTCGCGTCGTCGCCCAGCCTATGCCTGATGGCGGGTTGGTGCTCATCACCGAGGACCGGACTGAGAGCCTTGCCCTGTCAGCCGTTCGTGACACCTTGCTGCGCACACGCACGGCAACGCTCGACAGTCTTTTCGAGGCTCTGGCGATCTTTGCCCCTGATGGTTCGGTGCAGCTGTGGAACCGAAGTTTTGCAGGCACGTGGGGCCTGACCACCGACCTGCTCGACCGGCATCCTAGCGCGGACGAACTGCTCAGCGCTATCAGCCGCAATCTGGTGCGGCCCGAGGAGGCGAGCCTGATTGGTGCGGCGGTGCGGGCGGCAACGCTCGACCGGCGTGAGAAGGGTGGGCAGGTCGAACTGGCGGACGGGCGCACCTTGCGCTTTGCGGGGATACCGCTGCCTGACGGCAACGGCTTGCTGACCGTGCTCGATATCACTGCCTCGCAAAAGGCCGAGCAAGCCTTGCGTGAACGGGCCGAGGCGCTGGAGGAGGCTGACGCGGTCAAGGCCCGGTTCCTGGCCAATATGAGCTATGAATTCCGCACTCCGCTGACCACCATTGGCGGTTATGCCGAGCTGTTGAAGAGCGGCGCGGCAAGCGATCCGGAAGCGGCGGGTGAATATGTCGATGCGATCCTCAGCGCCGTCGAGCGGCTGACCGAGCAGGTCGAAAACGTGCTCGACCTGTCACAAAGCGAGGCGGGATTGCTGCCGATTAGCAAGGAGCGTCTCGACGTGCTCGACCTCCTCACCGCGCTCGTCAGAGAGCGTGAGGCTGCGATCATTGCTGCAGGTCTCAGCCTCG